>NZ_JBIDCI010000028.1:0-56647 GCF_043204535.1 Streptomyces sp. NPDC047853 | reverse complement strand
ACCGGCCGGGGGCCGGGGACCGGCCGGGGGCCGGGGACCGGCCGGGGGCCGGGGACCGGCCGGGGGCCGGGGACCGGCCGGGGGCCGGGGACCGGCCGGGGGCCGGGGACCGGATTGCCGGGCGGCCTGCGGGTGTGGGGCCGCCTACGGGTGTTGGGCGGCCTGCGGGGGTGAGTCCGACGGTGCTGCGCGGCGGGGTGTTGAGCGCTCTGGGTGCTGGTCCCGGCCGGGGGTGCGAGGCGGCGGGGGTGGTGGGCCCGGCGGGGGCGGTGTGGGGTGGTGGCCGGGGGTGGCGGGTGGGTGGGGGGCGGGGGTCAGTCGGGTGGGGCGGTGTCGGTCATGGCGGCGAGGAAGCCCTCGTCGAGCATGGTGGTGGCGGAGGTGTCGTCGGCGGTGCTGAGGCCGGCGTCGTGGCAGGCGACGCTGAGCAGGTAGCGGTCCATGACGGGGTAGGTGGCGAAGCCCCATTCGCCGCCCGTGACGGGGGTGCCGTCGGGGGCGCACAGCCGGCCGCCGCTGAAGCCGAACTCCTTGAAGCCCAGGCGCAGTCCCTGGCCGAGGGCTTTGCTGTAGGCCTCTTTCTGGGTCCACAGGCGCAGGACGCGGGCGGCGCGTCGGCCGGCGGGCAGCAGGTCCAGTTCCCGTGCCTCGGCGGGGGTGAGGACCTGGCGCTGGAGCAGGTCCAGGCGCAGGGGGCGCTGGGCGGGCTCGACGTCCACGCCGATGCGGCCGGTGCGGCTGAGGCCGACGGCGATCAGGTCGCCGGTGTGGCTCAGGCTCAGTTCGATCTGGTCGAAGCCGCGCAGGTAGGGGCGTCCGCCCAGCCGGTAGGCGAGGTCGAGGTGTTCGGGCGGGACGGCCAGGGCGGCGGCGGCGGTGTTCTTGATCAGCAGCCGGGAGGCGGCGAAGCGGTAGCGGACCGCCGCGTCGGGGGTGCGGCGGTAGCGGGGCCAGTCGGCGCCGAGCAGTTGCGGCAGGCGCCGGGTGGTGAGCACGCTGGGCAGCCATTCGCTCCAGGTCGTGCAGACCAGCGCGTTGCCGAGGGTGGCGAGGTTCTCCCGTACCCCGGGCCAGGGCCCGGTGGGCCGTGGCACGTGGAGGGGCACGGCGCACGTGACCCGGTCCATCGTCGTCTCCCTGCGTGTGAGTGCTCGCGCCGGCCGCCTCGGGCTGGGCCGGGGCGGCCGGCCGTGCGGCCGGCTCCCCGGCCGGTGGCGGCCGGGGTGCGTGAAGTGCGGGTGGGGGGTGGGGTGTTCAGTGGGCCAGGGCGGTGGCGTACAGGTCGAGACTGTGTCCGTGGCGGCAGCGGTCCAGGGCTTCGGCCAGGACGGTCTGCTGGGCCTGGGGCGGCAGGTCGGGTACCGGGGCGCCGAGCCGGCGGGCGATGCGGCTGAGGGCGAGGACCGCCCAGGCGGGGTCGGCGAGGAAGGTGTCGTGGCCGGTTTGGCCCTCGAAGACGCCCAGGCAGGCGGCGGCGGACAGCAGCAGGGCGTAGCGGTCGGCCAGGGCGCAGGCCAGGGGGTCGACGGCGGTGCTGGAGGCGGGCAGCTGGGCGCAGCGGTCGCGCAGGGTGCGCAGTTCCGCCACGAGGGTGCGGGCGAGGGTGGCCAGGGTGGTGTGCAGGGGCCCGGCGCTGTGGGTGCTGAGGCGTTCGGCGGCGGCGATGAGGGTGGCGGCCAGGAGGTCGCCGGTGCCCGAGTGGGTGAGCCGGGTGTGGTCCAGGGGCGGCAGGGGCGCGCCGGGGGTGAAGAGCTCGGCGGGCCCTTCGGCGGAGCGGAACCAGGCGGTGCGGGCCAGGGCGGCCAGTTGCGGGACCAGGACGGCCTGGCAGACGGCTGTTCCGGAGTGTCCCAGGCCGGCCACGGGCAGGTCCCGGGCCAGTTTCTGGAAGCCGCCGTACAGCGGTCCGCGGTCGTAGCCGCGGGCGCCCAGGACGGCGGCGAGTTCCTCCAGGTCCTCGCGCAGCAGGTCGGGCATGGTGTATTTGACGGCGGCGGCCAGGAGGTAGGCGTCTTTGGGGGCGAGGCTGAGAGCGCGCAGGGCGGTGACGGCCATGGCGTCGCAGGCCAGCAGGTCCGCGAAGACTCCGCTGAGGGCTTTGTGCCAGCGGCGGGCGGGCTGGTGGCCGGGGCGGTGCTCGGTGGCGGCGCGGACGGCCAGGCGCAGGACGCCGTCGACGCCGGCCAGGACGGTGCCGGGGATGAGGCAGTGGCTGATCTGGAAGCTGCGCAGGGCCAGGGTGATGCCCTGGCCCGGGGTGCCGACCAGGGCGCTGTCGGGCAGGTGCACGTCGCTCAGGCGCAGGCCCGAGAAGCGGGCTCCGCGCATGCCGGGCATCTGGACGCGGGGAAGGCGCTGGACCTGGCCGCGCTCGGGTGGTCCGGTCAGCAGGAACACGGAGTGGCTGTGGGGTCCGTGGCCCGGGGAGGTGCGGGCGTAGACGACGAAGGTGTCGGTGCGGTCGGCGTTCATGACCGCGTCCTTGCTGCCGTTGAGGAGGTGGCCGCCGCCGGGGGCGGGGGTGGCGGCGACCTCGCGGCGCAGGATGGCGTTGGCGTGGGCGACCTCGCGGTGCACGATCGCGGCGCGGCCGCCGCCGAGCAGGACGCCGGCCAGGGCGGTGCGCTGGGCCGGGTCGCCGGCGGTCCACACCGAGGAGGCGGCGAACAGGGAGGTGACGCCGAAGCCGTAGCCGGCGGCGAGGTCGCGGCGGAAGAGGGGGCGCAGCACGCGGGCGAGTTGTTCGAGGTCGGTGAGGCGGCCGCCGAGGTCGTGGGGGACGAATTCGGCGCTGAGCCGGTGGCGGGCGAGCAGGGCCTCGGTGGCGTGGGGGCTGTGGCGGGCGTCGTCGGCGCGGACCAGGGCCAGGTGTCCGTTCGGGTTTCGGGGGTCGAAGGGGTCGCCGAGGGCGGCCTCCAGCCGGGCGGCGCGGGCGGGTTCGCCCTTGTCGTGTGCCGGCGCCGAGCCGTGCCGGGCACCGGCAGGCGCGGGTGCGGGTGCGGGTGCGGGGGGCGGGAGGGGGCCGGGGTGGGGGGTGCGGTCTGCGGTGCCGGTGGGGGCCGGGCCGGCCGGGGCGGTCACAGGGCCCTTACCGCGCCGCTGGCGTGGCGGGTGGCGTGTTCGAGGACGTGCCGTGCGGTGCGGGACAGTTCGTCCTGCACGCGGCGGGCGGTGTCGGGGCCGGTGGCGTCGTCGCTGAGCAGCACGTTGTGGCGCACGCTCACGTCCACTCCGGCGGGGTGGGGGTCCAGGGACCATTCGCCGGTGTAGGCGGCCAGGGGGGTGCGGGGGTGCAGGTGCTTGTGCACGAGGCGGCCGGCGCCGGGGAAGCTGATGCGTACGGCGCGGGTGCCGGTGGCGGCGTGGCCGTCCAGGGCGAGGGTCTGGATGCCGGGGGTGTCCTCCAGCACGCTCACCGGGCGGGTGTAGGCCAGTTCCTGGGGCCAGTCCCCGGCGCGGTAGAGGAAGTCCAGGACCAGCTCGGCGGGTGCTTTGATCCTGACGGTGTCCTCGAAGGTGAGGGTGAGGTCGTCCAGGTGGGTCCAGCGCTGGGCGAGGCGGGCCAGGCCGTCGAGCTGGGCGCGGCTGTTGGCGCGGGTGACCTGCAGGGCCCAGGCGGCGTGGGCGGGGTCGTCGCCGGTGACGGTGAAGGCGTGTTCCAGGCGTACCCGGCTGACTTCGCCGGCCGTGTGCACGCTCCATGTGCCGCTCATCGACTCGATGGGGCGTGAGGGCAGTTCCTGGCGGAAGCGGACGCGGTGGGCCGCCACGTCCAGGTGCCGGTGGGAGACCCAGGAGCTGACGCGGTCGCCGGCCAGTGCCCACATGCGCAGTCTCTCGCGGGTGCCGTCGAAGTCGAGCTGTTCGACGTGCAGGCACGGGGAGAAGAACAGCGGCCACACGGTGGCGTCCGCTATCAGGCCGTACAGCACTCCGGCCGGGGCCGGAACGTTCACTTCACAGGCACTGCGGTGCACTCGCGCATCCGGCATCGTCCACACCCTCCGTCGTCCAAGGCGTCGCCGCCGTGCCGGGTCCCTGGCCGACCGCGCATGCCGCGGTCCTGCGGGGGCGGGCGCGGCGGCCCGTTGTGCTGCGGCTCTTCGTCGACCCTGTCCGGAACCGCTCGGGATCGGCCCGGGCCCGGCTCGAATCCCTCTGGAGCAGGTCGCCGCGCGGGCCGCGCGGGGCGGGGGGTGTGCCGGTGCTCCTGCTCCAGTGGCGCGCGGGGAGCGCTTGAGGGGGCGGGCGGACGGTGGCGGCCGGTGGTGCGCCGCCCGTCCCCTCCCCCGGGGGGCGGCGCGCCGGTCACGGGGGATGCGGTGGGACAGGGAGGTGGCGGGGTGGGGTTCTTTCGTCGGCGCTTTCGTCCGCGCCGGTTCGTGCGCGGTCTGTGGGAGGGGCTGGTCACCTACGGGCGGCTGTGCATCGGCGGGGAGACGGCGCCCTATGAGGAGGTGCGCCCGCGGGAGGTGTGGCAGCAGCCGCCGCCGGGTCATCCCGAACGGGTGCGCGGTGATGTGCCGTTGACGCCGTTGGAGCGGCGGCTGGCCCGTGAGCTGGGCGGCCGCCGCTCCGGCAGGGACCGCGGCGCGGCCTAGCCCCCGGCCGCGGGCCCCGTGCGGGCCGCTCCCGGGCCCCGTGCGGCCTGCCCCTCCAGGGCTCCCGAGGGCCCGCCGCCGGTGCGGTGGCCCGGAGGACGTTGGGCCGGAGGACGTTGGGCCGGAGGACGTTGGGCCGGGGGGCCGGGGGTTGGGGGTTGGGGGTTGGGAGTCAGGGGGTGGGGGCTTGGAGTACGGCGGCGGAGTTGAAGCCGCCGCGTCCGCGGGCCAGGACGAGGGCGGTCTTCAGGTGGGGCAGGGGGCGGGGGGTGGTGACGAGGTCCAGGGGGCAGTCGTCGGCGAGGTGTGCGGTGCCGGTGGTGGGCGGCACGATCCTTGCGGCCAGAGTGAGCAGGGCGGTGGCCAGGTCCAGGGCGGCGCCTCCGGCGCCCAGGCGTCCGGTCATCGTCTTGGGCACGGTGACGGGGACGCCGTAGGGCCCGAACAGGGTGGTCAGGGCGTGGCTCTCGGTGCGGTCGGCGGCGCGTTCGCCGGCGCCGTCGGCGAAGACGACGCCGATCTGTGCGGGGGTCAGGCCGGCCTGGGCGAGGGCGAGTTCGGCGGCTTCGCGCAGGCGGGGCCGGCCGGGGCCGTCGAAGGTGGCGGCGCAGCCGGCGACGGTGCCGTAGCCGGTGGCGCCGCGGCGGCGGGCGCGGCGTGCGTCCTCCAGGACCAGCAGGGCGCCGCCTTCACCGACGGTGTGGCCGTCGGCGTCGGTGTCGAAGGGCCGGTAGGCGCGGGCGGGGTCGGGGTGGGGGCTGAGGCGGCCGTCGGCGAGGTGGGCGGCCCAGCCCCAGGGGCACAGGGTCGAGTCGATGCCGCCGGTGACCATGAGGGGGGCGCCGCCCTGGATGTGGCGGCGGGCGCGGGCGAGGGCGTCGATGCCGCCGGCCTGTTCGCTGATGAGGGCGGAGCCGTGGCCGCGCAGCCGGTGGCGGATGGAGATCTGGGCGGGGGCGGCGGCGTGGAAGGAGGCGAAGGACTGGTAGACGCTGACGTGTGCGGCGCCCTTGCTCCACAGGGCGGCCAGGCCGCGTTGTCCGTACTCGGCGCCGCCGGCGGAGCTGGCGGTCATGACCCCGGCCTGGTGCAGGGCCTGGTCGTCGGGGTCGGTGCCGGCGTCGTCGAGGGCTTCGCGGGCGGCGGCCAGGGCCAGGCGGGTGCTGCGGTCGGTGGAGGGCAGCAGGGTGCTGGGGATGTGGTCGGCGTCGGTGAAGGCGGTGATCTCGCCGGCGATGCGCACGGGGTAGGAGGAGGCGTCGAAGCGGGTGAGGGGGCCGATGCCGCTGCGGCCGGTGAGCAGGGCGTCCCAGTAGGCGGGGGCGCCCAGGCCGTTGGGGGCCACGATGCCGATGCCGGTGACCAGTACCTGGTGGGGGCGGGGCGGGCCGGTACGGTGCGGGCGGGGGCCGGGGGCGTGGTTCATGCCGCCTGCCCCAGGTGGGGGCGGGTGAGGACGGCGGCGGTGTGGAAGCCGCCGAATCCGCTGGCGACGCTCAGGACGGTGTGGGTGCGCTGCTGGCGGGCGATGAGCGGGGTGTAGTCCAGGTCGCAGGTGGGGTCGGGTTCGTGGAGGTTGGCGGTGGGGGGGACGACGCCGTGGCGGATGGCCAGGGCGCCGGAGGCCAGGTCGAGGGCGCCGGCGGCGCCCAGGGCGTGGCCGATCATCGATTTGATGGAGCTGACGGGCACCCGGTGGGCGTGGTGGCCCAGGCCGGCTTTGAAGGCGTGGGTCTCGTGGCGGTCGTTGTGGCGGGTGCCGGCGCCGTGGGCGCTGATGTAGTCGATGTCGGCGGGGTTGAGCCGTGCGCGGTCCAGTGCGGCGCGGATGGCGGCGGCCATCTCCTGGGCGCCGGGGCGCAGTGCGGTCATGTGGTGGGCGCTGCTGTGGGCGGCGGTGGCGGCCAGTTCGGCGTAGGGGGCGGCGCCGCGCCGGCGGGCGTGTTCCTGTTCCTCCAGGACCAGGACGGCCGCGCCTTCGCCCAGGACGAAGCCGTCGCGGGTGCGGTCGAAGGGGCGGCTGGCGGTGGCGGGGTCGTCGTTGCGGCTGCTGGTGAGGCGGATGCGGTCGAAGCAGGCCATGGTGATGGGGGCGATGGGTGCTTCGGCGCCGCCGACGACGGCCAGGTCGGTGCTGCCCTCGCGGATGAGGTCGGCGCCGTGGGCGACGGCGTCCAGGCCGGAGGTGCAGCCGCTGGAGACGAGGCCGACGGGTCCCTGGGCGCCGCAGTCGCGGGCGAGGGCGGCCGCAAGCGAGCTGGGGACGAAGTAGTCGTAGAGGGACGCGGCGGCCGCGGTGTGGTCGAGGTCGGTGGTGTTGCCGCAGTCGCTGAGGACGGCGTACTGGGTGGCCAGGGCGGTGGTGCAGCCGATCGCGGTGCCCAGGCTGACCGCGCAGCGCAGCGGGTCGCGGGCGAGGTGGTCGCCCGCGCCGCTGTCGGTGAGGGCTTCGCGGGCGGCGACGAGCGCGAACTGGGTGATGCGGTCCAGGTGTTCGGTGTCGGCGAAGGCGAAGCCGTGGGCGGCGGCGTCGAAGTCGACCTCGGCGGCGATGCGGGAGCGGTAGGCGGAGGCGTCGAAGAGGGTCAGGGGGCGGGTGGCGGTGCGGCCGTCGGTGAGCAGGTTCCAGAAGTTCCGGGTGCCCACCCCGCCCGGGGCGACGACTCCGATGCCGGTGATCACGACGCGTCTCACCGGCCGCCTCCGGCCGCGGCGGCGCTGCTGTGGGCGCGGCAGGCGCGGCCCACGTGCCGGGCCAGGCCCGGGGAGCTGGCGAAGAAGTGGCCGCCGGCGACGGTGTGCAGTTCGATCAGGTCGGTGGTCCACTGCTGCCAGTGCCGCAGTGCGGCGGGGGCGGCCAGCGGGTCGTCGCTGCCGGCGAAGACGAGGACGGGGACGTCCACGGGGCCTCCGGTGACCGGGTCCAGGGCGGCGTTGCGCAGGGACTTGGCCAGGCGCAGGTCGTCGCGCAGGACGGGCAGGAAGGTACGCCGCCACAGCCCGCCGGGGGAGGCGGAGGCGCCCGGCGGCAGCGAGCCGATGCTGTCGAGCAGGGGCAGCAGGTCCTCGTCGGGCAGGTCCGCGCCGTCGACCAGGGCGGTGGTGGTGTGCGGGGGCGGGCAGGCGCCCACCGCCAGGAACAGCGGCGGCGCGCCGGCGTCGGCCAGGGCCCGGGTGAGGGTGTAGCCGACCAGGGCGCCCATGCTGTGCCCGTACAGGGCGTAGGGGCCGCGGCGGGCGGTGGCGAGCAGGCCGGGCATCAGGTCGGCCAGCAGTTCGGTGCGGCCGCTCAGGCGGGGCTCGCGGCGGCGGGCCTCGCGGCCGGGCAGCGGCAGGGCGTGCACGTCGACGCCGTCGCCGACCGCTGTGCCCCAGCCGCGGTAGCTGGCCACGCCGGCGCCGGCGTGGGCGAGGCAGGCCAGGGTGACCCGGGCGGGCCCTTCCTGGCGGGCCTTGGAACTCGAAGCCATCCGTCGCCTTCCTCGTGAGCGGCCGGGCCCGGGGTGCGGCGGGCGGGGCCCGGGCACGGTGCGGTGGGATGCGGGCACGGTTCGGTGGGGTGCGTGCACGGTGCGGTGGGGTGCGGGCACGGTGGGGTGGGGTGTGCTGTCCGGTTCCTGCCTCTCCCCCGCCCCCGCCCCCGCCCCCGGGCCCGGGCCCGCTGCGGCTGCCGGGCCCGCCCCCGCTTGCGGGCCCGGCAGCGGGAGCGGGTGGGGGCCGGGGTGCGGGGTGAGCCTCGCCCCGGCGGCTCGTGCGGCGCTCGACCCGGCGCCCCGGGCGGTCCGGGGGCGGCCGGCGGGCCGTGCCGTGCGCGGCGGACGGGGTGTCATGCCGCGTACAGGTCGAACGTCGAGGAGCGGCGGGCTCCGGCGGCGACGTCCAGCTGCGGGTCGACGGCGAGCATCGCCTGGTGCAGCCGCTGCAGTTGCGGGGAGGGTTCGACGCCGAGTTCCTCGATGAGACGCTGGCGCAGTCTGCGGTAGACGTCGAGTGCGGCGGCCTGGCGCCCCGAGCGGTACAGGGCCACCATCGCCTGGGAGTGCAGTCCTTCGTGCTGGGGGTGGCGGGCGACCAGGTCGGTGAGTTCGGCGATGAGCTCCACGTGCCGGCCCAGGCGCAGTTCGGCGTCGATGCGGCGTTCGCGGGTGACCAGGCGGCTCTGTTCCAGGCGCATCACCTCGATCTCCAGGATGGGTCCCACCCGTACGTCGACCAGGGCGGGCCCGTCCCACAGGTCCAGGGCCGTGCGCAGCACCGCCGCGGCGCGTTCGTCCTCGCCGTCCTCGAAGGCCTGGCGTCCTTCCTGGACGAGGCGTTCGTACTGGAAGGCGTCGACCGCCTCGGCGGGTACCTGCAGCAGGTAGCCGCCGTAGCGGGTGGCGAGGACGTCCTTGGCCGAGCCCGGCACGTCCGGGCCCATGGCGGTGCCCAGCAGGCGGCGCAGCTGGAGGATGTAGGTCTGCAGGGTGGTCATCGAGCTCTGCGGCAGTTCGGTGCCCCAGATCTCCTCCATGAGGGTGGGGACCGGTACGACCCGGCCGGGGCACAGGGCGAGCAGCGACAGGATCTGCCGGGGCTTGCCTGCGGTGGGCACGACCGAGATTCCATTGAATTCGGCGTTCAACGCACCCAGGACTTGTATTTTCACGATTCCCTCCGCAAGTTGTCAGGGCGGTCGGTTCTGAGCCGTTGATAGAGCGTTTAGATACTGTCGCGTTCCGCGTTCCCGTGTCATTCCCGCCACTCTGCGGCAAGAGGAACCGGACGTTTCTTGCACCGGGGCGCGAGAGCGGCTCGAGTATGTCTCGTTCCGCACGGCAAGTGGCGACGTAAAAGCGTTCCGGCCACCCGGTATACGGCCGTGCGGCGGGCGCTTCCTTTTTCGTGCCGGGCCCGGGCCGTGCGGGGGCGCCAGGGGGTGCGGGCCGGGGGCGGCCGGGGTGCGGGCGGGAGTGGCCGGGGGTGCGGGCGGGGCGGCCGGTGCGGTGGGGGTGCGGGGCGGGGTGCCCCGCGGTGCTGCGGGCGTCTCGCCCGCCGGGGGCGGGCGGGGCGCTCCGGGTGGCGGGTGGCGGGTGGCGGTGGCGGGTGGCGGGTGGCGGTGGCGGGTGGCGGGTGGCTGCTCGAGGATTTTTCCATGCCGGTTTGCGGGCGGCTGGGGAATCGTGCGCCGAAAACGGGGGTCGGCTACTGTCCGGGCACAAGGAAGTGCATCTGCTATTCGTGAGGGAAATATCAGGGCCGCGCCCCCGGGTCGGCGGGTGCGGCGGAGGTGTTTCCCGGGCAAGGGCGAGATGGAGTTTCGGATTCTTGGGCCGGTTCAGATTCACGGCGAGCGGGCCGGTGCGCGGATCGTTCCCGCCGGCGCCAAGCAGCGGGCGCTGCTGGGTGCGCTGATCGTGCGGGCCGGCCAGGTGGTGCCCAGCGAGCGCCTGGTGGAGGAGCTGTGGGGTGCGTGTCCCCCGGCGAACGCCGCCAACGCGCTGCAGGCCCATGTGGCGCGGCTGCGGCGGCTGCTGGCGGCGCCCGTGTCCCCGTGCGGGGCGCCGGCCGGGGGGTGGGTGCAGACGTGCCCGCCGGGTTACGTCCTGCGGCTGGGGTCCGCGGCCACCGACGCGCAGCGTTTCGAGCGGCTGGCCGCGCGGGCGGGGACGCTGGCGGCGAGGGCGCCGGGCCGGGCGGCGGATGTGCTGCGGCAGGCTCTGGCGCTGTGGCGGGGGCCTGCCCTGCACGGCTGCGGGCAGGGGCCGGTGTGCTCGGCGGGTGCGGCGCTGTGGGAGGAGAGCCGGCTGCTGGCGTGGGAGCTGCTGTTCGACGCCAGTCTGCGGGCCAACCGCGGTGCGGAGATCACCGGGGAGCTGCAGGAGCTGGTGGCCGTTCATCCGCTGCGGGAGCGGTTCTACGAACAGTTGATGGCGGCGCTGCTGGGTGCGGGGCGGCGGGCGGAGGCGCTGGGCACCTACGACCGGGCGCGCCGGCGGCTGGCCCGTGACCTGGGGGTGGCGCCGGGTGCGGTGCTGCGCGGGTGCCGGGAGGCGGCCCTGCACCCGCCGGGCCCCGCCGACGCGGCACCGGCGCCGGCACCGCCTCCGGCGGAGGCCGAGGGGGCGGGGGCGCTGGGCGCGGAACTGGCCCGGGTGCGCCGGCAGGTGGAGCTGCTGCGCCGGGAACAGGGCGAGCTGTCGGCCCGCCTCGCCCGCCTCACGGCCCACGAGCCGGCCCGCAACCCGTGAGCCTGTCCGGCCCGCGCGAGGCGTGACCCGGCGGGCGCCGGCGCCGTTTCAGCCGTGATCCGGTGAACGCCGGTGGCCTGCTGGAGCCATGGGCCCTGCGGGACCCCGGTGGCCTGCTGGAGCGGTGACCCTGTCAGTACTGGCGGCCTGGCGGAGCCGTGCCCCCGGGGGCCCCGGTGGCCCCGGTGGCCCCGGTGGAGCGATGATCCTGTCAGTACTGGCGGCCTGGCGGAGCCGTGGACCCTGGGGCCCTGGTGGTACGTGGTGTGCGGGGGCCTGCCCCGGCCGCCCGTGGAGCCCTGCGGTCCTGGCCGCCGGCAGGGGCGTCGGTCTGCGGGCTCCCGGCCCACCCGTAGGGGACGTGAGGCCGGGAAGGCCCGGGACCGAAAGCCCGTTGCGCCGGGGGCTGTTGGGGCCCGGGAGGCCCGGGGGCCTGTGGGCCTGTGGGCCCGGGGGCCTGTGAGGCCCGGGGGCCTGTGAGGCCCGGGGGCCTGTGAGGCCCGGGGGCCTGTGAGGCCCGGGGGCCTGTGAGGCCCGGGGGCCTGTGAGGCCCGGGGGCCTGTGAGGCCCGGGAGGCCCGGGGGCCTGGGAGGCCCGGGGGGTCAGCGGGTGACGAGCCGGCTGCCGGTGGCTGTCCCGGTGCCGGTGGCGGTGCCGGCGGCAGGGGCGGCGGTGGCGGTGGCCGGGGCTTCGGGGCGGGCGACGAGGATGGAGCGCTGCAGGCGGCTGAGAGCGGCGGAGGGTTCCAGGCCCAGTTCGTTTACGAGGGTGCTGCGCAGGCGCTGGTAGGCGTTGAGGGCCTCGCCGCGCCGGCCGGAGCGGTGCAGGGCCAGCATGAACTGTCCGTGCAGGCTCTCGTGCATGCGGTACTGGCTGACCAGCACCGTCAGTTCCGACAGCAGTTCGCGGTGGCGGCCCAGGCGCAGGTCGGCCTCGATGCGCTGGTCCAGTGCGCACAGCCGGGCCTCTTCCAGGCGCTTGATCTCGGTGTCGATGAGGAGGCCGGCCTGGATGTCGGTCAGGGCGTGGCCGTTCCACAGGGACAGGGCGTCGGCGAGCCGGCGGGCGGCGCCGGCGTAGTCCTCGGCGTCCATGGCCCGGTAGCCGGCTCCGGCGCGCTGGTCGAACTCCCGGTAGTCGACGTGGCCGCCGCGGGTGTGCAGGCGGTAGCCGCCCGGGACGGTGGCCAGGATGTCCTTGGCGGTGCAGCGCTCGTCGGGTCCGTGGGCGAGGGCCTCGGCGATCAGCTCGCGCAGCTGCAGCACGTAGGTCTGCAGGGTGGTGCGTGCGCTGCGCGGGGGGCGCTGGCCCCACAGCTCGTCGATGAGCGCGCTGACGGGGACCACCTGGTCGGCGTTGAGGGCGAGCAGGGCCAAGACCTGGCGCGGTTTGGGGGCGGTCGGCACGACCGGCACCCCGTGCTCGCGCACCGACAGTGTTCCCAGCACTTCGACGTCCACGTTTCCCCCATGAGTCAGACCGCAGGCCGGGTGGTCCGCTGCTGCGTCGCCCGGTGACCGGGAACCGGTACGCGGCTCCAGACCCGATAAAAAAACAGCACAGTCGGTTTGTCAATGCGGGCTCAGCGGGGCGCCCGGTTACCGCCGGGATCCGGTCAGTCACTGATCGAACACCTGCCCGTGACCCTTTCGTGAGCAGGCGGTCTCGTCAGGCGGACCGCCGACGATGCGCCACCGGGGGGCCAAAACACGTCCTGTCCAGCGAAGGGAGACGTTGGCCGAAAAACTCCGCCGGATCCGGCCCGGGGCCACGGGGACTCCCGGACCGGCAGAAGCCCCCTTCAGGACGGGTATGGGCGAGTTGTGGCGGTGTTGCCCCGCCGACAGGCGCCTGATAACAGACCGTGCGGTCTCTGTCGGGCGGGGTGGGGCAGCGTTCCGGCGGGTGCGGCGGGTCGCGGGCAGGGCTGCACCGGGGGGCGGGCCGGGCGGCGCCCCCGGGGCGGGCGGGCGGGGCCGCGGGCGCCGGGCAGGGCCGGACACGGGGCCGCCGGACACCGGGCCGCCGGACACCGGGCTGCGGGGCGGTGAGGGGGCGGGGAGGGGGGGTGGGGTGGGCGTCAGCGGGGCGCGGAGCCGCCGGCTTCGAGGGCGGGCAGGAGGGGGGCGGGGACGAGTGCGGGCAGCAGGAGGCGCCAGAACTGGGCGACGGTGGCCCGTGAGAGCCACACGTCGTCGCGGGTGCCCAGGACCTCGAAGCCGACGGTGACGGCGACCACGGCGGCCACCACGCCCTCCCGGGCCACGTTCTCGCGCAGTTCCCCGTGGCGGGCGGCGCTCTCGACCATGGCCCGTACCCAGGTGTGCCAGCGCAGCCGCAGGTCGGTGCGGGCCACCCGGCCGGCCTCCCCGCTCAGTTCGAAGCCGGCCCGCAGGACCACGTCCTGCTGCAGGCGGCAGGCGAGTTCGTGGGTGGCGTCGACCAGGCGCTGCACGGTGGCGGGGGTCTTCCTGCCGCGGGTGGTGATGGTCTGCAGGACGGCCGCCGCGCTCGCCTCGACCGCGTCGGCCAGGATCGCCTTGCTGGCGAAGTGGAAGTGCAGTGCGCCGTTGCTCACGCCCGCCCTGGAACTGATCAGGGTGAGCGAGGCGGCGGTGAAGCCTTCGTGGTGGAAGACCTCGGCCGCCGAGTGGATGAGCGCCTCGCGGGTGCGCACTGCACGTTCCTGTCTGACCATCTTCTGCTCCGTCACTGCGGTGGGTTGCCGTGCTTCCGGGACGGCACGTCGGCGTGCTTGGTGCGGAGCATCGCCAGGGACCTGATGAGCACCTCGCGGGTCTCGGCGGGATCGATGACGTCGTCGACCAGGCCGCGTTCGGCCGCGTAGTAGGGGTGCATGAGCTCGGCCTTGTACTCCTTGACCATCTTCTGGCGCATGGCCTCGGGGTCCTCGGCGGCGGCGATCTGGCGGCGGAAGATGACGCCGGCGGCGCCCTCGGCGCCCATCACCGCGATCTCGTTGGCCGGCCAGGCGAAGGTGAGGTCGGCGCCGGTGGACTGGGAGTCCATGACGATGTAGGCGCCGCCGTAGGCCTTGCGCAGGATCAGCGAGATGCGGGGCACGGTGGCGTTGCAGTACGCGTACAGCAGCTTGGCGCCGTGGCGGATGATGCCGCCGTGCTCCTGGTCGACGCCGGGCAGGAAGCCGGGCACGTCCACGAGGGTGACGACGGGGAGGTTGAAGGCGTCGCACATCTGCACGAAACGGGCGGCCTTCTCGGACGCCTCGATGTCCAGGACGCCGGCCAGGGCCATGGGCTGGTTGGCGATGATGCCCACCGCCTGGCCGCCCAGGCGCCCCAGGGCGCAGATGATGTTGCGGGCCCAGCGCTCGTGGACCTCCAGGAACTCGCCGTCGTCGACGATCTCCCCGATGACCTCGCCCATGTCGTAGGGGCGGCTGCCGTCGGCGGGGACCAGGTCCAGCAGCGTCTCGCAGCGCCGGTCGGCCGGATCCGAGCCCGGCGCGCAGGGCGGGTACTCCCGGTTGTTCTGCGGGAGCAGGGACAGCAGGTAGCGGACCTCGGCGAGGCAGGTCTCCTCGTCGTCGTAGGCGAAGTGCGCCACGCCGGAGGTCTCGGCGTGCACGTCGGCGCCGCCCAGGCCGTTCTGCGTGATCTCCTCACCGGTGACGGCCTTGACCACGTCGGGGCCGGTGATGAACATCTGCGAGGTGTCGCGGACCATGAACACGAAGTCCGTCAGCGCCGGGCTGTAGGCCGCGCCGCCCGCGCACGGGCCCAGCATCACGCTGATCTGCGGGATGACGCCCGAGGCCTTGGTGTTGCGCTGGAAGATGCCGCCGTAGCCGGCCAGCGCCGAGACGCCCTCCTGGATACGGGCGCCCGCCCCGTCGTTGAGGGAGACCAGCGGCGCACCGGCCGCGAGGGCCATGTCCATGATCTTGTGGATCTTCGTGGCGTGGGCCTCGCCCAGCGCACCGCCGAAGATCCTGAAGTCGTGCGCGTAGACGAAGACGGTGCGGCCCTCCACCGTGCCCCAGCCGGTGACGACACCGTCGGTGTACGGCTTCTTCGCCTCCAGCCCGAACCCGCTCGCCCGGTGCCGGCGCAGCTGCTCCACCTCCTGGAAGGAACCCGGGTCCAGCAGCAGGTCGATGCGCTCCCGCGCGGTCAGCTTGCCCTTGGCGTGCTGCGCCGCCGTCGCCTTCTCCCCCGGCCCGGCCAGCGCCTGGGCCCGGACCGCGTGCAGCTCCGCCACGCGGCCCTGCGCACCCGAAAGCGGCGCGGACACCTGGGGAACGTCATTGAGGACTGTCACGATGCCTCCCTTCCGTCATGGCGCAGCCGGACCACCCCCAGCGTAACGAACCGTCCGTGCGGTTTTTAGTGGGGGTGGGGATTGCGCGCATGAATCAGCCATGAACGTGCCTGCCGGCACCCGGTGCCGGCGCGGTGGCGGCCCTAGCGCCAGTTGTAGGGCGAGCGGTAGGACGCGGCGGAGCGCTCCGGCTGCCACGGCGGGACGTCCGCCGCCGGCCCGGCCGCGCCGCCCGGCGGCGCACCGGGCGCATCGCCGGCGCCGTCCTCGCGCCGGGCGGCCAGCACCGCGCACAGCACGACGGTGACGGCGGCCAGTTCCTCCTCGCCGGCCACACCGCGCACGATCCGCAGTGCGCTCTCCGGTTGCCCCATGTCCGCTCCTTCCGACCTCGGGCCACCGTCCGGCAGACCGCTACAGGAGCACTCACGTACCGGTCGAGGAACACCCCACACCCCTTGCCCCCGCCCCGCCCCACCCACCGCCCTCCCGCCCCGCCGCCCTGCCGGCCGCAGGACCACGGTGCGGCCCTCACACAGCCCGCGAGCGTCCCGTGAGCGGCCGGCCGTGCGGCACCGTGCGGCGGGCCCGTGCGGCAGACCCGTGCGGCGGGCCCGTGCGGCGACACGGCACGGCCCACCCGCGGGCGGAGGCCGTGGCCGGGAGGCCGGGGCCGGGGCCGGAAGGCCGGGGCCGGGGCCGGAAGGCCGGGGCCGGGGCCGGAAGGCCGGGGCCGGGGCCGGAAGGCCGGGGCCGGGGCCGTGGCCGGGAGGCCGGGTTTTTGGGGCGCGGGGCGGGTCGGCCCCGGGACGGGGGGCGGGGCTGGGGGCCCTGGGCGGTGGCCGGGCCTGCGGGTCCGGCTGCCGCCCGGGGCATCGTGCGGGCCGGCCCCCGGCCCGTTTGCGCCGTGGGCGCCGCGGTGAACCCGGCGGGAACGGCGGGACGTTACGCACGCCCGCCCCTGCTCCCGCACCCTCCACCTCACCCCTCCCCCGGTCCGCCTCCGTCTTCGCCGTCGCCGGTCGCCCTGCCCTTGCCACGGCGTCACGCGCCGCCCGGGCGGAGCCGGGCGGGTGAGGTGGGCGATTGTCCGCCGTCCGGGCGCTCAGGGCTCCGTGAGGGCCGGCTGCGGCCCGCCGACGGTGGCGCCCGGCCGGGCCGGCCGTCGGCGCGCGGGCACGGGGACGGAGGCGTGCGGGTACCGGTGAGCGGCCCTCGGGTGCCGATGCCGGCGGCACGACGATGCCCGGGCGCCGCACTTGGCGGCGCCCGGGCAGGGCATGGGGCGTCGCCGCTCGAGGTGGCCCCTGCCCCGCCCGGCAAAGCGGAACGCCTCATGTCCGCCCGCAGCACTCATCAGCCCAGCGGACCGGGGCCCGGGGCCCGGGCGCGCTGGTGACACCTACCGCGGCGGCAGACCGGGCCCCGGCCCACGGCTCCCGCCTGCGAGGCGTTCACGCCGGCCACCCGGCCCCGGCCGTCCCGCCGAGGTGACGGGCACCCACCCCGCCCTCCCCGTCGCGGTGTCGGCCCTGCACCGCCGGGCTGCCGCAGCTTCGGGGCCCGGCACCCCGGATCGGATGCATCCGCCCTCCCGCCCGGGCCCCCGCAGGCGTACCCGCGGCCGGCCGGCCGGCGGGCGGGCAGGCAGGCAGGCAGGCAGGCAGGCAGGCGGAGACGAGCACGGTTCCCGCAGGCCCCGCCCCTCGCAGGCCCGGCCCCTCGCAGGGCGTTCTCCGGTGCCGCCGCACGCTCTTGCCGCCAACCGCGGCAGCCCCCGGGAAGGGCCCGGGGGTGCCAGACGCGTGCGGGGGGCGGGGTTCAGGCGGGTGCCGCCGCCGTCTCCGGCAGGCGTTCGCGCTCGTGGGCGCTGCCGGCCGTCTCCTCCAGCAGTGCGTCGCTGGCGGTGCCGAGGCGCGCGGCGCGTTCGGTGGTGATGTCCAGGCTGCTGAGGACGGCGGGCACGGCGATGCTGGGCAGCAGGTGCCGGAAGAGGGCCACCACCCGTTCCTCCAGGTCCTCGCGGCCGGCCAGGATCTGCGAGTACAGCTGGGTGCCGGTCCAGGCCGCGGAGAACAGCCAGGCGCTCTCGGCGGGCTGCACGTGCGGAAGGAGCTCGCCCTGTTCCTTGGCGGCCGCCAGCAGCGTCTGGGAGGCCCCGATCCACTGCCCGATCGCCGACGAGCCGTACTCGGCGCGCAGTTCCTGTTCCAGACTCAGCCGGGCCACCGCGCTCACCAGCGGATCCCGGCGCATGCGGTAGGCCACGGTCAGGCCCGTGTCCACGAACTCCTGGAGCCGGCAGGCGGCGGGCTGCACCCTGATCACGGAGAACTGCTGCTCCAGCACCCCCTCCGCCAGCGCCTGCTTGGAAGGGAAGTGGAAGTACAGCGCCCCCTTGGTCACCCCCGCCCGCTTGAGGATCTCCCCGATGGTGGCGGCCTCATAGCCATGGGAGTCGAACACCTCGGCCGCGGCCTTCAGGATCGACAACTGGGTGCGGATCGCTCGTTCCTGCCGAGCCACGGAACCTCCCGACGGTCTTTGCCCCAGGAACGTGCGAGCCCCGCCGTTCCTTGACCAAAACAAAACCAGGGAGTCCGTATTTTAGCAAGCCAGCACGTGTCAGTACGACCGGACTTCCACCATCGCTTCACGCCCGCCCGCCCCCGCCGGCCCCCCGCATTACTGGTCACAGCAGCAAGCCGCCGCACCGGCCACCCCGCACCACACACCGCGCTTTCACAACCGGACGTGCGGATTCGGCTGACCGGCAACCACCCCACCCCCCAGCAAGACCCACCGAACCCCCCACACAGCACCACAAACCCCCAGCACCAAACACCCCACCACGAGCACCGTCCCCCCGGGCCCGCAGAGGGCCAAGAGGCGGCGCCTGCGCGGTGGAGTGCCCCGGCGGCGGGCGGCTGCGGGTGCGCAGTTCCGGTGGCAGCCGGCCTGGCCGAAACAGCGACAGGCCGGGCGCCACCGGGCACCGGACCCGGCCGGAACAGGAACAGGAATCGGAGCAGGAATCGGAGCAGGTCCGGACCGACCGGGAACCCGGAGCGGGGAAGACGAGGGCATCGGACGGAGGACGGCGTACTGCATCCGGTGCCGGCCCCGCCAACACCCCTCTGGACAGGACGAGTGCACCGCACCGCCACCTCAACGGCCGGACCCGGCACCCGGACCCGCGCCCCGGCCCGCCCGAAACTGACCGCCCTCAAGGCGCCCGGCTCAAAAGAGCCCCCTGTTTTCCGTGACGGCCCCGGACACCCACCACACCGGATACGCCGGCCGGGCCGGGAGCAACCCCACCGCAAGCACGGCAGGCACCCGCCCCCCTCCCCCGGGGTCCGCGCGCCGGCCCACCGACCCGCCGGCCCGCCGAGGCCCGGTGGGGGGTGAAGGGGCGCGGGCCCGGACGGGCCAGGGCAGGGAAGGGCCCCTACCGCCGGACCAGTTGGTGAGACCGGCAAGCCGGCGCGGCGGGCCGGGAACGTCAGGCCACCGGACCCAGCCGGTCCAGTTCACCGCCGAGCGCGTCCCGCAGCACGTCATGCTGCGGACCGAGCCGGAAGCGCTCCTGACTCCACCGCTCACGCGGATACAGCCACACCGGCGCACCCACCACATCGGCCGGCTCCCACTCGAACCGCGGCCAGACATGCGCATGCAAGAACGGCTCCCTGTTCCCCAGGATCTCCAGATTGACCCGCCGGAACGCCGGATCCATCCGCCGGCAGACACCCTCGACCGCTTCACCCAGACGGTCCATGTCCGACAGGAACGCCAGCCGCTTCACCCTCGGCAGATCCGACAGCCGCTGCACACCCGGCTCGTCCACGAGCAGAACCGAGTAACCCGGCAGGAACTGCACATCCCCGATCACCGCGAACCCCGCCGCCAGCCGCCGCAGCACCGTCGGGTTCTCACCCCTCAGCGCAGCCCCGACCCGGTCCGCCCGCCAGTCACCACCCACCACCACACCCCCACCCCCCATGACCGAAAACCGCCCCCAACCCCTCAACCCTCAGCCGCTGCACAGTCCAAAGACCAGACAAGCAGAGAAGGGAACAGCCCCGGGCAGGCATCCACCAATTCCCCTCAGGGCAAAGACCCGAAAGCCTCCACCCCCGAACGCCTCCACCCCCGAACGCCTCCACCCCCGAAAGCCTCCGGCCCCGAAAGCCTCCGGCCCCGAAGGCCGGAGAACCCGAACGCCTCGGACCCGAAGGCCTCGGACCCGGAGGCCTCGAAGGCCGGAGAACCCGAACGCCTCGGACCCGAAGGCCTCGGACCCGGAGGCCTCGAAGGCCGGAGGGGGGAAGGGATGCGGGAGGGTCTGAGGGCCAGGGCCGGCCGCGGGGCACGTCTTTGCCGCGGCCCTGGCCCTGCCCCCTGCTTCCTTCCCGTCAGGCGGTCGCCGCCCGGGCACAGGGCGCCGCCGGCCGCTGTCCCGCCCGCCCCTCCCGCATCCCCGCCCCGGCATCCGCCGCAGGACCCAGCAGCACCGGCAGCTCACGATGGCCGTTGGAGATGAACGACTGCAGCGGGCGCAGCTTGTCGTAGTCCACCGCCAGCCGCAGCTGCGGGAACCGGGCGAACAGCCCGCTCAGCGCGATCTGGGCCTCCATCCGGGCCAGCGGAGCACCGATGCAGTAGTGCGTCCCGTGCCCGAACGACAGGTGAGCCCGGCGCGTGGCGCGGGTGACGTCGTAGCGGTCCGCGTCCGGGCCGTGCACCTCCGGATCACGCCCCGCCCCCGCGAACGAGATCACCAGCGGATCACCCGCCGACACGGCGACACCCCCCACCTCGAGATCGGCGACCGCATAGCGCAGGATCCCGTTCGCGCCCGGCGCCTCCAGGCGCAGCGCCTCCTCCACCGCGTCGTCGAAGCCCGCCGCACCCGAACGCACCAGCTCCAGCTGGTCGCGGTGGCCCAGCAGCAGCGCGATCGTGTTGTCCAGGAGATTGACCGTCGTCTCATAGCCGGCCGTGTAGAGCAGGATCAGATTGTCCACCAGCTCCCGCTCACTGAGCCGCGAACCGTCCTCGTCGCGCACCGCGATCAGCGCACTGGTCAGATCGTCCCCCGGCACCCGGCGCTTGCACGCCACCAGATCATCCATCATCTGATACAGATCCGCGGCGTTGGCCTGCGCACCGGCCAGCGACACCGACGTGTCGAAGAACCCCAGAATGATCCGCCGCAACCGCTCCCGGTAGACGACCGGAATACCGAACAGCTCCGTCAGCACCCGCATCGGCAGCACACACGCGAACTCCCGCCGCACATCCACCACCCCCTGCTCTGCCCGGCCCGCCAGCTCCTCCAGCAGCCCCGCACAGATCTCCTCCACCCGCCCCCGCAGCAACTCCACCCGCCGCGCCGTGAACGCCGACGCCACCAGCCTGCGCAACCGCGCGTGATCCTGCCCGTACGCGGTCACCATGTTCCGCACCGACACCCAGATCGCCAACGGCCACGACCGCGCCACCCGCCCCTGACGAAACGCCGGCCAATGCCGGTACGCATCCTTCGACACCCGCTCATCCGTCAGCAACTGCCTGATCTCCCGCTGCCCCGTCACCACCCACGCACCCACACCCCCCGGCAACACCCCAGCCGTCACCACACCCCGCTCCCGCAACCGCGCCGCCTCCCCCTGCACATCCCCACCCAACGCATCAAACACAAACGGACACCCACCACCCCCCAACCCCCCACCCACCACACCCACCGCGCCCGGCGCGACCCCACCCCGCCCCGCACCCACACCCGGCGCAGCCCCCACGCCCTGCACATCCGCATCCGCATTCGCGACCTGCGCACTCACGCCCGCCGGCCTACCCGGGCCGGCCTGCACGGCCTCCACCGGTGCACCCCCAGCCGGAACGGCACCCAGCGCAGCCGTCACCGGACCACCCACACCCGGACCACCCACGCCCGCCGGCACGCCCGCGTCGGACTGCACCACTCGCACCGGACCATCTCCGCCCGGCACATCCGCATCCGCATCCGCGACCTGCGCACTCACGCCCGCCGCCCTACCCGGGCCGGCCTGCACCGCCTGCACCGGTGCACCCCCAGCCGGAACGCTCACGCCGCACCGCACCGCCTGCACCGGTGCACCCACGGCCGGCACCACACCGGCCGGAACGCACTGCACGTCCTGCCCGCCCGTGCCGGGCACGCCCACGCCCCGACCCCCGGCCGGCCCGCCCCGCGCCTCCACCCGGCGCCCGGCCCGGTCCGCGTGCCGCCCGCCCGCGCCCTCCCACACCTGCGACTCCCGCAGACCCTGCGACTCCCGCGGCCCCCGCGGCCCCTGCGGGTCCTGCGGGTCCTGCATCACGCCCGTGTCCGTGTCCATGGTCACTCCCCCTGCGCCAGACCCCCGCACCGAAGCAGCGACAGAAAAAAGGGGGTCCCCGACAACAACCCCCCAAAAATAAAACCGCTCACCCGGTTTAATCAACGGCGGAAAAAGGCCAGAATCCACCCCGCACACCCCCGGCAACACCCCCGCCCACGGAACCCCGCCCACCGCTTCACCCACCCATAACCAGCCACCCCCGCCCACCCGCCCCCACCCCGCACAACCGGAAGACGACCACCCGCACCACCCACCCCGCACCCCGCCCCCGGAAGCCCTCCCACCGCTTAATACCGGGCCCCGGACCCCCACCCACCCCCACCCGGGCACCCCCGCCGACACCCCCGCCAGGCCACCCGCCGGCGGAAGAGATCCCCCCGTTTCCCGCCCCCGCCCACCCCCGCACAACACGCCCCGCGAAAGCCCCCGAAGCGCCTTGAAAAGAAAACCGGTGAGTCTGTATCTTATGGCTCCGCCGAACTCTTGAGCCCATCACCCACCAGCACAACCACGTGGAGAGGCAAGAGACATGACACCCCTGACAACCCACCAGGACCAGCCCACCCTCCCCCGCCAAAGACAAGCCCCCAGCACCCCGGCCACCCCCGCCACCGCCACCGCGACAACCCCCCACACCCCGACCACCCCGACCACCGCCACCCCCGCCCTCACCGCCGCAGCCCACACCCCCACAACCCCCACCCCCACACCCCCGCTCACCACCACCGTCCCCCGCCAATACGTCCACCGCGCCAGCCACGCCGAAGTCTTCCTCACCTCAGGCCAACGCCTCACCGACAACCACTTCCACCTCACCGCCCAATGGCCCCGCACCCACACCTTCTTCACCACCCACCCCACCCACCACGACCCCCTCCAAGCCGCAGAAACCATCCGCCAAGCCGGCCTCTACCTCGCCCACACCCAATTCAACGTCCCCCTCGACCACCACTTCCTCCTCTGGGAACTCAACATCACCACCCACCCCCACCCCACCCCCCACACCACCCACCACCCCCGCCAACACCCCACCGAACTCACCCTCGACGCCACCACCCCCCACACCACCCACAAAGGCAAACGCCTCACCGAATTCACCATGCACATCAACATCCACCACAACCACCACCTCACCGCCACCGGAAGCGGCCGCTTCACCTGCATCACCCCCCGCACCTACCAACGCCTCCGCCCCCACACCACCCCACCCCCCACCACCCGCCCCACCAACCCCCACCTCATCCCCCCCACCCACACCGGCCGCAACCACCCCACCGACACCGTCCTCACCACCACCCCCCACCCCCACACCTACCTCCTCACCCCCGACCCCCACCACCCCATCCTCTTCGAACACACCACCGACCACTACCCCGGCATCCTCCTCCTCGAAGCCGCCCACCAAGCCCACACCCACCACACCACCACCCACCACAACAACCCAGGCAACCCCCGCCACGGCAACGCCCACAGCGGCCACAACGGCAACAGCGGCCACAGCAACCACAACGCCCACAGCAACAACAACGCGAACAACGACGGAAACAGCAACAGCAACAGCAACAGCAACAGCAACAGCAACGACAACAGCCACGGCAACGTGAACACGAGCAGAACCGGAAGCGAAAGCACAAGCAAGGGCGGGAACGCGGGCCCCTACACCACCACCCTCAACACCACCTTCCACCACTACGCCGAATACCACACCCCCCTCCACATCCACATCACCCCCCACCCCACCACCACCCACACCACCCACCACACCACCCACACCATCACCGGCACCCAAAACAACACCACCATCTTCACCACCACCCACACCACCACACCCACCACACCCACCACCTAACAACCCGGCCCCCTGGACACCCGCCCCCAACCCCCCGCACCCGGCGCCAGCCCCACACCCCCAGCCACGCCCCCTCCCGCCAACACAGCCTGGCCCATCAGCACACGGCCGGTGATCGGACCGGACTGCCGCTGCCGACGCGAGACCATGACACTTCATGGCAATGCCTTCGTCCGGCTCGGGGAGCGAGATGCCGCTCCGCCTCGAAGGATCGCACCGCCACCCAGCCAGCCGGTGGCACCGCCTCGGGACGGGTTCGCGACAATCTCACGGAGGGCGGCCACTCGGCTTGGTCCAGGGTTTCCCTGTTCATACCGGACATCACGCAAGATCCGCCACCGCGCCCGGCGAGTACCGGCTGCCCCTGCGAGAGCGGCATCATGACGAGCCGATGGTACCGCTGGTACCATCGAGGGTATGTCGGATCCCAAAGCGATGAATCTGCGGTTTCCCGACCCGGCACAGCGGGCGGCCATCGCGGCGGCCGCCAAGCAGGCGGGAGTCAGCATGCAGGAATACATCCTGTCGGCCGCCTACGACCGGGCGACGGCGGTGGAGCAGCGGTTCCTGGAGGGCTTCAAGGCGTCCATGGCCCGCAGCGGTGCGGCGTTCGCGGCCGAGCCCAATAGCACCGATCCTGGCGCGCAGCAGCGGGCGAGCGAGCGGGAGGCGCTGGGAGATCTTCAGCAGCAGGACCGGGGCCGCGCCGCGTGAGCGAGCAGGAAGCGCTCCACCCGCTCGACGTCACGTTCCTGTTGCACGCCGCCGAGTTGCTCGACGGTGATCCGCAGGTCGACGACCTGGGGCCGCTCTATGCGGCCGTCGCCCGGGTCAACGCCCGAGCCTTGGAGCGGGATGTCTACGGATCGCTGCACCTCAGGGCCGCCGCCCTCCTGCAGACCTTGGCGAAGCTGCCATGCCTGGAACACTCGAACGAGGCGTTCGCCTGGCACGCGACCGAGGCCTACCTGATCCTCAACGCGCACGCCCTGGACTATCCGCCCAAGGCGGCCGTCGCGCTGGTACGCGACGCATCCTCCGGCGTGCTCGGCGTCGCCCGGATCGCCCGGCAACTGCGCGACTGGGCTGCTACCTGACCCAACCCATCTGTCCCGGCAGCCGACTCCCGGTGCGTACGGAAACCGGCCACGGTCTGCAACGCACCTGTCCTACCTTTCCGGTGAAAGCAGCCCACACGCCGCGAGACTCCTCCCCCGCGAGCACTCTCGGCTCCTGGCCGGGTGGACTGCCCCAGGGTCGTGCAGGCGGCGGCACGGAGCCGCGGCCGGTGTTGGCTCACATCCGCTGACACGCGGACCGGATCTCTTCCAAAAGGGTTCGGTAGTCCTCACCGTAGGTGGCCACGGCCGCGTACACCGCGTCCAGGGCCGCCTGGAGCGGGTCGGCTTCGGCGGCGGCGAGCAGCGCGGGCAGAGCCATATGGGGCTGGGACATCCGCAGGGAGGGGTCCGGCTCGCCGAACGTGACCAGTACTGCGTAGGGCACCGCCTCCCGGGACTGTGGTGCCGGTGGTGCGGCACCGTCCGCCGGCACCACCTGGGCGACCGCGGGACCTGCGACCCTTGGGAGCGGCATCGGCTCGGAAGCCGGTGTGTGCGTGCCGCTGCGGGTGGGCGGCTCGAAGGGGGGTCGCCCGGGCGGAACGGCCCGGCCGACGGTTCTGTCTGGGACACGTGGGTCCGTTTCCAGCGCCCGCCACGCCTGGGCCGAGTCATCGAAGGGCGGCGGTAGCGGTCGGCCCTCGGCCAGGGCGGTGAGGCCTGCGGCGATCCAGTCGAGGTCGGTGAGTCCGGCCGCCTCACAGGCGTGGCGCGCGGCCAGCAGCGCTGTCGCCCGCTGGACCTGGGGCGTGGCGGCGTCGATGGCGTGGACGAGGTCGGGGTCGAAGGCGAGCAGACCGCGCACATTGCCACCGACCTCGCGCAGTGCATGGCTCGGCTGTCGGCCGCCCCATTGCCACCGTTCGTGAGCGAGCCGACGTTCTTGTTCGGCTTTCTCCTGCGCGAGGCGGGCCTGGCGCTCGGCTTCGGCGCGTTCGGCCGCTGTGGGTGGGGCCGGCTGACATCGGGCGTAGTCGTGCCAGTACCCGGCCGCCGCCGAGGTCTGTTTCAGGAGGCGGTCCGGTGCGGGCGGAGCGGGCCAGAACTGCAGTAGGTAGCGGTCCAGTTGTGGCTCGTCGTCGAGCCGGGTGTCCTGGCGGTGTGCTTCGTCCATGCCCTGGGCGCAGTAGCGCACCCGGTAGTCCGTCTCTTCCAGGTCCAGGGCCCAGGATGCCTCCCCCGCCCACTGCACGAGAGCGCTGGCGGCCGAGACGGGTCGGAAGGACACCTCCACCACGTCCTCCCACGCCGGATCCAGCGGCGGGGCATGGTCATGCACCTCGACGGTGAAGGCGACACCGCCCGTGTGCAGCCCGGTCGACAGCCACAGCGCGCCGGGTACCGCAGCCCCGCACAGCCCGGCGCTCTGCCCGGCGAAAGACTTCTGGAGGTCCAGGCCGAAGCTGCCTGGATCACTTTCGACATAGATTTGGCCGTAGTGAACGTGGACTACATCCTCGACAGGCCTGCGCACCCTCATCCCCCTCTCACCGGGAACACGTGACTCTAGGCAACCTACGGCACGGCACTGACAGGGAGCCGCGCTGCTCACTGGGGAGATGAGCACGGCTGCCTCACCTGCACGTCGTGTAGCCGCTGCCTGGACGGTCCGACCAGCACCGTGATTAGAGACTCTTGCTGACGGATCCACAGCTGGCTGCTCACGACGGTCCACCGGTAAGGCGGCCGGCGGGACTGGTGAGGCAGCGGCCTGAGCGCGCACCGCGTGGGAGCGCACCGGTGCGGTGATCCGCACCGAGCCCATCCGGTGCGCACCACCGTCCATCCGATGCGCATCCACTCGGTGAATGGTGCGCGCACCGGTGCGGTCGGCGCGCCGGGAGGGGCTGGCTGTGGCGAGTTGTTGGAGAGAGGCGCGGTGAGCAGCGCGGCAGCGACGACCCTGGCGAGGCGCGGATGCGCGGTCGCCGTGTGAAACCGGTGGGCAACTCGCTGGGCGGCGTGCGCGGTGAGAGGCAAGGGCGGTGGGCAGTGCCGCCAGAACTTCGGGAGCGACGCGCACGGGTGCGTCACCGGCCTGCCGGGAGGTTCCCGCGGGACGGTTGCGGCCGGAGGGATGGCAGGGTCAGGTGCCACCAGTCGGTCAGGCGGTCGTCGAGGACGGTCGTACCCTCGAGAGCCTCAGTGAGGGTGCACAGGCCGAAGAACGCGCGCACGAGAGTCCGGGCCGTGCGGGCGGGACGGGCGCGCTCGTTGATATGCCCTGCTAGGCGGGCCTGCGCGAGCAGTCGCGTGGCGGCGGCGGTCCACAGCGCGAAGGGGTCGGGAACGGGAGCCGTGATGAAGGTGCGCTCGGCCCACAGACGGGCACCGGCGCGCGTCACGGGATCCCGGGCGAGGTCGTGGGCGATTTCATAGCTGAGGGCAACGAGCCGTTCGAGCGGGGGGACCGTCTCGTCTCCGTAGCGTGCAGCGAGCTGAGACCAGGTGGCGAACCGGTCCTCGACGACGGCGACGGCGATGCCCTCCTTGCCGGTGTAGTGGAAGTAGACCGCGCCGCTGGTCCGGCCCGACCTTGCACTTATGTCATTGACGCTGGTGGCCGCGTATCCCTGTTCAGCGAACAGTTGGGCAGCCGCTTCCAGCAGTGACCTCCGAGTTGCCTTCGCCCGTTCTTGCAACGTTCCATCCGCCCTCGCTCTGTTCTCATACCGGTCACGAATTTAGTGCGCCAGCGTACGCCCGGAGCCCAAACAGCCACTTTGATGGGGCAATTACGCAGTTCTTTCGAGCGCGAACACGTGCGAGTGGTAATGGACGCAAGGCGCTCCGGGCCCGGCACAGCCGAGCACGCGTGTCAACTGATGGGCGAGCACGCGGTATTGACGGTCTCGGCAACTGCATCACGGCTGTCGCCGCGCCCCGGCCATACGCCCGTTTCCGACGCCCGTCGAGTCACCAAAAAGGGTTATTGCCCGATTTGCCTGGACGGAAATAACGTAGCGGAAACTATCCTTCCGTTTCCTGTGGATACGGAGATACCGCATGCGTGCATGCGAAGGCATGGGAGGCCCCGGTGACCACCTCGGACCACGATCTGCTCGACTGGACGCCCGAAGCCGTCGTCTTCGACTGCGACGGCACCCTGATGGACAGCGAACGCCACTGGCGGGAGGCTCGCAGCCGGGCCTTCAGGGAGCACGGACTCCAGCCACCGCCCGGGTTCGCGGAGCAGGCCCTCGGTCTGCACTACAAGGACTGCGGCCGGCTCATGGCGCAGTCCGTGCACAAACCCGAACTGACCGAGGACCTGACAGCCGCGCTTCTCGACCACTTCCTGGCACTCGTCACCGACGAACCGGTGACGATGCCAGGTGCGGTCCGGCTCGTACGACTGCTCTCCGACCGGTTGCCACTGGCGGTGGCCAGCAACTGCCCGAGGGTCGTGGTCGAAGGCAGCCTGGAACGGGCCGGGCTGCTCGCGCACTTCCAGCACCTCGTCGTCCCCGACACCGGGGACCGCGTGCGCCCGAAGCCGCACCCCGACGTGTACGCCGTAGCAGCCCGGCTCTGCGATGTCCCCCCGCACCGGGCGCTGGCGGTGGAGGACTCCCTGACCGGTGTGGAAGCGGCCCGCCGGGCCGGCCTGCGGGTCTTGGGCGTCGGTCCCCGGCCACAGGGCGACGGCGCCACCCGGGCCCACGGGTGGTTACCGGCGCTCGACGCTCCCGAACTGCTGGCCTGGGCCCACGCCCTTGGCGGCTCGCAGGGGACGCGAGAGCTGTGACAGCCCGCCGAGATCCGGCAACGCCAAGCGCTCGCACTCCCCCGTGGCACGCTGGTGCGGCGGGAAGAACATGATGCGGTGGGCCGGGCCAGGGCGCGTCACCGGTGCCCGGGTTTCCGGCCCTCGCCCCGGGGCCGCTCGCCGGAGCTTGCCCAGGCGCCTTGACCGTGGCCTTGATCGCTGAGACGACAATGGCCGGCTCCGGATCGCGGTCCTTGTGGTCGTCCATCGCGGCGAGGAAGTCGTCCGGAGTGAGGTCGACGCCGACCCGAGGTCGGCCATCGCGCCGGATCATATACCCATCTGGGGTATATATCAGGGTCCGGGGTAGTGCGGTGTCATCGAGCGTCCCGCTCCCGCCCGGAGCCGCCGACCGCGTTGACCGCGCTGCCGGAGACACCGTTGCGAGCAGGCTGCCCGCAACGGCGCAGGGGTGGCGCCGTACAGCGGTCACACAGGGGCGGACGGGCCCGGTCACTTCCAGGTGCGGTCGAGGAAATCGGCGATCAGCGGAGCGATCGCCGGCAGGTGGGTTTCCAGAGCGAAGTGTCCGGTGTCGAGGAGGTGGAGTTCAGCGTCGGGCAGATCCCGGAGGTAGGCGTGGGCTCCGGGTGCGATGAAGAAGGGGTCGTGGGCTCCCCAGGTGATCAGGGCGGGCGGCATGTGCCGACGCAGCCACGCCTGCCAGCGTCCGTAGCTGTCGATGTTCGTGCGGTAGTCGAAGAAGAGCGCCAACTGGGCTTCCTTGCGGCCCGGCTGGTCCAGGAAGTGCTGGTCCAGGGTCCAGCCGTCCGGGGGGAGGAGCTCAGGGTCGGTGACGCCGGCCTCGTACTGGTAGCGGGTGCCGGGCAAGGTGAGCAGGTCGTCGAGCGCAGCCTCGGTGCCGGGCTCCCGGGGGTCCGCGAGGAGCACGCCGCGGGCCGCCTCCGACAGCCCGTCCTCGTAGGCATTGCCGTTCTGCACGACGAGGCCCGCGATCCACTCGGGGCGGCGTTCGGCGAGACGGAAGCCGACCGGTGCGCCGAAGTCGAACACGTACATCACGAACCGGTCGAGGCCGAGCTGCCGGACGAACCCCTCGGTGATGTCGGCGAGCCGGTCGAACGAGTAGGTGAAGCCGTCCGGGACCTGGGTGTGGCCAAAGCCCGGGTAGTCCGGCGCGATCAGCCGGTGGCGGCAGCCCAGCACGTCGATGAGACGGCGGAACTGATGCGACCCGGACGGGAAACCGTGCAGAAGCAGCAGCACGGGAGCGTCGGCCCGGTCGGGGAGGGACTCGCGGTAGAAGACCCGGACCCCGTCGACCTCCACGTGGCGGTGGACGGTACTGGCGACTGAAGCAGACACATCTAACCCCTTCATTGGCGGTACATGCGTTAGGCACAGCCAGACTAACGGGTCAGCGCACGGATGTAGAATTAGCTGCATGAGCACGCCTGTACCTCCGACCGGGGAACCGCTGGCCCTGGACCTGGTCAACACCCGCCCGACCGTCGGCGACCTGCTTGCCACCCCCGACGACCTGCGCACATGGTGGGCCCTCCAGGCCGACCGCCTCCCTGACGCAGCGCCCGAACAGGTCACGGCCGCGGATCTGGCCGCCGTCCAGGCCGTACGCGAACACACCGCCCGCGCCCTCGCCCACGTACGCCGGGGCGAGAAGCCCACGACTGTCGACCTGGCCGCCCTCAATGAGGTGCAACGCGCCGCACCCGCGATCAGCGAGTTGGCGTGGGACGGATCGGCGGTGACCGCCAGGCGCAGACGCCACGGAACACCAGGCCAGCGTCTGGCCGCCTGGCTCGCGGAGGCTGCCGCCGAACTTCTGGCCGATCCGGCGGTGACCAAGATCCGGGAGTGCGAGGCACACGACTGCGTGCTGCTCTTCCTGCCCGCCCACCCCCGCCGCCGCTGGTGCTCGGCCGCCCGCTGCGGCAACCGCGTGCGCGTCGCCCGCCACTACCAGCGACACAAGAACGGACAGCCCCCGCCCCGACCCTTGCCTGCGCATCAGAAATGAAGCAGGCCAGGCCCGTCATCCGCTGCCGCCACTGACGGCGGGCAATGAGGTCTTCTCAACGACCTTCTGTCGGGCTCTCTCAGCTGACGATGCGAGCCGTGGCGAGGTCAGCGAGGATCTGATCCACGGTTTGGTGGGGTGTCTGGTCCGACGTGTCCAGCCAGAGCCCGCGGAGCGGGGTGTCACGGCGTAAGACGTCATCCAGGATGTCGACCGTCCAGGGGCCGCCGTAGCCGTCCTTGTCGCGGCCGGCCTCACGCGCTGCGACTGCTTCGGGGCGGGGGGCAAGGACGACCAGATACAAGGGCCTCGCGGTCACGGCATCAAGGTAGGCATCCAAGTACTCGCCGAGAACGACGTCTTGGACGACAACGGTCCATCCCGCCTGCGCGTACAGGTCTGCGACCGCAGCCGAGGCCTGGTAGCGCAGTCGCAGCTGAGCCGTTGCCTCGACGGTCGGCTGCGGCGTGAACTCCTCGCGACCGGACACGATCATCCGCCGGAAGCTGTCGCCCCGCAGGTGCACAGAACGTGGAAGCCGCTCAGCCAGCAGCTGGGCAACAGTGGACTTCCCTGACGCCATGGCTCCGGTGACGAGCACGACTGCGGAACCGAGACCCTGCACTGTTGGCCCCTGTCATGGTGCACCTGAGTCAGAACTACCGTGAAACCCCTGATAGGACAGGTCTCACCACAAAGCCATGTCCGTAACCACCCAAGGCTTCACATCGGTCACCAATGCTGCCACGCCCCACGCCCCACGCCCAGACGTGAACCACCTCGCCCGTCTGCCCCAGCCACGCCACGACGCCGGATCGGCACTCCGCACGACTCGCGGGCACTCGGACCGTCCCGGCAGGCCGCGCCGGCATAGCGCCGGCTCCCGGAACGCGACTGCGCACACCGCCCGGCGCTGGACGCCAGGACTCAAATCGCCGAAGCGCACCGAGCGAGCATCCGGCGGATCTGCGGATCAAGGGCACGGCACCAGATATATGCCGTGTGGGCCACCGCCGCCCGTCGGACGCACCCGACTCATGGCCCTGTGCCCCTTCCGACGAGATCACCAGTCGCATAACATGACAGAGCAGACGAATACCGGCACGCGCCGAGGGCACTCCGTCCCCGACCCCCACAGGAACGGAGCCACCCAATGATCGTCAAGAAGATGCACGACATGGGCGTCAAGAGCGAGCACGCCTACCTGGCCGCCTTCGCCTCCATCGGCCTCACCGTCGTCGCCTGGGCCGCCAGCCTCAAGGTCGAACCCGGCGTCAACGTCGACCGCGCCGACCGCTGGGGCCTCTTCGTCGGCGAATGGGCGCCCACCTTCTTCGGCCTCGGCCTCGCCCTGTCCCACTACGAGCAGCATGACGGCACCCTCACCGACAGCGGCGTCCACGTTCGCGAAGTCTGACAAGCCGGCGAGCCGCAGCACCGCGGCAGCACCCGCGTACAGCGGGCGCTGCCGCGTTCGCATGCCGGACTGCCAGTGCCACTCTGGCCTCAACCGTCACGGACGGACGACTTCTCCCCCGCACCTTCACATTTCCTCCACACTGCCGCTACCGTCAACGCTTCAACAATCACCTCGGGGGGATCATGGCCAACCCATTCACACCGCCGGCATCAGGACGACCCGCACCGAAGTGGGCGAAGAAGCGCTACGTCGGGCCCGCCCTCGCCCTCGCCTTCTTCCTCGGCATCGGAGCCGGCGCCAGCGACACTCAACCGAAAGACGACGCCAAGACCGTCGCCGCCAAGCCTCGACCCACCGTGACCGTCACAGAAACCGCCAGCGCTGAACCCGAGCCGGCCCCCACCGTGACGGAAACCGTCGAGGTTGAAGTCGAAGTCACCCAGACCGTCACCGCCGCACCCGCCTACGACAACGGCGGCAACGGCGGCAACGGGAACAGCGACAGCGACAGCGACAGCGACAGCGACAGCGACAGCAGCGTCTACTACGAAAACTGTGCAGCCGCCCGCGCCGCCGGAGCCGCACCCGTTCAAGCAGGGGAGCCCGGCTACGGCCGCCACCTCGACCGCGACGGCGACGGCACCGGCTGCGACTGGGGCTGACAGACCATGGCCCGCCGAGACGGGGGGTGCTCGGCGGGCCTGCGTTCGGTTCGGCACGGTTCGTGACAGGACGGGCGGCCTCCGCATACCGTGACCGAGCGGTCGCCGAGTTCGCAACCACCTCCGGGGCAAGCTCTTCGGAGTGCACCGCGACCGCACCTCTATGTACGGGGAGTAAGGGAACTGCGGCGCAGCGGCTCTTGGACCTGGTCTCACGCCATGGGCGGGACTTCGGGCAGGGTGAGGGCCGAATGGGCCGGTCGGGGCTCCACCGAGGGCAGGGCGCTGAGCTTGCGCAGCCTGTCGTTGCGCTGTTTCAGGGCCTCTGGCGTGGTCGGGAAGAGCGTGGCATCGCCCTCGCCGACCAACTCCTGGTTCAGCGTCACGAACTCCCGGGTGTCGCGTTCGTATGCGGCGAAACCCGCGGCATGGTCTCCGGAGGCGGCGGCCAAGGAGCCGGCGAGCATGTACGCGCCGACCAGCGCGAGGCTGGTGCCCTGGCCGGTCAGGAACGAGGGCGCGTATGCGGCGTCACCGACCAGCGCGACCCGACCGCTGGACCAGCGGGGCATGCGGATCTGGCTGACCGCGTCGAAGAACACGTCCTCTGCCTCGCGCAGGGCGGCAAGCAGGCCCGGGACCTCCCATGCGCCGTCGGCGAACACGCGTGTGAGCAGTTGTCGTTGGGATCGCGCGTCGCGGAGCGCGTCGAACGGCGGTTGCGGATGGGCGAAGGTCAAGAAGGCATGCACCTCGTCGGTCTCTCCCGCAGCGTAGAGGGCCGCGGCCCTGCCCGGGGTGTTCCACATGACGGTCTCGTGGGAGAGCCCGAACGTGTTGCGCAGGGGGAAGATGGCGAAGCAGTAACCGAGATAGCGGTGGAACGGAACCTCGGCGCCGAACGCCAACTCGCGTGTACGGGAGTGCGCCCCGTCCGCGCCGATCACCATGTCGAACGTGCGCGTGCCGCCGCCGCGGAAGGTGACGTCGACTCCGTGCCCGGGCTGGTCGAGAGTGGCGACGGAGTCATGGAAAATGAACTCCACATCGTCGCGGACCGCCGCGTACAGGGCGTCGGTCAGGTCTCCGCGCCGCACCTCCAGGTCTTGTCCTGCCACGCCGCCGGAGACGGCGTGCGGGGGGAGCGAGACCACCGTGTCGCCGTCGCCCTCGAGGAACGTCAGCCGCCGCAGGTCGATGTGCGCCTCCCTCAGGTACGGCAGGAGGCCCATCCTCCTGACGACCTCGAGCGCGGTGCCGCGCACGTCGATGGGATAGCCGCCTCGGCGCAGCGTGGCCGCCTTCTCGACGACGGTGACCGCGAACCCGGCGCGGTTCAGCCAGAACGCGAGAGCGGGGCCCGCGATGCTGGCCCCGGAGATCAGAACCGTGCGCCTTGGCCTGGTGCGGATTTCTGTCGGGTCGCTACGGGTCATTCCTTGACTCCTTTGCTCATGGTGCGGGTGATCAACAGGGCCAGCGCGGTGACTGCGCCGGCGATGACGAAGCCGGTGAAGAAGGCCGACTCGGAGGGGACGTCCGACGCGGAAGGGGTCGCAGCGGTGAGGAGGGCGCCACCGAGCTGTGCCCCCACGGCGAAACCGACCACGCGCGTCACCAGGACCAGGCTGGTGGCGATGCCGGTGTCGCTTTGATCGACGGAGGTGGCGGTGCTGGTCATCATCGCCGTGACACACAGGCCGTTGGCCAGCGCGATCAGCGCCTTGCCGAGGACGAGGTGCCAGGGCTCGGTGTGCACGGCCGCAAGGGCGGTCAGGGCGACGGCCATGGTCACGACGCCCACGGTGACCACGAGGCGCGAGCCGAACCGCCGCGTCCCGAGCCCGCCGAGCGGCCCGGCCAGTGACGCGGCAACGGCGCCGGGAAGCAGGAAGAAGCCGATCTCGGTGGCACTGGCCCCGAAGCCGTACTCGTCCGTGGGCACCGCGAACAGCTGGGGGACGAGATAGACCGCCATGGACGTTCCGACGCAGATCACGAACGTCAGCACACACGCCTTCCAGATCGCCGGCCGTGCGAGCATGCGCAGATCGACCATGGGCGAGGCCGCGCGGCGTTCCACGGCTGTCCATCCGGCCCCGAAGGCGGCCAACACCACGACGAGGGCGCCGAGCACGAGTGGCTGCGAGGTTGCGTCGGGGGCCAGCGCGAGCACGAGCATGAGCGTGGTCAGCGCCCCGCTCAGGAGGAACAGACCGGCCCAGTCCATGCGGACCTGGCCGGACCGGGCCGGCGGATCGTGCGGCAGCAACTTGCTCACCAGGAGGGTGGACCCGATGACGGCGCACGTCGGCAACGCGAACATCCAGTGGCGGGACAGCGTCTCCGCCACGGGCCCGGCCGACAGCGTCCCCGCCATCCCGCCCCCGACGAACAGGCCACTGACCACACCGATGGCCACCTTCGCCTCTCCCTGAGGGAGGTGTTTGCGGACGACGATGAACGACAGCGGCAGCGCGCCCACCATCGCCCCCTGCAGCACCTGACCGAGCAGCAGCACGGGCAGATTCGGCGCCAGGGCAGACACCAGTCCACCGGCCGAGACCACCGCCATCAGCCGGGTCAGGACGCGTTTCCCGCCGTAGCGGTCGCCGAACTTTCCGGCGACCGGAGTGACGAGGGCACCGGTGATGAGGAGCACGATGCTGAGCAGCGCCCCCTGCGCCGGGGACATGTCGAGCTCGCGCTGCAGCAGCGGGAGCGTCGGCGTCACCACCGACTCCAGTGCGCCGGTGGCGAGCGCCAACAAGCCCACGGCCCCGACAGCGGCCTTCCCGATGTGGATCGGGGGATCCAGGGTTGTGGTCATGAGTGTCCTCTCCGTCATGGCAGGTCGTCGGCGGCCTCGTGCGCGGCGCTGCCGCCTGGGGCAGGAGTGCGCGCCGCGGGTCGGTAGGGATGTACGAGGGCGCGGTAGCGGCTCCCCCCGTTCAGGAGCCGTGCGTTCTGTGCCGCCACCGCGAGGGGCGGGATCGCGGCGTGGTGCTGGGTTCCCGCCCCGTAGCGGTGTGTGATCTCGAGGAGCGCTATGACCAGCGGCGCAGGGCTCTACGGGCCGGCAGCGTGATCGCGAGCAGCGTCAGCCCGCCGGCGGCTGCCGCGAAGGAGCCGTACACCAGCGGGGGCGCGTATGGCGCCTCCCCCGTCATGCCGCTCATCATCGGGAACAGCGTGGCCGCGGCGATCGCGGTGCCGAGGAGCACGCCGGAGGCCGACACCAGCAGGCTCTCCCAGCCGAGCATCCGCACGACCTGGCGGCGGGTGGAGCCGACCAGGCGCAGGGTGCCCAGTTCACGGCGGCGGTCGAGGACGGTCATCACCAGGGTGTTGGCGGCGGCGACGGCAGCGAAGCCGCCGAGAACCGCGGCCATGGTGTTGTTCATCCAGGCGCCGGTCCTGGCGTCGAGACTCTGCTCGGCGGCGTAGCCGGAGGCATCGGTGACCTCGCCCAGGGCGGCGAGTGACGCCTGCGTGCCGCCGCGGACGAGCAGCGTGCTGTCGAAGCCGGAGGTGGTGTGCCCGGCCAGGGACGCGCGGTCCATGGTCACTGCCGGGAGGCCGAGGCCTCGGTCGTAGACCGCGACGACCTCCGGGCGAGTCCTGGTGCCGTCGGGAAGGTACAGCGGAAGCCGGTCACCGATGCCGACGTCCGCCGTGTCCGCCAGGTTCTTCCCGATGGCGACGCGACCGGCGCCGACGCGCTCCAGGCTGCCCTGCGTCACGCCCAGGTCCTGCACCTCGGCGAGGTCGGCCACCGACCCGGCGACGCCCTGGGCCGCCGTGCCCTGCAGTGCCTTGAACTCGCCGGAACCGGTCGGCACCAGCAGCTGTGCGTTCAACAGGCCGACGGCCGCGTCCACGCCGGGCACATGGGCCGCCCGCTGCACCGCGTCCACCGGGAGCCCGGCCGGGCCGGTGACCACGTGGTCCGCGGTGATGCCCGCGCGCAGCTGTTCGTCAGCGACGTGTCGCTCGCTCGTGTTCATGAACACGAGCGTCGAGGCGAAGGCCACGGCCAGCGCGATCGGGGTGATCGCGGAGGCGAGACGGCGGGAGTTGGTCCGGGAGTTGGCGGCCGCGAGCCAGGCGGTGGGCCCGCTACCGCGCAGCGGCAGGCTGAACAAGGCCGTGCACAACCGCGCGACCAGCGGGCCGAGCAGTCCGACGGCGAGCATGAAGGACATGACGACACCGAGGGCGGCACCGGCGGCGCCGTCACCGGTGGAACCGGCCGCGACGCCGGTGAGCGCCGCGCCACCGGCCAGGGCGACCACACCGAGGACGGTACGGACGACACCCGGCCGCAGCCGCTCCACCGACGCCTCGGCGAGCGCCTGCCCCGGCTTGGTCTTCGCCGGCCGGCGACCGGCGACCCAGCCGGCGCCGAGTGCGGTCAGGAGCCCGGCACCGACGGCGACAAGGAGGGGCATGCCGGAGACGTGCAGTGGTACGGCCTCGGGGACCGCGCCGCGGTCCTGCAACTGCCCCAGCCACCAGCTTGCGAGCCCGATGCCGGGCAGTGCGCCGAGGATCCCGGCCAGTGGCGCGACGAGCAGGGCTTCGAACGCGACCGCGCGGCGGATCTGCCGCGGGGTGGCTCCGATGGCACGCAGCAGGGCGAATTCGTGGGCGCGCTGTCCGACCGACAGCGCCACGGTCCCGGCCGCGGTGAAGATCGCGACGAGGGCGGCGATCCCGCCGAACGGGCCGCCGATACCGAAGAGGGTGTCCTTGGCGTAGGCGAGGCCTGGATCCTCGATGGCGCCGCGGTCGTCGCCGGTGTGCACCTGGGCGCCGGATCCTGTCAGGGCCTGCTTGACGGAGCCGGCGAGGGCGTCGACATCGGTTCCGGGCTTCGCGAGCACGGCGATGGCGTCCGCCTGGCCGGGATGGCCGGCGAGTGCGGAGGCCTGGCTGTCGGCGAACCAGGCGAGGGGCCCGGCCTCCTTGCTGGTGTCCGCCGGTCCGGCCGTGGCGATGCCCGCGACGCGAAAGTCCCGCTGCCCGGCGGCGGTCTGGAGCACGACGGTGTCGCCGACCCCGGCCTTCGCGGCGCGGGCCGTGTCGGTGTCGAGCACGACCTCGCCCTCGGCCGGCGCGCCTCCCGCGGTCAGCGTGGAGCCGGTGAAGGCGTGCGAGCCCCACCCGTGCGCGGTCAGCACGCCACCCTCGACGGGCAGTTCACCTGTCGCCCGCACCGGGAAGGTGAAGTCGGGCACCGCCGCCTGCACCCCGTCCGCGCGAGCGGCCTTGTCCGCGAGAGCGGCGTCCACGCGTGCCGTGTCCGGCAGTGGCACCGCTTCCTTCTCGCGGTCCTCGCCGCTCCCCGTGACGACGTACTTGTACTGGTCGGCCGCCGCGACGACCGGCGCCTTGGCATAGCGTTCCGCCGGCACCGACGCGCGCAGGCCGGTCTCCAGCAGGATGCCGCAGGCCGAGACGATCAGTGCGGAGATCATCAGCACGACGAAGGTCCCCGCGAAGGAGGCGGGCTTGAAGCGGACGGCCGCGCGGGCGAGCCCGTTGGGCTTCAGTTTCATGCCGCCGTCCCCGCCATGGCGCCCACGGGAGCGGTACGGGCGGTGAGCGCCGTCATCCGCGCCGCGATCTGCTGCGCGGAACCGCGCTCGATGCGGTCGGCGAAGCGGCCGTCGGCGAGGAAGAGCACTCGGTCGGCCCAGGCGGCCGCGGCCGGGTCGTGGGTGACCATCACGACGGTGGCACCGAGCTGGTCGACGGCGTTCCGCAACAAGCCGAGGACCTCGGTGGCGGTGCCGGTGTCCAGGGCACCCGTCGGCTCGTCCGCGAAGATCACGTCCGGAGACGTGACCAGCGCTCGGGCGACGGCCACGCGCTGCTGCTGGCCGCCGGAGAGCTCCCCGGGCCGGCGCCCCGCCTTGTCGGCCAGTCCGACCTGCGCGAGCACCGCGGCCGCCCGGCGGTGGTCCTGACGCTGCCCGGCGAGACGCATGGGCAGCAGCACATTCTGCTCCACGGTCAGCGACGGCAGCAGGTTGAAGGCCTGGAAGACGAACCCCAGGCGGCTGCGGCGCAGTTCGGTCAGCTCGTCCTCGCTCATGCCGGTGATCTCCGTGCCGCCCAGGAACACGGATCCGGCGGTCGGCCGGTCCAGCCCGGCGGCACACTGGAGGAAGGTGGACTTGCCGGACCCGGACGGTCCCATGACCGCGGTGAACGTGCTGCGCGGCAGGGCGAGGTCGACGCCCGAGAGGGCGTGCACCGTGCCCGCCCCGCGACCGTACTGCCGCCGGACGTCGCGCAGCTCGACGGCGAGACCGGGCGTGGCTGCCGAAACCCCGGGCCGGTCGTCGACCTCCGGCCGGTCGTCCGCCTTCTGCCGCTTGCCCTTGCGTAGCCTCATGTCCCGTCTCCCTCTTACGCGCGCTTTCTGTGACGCGTGAAGAGTGCGGGGACGGCCGTGCGCCGGGCGTCATACCGGGGAGCCAAGGTGGAAGTGCTACCCCGGTAGGGGGTGAAGGAGGGCCGGGGGCCGGGCGGTCCTAGTCGCCCGGGGTCACCAGCCCCGACTCGTAGGCGAAGACCACCGCCTGTGCGCGGTCGCGCAGGTCGAGCTTGGTGAGGATGCGGCTGACGTGCGTCTTCACCGTCTGCTCTGCCAGCACGAGGGTCTGGGCGATCTCCGTGTTGGACTGACCGCGGGCGACCAAGGTGAGGACCTCGGTCTCGCGTTCCGTCAGCCCTTTGAGCCGCAGCGCCGGCCTGCCCCGTGTGGTGGGACGCTGCTTGGCGAAGTCCGCGATGAGGCGCCGCGTCACCGAGGGAGCGAGCAGCGCGTCGCCCGAGGCCACCACTCGGACCGCCGCGATCAGGTCGGCCGGCGGCGCGTCCTTGAGCAGGAACCCGCTTGCGCCTGCTCGGAGCGCCTCGTAGACGTAGTCGTCGACGTCGAACGTGGTGAGCATCAGGACGCGCGGCCGGTGTGTGACCCCCGCCGGCGGGTCCAGGAGGCGGCGCGCGGCCTCCAGGCCGTCCATCTCCGGCATCCGGACGTCCATCAGCACGACGTCGGGATGGGTACGCCGGCTCAGTTCGACACCCTTGGCGCCGTCGGGGGCCTCCCCCACCACGTCGATGTCGCTCTGGGCGGCCAGCAGCGCGGCGAAGCCGGCCCGCACCATGGCCTGGTCGTCGACGATGATGACACGCGTTGTCACGTCAGGTCTCTTTCGGTCAGGGGAAACTGGGCGGCGACCCGGAAGCCGCCGTCCGGGAGCGGACCCGTGTCGAGGGTGCCGCCGATGATCCGTACGCGCTCGCGCATGCCGACAAGGCCGTGCCCGGTGCCGCTCGATTCGAGGGGCTCGGCGGGCGGCTCCGGCGGGGGCCCATTGATGATCAGGAGGGTGAGCCGCGCGCCCTGCTCCGGATCGGGCTCCGTCACCGACAGGGACACCTGTGTGCGGGCACCGGGCGCGTGCCGCACGACGTTCGCCAGGGCCTCCTGGGTGATCCGGTACGCGGACAGGCCGACCGCCTCGGGCACTTCGACGTCGCAGGGGGTGAACTCCACTGGGCCGCGGGCCCGCGCCGTCGCCTCCACCAGCTGCCCGATCTGCGCCAGGCCCGGCTGGGGCACCAGCTCGCCGCGTGCCTCCTCGTTGCGCAGCACGCCGAGGAGGCGCCGCATCTCGCCGAGCGACTGGCGCGCGGTCGCCGCGATGGAGGTGAACTCCTCCCGCACGTCCTGCGGGAGCGTGTCGAGGCGGTACTCCGCGGTGTCCGCCTGCACCGTGATGACGGACATGTGGTGGGCCACCACATCATGCAGCTCGCGGGCGATCCGGGCGCGCTCCTCCAGCAGCGTCCGACGGTCCCGCTCAGCCTCGCTGATGGTCTCCTGCTCGACCAGCCTGCGCTGTACCTCGGACCGCTCGCGCAGCACCCCGCCGAGCAGCAGCGTGACGCCCCCGAGGATGGTGAGCAGCAGGCCCTTGGCGCTGAAACCGTGCGGCGCGGCGAAGCCCAGGGCCACGTTCGCTCCCGCTGTGGCCAGCCACACCAGCAGCAGCGTCCGGCGCGGCTCGCGCAGGCCGAGGGCGAGGCAGAGGCCGACGTATCCGACGATCTCCATGGGCGGGAACGGCCACAGCAGCCGCTCCTGGAAGTCGACGGTGAGCAGGACGAGCGAGCCGGCCACGTCCGCGGTGAAGACCACGTACCAGGCCTGCAGCGGCCGTACGACGGCGAGCAGCAGCGGCGCGGCCTGCGCGACGGCCAGCCCTGCGGCGACTCCCCCGTTCAGGCCGTAGTCGGCGGTGAGGACCACGATGGTCGTGGGCAGCAGGGCGACGCTCAGCACGAACGCCACCGCCCATGGCAGCAGCCGCACCCACCGACGCGAGGCCCCCGCGAGCGGGGCGCGCGGGCGTTCCTCCTCCACTGGGATCATGCGCACCAGCCTATGCGCGCGCGACACGTTCGAAGAGGCGCAAGGCGATGGCTCCTCAGATGTCGGCATTCCTTGGGCCGGCGGGCAGCGCTTCCGCTTGGGGGGTGCCGATCATGTTCAAACAGGGGTGGGGTTCCTCGCGTTGTTCGGGCTCGGCTGGCGGCTGCTGGCCACCAGCGCATTCGACGGCGTTGCGCGCCTGGTCGAGGTCGTGGCGGCCGGCTGTGCCGTCACGGTGGGACGGAGGTTCGCCGCGCGCCGCTATCTCATTTCATCGGCAGGCGGCCCGTTCCCCGCCGGCCGACATCGGCGGTTCCATCAGGTCAACGGCCTCCAGTGGCTGCTGATCGTCGCCATCGCCGTGGTGTGCGGACCCCGTGACCCCGGGACTCACCCCCGCTGGTCGCGGTTGTCGTCGGGCTCCCTTTCCTTCCGCTCGCAACGGGGTTCGAGCAGCCCCGACTGCGAGTGACGGCGGCCCTGTTGCCCGCGACCGGAGCGTCGGGCCTCGCCGTACGGCTCACGAACGGCCCGGACAAGACCGTCCGCCTTGGGGTGGGCGCCGTCTCCGCGCTGTGCCAGTGGGGCATGGCCATCCGGACCGTCACGGGGGCGGCATCCGCCGCTCAACAGGGCGTAAGGGAGTGAGGCGGCAACCGCACGCACCCTGGGCGTCCTCGTCGTGGCCCGCGTACGGAGCGTGAACGCGGGCGAAGCCGTACGCCGCGTCCTCGGCATGTGACTGCCGTGGTACCCGGAACCCGGCCGCCCGCGGTTCCGGGAATCGGCCGGGGAGCCGGGTGCGCCCGTCACTCGGGGCGGCGGGCCGGTTCGTCGTCCCAGGCCATGGAGGACATCCTCCAGCCGTCTCGGGTCCGGAGGAACTGGGTGGTCTTGTGGCCGTGTCCGTCGATAGGTGCTCCGTCCCGGACGCCGGACTTGCGGTACTCACTGAACCGGTGCGCGACCGATCCGAAGATCTCGGTGCGCTGGGAGACCTCCCACTCGGAGAACTCCGTCAGCGTGCCGTCGGTGAGTATCTTGCGACGCGGTTCGATGAACGCGTCCACATCCATGATCACGGGGTCGTTCCCGATGTTGGAGATGATCCGGCCCTCCGGGACGAAGAGTTCGCGGATGATGTCCAGATCGGGGTGCCTTCCGCCGGTGTTGGTGAAGGAGTCCATGAACAGGCCCATCAGCCGGTCGATGTCCGCCTGGTCGCCGGACGCGGCCTCGGCCTCGGCCTCGGCCTCGGGCTCGGGCTCGCGTGTGGACCGAACCTCCGCCGGCGCCCACTCCTGCGCCAGGACCGACCACACCTCGCTGTCGTGGCGCACCCCCCGGTACGGGTAGCGCTGCCGGAGCACGCCGTCGCGGGTCATGCCCAGGCGGCGGGCGGACGCGATGCTGCGGGTGTTGCCCGAGGCGACCCACCACTCGACCCTGCTCATTCCGCGCTCGGTGAAGGCCCAGTCGATCAGTGCCCGGCACGCGCGGGTCACCAGTCCCCGGCCCTGCCCGGCCTCCTCCAACCAGCAGCCGATCTCGCACACGCCCGAGGAGGCGTCGAAGCGGGTGAACATGACGCCGCCGACGAGCACTCCGTCCAGCCATATCCCGTATATGCGGCCGCTGTCGGAGGACGAGAGATCGGAGTAGCGCTGGAGGGTCGACCTGGCCGAGGCCAGGTCGGTGGTGAGGGACGCCCACGGGATCCACGGGTCGACCAGGGGGCGGGCCCGGTCGATGTGCGCCAGGAACTCCGGGGCCTGCCAGGGCTCCAGGGGTCGCAGTTGTGCGCGTTCGTCGAGCGGGTGGGTGAACATGGGCTTTCCGCCTTCCGGGTCGGGACGGCCGGTGCCGCCGGCGGAGGAGCTGCCCGCGGTCACACGGCGAGGAGGTGCGTAACAAGCGTTTGGTATGTAGGCTAGCGGCATGGCGCCCCCCGCACCCGGAGATCACGAAGCCCGACGCAAGGACGTGTCCGAGGCGGTGTGGCGCGTCCTTGCCGCCAAGGGATTCGGTGGTTTGACACTGCGCGCCGTCGCCGCCGAGATGGGCGTCTCGACCGGCCTGCTGACGCACTACTTCCCGAGCAAGCGGGCCCTCGTCACACACGCGCTGGACCTGCTGGAACAGGACACGGCCGAACGCCCGCGCCGTACTCCCCCCGCCGACGGCCTCTCCACCGTGCGGGCCATGCTGCTCGACATCCTGCCGCTCACGCCGACCGACACCGCCCGCAACCGCGTCTGGGTCGGCTCCTGGGACCTGTCGCTCGCCGACGAGACGCTGGCCGCGCAACAGGGCGACCGATACGCGCGGTTGCGCGACGGCTTCCGCCCTCATCTGGAGACGGCACGTGGCCTCGGGGAGATCCCCGCGACGGCCGACACGGGTCAACTGAGCGCCGTCGTCGTCGCCTTCGTCCACGGACTCGTCGTCCAATCCCTTTTCGACCCTGGACGGTTTCCCCAGGACGTGCAGATCGCCATGGTCGACGACTTCGTCGCTAGTCTCGCCGGGCCGGAGAGTCATCGCTTGACAGGCTGATCACATACAGCTGTTTCGGCCGGTCACACCACGGACTTCGGCGAGTACCACTCCGATGACCGGGGCCTCGACTCGGCGTCACCTGGCTCGATGTGAAACGGGACATCGGCCGGCCCCTGACGACTCCGGCACGAAGCGCACCAACGCCGGGTTCTCCCGGAGCAGTTGGGGAACGACTCCAGCGGAAACGCCGGCGCCCAGGTCATGGTCAGCTCACCCGGCGTGCCGACCACTCCCGCCGCTCAGGCTGTGGTTGCGCATCCGTCCCTGGCACCCGGTCGGCAAACGGTCACCGGTCGAGGCGCTAGGCAGTTTCGTTGATCTGGACATGTCGCTGACTGACGCCCAGTGGGCGCGGATCGAGCCGTTACTTCCGGATCGGACGCCGAAGAGGGGTGGCCGTGGGCGGGACCACCGTGAGGTGATCGACGCGATCGCCTTCAGGTTCCGGACGGGAACGCAGTGGGTCCATCTGCCGGAGAGGTACGGGAACTGGCGAGGTGTCTACAACCGGCTGCGGATGTGGGCCGTCGATGGCACCTGGGAGCGGGTGTTCACGGCGCTGGTGGCCCAGGCCGACGCCGACAGTGAGCTTGACTGGGTCGTCTCGGTGGACTCCACAATCGTGCGCGCTCATCAGCATGCCGCTGGGGCCCGCAAAAGGGGGCTCCAGCGGCCGAGCCGCACGACCACGCCATCGGCCGGTCGCGCGGGGGACTTACAACGAAGATCCATCTTGCTGCCGACGGCCGCTGTCGTCACCTCGCGTTCATTCTGACCGGCGGCCAAGCGGGCGATGCACCCACCTTCCTGGACGTCATGGCCGGCCTCCGTGTACCGCGTCGCCGCGGACGGCCCCGAACCAGGCCAGACGTAGTCATGGCCGACAAGGCATATTCCTCGCGCGCGATCCGCGACCACCTGAGGAAGCGCGGCATCCGTGCGGTGATTCCCGTGCCAGCAGATCAACGTGGCCATCGGCTGCGGCGGGGCGGCCGGGGCGGGAGACCGCCGGCCTCAACCGCGAGACCTATAAACGGCGCAACACTGTCGAACGGTGCATCAACCGCCTGAAGCAGTGGCGCGGCATCGCCACGCGCTACGAGAAGACCGCGACCATCTACCTGGCCGGACTCCATAGTGCTGGGATCTTTCTCTGGTCTGCCTGCTGACTCAGGGAACTGTGCGGTGTCACCTGACGTGGATCGGTACACCCATTGTCAGACGCTGCTGGCAGCATCACCGCCATGACCGCCATCCGTACCACCCCACCGCGGCCAGTCGACGTGACCGCGCTCTTTCCTCAACTGGCCCCGCTGGCGCGGACGACGACCCGGCTGCACCCGCGGCCCGGGTCGCCGACCGTGCGCGACAGCTCCGTCGGCGGGCCGCTCCTGTGGCCCGCCGACGAGCCGTGGCCGCACTGCGACGAGCCGCACGAGAGGGGTGCGACGCGCAGGGTTCTGTCCCCGGACGACATCCGGCTCCTCCGCACCAACCAAGCGGCGGTAACGAGCCGGCGGCACCTCGGCAGCCCGGCCTCCCGGCCCACGCCCGAGGAACTGGCCACCGAGAAGCGGATCCTCCAGGGCCGCCCCTGGCCCGAGGACCCGGTACCCCTGCTCCCTGTCGCCCAGCTGTACGCCCGCGACGTCCCTCTCCCGTTCAGCCCGCCCGGGGCCGACCTCCTGCAGGTCCTGTGGTGCCCCTTCGACCACCCCAGCCACCCCCGCACCGCGGTCTTCTGGCGCTCCGCCAGCACCGTCACCGACGTCCTCGACACGCCGCCCGAACCACCCGCGATCAAGTCCCAGGGCTATCTCCCGGAGCCGTCCCTGCTGGCACCGGAGCGTGTCACGGAGTACCCCGCCTTCATGGAGCTGGACGAGGAGCTGCGGCAGGAGCTGGGCGACCCGAGCCGGTGGGACGGCTCCTGCCCCGCCAGCCCGCGCGAGTTCTACGAGAGCGAACTGTCCACTTCCCCCGGCTGGAAGACCGGCGGCTGGTCTCGCTGGGGCCTGTCCGACCCCATGCCCCGCCGCTGCCCGGAGTGCGGCACCGAGGCGCTCCCGCTCCTCACCATCGCCACCCTCGAATGGGACGCCGGCAGCGACAGCTGGGCCCCTGAGGAGGAGCGGACCAACCCGACTCCACTCCTCCTCGGCACTCCGCCCGCGAACTTCACCCTGATCGGGATCGCCCGCGGCTCCAGCCTCCAGCTCCACGCCTGCCCGGCCGACCCGTCCCACCCCCAAATCGAACTGGTCCAATGAGCCCTTGCGGAAGTCCTGCGCGCCGACGCGTACGCCACAATCGGTACCGCGATCGACTCTCCAGTCAGCAGCCCTGGCCAACTACAGATGATCCAAACGACGGGCCCTAGGTGGGCAGGACGCGCAGCACCATCATGGCGGTGTCGTCGACGGAGTGACCGCCGGAGTGGGCGGAGGCTGCTTCCCAGAGCCGGTCGAGGGTCTCAGTGGCATCGGCGCCATGGGTGGCGGCCAGCGCCCGCGCGAGGCGGTCGGCGCCGAAGAGCGGGCCGCGGTGCTGGTCGCGTGCTTCGGTGATGCCGTCGCTGTAGAGCAGCAGAGCGTCACCGGGACACAGGCGGAAGGCGGTGTCGGCGAAGTCGTCCCGGGCCGCCGGGATGTCAGGACTCAGCAGGATGCCGGTCGCGTTCAGTTCCTCCACGGTGCCGTCCACGCGGCGGATCAATGCCGGCGGGTGCCCCGCGCTGGCGTAGAGGCCGGTGATCCCTTCGGGGCCGGGCTCGAACACGGCGACGGCGGCGGTCAGGAAGCGTTCGCTGACGTGCTGATCGACCAGGTCGTCGTGCAAGCGGTGCAGCACGGTGGCCGGGTTCTCGTGCTGATTGGCCGCGGCACGGATGGTGTACCGGGCGAGGGTGGCGACTTTTACCGCGTCGAGGCCCTTGCCGCACACATCGCCCATGACCGCCGACCATTTCCTGCCCCGGGTCTCGAACAGGTCGTAGAAGTCGCCGACCACCTCGGCCCCGATGGCGCCGGTGGCGTCGGCCGGCAGGTGCGTCGCGGCCACGTCCAGGCCGGGCGCCCGTGGCAGACAGGGGGGCAGCAGGCTGTCCTGCAGCGTCCGGGCCAACGCCGCCGAAGCGCTGCCCGCGGCCTGGGCCTCGCGCAGGGCCTGGCGCAACGCGATCTCGGAGGACACCGAGCGCGCGAGGATGCGCAGGGCCTCAGACTGCTGCGGGGTGAAGGGCCGGGCGTCCTCGTCGATCACGCACAACCCGCCCAGTACGTGTCCGCCGGGCGAGATCACCGGATAGCCCGCCCAGGCTCCGATGCCCAGCACGTCGACGGCGGGGAGGTCCCTGACACGCGGGTCGGTTCTCGCGTCCGGCGCGATGAGCTCCTTGCCAGTACCGATCAGGAGGTGGCACGGGCTGTCGCGGATGTCGTTCCCGCGCTCGGCCGCCGGGTCCACGCCGACCGCGCTCTTCCAGACGGACCGCCATCCGTCGGCGACGGTGAAGAACGCCATCCGAGCACCGGTGACCGCCAGGGCGAGCCGCGCGATGTCGTCGAACGTCCCCTCCGGCCCGGTGTCCAGCAGCCCCGAATCCGCCACCGCCGCCAAGCGCGCGGGATCGAACACCGCCTGCGGCAGTTCTCCGGCCGATGTCGCGTTCACGGTCATGTGCTGCTTCCTGTCCTGCTCACGAGTCCTCAGCCACCCGCTGTCGAGGCCGACCAGGAAGTCATCGTCCCCGGGGCGCACGCTGCTGGAGGCTGCCGCTGCCCGGACGGCACGCCCTGTACGGGTTCCGACGGCCGCGGTGCTCACGGAGATCTTTGCTCCTTGAAAATTCAGGTAGCGGCAGAGAGACAGGACAGGGTCCGCTTCTGTGACACGTCACGCCGTCGGCCACTGCAGCGCGGCGCTCCCGTCCGTTCTTCCGCCGCATACCGGGTTCGGCCACGGAGCGAGCCACTGCCGGGCACGGGGCACTGCGCCGGCGGCCCGCCCGTACCGTGACATCGGCTCCTGCTGCCGCGGGCGGCGGTCGGCGAGTCGGTGGGACCGGCCCGTCGCGGCAGCGCGTGTCACACAACTTCGGCCTCTCCGGTCTACTCGCCGAAAGCAAATACGGAGCAAAGTGCGACGCGTTGTCGCGCCCCCTCCGACAGCGAGAGACGAGAAGATCCATGAGCCTGAACCGCGAAGTCACCGGCACCGAGATCGTGGCAACCCCGACCCCGAGCGCGGATCTGCTGACGCCGGACAACTCGGTGTTCCTGTTCATCGACCACCAGCCCCAGATGTTCTTCGGAGTCGGCAGCAGTGCGCGGACGGCGATCATGAACTCCACGGTCGGGCTGGCCAAGACCGCGAAGACGTTCCAGGTGCCGGTCATCCTGACGACCGTGGCGTCGGAGACCTTCTCCGGTCCGCTGCTGCCCCAGCTCACCGAGGTCTTCCCCGACGAACCGGTCATCGATCGCACCACGATGAACTGCTGGGAGGACAGCTCTGTCATCGAGGCCGTCAAGGCGACGGGCCGCAAGAAGATCGTCCTGGCCGGCCTGTGGACCGAGGTGTGCATCGTGCTGCCGGCCCTGTCCGCGCTGGCCCAGGGCTACGAGGTCTACGTCGTCGCCGACGCCTGCGGTGGTCTGAGCCCGGCGACCCACGAACACGCCCTGCAGCGCATGACCAAGGCCGGCGCCGACGTCATCGACTGGATCCCGGCCCTGCTGGAGCTGCAGCGTGACTGGGCCCGCTTCGACACCTACGACGCCGTCGTCGAGACGGTCAAGGCGCACGACGGTGCCTACGGCCTCGGCCTCGTCTACGCGCAGCGCTTCCTCGGCGAGGGCGCCGCCGGCTGAGCCACCCGAACCCGGCGGGCCGGGGGCAGTACAGGGTGCCCCCGGCCCGCCGACCAGGGCCGCGACCGCCGACCACGCCGGCCCGGCCGCCGGGTGCGGATTCGTCCACGGCCCCGCTCCGGGGCGAAGGACACAGGGCACCGCACCGTACGAAGGAGCACCCCGTTGTGAGCAGCACCCCCGACAGCCGCGGTCCCGGGCGAACCCTGGCGCACGGCGACCGGCTGACGGTCTCTCTCACCGCGCTGACCGTCGTCACCGGACTCATCGACGCGATCAGTTACCTCGGGCTCGGCCACGTCTTCACGGCCAACATGACGGGCAACGTCGTGATCATCGCATTCGCCGCGGCCGGGGCGTCGGGCTTCTCACTCGCCGCGTCCCTGGTCTCCCTCGCGGCGTTCTGCGGCGGAGCGGTCGTCGCGGGACGCCTGAACCTGGCGCTGCGCGAACTCCCCCAGCGCCGCTGGCTGTGCCTCTCGCTGATCCTCGAGGCGGTGCTGCTGCTCTCGGCCGCGGCGGTGGCCTTCGCCGCCCCGCACCAGGCGCGCTACCCGCTGATCATCCTGACTGCGGTGGCGATGGGTATACGCAACGGCACCGTGCGCAGGCTGGCAGTGCCGGACATGACGACGACCGTGCTCACCCTCACCGTCACCGGACTGGCCTTCGACTCCTCACCGGCGGGCGGCGACAACCGACGGGCCGGACGCCGCGTCACGGCCGTCCTCGCTGTCCTCCTCGGTGCTCTGCTGGGAGCCTGGCTCGTCCTCCACCACGGGCTGGCCTGGCCCCTGCTGCTCAGCGGCTCGGGCGTGATGGCCACGGCGCTCGTCCTGCGGCGCGCCCCCGAGGCAGAGCCCCGCAACGTGTGATCGGGCCGGTTCACCCCTCCTCCGCGGGCCGGCTCGCGCAGCGGCACCTGCCATCACGCCATTCCACCCCTTTCCTGACCAACTTTCCGGGAGATGTCCCATGTCTACGATTCCCGTCGGTGGGCTCGTCCCCACCGCTGTCGACGGCGTCGCCGCCGACCTGGTGGTACGCAACGCCAAGGTGTACACCGCCGACCCCGCCCGTCCGCAGGCCGATGCCGTCGCCATCCGGGACGGCCGTATCACCGCCATCGGTGACGACGTCGACATGACACCGTTCATCGGCACACGCACTCGTGTGGTAGACGCACTCGGCCGCAGGATCGTCCCCGGTCTCAACGACTCACACCTGCACGTCATCCGCGGTGGTCTCAACTACGTCCTCGAGTTGCGCTGGGACGGTGTTCCGACGCTGCGGCAGGGACTCTCGATGCTGCGCGAGCAGGCCGGCCGTACACCCAGGGGGCAGTGGGTGCGCGTGGTGGGCGGCTGGAGTGGCGAGCAGTTCGCCGAACGCCGGCTGCCGACCGTCGCGGAACTGAACGCGGCGGCACCGGACACCCCCGTGTTCGTGCTGCACCTGTACCAGTCCGCGATCCTCAATCGGGCCGCGCTCAAAGCCGCCGGAATCACCAAGGACTCCCCCGATCCCAAGGGCGGGCAGATCGTCCGCGGCCGCGACGGTGAGCCGACGGGCATGCTGCTGGCCGCCCCCAGCGCCATGCTCCTGTACTCGACGCTGGCCAAGGGCCCGCTGCCGGAGGGAGAGGACAGGAAGACCTCAACGGTCCACTTCCTGCGCGAACTCAACCGGTTCGGTCTGACATCGGCCATCGACGCCGCGGGCGGATTCCAGAACTTCCCCGAGAACTACGGCACGGTCACCGAGCTGGCCAACGAGGGCAGGCTGTCCCTGCGGATCGCCTACCACCTCTTCCCCCAGACCGCCGGTCAGGAGATAGCCGACCTCAAGCGCTGGATCGAGATGATCAAGCCCGGCGACGGCGACGAGTGGCTGCGCCTCAACGGCGCCGGTGAGAACCTCACCTGGGCGGCTGCCGACTTCGAGAACTTCACCGAGCCTCGCCCACAACTGGGCAGCTACGAAAGTGAGTTCGAGGAAGCGGTGCGGCTGCTGACCGAGAACGGCTGGGGCTTTCGCCTCCACGCCACGTACGACGAGACGATCCGACGCGACCTCGCGGTGTTCGAGAAGCTCGCCGCGCAGGGACTCTTCCCCGCCGGCAACCGTTGGCTGTTCGACCACGCCGAGACCGTCTCCCCGCAGAGCCTGGACCGCATCGCCGCGCTCGGTGGGGCCCTGTCCGTCCAGAACCGGCTGTCCTTCCAGGGCGAGGCGTTCGTCCGGCGGTACGGCGCCACGGCGGCCGAACAGGCCCCACCGGTACGGGCGATGCTGGACCGTGGCCTGACCGTGGGCGCCGGCACGGACGCCACCCGCGTCTCCTCCTACAACCCCTGGGTCGCCCTGCACTGGCTCGTCTCCGGCAAGACGGTCGGCAACCTGACCATCCGCCCGCCGGCCAACCTCGTCGACCGTGAGACGGCGCTGGCCATGTACACCCGGGGCGGCGCCGAGCTGACCGGTGAGGGCGACGTCAAGGGTGTCCTGCGCCCCGGCTGCTACGGCGACCTGACCGTCCTCTCCGACGACTTCTTCACCGTGCCGGAGCAGGACATCCCGCACATCGAGTCACTGCTGACGGTCGTCGGGGGCCGCATCGTCTACGCCGCCGGCGCGTACGAGGGCCTCGACGAGGCGCTTCCTCCCCTCCGCCCGGAGTGGAGCCCGGTCGCCCACTACGGCGGCTACCAGGCCACCGCCAAGCCCAGCATCGCCGGCGGCCGCCAGGCCGAACTCCTGGGCCAGGCCGTCGCCGAATCCGAGCAGCACCGCCAGTGGCGCGCGCAGCGCGGATTCATCCCCGAAGCGCGCACCGAGATCTTCGACACCTGCTTCGTCCTGTGATCCCGGGACGTCAGACCCAGCGCATCTGGAGCACCGCATGAACGGCCCCACCGCACGCCTCTCGCTCGTCCGGCACAGTTCCGAGGAGTTCTTCCTGACCTTCTTCCTGATGCTCGGCGTGACGACCATCGTGCGGTGGGTCGTCGGTCCGTCCGCCCTGTCCGACGCGATCCCCGGCATCCGGCTGAAGCTGCTCGTCGTCGGTGCGGCGGTCGGCCTGCTCGTCACCGGGCTGATTCTCAGTCCTCTCGGCAAGCGGTCTGGCGGGCACATGAACCCGGCGATCTCCTTCGCGATGTGGCGTTTCGGGGTCTTCCCGGGCACGTCGGTGGCCCCGTACGTCGCGGCCCAGCTCACCGGCTCCCTGCTCGGTGTGTTCGCGGCGCGGGGTCTGTGGGGCGGTACCGTGAGCGGGCCGCCGGTGGCCTACGCGGCGCTGCAGCCCGCACCGGGCTGGTCGGCGGCGTGGCTCCTGTTGGCCGAGGCGGCCTCCATGGGCGTCATCGTGCTGCTCGTGGGGCTGTTCCTCTCAGTTCCACGGCTCGCGCGCTACATCCCCTACCTCGTGGGCCTCCTCATCAGCCTCGCCATCGCCCTGCTGGGCACGCTCACCGGCGGTAGCGTCAACCCCGCCCGCCAGTTCGGCCCCGCGCTCGCCTCCGGCCAGTACACGTTCCTGTGGGTCTACCTGCTCGCTCCCCTGCTCGGCGCCCTCCTGGCACCGTACGTCCGCGACTACCTCCTGGGGCGCCGCCGGGTGCTCACGCACTGCCTGCACGGCGCCCACCCCGACGGCAGCCCGGTGAAGTGACGCCGCTTCCGCCGTGGCGGCGAACGTCCCAGGTGGACTCCGCAGCCGATGCAGCGCAGGAGCATGGCGGTCGCTTCCTCGCCAGGCTGGTCAGGCTGGTCTGGGAATGCTCGAGCCGGCTTTCGTCGTGCCGGCCGTCGAGGCGCATGTCGATCCGCCACTGGTCAAGCGTTCCGGGATGCGCCGCCGGCTCGGCGTATCCGACTTCTCCCACGAAGGCGGCCGCGTCCTGGCAGTGAACGAGCGGTGTGGATCCTGCCCGTCAAGGAAAGGTGAGCCTTGCATCGCTGCCTTCCTCGTGTCGCCGTAGCGCTCCGGCTTCGCCCGCTGGTGCCCCTTGTGGGCGTCCTCGACGACCAGAGGGTGCGGCCCGAACCGGGCCGCGGCGGTCTCCCACTCGTCCGGGCCGGGGCCCGGACGACGCGCTCCCCCAGGTGATCGTCCGTCCCTGCGAACGCAGCGCTGAAACGTTCCAGTGCCTTTCCAGGAACCGACATCACGGCAGCGAACAACTCGTTCTTCGACCGGAAGAACTGCATCACCAATGACGCGTCGACGCCGGCGTCGGCCGCGACTCGCCGGAAGGGGCCGCGGTGAACCCGTCGCTCGTGAAGCGGGTACTAGCCGCGGCGAGGATCGCCTGCCTGGTGGCGTTCGCTCCCTCAGTCGTGGGACCGGGAGGACGCCTCTGCGGCTGCAGGGGTGTCCGCGAGCGCCCATGGTTCGACGGCGGTCTGAACCTGTAGCACGCAGGCGTAGGCTCTCAGGGATGCGGATAGGCGAGTTGTCCAAGCGCACGGGCGTGAGTCCGCGCTCACTGCGGTACTACGAAGAGCAGGGCCTGCTGACCAGCTCACGCTCCGGCGCAGGGCAGCGTCACTATTCCGATGCTGCGGTCCAGCGCGTGTCACTCATTCGACAGCTGTTCGACGCGGGTATGTCCAGCAGTGTGATCGCGACTGTGCTGCCGTGTGTGGACGTCCCGGGTGACTTGGGCGTCGCCGAGGAGACGTTCACGGCGATGATGCGCGAGCGCGACCGGATCGACGCCGACATCGCGCACCTGATCGAGACCCGGGATGCACTCGACGTGCTGATCAGGGGCAACCGCCGACACCGGGCGAAGCTGTCCACGGCCCCGGCCCCGGCCCCGGCCCCGGAACCGGTGACGCGGTCGGCCTGATGCTGTGATCTGCATCTCAGCCGGTTGCCCCTCACATCAATGTCAGAGGTGAGGATGGCGACAGCGCCCGGAATCACCGGGCCGGTCGTACGAGAGGCGGCGGAAGATGGGGCAGGCATGGGGTTTTGGCAGGTACGGCGGGCCCGAGGTGCAGGAGTACTTCGATCGTCCCGATCCTGTCCCCGGTCGCGGCGAGGTGCTGATCCGGGTCGACGTCGCCGGCGTAAATCCCCTCGACCACCTTCTGCGCTCCGGTCTGGTCGACGGGCTGGACGGCGGGCGTCCGTTTCCTCGCGTGTTGGGCATGGAGGCAGCCGGAACCGTTCTCGCCCGGGGCGAGGACGTCAACGGGCTTGAGGTGGGTGACGCGGTCTTCGGCTTCGCGCTCACCGGTGGCGGCACCTACGCCGAGACGACGGTGCTGTCCGCGCCGAACACCGCGCGCATCCCGGAGGGTCTGTCCGCGACCGTGGCGGCAACGCTGCCAGTAGCCGGGACGACCGCGGTGGACGTGCTCGACCAGCTCAGCCTCCCGGCCGGTGCCACGGTCCTGGTCAACGGAGTCGGGGGCGGGGTCGGCCTCGCCGTCGCCCGGCTGGCCATCGGCCGCGAGCTGCGCGTGATCGGCACCGGGAGTACCGCCAAGCGCGAGCACGCCGAGGCCATCGGGGTGCGGTTCGTCGACTACACCGCCGAGGACGTCGCCGCCGCGGCACGCGAGCTGGTTCCGGACGGCTTCGACGGGATCGTCGACCTGGTCGGCGGCACCTCGCTGCGGACGGTCGCGCCGCTGGCCCAGGATGCCCGCAACGTCATCGCTGTGGGTGACATGTCCGTGCCCGATCTCGGTGGACGTTTCGTCGAGCGTCGCGTCGACCGCGAGAACCTGGAGCGGTCGGCCCGGCTGGCCCTCGACGGGCTCCTCGCACCCGTGATCACCGCCGTCCATCCGCTCTCCGACGCCCCGGCCGCCCTGGCCACCGTCGAGAACGGTCACGCCTCGGGCAAGGTTGTCATCAAGGTGGCATGAGAAGTGCCCGGCCGTCCGGCGCTGTCGCCGTCCACTGCGGGCTGACGAGAACCCGTGGGTCAGCGCATCATCGACTGAGCACGTTCACCTGTACGGGGCTGATCCACGTTCAGGCGTACGCCGACAGGTGACTGCGGCCCTCGGCTGCGGCTCGTAGAAGGTTCCGTCGCGGAACGTCGGGAACAAGACGTCGGCCAGCCGTCCGGCGGGGCAGAGCAGGGCCTGGGTGTGGTGCTTGCTCTGCGCAATCTTTTTGTCGTAATAGACCCGCGAGGCCGGATCGCCCAATGCGGCAAATACGGAAAGGAAAAGGCCCCGTGCGCCGGCCGGTCGGAGATTTTGGCGGTGGCGTGAGCTGGTGATGCCCCTTGGCCCGGTCGGCGCTGGGTCAGTTCCGGATGCTGGTGGGTTCCAGTTGGGCCAGGACGTGGTCGAGGTCGGCGGCGAAGGTGTCCGGGCCGTTGCTGTCGGGGTCGCACGCTTCCATGACGGCGTTGAGGGCGGCGAAAGCGGCCCCGACGAGAGCGCGGGCGAGGACACGGCTGTCGGTTCCGGTGGAGCGCTCCAGAAGGACGTCGACGAGCCCGCGCTGGATGAGGTCCATCCGGTCGAGGTATGCGGCACGCAGGGCTGGGCTGGACTCGATGATCGAATACATGAGCTTGGCCCGGTCGCGATCGGACGGTTCGCCGCGAGAGGCGACGACCACCTCGAAGGCGTGGCGCAGGGATGTCCAGGGATTTTCCGCTGCCGGACGCGACCGCAGGACGTCCACCATGCGCTCGCCTTGCCGTTCGAACTCACCCAGGACCAGGTCCTCCTTTGTCCCGGCGTACCGGAAGAAGGTCCGCTGGGAGACGCCCGCCCGCTCAGCGATGTGGTCGACCGTGGTGGCGTCGTAGCCCTGTTCCCGGAACAAGCACTCCGCCACTGCACGGGGCTGGACCGAGCCACCTCGCGAGGCGACGCCCGTTTCCCGCAGCGGGGACCCGCACAAAGCCCGGTGCCCGAAAGCGGCACCGCCTGGTCTGGCACCAGCGGGCCGGCGAAACGAACAGGAGAACCCATGGACATCACGGTCATCGGAACCGGGAACATCGGAAGCGAGCTCGCCCGTGTACTCTCGCGCGCCGGCCACACGCTCACCCTGGCGAACTCCCGCGGCCCGGAATCCCTGAAGGAGCTGAACGACGAACTCCACGCCCGCGCGGCAGCATCGACCGCCGACGCCGTAGCGCACGCCGACGTCATCGTGCTCTCGGTTCCCTTCGGGGTCGTCCCTACGCTGGCCGGGGACCTGCGCCAGGCACCCGCCTCCACGGTCATCGTCGACATGTCCAATTACTATCCGCTCGGCGGATATGTCGCCGAGGGCCTCGACGACACCACCGCCCAGAGCACCTGGATCAGCACGCAGATCGGCCGCCCCGTCATCAAGGCGTGGAACACCGTCTTCTCCCTCACCCTCGCCACCAAGGGACAAGCCCAGGGACACCCCGACCGGATCGCCCTGCCCGCGGCCGGGGACGACACGGCCGCCAAGAAGGTGGTGATGCAGCTGATCGATGACACCGGCTTCGACGCCGTCGACGCGGGACCGCTGTCCGACTCCTGGCGCATGGAGCCCGGCTCCCCCGCCTACTGCACCGACCTCGACGCCGCAGCCCTTCGAGCCGCGCTCGCCCGCGCCGACCGCGCACGCCTCCCCCACGACCGGGACGAGGAGGCCCGCGGGGCCTACACGCCGGGTGTCGGCATCGACATGGTCAACGGCGCCCAGATCTACCGCGAGGTCACCGCGTAGGAACCAACGGACACGAACCGCCCCGCCCGGTCCGTCAGGCCGGGCGGACCTGACGGACCCAGCGTCGCCCCCCCATCGGCGAAGGTGATGCTCCGGACATTTCGCTATCGGCTCGGGCAGCGACGGGACCTCAGCGGGAATCGGGGCTGCGTACCGCCACCGCGTGTGACGAACCGTTCGAACCCCCGACGTGCAGCCGGCTCCCGCCCTCCTGGCCTGACCCGCCCGCCTCCAGCCGGGGCACGACCGGGCCCGTATGCTGCGCCAGTCCCGAACCGCCGCTGAAGGGAAACGCCCCACCGTGTTCCAGCAGACGCCCGTCTACGACCGCCTCGTCGCCGAACGCGGCGACATCCCCGTCCAGGTCCGCGGGGAAGCCGACCGGATACACCGAGACCTGGCCCAGGTACTGCGCCAGGTGTCGTCCTCCCAGCCGAGCGCCCCGCGGAGTGCCTTTGCGTCCAAGGTGCCTCCCACCACCCTGTAAGGGCTAAAGTCCCATGGGCACCGACTGTTTCGTGACCTGGGCCGGGCGTGCGTCGTTGTCCTGGTGGTGCCGCTCCCATTTCCTGTGGCGCTGTGACGGCGCCCGGCCGAGTGCCGCGTCCGTCCACGACCGACGCGGACGGGTAGGCCTTAGAGGTCCTAACAAAGGCGTCGAACGTGACGGTGGGTGATCAGGCAGACGGCGAGGCCGAGGAACGCTTCGTGGATGTCGTCGCGTCTCTCCCAG
>NZ_JBIDCI010000027.1:0-90026 GCF_043204535.1 Streptomyces sp. NPDC047853 | reverse complement strand
TTTTGGCACGCTGTTGAGTTCTCAAGGAACGGACGCTTCCTTTGTACTCACCCGAGAGACTCTCTCAGGCTTTCCTCCGGGCGCTTCCCTTCGGTGTTCCCAACACTACCAGCGTTTCCCGGTGCTTCTGACCACCGTCCTGCGAGCATGCAGAAGGCGATCCAGCGATAGGATCTGATGAGTTGGGTACTGCCGGGGCGAGGACGCGTTCGCATCGCTCAGCCTCAAGCAGGAGTAACGACTGTACACGGAGTCGCGGAACGGGTGCAAATCCGTGGGGACTGTGGTCTAGACCTCTAATCGGAACACTCATGCGGAACCGGTACTTCCTATGACATACCCTGCTGCACAGTGCGCCGTCCGGGACAGGCAGTGACGGCCCGTATACATCTCCGCCCCTGGGAGGCTTCCCATGACCACCGTCTCGTCCCCGCTCGCAGGACGTGCCATCGGACTGGCCGCAGTGCCGGACCCCGTCTTCTCCGGGGCCATGGTCGGCCCGGGTACCGCCATCGACCCCGTACGTGAGCCTTCCGAGGCCGTCGCTCCCGTGGACGGGGTCATCGTCTCTCTGCACCCCCACGCCTTCGTCGTCGTCGACGACAGCGGACACGGTGTGCTGACCCACCTCGGCATCGACACCGTGCAGCTCAACGGCGAGGGTTTCGAGCTGCTGGTGAACAAGGGCGACACCGTCGTGCGCGGTCAGGGCGTGGTGCGCTGGGACCCGGCCGCCGTCGAGGCCGCGGGCAAGTCCCCGATCTGCCCGATCGTGGCCCTGGAGGCGACGGCCGAGGCCCTCACCGAGCTGCGTGAGGACGGGGAAGTGAAGGCCGGCGAGAGCCTCTTCCTCTGGAAGTGACGGCAGCGCCGTCGCAGACGGCCGCTGGGACAACCACCGCGGCGGCGGGACCCGCCGCACTATCGGGACGGGTGAGATGGAGACAACGCTGCGAGGCGTCGGCGTGAGCCACGGTGTGGCGATCGGCGAGGTTCGGCACATGGGAACGGCGGTGCTCGAACCGCCGGCCAAGCAGATTCCGGCCGAGGACGCGGAGCGCGAGCAGGGGCGCGCCCGCAAGGCGGTGGAGGCTGTGGCGGCCGACCTGATGGCGCGCGGCAACCTGGCGGGGGGCGAGGCCCAGGCGGTGCTCGAGGCCCAGGCCATGATGGCGCAGGACCCCGAGCTGATGGCCGACGTCGAGCGGCGGATCGCCGTCGGCAGCACGGCCGAGCGTGCGGTGTACGACGCCTTCGCGGCCTACCGCGCCCTGCTGGCCGGTGCCGGTGAGTACCTGGCCGGCCGGGTGGCCGATCTCGACGATGTGCGGAATCGTATCGTCGCCCGTCTGCTCGGGGTGCCGATGCCCGGTGTCCCCGACAGCGACGAGCCGTACGTCCTCATCGCGCGGGACCTGGCACCCGCGGACACGGCGCTGCTCGACCCCACGCTGGTCCTCGGCTTCGTCACCGAGGAGGGTGGGCCGACCAGCCACAGCGCGATCCTCGCTCGAGCGCTCGGTGTGCCGGCCGTGGTGGCCCTCCCCGGTGCCGGTGAGCTCCCCGAAGGCACGGTCGTCGCCGTGGACGGGAGCACCGGCGAGATCTTCGTGAACCCGAGCGAGGAGAACAGGGCGCGGCTGACGGCGGAGGCCGCCGAGCGCAAGGCGGCCCTGGCCGCGTCGACCGGACCGGGGGCGACCTCGGACGGCCACAAGGTGCCGCTGCTCGCGAACATCGGTGGCCCCGCGGACGTGCCCGCCGCGGTCGAGGCCGGGGCCGAGGGTGTCGGCCTCTTCCGTACCGAGTTCCTCTTCCTCGACGACAGCAAGAACGCGCCGTCGGAGGAGAAGCAGGTCACCGCCTACCGGCAGGTGCTGGAGGCCTTCCCCGAGGGCCGGGTCGTGGTGCGGGTGCTGGACGCCGGTGCGGACAAGCCGCTGGACTTCCTGACCCCGGGCGACGAGCCGAACCCGGCGCTGGGTGTGCGCGGGCTGCGGACGCTGCTCGACCACCCGGACGTGCTGCGCACGCAGCTGACCGCGCTGGCGAAGGCGGCCGAGGGCCTGCCCGTGTACCTCGAGGTCATGGCCCCGATGGTGGCGGACCGCGCCGACGCCAAGGCGTTCGCGGACGCGTGCCGCGAGGCCGGGCTGCGGGCCAAGTTCGGCGCCATGGTGGAGATCCCGTCGGCCGCCCTGCGGGCACGCTCGGTGCTCCAGGAGGTCGAGTTCCTGTCGCTGGGGACGAACGACCTCGCGCAGTACACCTTCGCGGCCGACCGGCAGGTGGGCGCGGTGTCCCGGCTGCAGGACCCCTGGCAGCCGGCGCTGCTCGACCTGGTCGCGCTGTCCGCCGAGGCGGCGAAGGCCGAGGGCAAGAGCTGCGGTGTCTGCGGTGAGGCGGCGTCCGATCCGCTGCTGGCGTGTGTGCTGACCGGCCTGGGCGTCACCTCCCTCTCGATGGGCGCCGCGTCGCTTCCGTACGTGCGGGCGACGCTGGCGAAGTTCACGCTGGCGCAGTGCGAGCGTGCCGCGGCCGCCGCCCGGGCGGCGGACAGTGCCGAGGAGGCGCGCAGCGCCGCTCAGGCGGTGCTGTCGGGCGAGTAGCAGCCGGACGAGCCGCGTCGTGGCTGGGGTGCGGGGCGTTCCACCTTCGGGTGGGGCGCCCCGCTCGCGTCAGTGGTGGTGTCCCGGTGGCAGGTGGTCGTCTCCGAGGTCGGGCGGCGCGCAGTAGTCCACGTTGGACTCCGGGGAGATGAGGTCGCCCGATTCGACGTCGGTGCAGTAGGCGTCGAAGACCTCGCCGGCGGTGAGGGGCTCGAGTCCGTATCCGCGCAGGCGCCAGCCGTGGATGCGGTCCGGTCCGCCGGAGGTGCTGACGCGCATGACCAGGCCGCCGGGGCTGTGCGTGGCGAGGCCCAGGGCGAGGACGCCGGTGAATTCGAGGGCCTCGGCCTCGTCGACGTGCGGAGTGCCGTCGAGGTCCTCGTCGGCGTGGAGAACCGAGACCAGCGTCTCCGGGGCGCCGGAGACGCTGCAGACGAGGTGCCGGTTGCCCGGTGGGGCCGTCTCGAGGACGCGGCGCAGGAGGCGTGAGGCCCGGGCGAACGCGGCTCGGCCCAGGTCCTCGCCGCAGGTGGCGCAGCGGCCGAGGCGGGCGAGGAGGGTGGACGCGTACTCCCAGGTGGCCTGGCGGACGGCTGCCTCGACGAGGGCCGGGAGGAGGTCCGCGAGGGGCTGGCCCTCGTACGCGACGGTGGGGCCGCCGGCGGCCAGCTCGGCGGTGAAGCGGGTGCGGCTGGCGGGTGCGTCGGGGTCCAGGTCGGACACGGCGCAGAAGGCGGCGTACTCCTCCGGGTCGAAGAGGGCGACCGTGGTGTGGGTGCCCTGTGCGGCGCGTGCCCTGAGCAGGGCTTCCACCTGCCGCAGGTAGGTGGGGTGGTCGTCGAAGGTGAAGCTGCGGTAGCGCCGCATGGCGCGGAAGTCGTGCTCGTCGGCGAGCAGGCCGATGGTGCCGGCGATCTCCCGCCGCAGGACGCGTCGTGTGGTCTGGTCGGTGTGCGCCATCTTTTCCCCCTGTGCGCAGCGATCAATGCTCACTCACAGTAATCGGAGGCACTGACAACGGCGTCGGGGCGGAGCGGGGAGCCGACCGCCGTTCGGGGCGACCGGCTCGTCCGTGGTCTGGTCAGGGGCGCTTGCGGGCGAGGTCCTCGTAGAAGTGGAGCAGGTCGAGGTTGTCGATCGAGCCGGGGTTGACGGCCTTGTCGAGCGGAGTGCCCTGGAGGAGGCGTTTGACCGGGACCTCGATGCGTTTGCCGGTCAGGGTGTGCGGGACGCCGGGTACCTCGATGACCTCGTCGGGCACGTGCCGCGGGGAGAGCTGTTCGCGGATGGTCCGCTTGATGCGGTCGAGCAGGGCCTCGTCGAGGACGGCGCCGGGGGCGAGGTGGACGAAGAGCGGCATCCAGTAGCCGCCGTCGGGCTGTTCGACGCCGATCACGAGGGACTCCCTGATCTCGGGCAGGCGCTCGACGGCCTCGTAGATGTCGGCCGAGCCCATGCGGACGCCCTGCCGGTTGAGGGTGGAGTCGGAGCGGCCGTGGATGACGACGGACCCGCGGGCGGTGAGGGTGATCCAGTCGCCGTGCCGCCAGACGCCGGGGTACGTGTCGAAGTAGCTGTCGTGGTAGCGGCTGCCGTCGGGGTCGTTCCAGAAGCGGATCGGCATCGAGGGCATGGGGTTGGTGACGACGAGCTCGCCGACCTCGTCGGTCAGGGGCGTGCCGCCCGGGTCCCAGGACTGCAGGTCGGTGCCGAGGCCGGGGGCCTGGAGCTCGCCGATGTGCACCGGGAGGGTGGGGACGGCGCCCGCGAAGCAGGAGCACACGTCGGTGCCGCCGCTGACGGAGGCGATCCACAGGTCGGCCCCGCTCTCCGCGAACTCGTCGTGCAGCCAGCGGAAGCCGTCGGGCGGGAGCGGGGAGCCGGTGGTGGCGACGCACTGGATCCGGGAGAGGTCGTGGTCGCGGGCGGGGTGGACGCCGGCCTTGCGGCAGGCCATGACGTAGGCGGCCGAGGTGCCGTAGAGGGTGGCGCCGGTGCGTTCGGCGATGCGCCACTGGGCGCCGGTGTCCGGGTAGCCGGGGCTGCCGTCGTACAGGACGATCGTGGTGCCGGTGAGCAGGCCGGAGACGAGGAAGTTCCACATCATCCAGCCGGTCGACGTGTACCAGAAGAAGCGGTCCTGGGGGCCGAGGTCGCAGTGCAGGCCGAGCTGCTTGAGGTGCTCGACGAGGATGCCGCCCTGGGACTGGACGATGGCCTTGGGCAGGCCGGTGGTGCCGGAGGAGTAGAGCACCCACAGGGGGTGGTCGAAGGGCACCTGCTCGAAGACGGGTTCCGTGTCCGCGGCCGTCAGGGTCTCCCAGTCGAGGGCGCCTTCCGGGGCCTTGCTGCCGAGGAGCGGGATGTGGACGACGGCGCGCAGGGTGGGCAGCTCGCGGCGGAGTTCGGCCACGGTGTCGCCGCGGTCGTGTTCCTTGCCGCCGTAGCGGTAGCCGTCGACGGTGAACAGGACGACGGGTTCGACCTGCTGAAAGCGGTCGAGGACGCTGCGGGCGCCGAAGTCGGGGGCGCAGGAGGTCCAGACTCCCCCGACCGCGGCGGTGGCGAGGAGGGCGACGACGGCCTGCGGGATGTTCGGGAGGTAGCCGCTGACGCGGTCGCCCGGGCGTACGCCGAGGGCGCGCAGTTCGGCGGCGAGGGAGCCGACCTGGCGGCGCAGCTCGGTCCAGGAGACGGGACGCGGTTCCTGGGTCTCGTCGACGTGGAGGAGTGCCGGTTCGTCCGCTCGGGTGGCGGCCGCGCGCAGGGCGTGCTCGGCGTAGTTGAGCGTGGCGCCGGGGAACCACCGGGCGCCGGGCATGGAGCGGTCGCCCAGCACGCGCGCGTAGGGGGTCGAGAAGCGGACGTCGAACCACTCCGTGACGGCTTTCCAGAAGGTGTCCAGTTCCTCGACGGACCAGCGGTGCAGGGCGGCGTAGCCGCCTTCCGCGGGCGCGCCGTGGTGTTCGGCGGCCCAGGTCTGGAAGCTGGTGATCCGTGCCTGGGCGATGCGCTGGGGATCTGGCTGCCAGAGCGGCTGCGGGTTCACGGTCGACATGGGGCGGCTCCCGGACTCTGCGCGTCGTGTGCGTCCTTCCGCGCACGGGCTGGGGTGTGCGCGTGACGCGGCTGACACGGACGATGCCATGTGATCGACTTCCACACCAGGGCGCGCCCCACATAGTCGGTGTCATGAAGATGTGGTGCGGTCACGGGTGAACGGCAGTTGAACGACACCCGCGCGGGCGCTGATCGGTGGCAGGGTGAGCAGCATGGACGGTCGTGACCTGGTGCGTTCGATGAAAGCGGTCGGTTCTGCGGGGGCGGCGCAGGGGTTGCGTACCGTTCGGGGGGCCTGGCGCAGACGTCGTGCCGACGCGGCGGGACTGCCGCCCCGGGGTGCGGAGCGTGCGCGGGTGCCCGGGCCGATGCGCGAGGTGGAGCCGGGGCCCGGCGGCGGGGTCCTCCGGTTCGGCCGCTCGGAGCTGCGGGTCCGCGTCGCGGTGAACGGTGCCGTGTTCTGGGGCTGGGACGGCGCCGGGCCGGAGCCGTCGTACGCGTTGACGGGCCGCTGTCCGGAGCCGGATCCGCGGGCGGTGCTGGAGCCGGACAAGGACGGCGGCTGGCGGGTGGTGGCCGAGCGGGCGACGGTGGTCGTGTCCCGGCACGGCGCGATCGAGGTCCGTACGCCCGGAGGGGTCGTGCTGCGCCGTGAACTGCCGCCTCGCTGGTGGGAGCCGGTCGGTGGCGGTCCGGCGCGTTGGGCGCAGCGGTCGGAGGTGGCAGCGGACGCCCGGTTCTTCGGGCTCGGCGGGCGGGCTGCGGGGCCGCGGCTGCGGGAGGGCACGTACCGGCTGTGGAACACCGGTCCCGGCCGGCCTCTCGCACCGGGCGACGACCCGTCGTCGCTCACGATGCCGGTGCAGTTGGTGGTGGCCGACGCGGGCACGCATCTGGTGTTCCACGACAGTTCGTGGGACGGCACCGTGACGCTGCGGGAGGGGCAGGAGGGGGCCGGGTCGGGGCACGACCGGCCCGGGCGGAGCGTGCTGCGCATGGACGGCGGGCCGCTGCGGTGCTGGGTGGCGGTGGGGACCCCCGCGCGCGTGCTGCTGGCCTGGGCCTCGCTGACCGGGGCGCCGGCACTGCCGCCGGCGTGGGCGCTCGGTCACCATCACGCGCGGTCGGGTGCCGGTGACGAGCAGGAGGTACGGCGTGCCGTCATCGATCACCAGGAGCGTGATCTGCCGCTCGACGCGGTGCATCTGGGCGTCGGTCACCTCGCCGCCCGCGAGCCGTTCACCGTGGACGAGGAGCGGTACCCGAAACTGCCCGTTCTCGCCGAGGAACTGCGCCGGGACGGCGTCCGGCTGGTGTCGGCCGTCGTTCCCTCGGTGCCGGTCGCGCCCGGCGGCGCCGTGTACGAGAGGGGGACGGGCGCGGACTTCTTCGTGCGGAGCGCCGCGGGGCCTGCGGTGCGGGGTGTGGCGCGAGAGGGTGACGTGGTCTTTCCGGACTTCACGCACGCGGGCGCGCGTGCCTGGTGGGGCGGGCTCCACGAGGAGCGGCTCGGGCAGGGGTTCGGCGGGTTCTGGCACGACCTCGACGAGCCCACCTCGTCGGCCGCGTTCGGCGGGTCGGCGCTGCCGCTTTCGGCGCGGCACGCGCTGGAGGGCCGGGGCGGCGACCACCGCGAGGGCCACAACGTGTACGCGCTGTGCATGGCTCGGGCCACCTTCGAGGGGGTGCGGGACCTGGCTCCCGAGGAGCGCCCGTTCGTCTTCTCGCGCTCCGGGTGGGCGGGTATGCAGCGTTACGGCGGTGCGTGGCCGGGGGCGGTGGCCACGGGGTGGCCGGGGCTGCGCGCCTCGCTGTCGCTGGTGATGGGGCTCGGGCTGTGCGGGGTGCCGTACGCGGGGACGGACGTGGGCGGGGTGGGCGGGACGCCGTCGCCGGAGCTGTATCTGCGGTGGCTCCAGTTGGCGGCCCACCTGCCGCTGTTCCGGACGTACGGGGGGCTGCGGGCGGGGGGTGGGCAGGCGTGGGAGTTCGGTCCTCAGGTGCTGGAGCACGCGCGCGTGGCGCTTGTCGGGCGGCGACGGCTGCTGCCGTACTTCGTGACTCTGGCGCATCTGGCCCGTCGGACGGGCGCGCCGTACGTACGACCGCTGTGGTGGTCGTCGCCGGAGGAGCGGGCGCTGCGGGATTGCGAGGACGCCTTCCTGCTGGGCGACTGTCTGCTGGTGGCCCCGGTCCTGGAGCCGGGGGCGGACCGGCGGGCGGTGCGGTTGCCGCGGGGGCGGTGGTACGACGTGGCGACGGAGCGGGCGTACGAGGGGCCCGCGCAGGTTCTCCTGGAGGCTCCGCCGGAGCGGATTCCGGTGCTGGCGCGTGCGGGAGCGGTGATTCCGGTGCGCGGTGAGGACGGCGGGCCGGCGTTGGAGGTGTGGGCGCCCGCGCGGGGGCGGACCGGAGGCGGGCTGGTGGTGCCGGACGCGGGCGACGGCTGGGTGGAACCGGAGATCGAGCGGTACGTCTCGCGCTGGGAGGGGCCGCGGGTGGTCGTGGAGCGGGAGGCCGGGGGCGGCGTGGCCGAGCCGTCCTGCCCGGTGCGGGTCCGCGGGCTCGCGGAGGGCGCGCCGGGCGAGGTTCAGACGTAGCGGCCCTCGAACCAGGCCCGCACGGCGCGGGTGTGCAGGGGGAAGGCGAGGTCCTCCGCTCTGCGCAGCAGGTGCCATCCCTCGGTCTCGTTCGTGGCGGTGGACGTCGGGAGCCCGTGGGCGGGCCGCTCGGGGAGGAGGCCGAAGAGCAGCAGGTGGCCGTCGGGTGAGCTCATGGCGTCGGCGAGCCGCACGCCGCGGCTCGACGCGTCGATGCCCGTCTCCTCCTTGAGCTCGCGGACCACGGCCCGACGCCAGTCCTCCCGGTCGTCGACGTAGCCGCCGGGCAGTGCGATGCCGCCCCGCGCGGGGGTGACGGTGCGGGTGATGACGACCAGGGCGGTGCCCTGGGTGTCGTACACGGGCTGGAGGGCGACGGCCACCGGCAGCGGGTTGCGGTAGGCCGTGGTGCCGCAGGCCGGGCAGGTGCGGGGCCAGCCGGAGACGCCGTCTCCGTAGCGTGTCCCGCAGCTCGAACAGTGCGAACCGGGTGCGGGATCGGGGACGCGGACTCGGGTCTCGGACACGCGGCGGACTGTAGCCGATCGCCGCGGGGGCGTCTTTGGCGGGCGGCTCAGCCGCGGCCGGTGAGCGACCCGGCGGAGACCGGGAAGTCGAAGTAGGTGTCCGGGTAGGGCTCGGGCTTGTACGTGAAGTGCCACCACTCCTCGGGGAGGTTCACCAGGCCGGCGTCCTCCAGGGTGTTCTTGAGCAGCAGCCGGTTGGCGCGCTGGGCGCCCTGGACGCGGGGGTCGAGGGTGTGCGAGCGGGTGTCGAAGCAGTCGTAGCCGGTGCCCATGTCGACGGAGTTGTCGGGGAAGCGCTCGTCCCGGGGCGCGTAGCAGGGCACCAGGGGCTGTCCGGGGCGGTACGGCCGGGTCGGCCGCGCGGGGACCTCGACGATCGTGAGGTCCACGGTCGAGCCGCGGCTGTGCCCGGACCTCTCCGCGATGTAGCCGTCCGCGAACAGGCGGGTCTTGTCGACGTCCGGGTAGAACTCGGCCTTCATGTCCTGGTCGTCGAGGTCCTCGGCCCAGCGGACGAAGTGGTCGACGGCGCGCTGCGGCCGGTAGCAGTCGTACACCTTGAGGGAGTAGCCCTGGCGCAGCAGCCGGGTCTGGGCGCGGTGGAGGGCCTCGGCGGCGGGGCGGGTGAGGATGCACAGGGGTTGCCGGTAGCCGTCGACGCGCTCGCCGACGAAGTTGTGCCGGGTGGTGTAGCGCATCTCCTGGATGATCGTCGGATCGACGCTCCGGAGGGCCACGAAGTCCTGCGGGGCGCGCGGTTCGGGCTCGGCCCGGGCGGTGGCGGGGACGGCGGTCACGGTGAGCAGGGCGGCGAGGGTGGTGACGAGAGCGCGGAGCGCGGCGGACAGTCGTGTCATGTTCCCTGCATCTATCAGGTGCGGACGGGAGGAGGGAAGGCGGCAGGAGGGCCGCTCGTCCCGCACGCGGTGCGTGATCGGGGCGGAACGCTGCGTGAACGTCCCGTGAACTGGGTCCGGGCGGCCGTCCGGGGCGCGATTCTGCTCCCGTGCGCTCCTGGACGGACACTCTCCGCTTCGCCTTCCAACCGGTGGTCAACCTGATGACCGGCGGGGTGGCAGCACTGGAGATACTCGCCCGCCCGGAGACCGGCGACATCCTGGCCGAGGCGCGTCGCGACCCCGAACTCGACGGCCGACTGGCGGTGTCGGCGTTCCGCGCGGCGGCGCGCAAGGAGACGCTGCTGCCGCTGCACGTCAACGTGTTCGCGGGCACGCTGGCCGATCTCGGTGGCCTCCGGTACCTGCACGACGCCGTGCGTGAGGCGGGGCGGCTGCCCTGGGAGGTGACGCTGGACGTGTGTCCGCCGTACGCGCACGTACCGCGGCGGGCGCTGCTGGAGGCGGTGGGCGTACTGCGGGGCCAGGGTTTCCGGATCTGCGCGGACGGCGTCGGGGACGGGGACGCGCCGCTGCGGCTGCTCGCGGATCTGGCGCCGGAGCTGGTCAAGCTCGACGCGTCGCTGCTCACGCGGCCGGCGGCCGTGCGGGCGATGCGGGTGCTGTGCGACGAGTCGGGGGCCTTGCTGTCCGTCGAGGGGGTGGAGACGGAGCTGCAGTGTGCTGCCGCGCGGGCGGCCGGCGCGCAGTTGGCGCAGGGGGAGTTGTTCGCGCCGCCGGCGCGGCTGCCCGTGGCGGACGTGTACGTTCCGCCCGGCCCGCACGCCGCCCTGCCGGCGTCGCGCTCGGGGCCGCCGGTACGGCAGTTCGTGCGGCCCGCCGCGCTGCTGCCGTCGACCGCGTCGGCGGGGCAGGTGCGGGCGCTGCTGACGGGGTCGCCCGACGTCTCCGGAGTCCTGCTCGTGGACCGGGACGGGGTTCCGGTGCGGTCGCTCCACCGCTCCCGCTTCCTGCTGTCGATGTCGGGGCGCTACGGGCACGCTCTGTACGCCGACCGGCCCGCCGCCAAGCTCGGCGACCCACCGCGGACGGTGGGCGTCGACGCGACGGCCTGGGAGGTGCTGGACGTGGTGGCGGTCGGGGACCGGGACCGTACGTCGGACGACGTGACGGTGGTCGACGCGTACGGGCGGTGCGTGGGCGTCGTACGGCTGGCGGATCTCGTACGGGCGCTGGCCGAGAGCCGGGTGGAGGAGGCGGCGCGGCTCAATCCGCTGACCAGGCTGCCCGGTTCGGAGGCGGTCACCGCTGAGGTGGACCGGTGGGTCGCGGAGGGGCGGGCGTTCGCGCTGAGTCGACTCGACGTGGACGACTTCAAGCGGGTGAACGACGGGGCCGGGTTCGCGGCGGGCGACGACCTGATCCGGGCGGTCGGGCGGGCGCTGCTGCAGGCGGCCACGGGGTCCGCGTGCGTGGGGCACATCGGCGGGGACGACTTCCTGGTCCTCACCGACCCCGAGGGACTCGACCCGCTGGCCGCAGCCGTGCTGGACGTGCCGTGGTCGGCCGGCGGACGGTGCGTGACGCTGTCCCTGGCGACGGTCCTGTGCGCGCCGGGCAGTGTGCCGGGGCACCGGCAGGCCGCGGCGTGCCTGGCGCCGCTGAAGGAGGCGGCGAAGGCCCTGCGCGGGGCGAGTTGGGTGCTGGGCCGGGCGGGGGCGCAGGGGTACGAGGTCCGGTGCGGCTCGGACCGGGCGGCGGCGCCCGCCGGGTGAGCCGCGGACGCTCGCGGCGGCGCCCGTGGGCGGGCGGGGGACCCCGTGGCGGGCGAGGCGGAGTCTGTGGCGGGCGGGGGGACGCGACGTATGCGCATCTGACGCACCGCCAGGCGCAGGCGGTCGCGGGAACGGCGGTCGCCCTCGGAGGCGGCTCGGGGTTCCGTCGGGACGTCGGTCCGGGCGGCCGCAACTGTTGCGGTCGGCCACCTTGACGCTCCCCGGGCACGGGTCGACACTGCCGGTGTCAGTCGACATCGCCGTACATCTCGGCGTATTCCGGACTGCGTGCCGCGGGCTGTCCCGTGCCGCGCGGGGCCCACTCCCCCACGGGCGGTTCGGCTGCTACGGCACGCTCGTCACTCACGCCCCTTCGGCGCACACCGCCATGGGACACGCACCCCGCACGTGCGGACCGGGGCCGATCGTCCCGGACCAGGGCCCAGGAGCCGCCATGAGCAACGGAGACATCTTCGTCGGCGAGACCATCGGTACGGCGATCCTCATCCTCTTCGGCGCGGGTGTCTGCGCCGCCGTCACCCTGAGGTACAGCAAGGCGCGGGCGTCGGGATGGGTGGTGATCGCGTTCGGCTGGGGCTTCGGGGTGCTGGCGGGCGCGTACACCGCGGCGCCGCTCTCCGGCGGGCATCTCAACCCCGCGGTCACGCTCGGGATCGCCGTCGACACCGGCGAGTGGGGCAAGGTCTGGGTGTACGTGCTGGGGCAGTTCGCCGGCGCGGTGACCGGTGCCCTCCTGTGCTACCTCACGTACTTCGCCCAGTTCCGGGCCAACGCGCACGGCACCGGTGCCACCGAGGGCACCGCAGGCGAACCGGTCGCGACGCTCGGTGTCTTCTCCACGATCCCGGAGATCCGCAACCCGGTCGCCAACCTGGTGACGGAGATCATCGCGACCGTCGCCCTCGTCCTGCCGATCCTGGCCTTCGGACTGACCGAGGGGCTCGGCGAGTCCGGGACCCTGGTGCTGATCGTCTCCCTGCTCGTCGTCGGCATCGGTCTCTCCCTCGGCGGGCCGACCGGCTACGCCATCAACCCGGCGCGCGACCTCGGCCCGCGTCTCGTGCACACCTTCCTGCCCATCCCGAACAAGGGCACCTCCGACTGGGGCTACGCCTGGATCCCGGTGGCCGGTCCGCTCATCGGCGGCGCTCTCGCCGGGGTCGTCTACAACGCCGCCTTCTGAACGCCCGCACGCACGCGTGCACGTCGCAGCAGTCCATCGAACCCGGCCCGGCCCAAGGGGTAGCCATGACGGACCACTCAGCGAAGTACGTCGCCGCCATCGACCAGGGCACCACCTCCAGCCGCTGCATCGTCTTCGACCGGGACGGTGCGATCGTCGCCGTCGACCAGCGCGAGCACCGCCAGATCTTCCCCAAGCCCGGCTGGGTGGAGCACGACGCCACCGAGATCTGGTCCAAGGTGCAGGCCGTGGTCGCCGGGGCGCTCGCCAGGGCCGGTCTGCGGGCCGATCAGCTCAGCGCGCTCGGCATCACCAACCAGCGCGAGACGACGGTCCTGTGGGACCGCACGACCGGCAAGCCCGTGCACAACGCCGTCGTGTGGCAGGACACCCGTACGTCCGCGCTGTGCCGCCGGCTGGGCGGCGCGGACGGGCAGGACCGTTTCCGCGAGCGGACCGGGCTGCCGCTGGCCAGCTACTTCTCCGGGCCCAAGGCGGCCTGGCTGCTCGACAACGTGCCCGGCCTCAGGGTCCGTGCCGAGCGCGGTGAGATCGCCTTCGGGACCATCGACTCCTGGCTGATCTGGAACCTCACCGGCGGCACCGACGGCGGACGGCACGTCACCGACGTGACCAACGCCGGGCGCACCATGCTGATGGACCTGCGGACCCTGCGGTGGGACCCGTCCATCCTGGCGGCGATGGACATCCCCGAGGCCGTGCTCCCCGAGATCCGGTCCTCCGCCGAGGTCTACGGAACCGCCGTCGGCCAACTGGCCGGGGTGCCGGTGGCCTCCGCCCTGGGCGACCAGCAGGCAGCCGTGTTCGGGCAGGCCTGCTTCGACGTGGGCACGGCGAAGAACACGTACGGCACCGGCAGCTTCCTGCTGCTCAACACCGGTGACCGGCCGGTGCCGTCGAAGAACGGGTTGCTGACGACGATGGGTTACAAGATCGGCGACGAGGCGCCCGTCTACTGCCTGGAGGGGTCGATCGCGATCACCGGTGCCCTGGTGCAGTGGTTCCGCGACCAGCTCGGCATCATCCGCAGCGCCGACGAGATCGAGCCGCTGGCGGCGAGCGTCGCGGACAACGGCGGGGCGTACGTCGTACCGGCGTTCTCCGGACTGTTCGCGCCGTACTGGCGGTCGGACGCGCGGGGAGTCGTCACCGGTCTCACCCGGTACGTCACCAAGGCGCATCTCGCGCGCGCGGTGCTGGAGGCGACGAGCTGGCAGACGCGCGAGGTCGTGGACGCGATGCACCAGGACTCCGGGGTGCGCATCACGACCCTGAAGGTCGACGGAGGGATGACGAAGAACGGTCTGCTGATGCAGCACCAGGCGGACGTGCTGGGCGTGCCGGTGATCCGTCCCCGGGTCTCCGAGACGACCTGTCTGGGTGCCGCCTACGCGGCGGGACTGGCCACCGGCGTGTGGAACGGCCTCGACGAACTGAAGTCCCACTGGCGTGAGGACGTCGCGTGGGCACCGGCCATGGAGGCGTCCGTACGGGACCGGGAGTACCGGAACTGGCGCAAGGCGGTGGAGAAGAGCCTCGGCTGGGCGGAGGACGGGGACGGTTAGGTGTCGCGGTCGGTGGGCTCGGGGCACGCGCGCGGGGATGACGTTCCGCCGCCCCGAGCCGGTCAGGTCGCGACGGCGGAGCGGCGGTCCGCGGCCTGGGCCATGGCGTGCTGGACCACACCGACGAGGACTTCCTTGACCGACTCCCGGTCACGGGCGTCGCACAGCACCAGGGGCACGTCGTTGTCGAGGTCGAGTGCCTGACGGACGGTGTCGGCCGGGTAGCGGGCCGAACCCTCGAAGCAGTTGACGCCGACGAGGAAGGGGATGGAGCGCCGCTCGAAGTAGTCGACGGCGGCGAAGCAGTCCTCCAGGCGGCGGGTGTCGGCCAGCACGACGGCGCCGAGCGCGCCCTCGGACAGCTCGTCCCACATGAACCAGAACCGTTCCTGGCCCGGCGTGCCGAAGAGGTACAGCACCAGGTCCTCGCGGAGCGTGATCCGTCCGAAGTCCATGGCCACCGTGGTGGTGTGCTTGCCCTCGACACCGCTGACGTCGTCGACGGGACGCCCCGCCTCGGTGAGGAGCTCCTCGGTGCGCAGGGGCCTGATCTCGCTGACCGCGCCCACGAGGGTGGTCTTGCCGACGCCGAAGCCGCCGGCGACCAGGATCTTGAGCGTGACGGGCTCGACCGGCGGCTTGCCGCGTTGAGAACGCCCGAAGATCATCGATCTCTTCTCCTTAACGTGCCACTTGCCGTGCCGCTCACCGGGCGGCTTGTCGTACGCCCGCGGGTGCGCCGTGGGGCGTGTCCTGGGGTGGGGCCATGCGTGGTTCCTGGCGTGGCCCCAGGGGTGGGACCCGTCCTGCCCGGGGGCCGGTTCACAGTGCCCTCAATCCGCTGATCACGTCGCGCAGGATGTTCTCGTCCGGCAGTTCGGCCGGGGGCACGGGCCGGTTGACGTGGACGAGTTCCACGTCCACGAGGTCGCCGACCAGGACCCGGACGACCCCGACGGGCAGGTCCAGTCCGGCGGCGAGTTCGGCGACCGACTGCGGGGCGTCCCGGCAGAGGCCGACGATGTCCACGTGCTCGGGGGCGAGCGTGGCGTCCGCCTCCGGGTCGTCCGCGTGGGGCTCCGCGACGACCACCGCGATCAGGTCGAGACGGTGCTGGGCCGCACTGGACGTGCGGCCACGCGTCATGGCGTACGGACGGACGACGGGGCCGGCCTCGTCGTCGAACCAGTGGTTTCTTCCCTGACCGTCTGCGCTCATGTCATCCCACTTACCCGTCCGAGGGCAGATCGGTGCGCGGAGCGGTGCCCAGGTGCACGCCGACCCGCTTGACGAGGAGCGTCATCTCGTAGGCGACCTGGCCGACGTCCGAGTCGGCGTCCGACAGGACGGCCAGGCAGCTGCCGTCCCCCGCGGCGGTGACGAACAGGAAGGCGTCGTCGAGTTCGACGACCGTCTGCCGGACGCTGCCCGCCTCGAAGTGGCGGCCCACGCCCTTGGCGAGGCTGTGGAAACCGGACGCCACGGCGGCCAGGTGCTCGCTGTCCTCCCTGGTCAGGTCCTTGGACGCCCCGGTCGCCAGGCCGTCGCCGGACAGGACGACGGCTTTGCGGATGCTCGCGACCCGGTCCACCAGGTCGTCGAGGAGCCAGTTCAGCTCTCCGGACCCCGTCGCGGTGTGGCCGGTCGCCTTCGGTGCGGTCATCGACCGTCCCCCTTGTTCGTTCCTCTTGGTGCGTGCGGTGCTGCGCCGCCGGGGACGTCGTCACCCGTGGCGTTCTCCTCGCGGCCGCGCTGCCAGCCACGCTGGAGCGAGGCCATGCGGCTGCGTACCTCCTCGGCGTCCCGGTCGGCGGGGTCGGGGCGCTTCTCCGCGGGGCGCCCGGCGCTCTGCCTGAGCTGAGGGGCCAGGTTGGCCTGCCGTACGCGCCGCGGCAGCGCGCCGGAGGCGGGGGCGTCCGGGAGGCCGGGCGTGTGATCGGAGCGCCGCGCGGGGTCCTGCGTGGCGTCCGGTGACGCGTACGCGCGCGAGGAGGACGCGCCGCGGCGGCGGGCCGGGAGCGACGGCAACCCGTCGGGCTGCGTGCGGTCGGCGTCACGGCTGTCGGTGCGCTCGTTCCCGGGTCCGTCCATGCGAGCGTCGGTGCGCTCGTTCCCGGTGCCGTCGGTACGGCCGTCGGTACGATCCTCGCCGCGGTTGCCGGGCCGGCGGCGGGTCGGCAGGGCGGGAGGCTCGCCCGGGCGTTCCTGCGGTGCCCCGGGTGCCCCGGGCGCCCCGGCCCCGTCGGCGCCTGCCGGACGCTCCTCGTCCTTGCCGTCCCGGGAAGTCCGCTCGGGCACCGGGCGACCGTGCGAACTGACCAGCTTGGGAGTCCGGCGGCGGGGCAGTGCGACCGGCGCGTCCGCCTCGGCCGGGCCCTGCGGCGGCTCACTGCCGTGGCCGGGTTCGCGCCGGCGCCGTCCGGCCGGTCGGCCCACCGGGTCGTCGTCCGGCGCGGCGAGGGAGCGCCGGGGGCGGAACAGGCCACCCTGCTCGCCGTCCTGGTCCCCGAGCACGTCCGGCAGGCCGTCGAGGGCGTCCAGGTCGACCGGCACCTCCAGTTCGACGGGCCCGTCCAGCAGCGGGGCCGGCCGGCCGGGCAGCCGCGCGGGCCCGTGGGAGAGCGCCGTACGGCGGCCCTCCTCCCGCTCCTTCCGCCTGCTGTGCTGGGGGCGGTCGAGACGGAACCCGACACCGTTGGTGTCCGGGGCGTCGTCGGTGAGCAGCGCGTCGGGGACGAAGACGACCGCGGTGGTGCCGCCGTACGGGGACGGTTGCAGGGAGACCCGGACGTTCTGCCGCTGGGCGAGCCGGCTGACGACGAACAGTCCGAGCCGGTCGGTGTCGGAGAGCTCGAACTCCGGTGTCTCGGCCAGGCGCAGGTTGGCGTCGAGGAGGGCGTCGGCGGCCATGCCGAGGCCGCGGTCGTGGATCTCCAGCGTGAAGCCGTTGGCGACCCGGTCCCCGAGGACCTGCACGGCGGTGTGCGGCGGCGAGAACACCGTGGCGTTCTCCAGCAGTTCCGCCACGAGGTGGGTGAGGTCGGCGACGGCCGGCCCGGTGACCGCGATGCGGGGCAGCCTGCGGACCTCGATGCGTTCGTAGTCCTCGACCTCGGCGACGGCGGCGCGGACGACATCCATGAGCTGGACGGGTTTGCGCCACTGCCTCGACGGGGCCGCGCCGGACAGGATGACCAGGCCCTCGGCATGCCGTCGCATGCGGGTGGTCAGGTGGTCGAGGCGGAAGAGGTCGGCGAGCTCCTCGGTGTCCTCGGTGCGGCGCTCCATGGTGTCGAGCAGCGTCAGCTGCTTGTGGAGCAGCACCTGGCTGCGGCGGGCGAGGTTGACGAACACCTCGGAGACGCCGGCCTGGAGAGCCGCCTGTTTGACGGCGGCCTCCACGGCGGCCCGCTGCAGGGTGTTGAGTGCCTGGCCGACCTCGCCGATCTCGTTCTTGTCGTACTCAAGGCGCGGCACCTCGGTCTCCACGTCCACCTGTTCGCCCGCCGCGAGGCGGCGCATCACGCTGGGCAGCCGTACGCCGGACGCCTCATGGGCCTCCAGGCGGAGCTGCTTGAGGTCGCGGATGAGGGAGCGTCCGACGCGTACGGACAGGAAGAGCGAGAACAGCAGCGCCGTCAGGCCGAGGGCTCCGGCGACGACCACCTTGGTGATGACGCCCGTCGCCACCGGGTCGACCCGGTCCTGGTAGCGGTCGGCGGCGTTGTCGTCGAGGGCGCCGAGTTCGTCGAGCACGCTGCCCGCGGCGGTGTCCCAGCTCTTGGCGGTGACGCCGCGCGGCGAGCCGCCCTCGGTGGAGACGGCCGCCTCCTCCGCGACCCGCAAGGGGGCCGAGGAGGCGTTCTTCCAGAAGCGCTGGTAGCGCCCGCGTTCCGCGGCGGGCAGCAGCGGGAGGTTGATGTCGTACATCACGGTGCGCTGGGCCACGAGGTCGGAGACGTCCCGTACCTCGCTCCGGGTGAGCCGGCCGGTGACCAGCGCGGAGCCGAGGAGGGCGTCCTCGCGGGAGAGCAGTTCGCGGGCGCGGGAGACGTTGACGAGTGCGCGGTACTGCTTGTCGAGGCCCACGTCGTCGACGACGTGGAGGTTGGCGAGCAGTTCGTGGCAGGGGTCGACCAGGCGGTTGTACAGGCCGAGCGCCTGCGCGCGGTCGACGGTGCCGTCCTCGACGCTGCGGCGCAGCGAGCCGATGCCGTCGAGGGCGTCCAGGACTGCGGTGATCCGCTCCTCCTCGGCCTGGCCCAGCGCTTCGCGCACGTCGGCGTCGGCGGCGTTGCGGCGGATCTCGGCGACGGCCTCGTCGGTGGCGGTGCGGCTGCGCTGCAAGGCCGCGAGGCTGTCGGATGCGCGCGGGTCGGCGAGGTGGACGAGGGTCTGGCGGCGTTCCTGCTGCAACACGCGAACGGTGTCCTCGACCGGATAGCCGATCTCCTCGACGACGGTCGAGACGCTGAACAGCCGACTCGCCTCGCGGCCGGTGAGCACCGTGGCGAAGGCCCAGATCACGGTCAGGGACACCAACGGCACGAGAAGCAGCGCCACGATCTTCCGGCGGATCGACTTCCCGCGAAAGCGCATGGCCTCCCCCAGCTCGACCCCCGTCGACCGGGGGTGCACATGTACGTCAACAAACGGCGCGAGCCTACTACTGACGCACAGGTAACTCGAAGACCCGTCCGGAGGCCGAACCTCCGCCCGGGCCCCCGACGATGGTCAGTTGTCCGGTCATTGCGGGAGATTGCCTCCCCGATTCGGGGGTGGGTGCGCAGGAGAGGACTTCGGGTGGCACGGGCGAAGTGGCCGAAAGTTTTCGATTGCACGGGATGCCCGGGAATCTTGGGCGGCCCTCGTTCGTCCTTCACTACGGGAAATGGAGGCGGGATCGGCCACGGGAGCCGCATCCCGCCCCCGGGCGGCGTAAAGCAGCGCAAGCCGGGCAGCCAGAGGGGAGCCGTGTCTTCGGACACGGACGAGCTGTCTCCTGGCGGTGGGGAGTGACATGTTGATGGGCACGGCGGAGCGGCACAGGGCGCCTGAGGACGGCGGTGCGGACGAGAGAGCGGCGGGTTCGCCCCCCGAGGCGTCGGAGCGCGGCGTCCCGGCAGCCGGGCGGGACACGCGGGCACCGGCGCGCGCCGAGCAGCCGCGGACGGAGCGTGAGGCGGCCTACCGGCCGTTGTGGACGGAGGAGCCCGCGCGGCGGCGCCGGCTGCCGGATCCGGTCCGTACGGCGGCCGTCCGCGCGGTGCTCGTGGTCGCCGTGACACTGATCCTCGCGATGGTGGCCTTCCTCTGCACGCTCGCGGGGTCGTGGCTGGCGTTCCCGATGGTGATCGGCAGCGTGGCGGGCACGGTGGTGGCCACCTGGGGCGTGCTGGACGTCTGGGTGACCCGGCAGGTCTGGAACCAGCGGCACGGCGTGGTCTCGGCGCCGAGCAGCACCGCGCGGGCCATGCGCCGCGAGCGTCGCCGGGCGAGGCGGCAGGGCCGGTCCGCGGAGCGGGCCCAGGAGCGGATAGGCCGGCGCGGCGCGGGGCAGTTGTCGCACTCCTGAGTGCCCGGTAGTGCCCGGTCCGCGGAGCGGGCGGCGGGCAGCGCCGGCGAGGCACCACGCCGTCTGCCGTCCGCGCACGCTCAGCGGTGCCCGCGGACGGCAGCTCGGCCTCCGCGCCTCGGGGGTGTCCCGGGCGGGGACCGACCGGCTCGGCGGCCCGCGACGACCGGCCCTCTACGCAGGCCGGCCGCGCGGGTGACTACGCGGGTGACTGGGCCGGCCGCTTGAACATCCGCGTCGCCGTGATCTCGCTGTGCACCGACTCCCCCTCGCCTTCGGCGGCCGGGGTGGGCTGGGGCAGACCCGGCCTCAGGTGCTCCTCCACGCTGATGTACTTGAGGCCGGCCCTGAGGTCGGCGTCGTTGCGCAGCCGGATGACCAGGGGGAACTCGGCGAGTGCCGTCGTGTCGAACAGGCCCGTCGTGTACAGGAGCTGGACGCCGAGCGCGTCGGACACGGCCCGCTGGAGCTCCAGCAGGTAGGTGGCGTTGGCCCGGCCGATGGGGTTGTCGAGGAACAGGGTGCCGGCGTGGCGGTGCCGGTCGCGGCCCCGGTCGTTGCTGCGCAGTGCGGCCATCGTGCAGTACAGGGCGATGGCGGCGGTGAGCAGCTGGCCGCCCGAGAAGACGTCGCCCATCTGCCCGACGGGAACGCGCTCGGCGCGCAGCACGGCGTCGGGCTTGAGGATCTCGACGGCGACGCCCCTGGGCTGGAGAGCGGCGGCGACGCCGCGCAGCAGCAGGGACATGCCGTCGCGGCGCAGGTCGGAGTTCTTCTTCACGGCGGCGCGGGTGGCCTCGTCCACGACCTCGCCGAGCCGCTCCGTGAGGGTGGCCTGGTCAGGTTCCTCGAAGCGGATGCGCAGGAACTCCTGCCCGGACCACTCCCCGAGGCCCTCGGGCAGCCGGGAGAGCCGCTGGGCGGAGCGGAGGGTGGCGAGGGCCGACTCCACGAGGCCGCGCAGCCGGTCCACGATGGAGTCGCGGTTGCGCTCCAGTTGTGCCAGCTCGTCGGTCAGCACCCGCAGCCGCGGCGCGAAGGCGTCCGCCCACTTGGCGGCGTGCTCGGGGAGCGCGGCGGCGGGCAGCTCCCGGATCTGCTGGCGGGCGGGGGTGCGTACCTGCTCGTAGCGGGTGGAGTTGGCGTGCCGGACGAGGATGTCGCTCGCCTCGCGCACGGCGGCCTCGGCGGCGGACAGGTCGGCGGCGCAGCCGCGCAGCGAGCGGCGGGCCTCTGCGGCGGACTGCCGGGCCTCCTCCAGACCGCCCGGGTAGGGCTCGGTCTCCTCCTGCTCCTCCTCGGGCGGGTGCTCGCGCAGCAGGTCGCGGAGCAGGGCGGCGGTCTCGTCGAAGCCGCCCGCCGCGTCCTCGGCGGCGCGGTGCGCGTCGAGGAGTTCGGCGTGGGCCTCGCGGGCCTGCGTCAGCGCCTGCGCACGCGAGGAAAGTTCGGACGTCGCCGTGCGCAGCAGGGCCTGGGCGTGCTCGGCGTCGCGCGGGACGAGTTCCTCGGGGAGTTCGGTGTGGGCGTCGCCGTCGTCGGGCGCGTGCCGCTCGGCCTCGCCGCGCAGGCGGCCGAGTTGCTCGCTGGCGCTCGACATCCTGGTCTCCAGCAGCTGGACCAGTTCCTCCGCGCGGGCGGCGGCGGCCTGCCGGGACGGCCCGTCGGATCCGTCGGGCGACTCCAGCAACTGCCCGGCCCGGGTGCGGACCTTGTTGCTGAGCCGGTCCAGCTCCGCGCGGGCCGTGCTCTCGTCGCTCTCCGAACGGGCCTGTTCGGCGCGCAGGTCGGCGCCCACGCCGACCTGTTCGTAGAGCTGGGAGGCGGCGCGGTAGGCCTCGCGCAGCGCGGGCAGCGAAGCGTTCGGCGCTGCCGCGCCGCTCCCGGGCGCGTCCTGCGCGACGTCGTCGGGGGCGCCGGCGATCTCGGAGCGTTCGGCGCGCAGCGCGCGGGCGGTGCGGCGCGCGTCGTCGGCAGCGCGCTGGGCGGCGCGACGGTCCTCGTCGGCGGCGCGGGCCCGTTCCACGCAGGCCTGCGCGCGGGCCTCGGCCTCGGCGCCCTCGTCGGCCAGTTCACGGAGCCTGGCCTGCCAGCCGGCACGCTCGCGCAGCCGGAAGGCCAGCCCCGCGAGCGCGTCGGCGACGCGGCGGGCCCGCTGGGCGGCCTCCTGCCGCTCGTCCCTCACCCGCACGGCCTCGGCGGCGCTCTCCTCGGCCTCGGCGCGCACGGTGCGCGCCTCGGTCAGCTCGGCCTCGCACTCCTCGGCGAAGGCGCGCGCCTCCTCGGCGGTCCGCGCCAGCTCGGCGAGGCGACCGGTCGGGCAGCCGGTGCGCCAGGAGGCGAGTCGGGCCGCCAGCTCCCGGTCCTTGCCGAGCCGGGTGGCCAGGGCCCGGATCTCCTCGTCCCGTTCCGTCGCCCGCGCGCGGAGCGTCTGCCGCTCCTCGTCGGCGGCGTGCTCGTCGTGCATGGCGGGGTTGGGCGGTACGAGGAAGACGTCCCCGCTGTCGGTGTCCGGCGCCGGGGTCGGCGCGAGCAGGGCGGCGGCCGTGCCGACGGCGACGGCGGAGCGCGGCAGCAGCGCCGCGTCGCCGAGGACGTCGCGGGCGCGGGTGTGCGAGTCGGGGTCGGTGATGATCACGCCGTCGACGAGCTCGGGCCGGGCGGCCAGCACACGCGCGTGGTCGGCGGGGTCGACGGCCTGGGCGAGGTAGCGCCAGCCGGGCAGGGCGGGGATGCCGTGTTCGCCGAGGAACTCGACGGTGGCCAGGACGTCCGGGCCGGGTGGCAGCAGTCCACCGTCGCCGAGGGCGCCGAGGATGCGGGCGTCGTCGGCCGCGGCGGTGCGCAGCTCGAACAGGTGGCGTTCGGCGGAGGAGACGGTGTCGTCGAGCAGCTCGCGCAGTGCGTCGGCGAAACGGTCGAGTTCCTCCGGGGTGAGCGCCCCTTCCTCCGCCGCCCCGGGCGCGGTGGCCCGGTCCCGGTCGGTCTCCTGGCGGGGCTGCGGGATGCCCGGGCGGGTCCCGGAGGCCAGGCCGAGCAGCTCGGCGAGGCGTTCCTCGGCCGCCAGGGCCCCGGCCGTGCGGCGCTCCGCCTCGTGGGCGCGCTCGGCCGCGGTGGCGGCGTCGGCGGCGCGGGCCGCCGTCAGTTCGGCGCGGCTCTCCGCAGCGGCTGCCTCGCGCGCGTGCTCCAGGGCGCGGCGCGCCGCCTCACGGGCCGTGTCCCAGGCCGCCACGGTGGTCTTCTCGGCGTCGCTGGCGGCGAGTGCGGCGCGGGCGGGGTCGGCGTCGGGTGCGCTGTCGTCGAGCCAGCCCGCGCGGACGGCCTCGGCGGTCTCCTGCTCGACCTCGGTGAGGCGTTGGCGCAGATGTCCGGCCTCGCTGCGGGCGCGCTGCGCCTCGGTGGCGGCGGCGGTGGAGTCACGGTGGGCGGTGTCGCTGACGTCCTGGAGGGCGGCGGACCGCTCCTCCTCCTCGTTGGCGTGGTGCTCGGCCTTCCCGGCCGCCGCCTGGAGGGCGCGGACCAGGTCGACGGCCGCCTCGGCGCGGGCGGCCAGCGCGGGGGCCGCGTCCCGCTCGGCCTCCTGGATGGCGGCGGACACGCGGGCGACGCGGTCGGCGGCGGCGCGGTGGCGCAGCACGGCCTCGGCGGCCTGCCAGGCGGCGTGCAGGGTGCGCGCGTCGGCGAGTTCCCGTTTCTGCGCGGCGGCCGACTTCTCGGCCGCGGTCAGGGCCAGCGAGGCGTGCCGGTAGGCGAGTTCGGCGGCGATGAGGGCGCTGCGGTCGCGGGCCGACTCGGCGTGCGTGACGGCGTAGGCGGCGGCGGTGACCCGCTGGGCGAGATCGCCGGCCCGGGCCCGCTCCCGGGCGCCGCGGGAGGAGAGCCGGCGGGCCAGCGCCCTGGTGCGGCGTTCGGCGGCGTTGTGCACTTCCCGGGCGCGCGTGCGGGCGCCGGTGGCCTCGACGATCCGGCCCAGGAGGTCGACGGACCCGGCGGTGAAGTCGCGTTCGGCGATCAGCTCGGCGCGCCTGCCCAGCTTGTTGCCGAATCCGCTGACCAGGTCGGCGAGTCCGTCGGTGTCGCGGGTGTCGGTGACGGCGCGCAGCAGCAGGTCGGTGAAGTCGGAGTCCTTCTTGACCGCGAAGAGACCGGCGGCCTCACCCTCGTCGGCGTTCATCTCGCGCTGGTAGCGGAAGAGTTCGGGGTCGAGGCCCAGGTCGCCGAGGTGCTCGATCCAGCGGTCGTGGATCTCCTCCCAGTGCACCTCCAGGTGCGGGTACGCCTTCCCGGCCTCGGTGATCGCGTCCCGGAAGCCCTTCATGGTGCGCCGCCGGCCCTGGGCGCCGGAGACGCCCTCGACGGGCGGGCGGACGGTGGTGGCCTCGGCGACGGGCAGGTTGTCCAGGGTCAGTCCGGGTCCGGGCCGGAAGGAGTACCAGGCCTCGGCGAACTTCCGCGGGTCGTTGGAGACCTGTCGCCCTCGCCACTCGCTGACCTTGCCGACGACGACGCACTCGCCGGTCTGCACGTGCTGCCACTCCAGGGCCACGTGTCCGCAGTCGTCCGCGAGCAGGAACTTGCGCAGGACGCCGGAGCTGGCGCCTCCCAGGGTGTTGCGGTGGCCCGGCAGCATGACGGAGAAGATGAGCTTGAGCAGGACGGACTTGCCGCCGCCGTTCTCCAGGAACAGCACGCCGGCGGGTGCGGGCCGGCGCGGCGGGCCGACGGGCTCCTCCTCGAAGAACTCCGCCTGCGTGGGCGCGGGGTCGGGTACGGGCTCGCCCACACCGCGCAGGTCAAGCACGGTGTCGGCGTAGCGCGCACCGGCGGGCCCGATGGAGTAGAGGCGGACCCGGGACAGCTCGTACATGGCGGACTCTCGTAAGTCTTCGGAAGGCAGGGGGAGATGCGGCGGCGAGGGGGACGGGGTCAGGTGGAGTGGAAGGGCAGCCCGGCGTCGGCCACCAGGTCCAGGTCCTCCGTCTCCTCGGCGGGCAGCAGCGTCGCGGTGCCGTCGGTCACCGGGACGACGCCCAGGTCCAGGAGCTCGGCCAGGGCGGCGCTGCCCGCCATGTCACGCACCTGGAGCTGGTAGCGGGCGGTGGTGCGGTACGTGCCGCCGCTGTCGTCGCCGGTGCGCTGGAGGAAGCCGGACTCGGTGAGGAAGGCGGCCGCCTTGCCGACGATGCCGGTGGTGGAGCCGGGGAGCCTGCGCGCGTCCTTGGTGGCGCCGGTGGAGCTGCGTCTGGCCCAGATCCGCCAGGCGGCCTCCAGGCCCGGGGCGTCGGTGGCCGGGTCGGTGTTCTCGCCCTGCTCCTCGGCGCGTTCCTCCAGCCGTCGGCAGGCCTGGCGGACGAAGGCGTCCACGCCGTTGACCGTGACCCGGCCGATGTAGCCGTCGTCGGCGAGGTCCTCGGGCCGCGGGTAGGCCATGGCGGCCACGGCGAGGTGGGCGAGGCCGTGCAGGAAGCGGTCGCCGGAGTCGGTGGCGGCACGGCGCGCGTAGTCGCCCATGCGGACGGCGAAGACCGAGTCCTCGGCGGCGGTCACGGCCATTCCGGCGCGCGGTGACACCTCCAGGACGATCAGGCCGAGTCCGGCGGCCACGGCGTCGGCGAGCCGCGCGAAGGGCGGGTCCTCGCGGTACCGGCGCAGCAGGTCGGCGTACTCCTGGTCGCGGGCGGGCAGCAGCTTGGGCTGGAGGCCGAAGGCGACGAGCCGCGCCGCGTCGGCGGCGTCGGCGGGCGTGACGGCCGCGGTCGGCGCGGCACCCGCCTCCGGTTCGCTCCGGTCGACGTGCTCGGTCACGGTCGGTACTCCTTGCTGTGCTGGTCCTGGTGCGGGTGGGGGCACTGGTGTGGGTGCTGGGGCGGGCGTAGGTGCTGGTGCTGGCGTTGGTGCTCGGGATCGAGGTCGCGGGAGCCGGTCATGCCGCCTCCGTGCGGTCCGCGGCCATGCCGGCCGCGTCCAGCAGCGCGGTGCCGACGATGAGGTCGGCACCGCCGAACTCGGGGTCGTCCAGCTCGGTGCCGTCGTCCACGGCGAACAGCAGCTTCGGCTCGCCCTGCCGGTAGGCCGTGCCGACCGGCGGGCTGGCCGCGTGCACGGCCAGCAGCGCGACGAGGTACGGCAGCTCGGGGTCCTGGGCGCGGGCGTCGGCCAGCAGTCCGGAGAGCCGGCGCGGGGCGTCGTGCGGCAGGTCGAGCAGGGTCATGGCGGCGGCCAGCTGGGCCTCGCTGAAGCGGCTGTCGTCCGGCGTGGCGATCAGGTCGGGCTCCGGCATCTCGGCGCCGAGGTGCTCCCGTTCCACGGGCGGGGTCAGCAGTATGTCGACGAGGTCGCCGACCCGGACCGAGACGGGCGTGCGCAGACCGGTGCCCCGCGCGAAGAAGGCGTCGGTGGCGCGCAGCGCCTGCTCCAGGGGCAACGGCAGGACGGGGGCGACGAGATGGCCGTACAGGTCGAGGCCCGAGGTCGTCAGGGGGGTGGCGAAGGCCTGCCGGTCCTGTTCCGCGCGGAAGAGCGGGCCCGCCTCCAGGAGCCTGGACTGGAGCTGGGTGTGGCGGCGGATGCAGTCCTTGACGATGTCGACGAGCTCGGCGGCACGCCGTTTCTGCTCCGCGTCCTCGGACTCGTCGCGGGCCTTGCGGATGTTGGTGAGGATCGCGTTCTCGTGGCGGTACCGGTCGGCGACGTGGTCCAGGGCCTCGGCGATCATGTCGGGGACGGCGCTCAGCCAGTCGACCGCGCGGACGTTGCGCCGGGTGGCGTCCAGGGCCTTGCGGAGGGTCTCCGAGTACTGCACGGTGCGGTACCGGGCCTGCTCGGCGGCGAGCTGGGCGTCGGCGAGGCGCCCGCGGCTGATCAGCACCTCCAGCTTGACCTCGGCGGCGATCTGCGCGCTGGTGACGTCGGTGTCCAGGGCGCCGACGAGGACGTTGACCGCTTCGTCGGTGGTGCGCAGGTAGACGGTGCCGCCGGGGCCGGGGACCTCTTCGAGGAGCTTGAAGTCGTAGTCGCGGCGCACATAGGTGCCGTCCGGTCCGAAGGTGCCGTACACCGCGCGGAAGCCGCGGTCGACGCTGCCCACGTTGATCAGGTTCTCCAGGACCCAGCGGGCCACCCGCTCGTGCTCGGCGGCGGGCCGCGCCGGGGCCTGGGCGGCGACGCGCGGGACCAGCCGGGCCACTATCTGGTCGTGGTCGGCGCCGGTGTCGAAGTCCATGGTGAGGGTGACGAGGTCGATGGCGGAGAGGGCGACCTCCGCCATGCCGTAGACCGAGTACTCACCGGCGAGGTTGGCCTTGCGTGCGTCGAGGTCGTGCAGCGGCGCCGTGCAGGCGAGCGCGCGCAGCCGCCGCGCCAGTCCCTCGTCGGCGGCCGGGCCCGGTGCGGGGCGCGGCCCCGCGCTGAGCTGGGGCGGAGCGCTGTCCGTCGATGCAGGCGAAGTCACGGTGCACAGACTAGGTCCTCGGTCCGACAACGGCCCAAACGACGCAGATGGGCCCCGACGCGACAGCCCCCGGGAGCGCCCGCCCGGACCCTTTCAGGAGCCCTGGCGCCCCGGTACGACCCGCCCGTGCGCTCGCTCCCCCGCCGCGCGGTCCCGGCACCCCGCCGCGCGGTCCCGGCACCCGGGCGCACGGCGTCCCGGTGCCCCGTGCCTCACCCGTCGTCGCCGACCCGGCGCAGATAGACCTCGACGACCCGTTCGAGGGAGTTGTCGAGGTAGACCGCGAGCAGCCGCTCCGCCGTCTCCCGCTCGCCGCTCTCCAGGGCCGCGAGGATCTCCGCGTTCCGCGCGATGTAGGGCTCGTGCAGGCGTCGCGGGTCGTCCACGACGTGGAAGGCGAGGCGCAGTTCGGCGAAGACGCTGCGCATCAGCTCGTCCGTGCGCTCGCTGCCGGCGAGGGCGACCAGTTCCCGGTGGAAGTGGATGTTGGCCGTACCCACACCTTTCCAGTCACCTTCGCGGGCCGAGCGCCGCCCCTCCTCGACGGCCTCGGCGAGCCCGTCGAGGGCGTACGGGGGGTCTGCGAGGCCCCGTACGACGGCGCACTCGACGAGGGAGCGGGTGCGGTAGATGTCCTCGACGTCCTCGACGGTCAGGACCCGGACGAAGACGCCCCGGTTCAGCTCGTGGACGAGGAGGCGTTCGTGGGTGAGCAGCCGGAACGACTCGCGCAGCGTGTTGCGGGAGACGCCGAGCGCGCCGCCGATGCTGTCCTCCGACAGGCGGGTCCCGGGTGGGAAGTACCCCTCGGCGATCCGGCTCCTGAGGATGTCCGAGACCCGCTCGGCGGTGCTGGTCCGCCCGAGGAGCGCACGGTCGTCGGCCAGTCCCGTCAACTGCTCTGCCATGCCCGGAATTCAACCGCAGATGTCAGAACGAAACAACAGGGGTATTGAGGGATCGTTGAACGATCCCCTACCGTGCCTCCAAGTGCCCACTCGACCAGCACCCTCCGTCCTCCCCCTGCGAGGTGCACCATGAGCACACCCCCTCCGCCGCGCGCACCGTCCGCTACCGCCCGTCCTCCCGGCACGGCCGAACAGCCCTCGGACGACGGCCCGTTCGGCTGGCTGCGCGCCCTCGGTCCGCGCGGCCGCCGGGCCTTCGGCGGCGCTTTCGGCGGCTACGCCCTCGATTCGTACGACTACTTCACCCTGCCGCTGACCATGGTCGCGCTGGCCGCGTACTTCGGCCTGGACAGCGGGCAGACCGGGTTGCTCACCACGGTCACCCTGGTCGTCTCCGCGGTCGGCGGCGCCCTCGCGGGCGTGCTGGCGGACCGTATCGGCAGGGTCAAGGCGCTGCTGCTCACCGTCATCACCTACGCCGTGTTCACGGTGGCCTGCGGATTCGCGCCCAACTACGAGACGCTGCTGGTCTTCCGTGCGCTTCAGGGGCTCGGCTTCGGCGGCGAGTGGGCGGTCGGCGCGATCCTGGTCGCCGAGTACGCGAGCGCCAAGCACCGGGGGCGCACGCTGGGCGCGATCCAGAGCTCCTGGGCGGTCGGCTGGGGCCTCGCCGTGGTCGTCTACACGCTGGTGTTCTCGCTGGTCGGCGACGACCTGGCCTGGCGTGTCATGTTCTGGACGGGTGCGCTGCCCGCGCTGCTCGTGGTCTGGGTGCGGCGCAGCGTCCACGACGCGCCCCGGGCCGTCGAGGTCCGCGAGAAGGGCGCCGGGAAGGGCTCGTTCGCGGCGATCTTCTCGCCGGGTGCGGCCGGCACGCCGGGGCTGCTGCGTGTCACGGTCTTCGCGAGCCTGCTCTCCACCGGTGTGCAGGGGGGCTACTACACGCTCGCCACCTGGGTGCCGACGTACCTGAAGGGCGAGCGCGGCCTGTCCGTCGTGGGTACGGGCGGCTACCTGACGTTCCTCATCTCGGGGGCCTTCATCGGCTACCTCACCGGCGGCTACCTCACCGATCTCCTCGGCCGCAAGCGCAACATCTGGCTCTTCGCGCTGCTGTCGGCGGTCTGCATCCTGGCGTACGCGAACATCCCCGGCGGCGCCGACACCCTGCTCCTGGTGCTCGGTTTCCCGCTCGGCTTCTGCATGTCGGCGATCTTCAGCGGCTTCGGTTCGTACCTGAGCGAGCTGTACCCGACGGCCGTCCGGGGCGCCGGGCAGGGCTTCACGTACAACACCGGACGCGCCGTGGGAGCCGTCTTCCCGACCACGGTCGGCTTCCTGGCCGACAGCTGGGGCGTGGGCGGCGCACTGGTCTTCGGCGCCATCGGTTACGGCATCGCGGCACTGGCGCTGCTGGGGCTGCCCGAGACGCGCGGAAGGGAACTGACGTGAAGCACGCGTACGACACGGCCGAAGGCCGGCCGGGCGAGCACCGCCCCCCGGAGAACCGACCCGCCGCGAACCGATGCCCGTCGGACGAGGCGTCCGCGCAGCGCCCCATCGCCCTCCTCGACGAGCACGCGCACGCGTGGAGCCCGAAAGCGGCCCGCTCCCGCCTCCGTGACGGGCTGTCCGGGCCCACCGCCGGCGTGGCGGCCGGGCACACCCAGGCCAACCTGATCGCGGTGCCCGCCGACTGGGCGTACGACATGCTGCTCTTCTGCACCCGCAACCCGAAGCCGTGCCCGGTGCTCGACGTCACGGACGCCGGGTCCTGGACCACCGCGCTGGCCGACGGCGCCGATCTGCGCACCGACCTGCCGCGCTACCGGGTGTGGCGGGACGGTGAGCTGGTGGACGAGCCGACGGACGTCCGTGCCCAGTGGCGGGACGACCTGGTGTCGTTCCTGATCGGGTGCAGCTTCACCTTCGAGTGGGCGCTGGTCTCGGCCGGCGTCCCCGTCCGCCATGTCGAACAGGGCCGCAACGTCCCGATGTACGTCACCAGCGGGCAGTGCCGTCCGGCCGGGCGGCTGCACGGGCCGCTGGTCGTCTCCATGCGCCCCGTCCCTCCCGAGCACCTGTCCGCCGCGATCCGCGAGACCAGCCTGCTCCCCGCCGTGCACGGCGGTCCGGTGCACTGCGGGGACCCGTCGGCGCTCGGCATCCGCGATCTGGCCCGGCCGGACTTCGGCGACCCGGTGGATGCCGAGCCGGACGACATCCCGGTCTTCTGGGCCTGCGGGGTGACCCCGCAGGCAGCCGTCATGGCCTCTCGGCCGCCCTTCGCGATCACTCACGCGCCGGGGCAGATGTTCCTGACCGACGCCCGGGACGAGCAGTACCGCGTGCTGTGACCCCCGCGTCGCGCCGAGGCCCCCGCCCGGAGCCTCAGCCCCCGCAGCAGACCCGCGAAGCCGGCGGGAACGGGGAGGGAGGCCGTGTCTCACGGCACGGGCCCCGGCGGCAGGGGCCTCGGCGGTACGGCCCTCGGCGGTACGGGAGACGCGGGGGCCGTCGCCGCCGTCGCCTCGTGCGCGGTCAGGAACGCCTCGACCGCCGCGTCCCAGCCGAAGCACTCGGCACGCGCGCGTGCGGCCCTGCGCCGGTCCGCCTCCCGGCGCCCGAGGAGCAGTTCCACGGCGTCCGCGAAGGCCTCCCCGCGGTCGGCGGCGACGGTGCCGGCCGAGCCGATCACCTCCGGCAGCGCGGACGACGCGCTGGCCACCACGGGGGTGCCGCACGCCATCGCCTCCAGTGCGGCCAGTCCGAAGGTCTCGGCCGGCCCGGGCGCCAGGCACACGTCGGCGGACGCCTGGAGCGCGCCGAGCACCGCACGGTCGGCGACGTGTCCGAGGAAGGTCACGGGCAGCCCCCTCTCCCGCGCCCGCTGTGCGAGACGCGGCCGCAGCGGTCCGTCCCCGGCGACCACCAGCACCGCCCGCGCCCCGCGCCGGCGCAGCGCGGCCAGCGCGTCGAGCGCCGTGCCGGGCCGCTTCTCCACGGACAGCCGGGAGCACATGACCAGCAGGGTCTCGTCCACGCGCGCGTGCCGGGCGCGCAGACCCGGATCGCGCAGCGCCGGGTGACGCCCGGCCAGATCGACGCCCAGGGGAGCCCGTACGACGTTGCGGGCCCCGATGCGGACGAACTCCCGCTCGGCGAACTCCGTGGTGCACACCACGCGCGCGTAGGTGTGCGCCGTGCGGGTGTTGAGGGCGTCCGCCGTGCGGCGGGCGGTGCGCTCGGGCAGGCCCCAGGTGCGCAGCACGCCGTCGGCGGTCTCGTGGGACACCATCACGGCGGGGACCCGGGCCCGCCGGGCCCACTTGCCGGTCCAGCGCAGGGTGGTGCGGTCGGACACCTCCAGGCGGTCGGGGGCCAGCTCCTCCAGGAGTGCGGCCACCCGCCTCCTGTCGGTCAGGACGCGGTAGCCGCCGGTACCCGGCAGCAGCGGTCCGGGGAGGGTGATCACCCGGCCCTGCTCGGTCTCCCGGTCGTCGGCGTGCTCACCGGGGATGATCAGGACGGGGTCGTGCCCGGCCGCCCGGAAGCCCTTGCCCAGCTCGCGCAGCGCGGTGCGCAGCCCTCCGGACGCGGGGGCGACGAAGTTGGCGAGGCGGACGATCCGCAGGGCGCTCATGCCGCCAGCACCGCCTTCCGGGAGGCGAGCACGTCCGTGTAGTGCCCGATCAGCCGGTCGCCGACGGCCGCCCAGGTGCGCCCCTCGACGGCGGTCCGCCCGGCGGCCCCGTACGCGGCCCGCAGCACGGGGTCGGCGGACAGGGCCCACACCGCGTCCCGTAGGGCGGCGGCGTCGCGCGGCGGCACCAGCAGGCCGGTCCGCCCGGGAACGACGAGGTCCAGCGGGCCGCCCGCGGCCGGCGCGACCACGGGCACGCCGCTGGCCATGGCCTCCTGCACGGTCTGGCAGAAGGTCTCGAAGGGGCCGGTGTGCGCGAAGACGTCCAGCGAGGCGAAGATCCGGGCGAGGTCGTCGCCGGTACGGCGGCCGAGGAAGACCGCGCCCGGCAGCGCCTGCTCCAGGCCCGGCCGGCTGGGCCCGTCCCCGACGACCACGACGCGTACGCCGTCCAGGCCGCAGACGCCGGACAGCAGCTCCACCTGCTTCTCGGGGGCGAGCCGCCCGACGTAGCCGACGATCAGTTCGCCGTTCGGGGCGAGTTCGCGGCGCAGTGCCTCGTCGCGCCGGCCGGGCCGGAAGCGGACGGTGTCCACCCCGCGGGGCCACAGCGCGACCCTGGGCACGCCGTGCGCCCTCAGGTCGCGCAGGGCCGCGCCGGAGGGGGCGAGGGTGAGGTCTGCGGCGGAGTGCACGGAGCGCAGGCGCCGCCAGGCCGCCGCCTCCCCCGCGCCCATGTACGTACGGGCGTATCCGGCGAGGTCGGTCTGGTAGACGGCCACGGCGGGGACGCCGAGCCGGGCGGCGGCGGCCATGCCCCGGACGCCGAGGACGAAGGGGCCGGCCAGGTGGACCAGGTCGGCGCGGTGCTCGGCGATCGCGGCGGCCACGCGGCGGCTGGGGAGGGCGACGCGGACCTGGGGGTAGCCGGGGAGCGGGAGGGAGGGGACGCGGACGAGGGGGCACGGGGCGGAGGCGTCCGCGGCGTTGCCGGGGGCGGTGGCCGGAGCGACGACGACGCAGTCGTGACCGCGGTCGACGAGGTGCCGGGCGGTCTGGAGCGCGCAGTGGGCCACGCCGTTCACATCGGGGGGAAAGGATTCGGTCACGATGACGACACGCATACCGGTGTTGTCGCCGGACCGGACGTGCTCGCGTCAACGTCGATCTTTCCGGGCGGGGAACGTCCCATGAGCGTTGCCCTGCCCACCCGAGCGGGCCGGACATCGGCCATGCCCGTCGAAGCCGCGGGCCACCCGCCGTTCACCCACGGGCGCCACCGCCCCGCGGACGAGGGCGGCGCCAGGTGGGGGCCGCCGCTCGCACCACCCCGCCCGGCGGGTCACCGGGGCCGTCCTTCACACGGCGGACGCGTCGGGGCCGAAGCGGCTGCGTACGGCCGTCTGGACCTCGTCCTCCTCGGCCGGATCGGCGGCCAGCCTGCGCAGCCGCTCGACGACCCGGTTGTCGCCGGTCTCGGCGTGGCGGGCGGCCAGTTCGCGGGTGGTCTCCTCGCAGTCCCACAGGCACTCGATGGCGAACCCCGCGGCGAAGGACGGGTCGGTGGCGGCCAGCGCTCGGGCGGCCCGGCCACGCAGGTGTGAGGAGGCGGTCTCCCGGTAGACGTGGCGCAGTACGGGTGCGGCGCAGGCGATGCCGAGCCGTCCGGTGCCGTCGACGAGGGTCCACAGGGTCTGGGCGTCGGGGCCCTCGCCCCGCACCGCCTCCCGCAGGGCGGCGAGGACGAGGTCGCGGTCCTGCGCTCCGCCCCGGCAGGCGAGTACGCGACCGGCGGCGGCGCCCAGCACGTCCGGCCGGTGCACCCAGCGGCGTGCGGCGGCGACGGCGGAAAGACTGCGCATCCGCTCGAAGGCGGCGACGGCGGCCTCCACGACCGGGGCCGGGCCGGTGGTCACGGCGCCCTCGATCAGGTCGAGGGCGTCCGGGTCGTTGCCGTCGGCGAGATAGCGCAGGGCGGTGCAGCGGGCCCCCTCGTCGCCGGAACGCGCGGCCTCGACGATCTCGGGCCGGTCCTCGGGGCCGGCGACGGCCGTGAGGCACCGGGCGGCCGGCACATGGAGCGCGGCGCCCCGCTCGACGCCCTGGTCGGCCCACTCGAACACGGCGCGCACGCTCCAGCCCGGACGTGGTCCGGCGGGGCTCATCTGCCGCTGCCAGCGGTCGAAGCACCCCGTCTCCTGGGCGGCCCGCACCCGCGCGGCGATCGACTCGCGCGCATCGTCGGCCCAAAGACGCCAGGGGCGGGGCTCGAAGGCGTCGCGGACGGCGACGGCCAGCTCGGCGTCACCCTCGGGATCGCGCGGGAAGCGCGCCAGGACGGGCGCGGCGAGGGCGCGCAGTCCGGCGTCGTCGTCGCGCAGCGCCAGCTCGTCCAGGGCCCACGCCCAGTTGACGCCGTGGGCGGCGTACCTGCGCAGCAGCTGGAGCGCGTCGAGCCTGCCGTAGGACGCGAGGTGGCCGAGGACGGCGAGGGCCAGCCCGGTGCGCGACTCGTCGGAGTCGAGGACGTCCTCGGGGTCGAAGAGGTGGGCCTCGATCGCGTCCAGCTCGCCGTTGAGGTCGAGGTAGAGCCGGGCGTAGTAGAGGGAGCGGTTCTCGACCTGCCAGTCGTGGCGGGGGTCGTGGAGCACACAGTGGTTCAGTGCCGCGAGCGCCTCGGCCCGCGGGGCGGTGAGCGCGTGCAGCGTGCCGTCGCCGCGACCCCGCTGAAGCAGGCCGAGCAGCGTACCGCTGGGCGCTATGACCGGATCGAACATGGGAAACAGCCTCACATCAAGCGTCGACGCAATCGGGAACCACGCGTTACCTGGCCGTACGCCGACACGTCGAAGCGCCCACCGTCTCTTGCTTGCTGAAGACCATGTTCCTCTGCCTCTCGTCGATGGCCCGTGCGGGCCGTGTCACGGCCCGCGCGGTGCGGCAACACCTGCCCAGCCATCGCGTCCGTGAACCACGTCGTCATGATGACCCGGCGGTCACATCTGCCGCGACCGAAATTTCGGCGGCCCGGTACCGCCTCCCCCGTTGTTCGTGTTTTACCTGGTCAGAATGGGTGCAGCCGATCCGGAGCGGGATCGGCCCGACGCCCGGTCAGTGGACGCCGAACAGCTCCAGCAGCTCCGTGCGGGCGAACATCCGCGCCGTGTCCACGGCCGACGGGGTGCCCGCGGCCGGGTCGGCGCCGGCCTCCAGAAGCGCCCGGGTGACGTCCGTCTCGCCCTTGAAGGCGGCGCCGGCGAGAGGCGTCTGCCCGCGGTCGTTGATGCGGTCGGCCTCGGCGCCGCGCGCCAGCAGGGCGCGCACCGCGTCGGCGTGGCCGTGATAGGCGGCGAGCATGACGAGGGAGTCGCCGCGGTCGTTGGTGAGGTTGGCCGGCACACCGGCGTCGACGTACGCCACCAGCTCCTCGGTCCGCCCCTGCCGGGCCAGATCGAAGATCTTGGTCGCCAGCTCCACGACCTCGGGGTCGGGGGCTTCGCTCATCGGCCGGACCACCTCTCACTACGAACGCTTCACGACGTGAACGTTGGGGACTGGGTGTGCGTACGGCCGCGAGCGGCGCGGCCGTACGAGTGAATCGCCAGGGTAGCGGCTCGTGCCGCACCTCAGCCGACGTGCCCGAGGTAAAGATCAGCACGGACCCGGCAGGGCGCAACCGCCCTGCTCAACCGGCCGAGAGAAGCACTACGCCACCCGGGGCAAATTCGCCGAATTTCCCCCATTTGCACCTTTAATCGTATGGATACATGCTGTGATCCTGGAAGTACTCATGGTGACTGTCCCCGCGAACCAGGAGAACTCACATGATCCTCTCGATCTCAGGCGTGGTCCTGCTCGGCATCGTCGTCTTCATCTTCTTCCGCAAGGACGGCCTCAAGGCCTCCCACGCGCTCGTCGCGGTCCTCTTCGGGTTCTATCTCGCGAGCACCGCCATCGCCCCGAGCATCAAGGCGGGCGGCGAGAGCCTGGCGGGCCTCCTCGGCGGAATCAAGTTCTGACGGCCCGCACCACCGCCCGACATCCGCACGTACGTACCTCCAGGAGGCAGCAGTGGCCCGGCGGCCCCTCCCCCGCATTCTGAGCAACGGCGGCGCACAGCTCGCCCGAAGCCGGGAGCTGGCCCGGACGGCGGCCGACAGCGCCACCGACGTCCTCCAGCCACTGATCACGATCGCCCGAGGTCTGCGCCGCCTGGCCGCGGCCGCGCGGCGCAGATGGACCGAGACCCCCAAGGACCGGCGCGGCGCGCTGCTGTTCCTGGTGGCCTCGGTGGTCCTGGTCGTGGCACTCGTGCCGTACGGTCCGCTGCTGGCCGCCATCAGCCTGATGGCGGCGGCTGCCTGGCAGGGCCGTGACCGCGCCCCGGCGGAGCCCGAGGGCCCCGACGACGCCCAGACCAAGCGCCTCCAGTCCCTCTACGAGGCCCTGGTCCCCTACTTCTCGCTCGCCGAGGACCCCGACCCCCTCTACGCCCACGGCGGCGAGTGGGAGAAGGCCTTCCCGGCGTACGAGTTCGACGACAACGGCCGCTTCGCCCACCTGGTGATCCGCTACCCCGCGTTCTTCACCGACGGGGAGGCCGAGTCCCGGGCGCGCATCGAGCACCTGCTCGCGGCGAAGTCCGGCCGAGGGCGCGAATACCACTTCGCGTGGAACGAGGAGGCCAACCACCTCTCGGTCGACGTGCTCACCGCGCTGCCCACCGACATCGCCGCCCAGCGGTTCGTGACGGCGCCCGGCGAGACCGTCCTCGGCTTCACCGACCCGACCCGGGTCCAGCGCACGCTCCCGCTCACCCACGGCGAGGAGCGACGGGACGTACCGCCGGTGGTCTGGCGCACCGGCATCCGCTCGACCGAACCCCACCTGCTCGTGCTGGGCCAGCCCGGAACAGGCACCTCCACCCTGCTCCGCTCGGTCGCGCTGCAGGCGGTGCACCACGGCGACCTGCTCATCGTCGACGGCGGCGGCACCGGCGAGTACGCCTGCCTGGTCGGCCGGGACGGCGTGCTCGCCGTCGAGTGCGGCCTCACCGGGGCACTGACCAGCCTCGAATGGGCGGCGGCCGAGACGGAACGGCGGCTGATCGCCGTCAACCGGGCTCGTCAGGAGGGCCGGCCGGCGCCCGACGACACCCGGCGGCCCCTGTGGATCTTCCTCGACCGGCCGAGCGCGTTCGCGCACCTGGCCTCCACGGACGGCCGCAGGGACCCGCAGACCCTGCTCCAGGTCCCGCTGCGCCACGGCCGCGCCGCGAACGTGACGGTGGTCGTCGCGGATCAGCTGGACGCCCTGGCCGGCCTGGGCGACGCCGTGCGGCAGCACACCCGCGCGCGGGTCGTCCTCGGCCCGGCCACCGCGGACGAGCTCGCGGCCGTGCTGGGCGCGCCGCCGCACACCACCCCCGTCGAACAGGTTCCGCCCGGTCGCGGCTACGCCCGCCTGGGCACCGGCCCGGTGCACCGCCTCCAGGTCCCGGCCACCCCGGACCCCTACGACGACGCCACCAGCGAGGCTCAGCGGCAGGCCGTCCTCGACCTGCTCCCGCCCCGCACGACGCCCGCGGACGGCGAGCGGGCTCCGGTGCCGGCGGAGGCGGAGGGCGGGTCCGGGACTCCGGCCCAGGCGGAGACCGCCACCACCGGAAGAGGCGACACCACCGAACGAGCCGACACCACCGGGAAGGGCGGCACCACCGAGCAGGGCGGCACCACCGGGAAGCACGGCCCGGCCGGGGAGACGGTCGCCACCGACAAGGCCCCCTCGCCCGACATGGCCGTCGCCCCCGACAAGACCCCCTCCCCCGACAAGGTCATCGCCCCCGACAAGACCCCCTCCCCCGACAAGGTCATCGCCCTCGACAAGGCCGTCCTCACCGTCAGGACCGGGGTCACCGACAAGACCGTCGCCGCCGACAGGACCAGCACCCCCGCCACGAGGGAGACGGACACCCCGGCGGAGTCCCGGTCCGGGACGGAGGAGCCCGGCGAGCCGGGCGAGCCCGGGAAGCCCCTGGCGGACGCCCCGCCGGCGCCGGTCGCGCTGGAAGCGGCGACCGTCGCGCAGCCCTCCTCGGAGACGGCGGTGGCCATCGGCCCGGTCCGCACGGAGAAGGTCCCGGCCGAGGCGGGCGCGGCGGAGACCTCCTGACCCACGCGTCACACCGCGCTCCCGGCCGCCGGGATCCGGGCCGCCGACGGAGGGGGCGCCCGGATCCCGTCGCCGGGGTCGGCGCGTCCCCGCTACGCCACGAACGTCCGCGGCCCCTCGCCCCCGCCGCCGACGCCACCGTTCTCCACCAGCCGGGCCGCCGCGGCGAGCCGCGCCGCGGCCTCCTCGGCCACCGCGCCGCCCACGGTGAACGGCAGCCGGACATAGCCCTCGAAGGCCCCGTCGACCCCGAACCGCGGCCCGGAGGGGACCCGCACCCCCACCCGCTCCCCCGCCTCGGCGAGCCGGGAGCCCGAGAGCCCTCCGGTCCGCACCCACAGCGTGAGCCCACCGCGCGGCACCTCGAACTCCCAGTCGGGCAGCTCCCGACGCACCGCGCCCACCAGCTCGTCCCGGTTCTGCCGGGCCTGTGCGCGGCGCACCGCCACCGCCTGCTCCCAGCCCCCGGTGCTGAACAGCCAGTTCACCGCCAGCTGTTCCAGTACCGGCGTGCCCAGATCCGCGTACGCGCGCGCGGCGACCAGGCTGCGGATCACGTCGGGCGCGGCGCGGACCCAGCCGATGCGCATGCCCGCCCAGAACGCCTTGCTGGCGGAGCCGACGGTGACGACCGTGGAACCGGCCGGGTCGAAGGCGCACACCGGGCGCGGCATCTCGACGTCGTCGTCCAGCCACAGCTCGCTCATCGTCTCGTCGGCCACGAGCACCGTCCCCGCCGAGCGGGCGGCGTCCACCAGCCGCCGCCGCTGGTCATCGTCGGCGAGTGCGCCGGTGGGGTTGTGGAAGTCGGCGACCACGTACGCGATGCGCGGCGCGGCGTCGCGCAGCACCTGGCGCCAGCGGTCCACGTCCCAGCCGGTGAGCCCCTCGGCCATCGCGACGGGGACGAGCCGGGCCCCGGCCTCACGCATCAGCTGGAGGATGTTGGCGTACGACGGCGACTCCACGGCGATGCGCTCGCCACGTCCCCCGAACAGGTGGCAGATGGCGTCGATCGCGCCCATGGCCCCCGTGGTCACCATGATCTGCTCGGGCATGGTCGGGATGCCGCGCGCGCTGTAGCGCTCGGCGATCATCGAGCGCAGCGCGGGCAGTCCGGCCGGATAGTCGCCGTGGGTGTGCGCGTAAGGGGGGAGTTCCTCCAGCGCGCCCTGCACCGCCCGGGTGAGCCAGGGTTCGGGCGCGGGCAGCGCCGCGCAGCCGAGGTCGATCATCGACCCGAGGGCCTCCGGGGGCAGGGGCTCCAGGCCGCGCGCGGGCAGGGGGTTGCCGGCCGGGACCGCGGTCCAGCTCCCCGCGCCGCGCCGGGACTCCAGGAAGCCCTCGGCGCGCAGGGCCTCGTAGGCGGCGGCGACAGTGGTGCGGCTGACGGTCAGGGCGAGGGCCAGCTCGCGTTCGGCGGGCAGCCGGGCGGCGACGGGGACACGTCCTTCCAGGACGAGCAGCCGGATGCCGTCGGCGAGCGCGCGGTAGGCCGGCGGGCGGCGGGTGCCGGGCCCGGCCGGGCGGTCCTGCTGGGAGCCGAGCAGCCGCGCGAGCTGTCCCGCCCCCACGGCAGAAGTCCACTGCGCCATGGAAATCAGTCCACCTTCTCCGAATTGGCCCTGGTTGGCTCTGCTTATCAAGCCACAGGGTGTCATGCAGCAGGCCACTACCACCACCCAGGGGGCATGTCATGTCCAGGCGATCCGGACCGCGGCATCTCACGCGGCGACTGACACAGCTCTACGGCGGCCTCGTCCTGTACGGCGCGAGTTCGGCGCTGCTGGTCGCGTCCGGGCTCGGTCTGGAGCCGTGGAACGTGCTGCACCAGGGCCTCGCCGAGCACACGGGCCTGTCGATGGGCCTGGTGCTGACCGTGGTCGGCGCGGCCGTGCTGCTGCTGTGGATCCCGCTGCGCCAGCGCCCGGGACTCGGCACGGTCTCCAACGTGCTGGTGATCGGCGCCGCGATGGACGCGACGCTGGCCGTCGTGCCCGACGCCCACGGCTGGACGGCGCGGATCACCATGATGGTGGCGGGGATCGTCCTGAACGGCGCGGCGACCGGCCTGTACATCGCCGCTCAATTCGGTCCGGGCCCGCGGGACGGCCTGATGACCGGGCTGAACCGGCGGACGGGCCTCTCGGTGCGTCTGGTGCGGACCGCCGTCGAGATCACCGTGGTGGCGACGGGCTTCGCCCTCGGCGGCACGGTCGGTGTCGGCACCCTGCTGTACGCCGTGACGATCGGCCCGCTCGCCCAGGTGTTCCTGCGCCTGTTCGCCGTCCCGCCGGCATCGGGCGGCAGCACGGTGGTTGCCGCCGCTCGGCCCCGCCGCGCGATACTGCGTCGGTGACCACCCCGATACGCCACCCCCGCCACCCCTATCTGGACCACCCCGGTCCGATCGCCTTCGCCCACCGCGGTGGGGCGGCGGACGGCCTGGAGAACACCCTCCGGCAGTTCCGGCGCGCGGTCGAGGCGGGCTACCGGTACATCGAGACCGACGTACACGCGACCCGCGACGGGAAACTCGTCGCCTTCCACGACGCGACCCTGGACCGGGTGACGGACGGGGCCGGGCGGATCGCCGACCTCCCGTGGGAGAGGGTGCGCCGGGCGCGCGTGGCGGGCGAGGAACCGGTGCCGCTCTTCGAGGAGCTGCTGGAGACCTTCCCGGAGGTGCGCTGGAACATCGACGTCAAGGCGGAGTCGGCGCTGCTGCCGTTGCTGGAGCTGATCGAACGGACGGGCGGCTGGGACCGGATCTGCGTCGGCTCCTTCTCCGAGGCACGCGTGGTCCGCGCCCAGCGCCTGGCCGGCCCGCGCCTGGCGACCTCGTACGGCACCCGGGGCGTCCTCAACCTGCGGCTGCGCTCGTGGGGCGTGCCGGCCGCTCTGCGCCGTTCGGCGGTGGCGGCGCAGGTGCCCGAGGCCCAGTCGGGCATCCAGGTGGTCGACCACCGCTTCGTGCGCGCCGCCCACGCCCGCGGGCTCCAGGTGCACGTGTGGACGGTGAACGATCCCGACCGGATGCACCGGCTCCTGGACCTGGGAGTGGATGGCATCATGACCGATCACATCGACACACTGCGCGAGGTCATGGAGGACCGCGGCGTCTGGGTCTGAGACCGTCGGGGACCGCCTGGACCCGCGACCGGACCCCGGGGCGTCGCGTGCTCCCGGGGAGGCGAGGGCACGGGTGGGTACCGACACCCTGAGGACGGACGCGGCCGACGACGCGGACGGCCGACGGCGCGAGCAGCGCGGCTGGTACGTCTACGACTGGGCGTGCTCGGTCTACTCCACCAGCGTGCTCACCGTGTTCCTGGGCCCCTATCTGACGTCGGTCGCCGAGTCGGCGGCGGGCGCGGACGGCTACGTCCACCCGCTCGGCATTCCGGTGCGTGCCGGGTCCTTCTTCGCGTACTCGGTCTCGCTGTCGGTGATCGTCGCGGTGCTCGTGATGCCCCTGGTGGGTGCCGCGGCCGACCGCTCGGGGCGCAAGAAGCCGCTGCTGGCCGCCGCCGCGTACACCGGCGCGGGGGCGACGACCGCCATGTTCTTCCTCGACGGCGACCGCTACCTGCTGGGCGGACTGCTCCTGGTCGTCGCCAACGCCGCGCAGTCCGTGGCGATGATGCTCTACAACTCCTACCTCCCCCAGATCGCCCGGCCCGAGGAACGCGACGCGGTCTCCTCGCGGGGCTGGGCCTTCGGCTACGCGGCCGGGGCGCTGGTCCTGGTCGCGAACCTGATCCTCTACACCGCCCACGACTCCTTCGGGCTCAGCGAGAGCGCGGCGGTCCGCGTCTGCCTGGCGTCGGCCGGACTCTGGTGGGGCGCCTTCGCGCTGATCCCGTTGCGACGGCTGCGCGACCGCCGCGTGCCCGCGCGCGCGGCGGCGCTGCCGGGCTTCCGGCAGCTCGCGGCGACCGTCCGCGACATGCGCCGCCGCCCGCTGACCCTGGCCTTCCTGCTGGCGTACCTCGTCTACAACGACGGCATCCAGACGGTGATCTCCCAGGCCTCGGTCTACGGCTCCGAGGAACTCGGCCTCGGGCAGTCCACGCTCATCGTGGCCGTGCTGCTGGTGCAGCTCCTGGCGGTGGCGGGCGCGCTGGCGCTCGGCAGGCTGGCCCGCGCGTACGGGGCGAAGCGCACGATCCTCGGGTCGCTGGTGGCCTGGACGGTGACCCTCGCGGCCGGGTACTTCCTGCCGGCCGGGGAACCGGTGTGGTTCTTCGTGCTGGCCGCCGGGATCGGACTCGTCCTCGGCGGCAGCCAGGCGCTGTCCCGCTCCCTCTTCTCCCACCTGGTGCCGCCCGGCAAGGAGGCCGAGTACTTCTCGGCGTACGAGTTGAGCGACCGCGGGATGAGCTGGCTGGGGCCCCTGCTGTTCGGTCTCACCTACCAGCTGACCGGGAGCTACCGGGACGCGATCATCTCCCTGGTGGCGTTCTTCGTCATCGGTTTCGCGCTGCTCGCGCGGGTCCCGGTGCGGCGGGCGATCGACGACGCGGGCAATCCCGTACCGGCGAGGATTTAGCACTCGGCACGAAAGCGCTGTAGTGTACGCGTTTGGCCTGCCAGGCGTACCGTTACTGCGCGTCAATGGCGCCGAAACGCTATGTCACATCTATGAGCAGAGGTGACAAACCGGGCGTCGGCGGGTACTGCACTGGAGCAAGGCTGCGGCTGCGACGGCGACGCAGACGCCCGGAACGGGAGTCGGGACGGGAATCTTTACCGCCGCCCGGACGTTGACCGGATGACGACGACAGCGACACCTGTCCTGTGGGCGACAAGCCCGGGAGGCACGATTCATGAGTGAGCGAGCTCTTCGCGGCACGCGCCTCGTGGTGACCAGCTACGAGACGGACCGCGGCATCGACCTGGCCCCGCGCCAGGCCGTGGAGTACGCATGCGAGAAGGGGCATCGGTTCGAGATGCCCTTCTCGGTGGAGGCGGAGATCCCGCCGGAGTGGGAGTGCAAGGTCTGCGGGGCCCAGGCACTCCTCGTGGACGGCGACGGCCCTGAGGAAAAGAGGGCCAAGCCCGCGCGTACGCACTGGGACATGCTGATGGAGCGCCGCACCCGCGAGGAACTCGAAGAGGTCCTCGAGGAGCGGCTGGCCGTTCTGCGCTCCGGCGCGATGAACATCGCGGTGCATCCGCGTGACAGCCGCAAGAGTGCGTAGCGGGAAACCGTAGGCAACGAACACCGCGGGTGCCGTACGTGAACTTCACGTACGGCACCCGCGGTTTTTGCTGCCGTGTGCCGGCTGCCGTGTGCCGGCTGCCGCGTGCCGTCCGGGGACCGCTCCCCGGACGGCACGCTTCCGCTCAGCGCGCCAGCGGCGGGCGGGGGCCCTGCGGGGCGTCGTCCGGGTCGTCGCGCACGACCTCGCCCTGGACGACCCTGCCGTCCGGCTGGTGCATGCGGGCCTGGCGGAAGGCGTCGCCCAGGGTGCCGGGACGGGCCTCACGGAGCTTGCGCTCCACCGTCCGCTCCGCGTACCGGCTCACCCCCTTCTGGACCGGGGGCAGCAGCATGAGCAGCCCCAGCGCGTCCGAGATCAGGCCGGGGAGGATCAGGAGCAGTCCGCCCAGCATCATCAGGCCGTTGCCCTCGCTGTTCGGCCGGGCCTCGGGGGGCATGCCGGACTGCTGTTGCTGCACCGTCCGGGTCAGGTTCCGGAAGGCTCGGCGGCCCGCCGCCTTGATGACCACGGAGCCGAGGACGATGCCCGCGACCAGCAGCAGGAAGACCACGAAGCCACTGGAGGCGCCCGCGACCACGGTCAGCAGCCAGACCTCCAGCACGAGCCAGGCGGCGACACCCAACGGCAGGAACGTGCGCAGGCGGGAGCGTGGGGGCCGGGCGGGGGACCTGGGGGTCTGAGCGCCAGTCGTCATACCCCCAGTGTGCCTGCCCCCGGCTCAGCGCGGCGTAAGGGGGCGTCAGGCGCTCTCGTCGGGCGCCGGGGTCGACTTGTCGCTTTTCCCGGCGTGCCCCTGGGCGGCCTCCCCGGACGGCCCCGACGCCGGCTCCGCCGGTTCGTCGGCCCTCTCGCGGGAAGCGCCGGCGGTCGGCTCACCCGCTGCCCTGTCGGGCTGCTTGTCGCGCCCCAGGACCTTGCCGACCCTCTCCCCCACACCCCACGTGGTGACCCGCCAGAGGGCCTCCACGAGGATGTCGCGGCTCATCTTGGAGTCGCCGTGCTCGCGCTCGACGAAGGTGATCGGCACCTCGACGACGTGGTAGCCGGCCTTGATCGCCCGGCGGGCGAGGTCGACCTGGAAGCAGTAGCCCTGCGAGGAGACCTCGTCCAGGCCGAGGCCCTCCAGGGTCTCGCGGCGGAAGGCGCGGTAGCCGCCGGTGATGTCGCGCAGCGGCAGGTCGAGCGCGAGACGCGAGTACATGCTGCCGCCCCGGGAGATGAACTCGCGGGACTTGGGCCAGTTCACCACCCGGCCCCCGGGCACCCAGCGGGAACCGAGCACCAGGTCGGCCCCCTTGAGGGCGGTGAGCAGGCGGGGCAGTTCCTCCGGCTGGTGGGAGCCGTCGGCGTCCATCTCGATCAGCACGCCGTAGCCGTGCTCCAGGCCCCAGCGGAAGCCCGCGAGGTAGGCGGCGCCCAGGCCTTCCTTGCCCCTGCGGTGCAGGACCTGGACATGGTCGTCCCCGGCGGCCAGCTCGTCGGCGAGCTTGCCCGTGCCGTCCGGGCTGTTGTCGTCGGCCACGAGGACGTGCGCCTCGGGGACCGCCTCGCGCACGCGCGTGACGATCGCCTTGATGTTCTCCGCCTCGTTGTAGGTCGGGATGATCACCAAGGCCGTACCCAGGGGATCGAACCGCCTCCCCCGCCCCGCTGCCGCGGGCGTCCCGTCGCCGTCGTTCACCGCTGCCCCTTCATGTCCGTACGCAGAGCACCACCTTAATGGCCGCGGCCTGCGCCGACGTGACAGGACGTGCGTACGGCGGTGTCGTTTCCCGTGGACCGGGGTAGGGATGCACGCTTGCGTACCGTTGTCGCTGCGGATGGGGGCCCGGCGCCCTTCGGGCCGACCTGGGACCCGCTGGCTGCGGATCGACCGAGAGCCGTTGTCTACTGAGCGCCCGGGCCCCACCCGGGTCACACCTCCCGACCGGCGGGAACGTTCCCTCGTCGCGGCGAGAGCGCTGAGCCTGGCTCCCAGCGACGGTGCCCCGGTGCGGCACACCGTCCCTGACCCAGCGGCGCCGCGACGCGTGCGCGGAGGATTCCCCGGTCGGACGTCCGGTGGTGGACTCGGCCGAACCTACCGGCCCCCCGCCGTCGCCTGTCAACAGTCGTTCGACCTGCGGCTTCCGCACCAATGCCCAGGTCAGCGGGGCGGAGCCGCAGGTCGTACGCGGCGGAAGATCATCGCCCCGTCGGCCGTGGAGATCACTCGCCCGGCCGTACGAAGACGGTCCGGCCCCCCACGACGGTGCGCAGGCAGACGGGCAGTTCCCGGCCCGGGGTGAGGTCGGGCAGGCCGGGGGTGCCGGAACGCGGGTCGGTCGACCAGCGTGCGACCCGGTCGTCGGGGGCCTGGACCACCAGGGCGCCGGTACGCCAGACCGCGTAGTCGGCGGGGGCGCCCGGCACCAGGACGCCCGCGTCGTCGCGGCCGATCGCCCGCCAGCCGCCGCGCGTGTGCGCGGTGAACGCCGCCCGCACGGAGACGCGGTGTTCCGCCGTGCGGTGGAAGGCGGCGGCCCGGACGGTGCCCCACGGGTCGAGGGGCGTGACGGGGCTGTCGGAGCCGAAGGCGAGCGGGACACCGGCGCGCAGCAGGGCGGCGTAGGGGTTGAGGGTGCGGGCCCGTTCGGCGCCCAGGCGGCGGGCGTACATGCCGTCCTCGCCGCCCCACAGGGCGTCGAAGGCGGGCTGGACGGAGGCGGTCAGGCCCAGTTCGGCGAAGGCCGCGACGGTCTCGGGGGTGAGCATCTCGGCGTGCTCGACGCGGTGGCGGGCGGCGCGGACGCGCGCGAGGCCGAGCTTGTCGGCGGCGGCGCGCACCCCCTCCACGACGGCGGTCACGGCGGCGTCCCCGATGGCGTGGAAGCCCGCCTGGAGACCGGCCTCGGTGCAGGCGACGACGTGCGCGGCGACGTCGGCGGAGTCCAGGTAGGCGATGCCGGAGTGACCGGCGTCGGCGTACGGCTGGTGCAGGCAGGCGGTGTGGGAGCCGAGGGCGCCGTCGACGAAGAGGTCGCCGGCGGCGCCGACCGCGCCCAGTTCCCTCGCCTTGTCGACATCCCGTTCGGCCCAGTAGCCGATGACCCGGGGTCCGGCCTCGGTGGCCGACAGCCGCAGCAGGCCGGTGAGGTCGTCCTCGGAGGAAATCTCCGGTCCTGCGCATTCGTGAACGGTGCCGATACCGAGGGAGGCGGCGTGTGCGAGGGCGGCGCGCTGGGCCTCGGCGCGCTGGGCGGGGGACACGGCTCCGAGGGCGGCCGCGCGTACGGCGTGGTGCGCGTCGGCGGTGAGCGGACCGTCCGCGCGGTCGCCGGCCCCCGGGGTCAGGTCGAGCAGGGCGGTGGTGACGACGGCCGAGTGGACGTCGATTCGACTGAGGTAGAGGGGGCGGCCGCCGGTGGCCTCGTCCAGCTCCGCGCGCGTCGGGGGCAGCCCGTCGGGCCAGCGGGAGGCGTCCCAGCCGTGCCCGAGGAGGACGCGGTCGCCCGGCCGGGCCGCCGCGAAGTCCCGCACCAGGGCGAGGGCGGCCTCCCGGGTGGGAGCGCCGGAGAGGTCGAGGCCGGTGAGGGCGAAGCCGGTGCTCGTGGTGTGCACGTGTGCGTCGGTGAACGCCGGGGTGACCAGGGCGCCGTCCAGGTCGATCACCTCGTCCACGCCGTCCGCGAAGGCGTCGGCGGCGCCCTCGGAGCCGACCCAGGCGACCTGGCCGCGTTCGACGACCATCGCCGTCGCGAAGGGGTCGGCGGGACTGTGGACCTCGCCGCGGCGCAGCAGGACGGTCGTGGACGGGGTGGTGGGCTCGCTCATGGACACCAGTCTCGCCCCTCGTGCGGACCGACCGGCACGCAGGTCGGCGCTGCACGGGGGCGCCCCGCTCCCGACCGGTGACCGGCTGCCGGCCCGGCCGCCCCCTGCCGGGCCGGCACCGTGGCCCGCGGCGACGGTCAGACGCGGGGCGGCCGGGCCTCGTAGGGCGTGGACAGCACCACGGTGGTCCGGGTCGACACGCCCGCGAGAGAGCGGACCCGGGCGAGCAGCTCCTCCAGCTCGTGCGGGGTGGCCACGCGCACCTTGAGGATGTAGTTCTCGTCGCCCGCCACGCTGTGGCAGGCCTCGATCTCGGGAACCCCGGCCAGCCGGTCCGCGATGTCGTCGGGGGCGCTGGGGTCGAACGGTTTCACGGAGATGAAGGCGGTCATCGGCAGCCCGACGGCCTCCGGGTCGACGACCGCGGCGTACCCGCGGATGACGCCACGCTGCTCCAGCCGTCGCACCCGCTGGTGCACGGCGGACGTGGACAGGCCCGTGGCCTTGCCCAGGTCCGTGTAGCTCATCCGCCCGTCCCTGACGAGCAGCTGCACGATCTGTCGGTCCAGCTCCTCCATGGCGCAAGAACCTACAGTGCGCTTGATCTCCTCGGATACCTGAGCGGTCCAGGTCATGCCCTGTTCGTGATGTGACGGGCGGTCGGCCGACGGACCGGCGGGGTACGAACCGGCCACCGGGGGCGGTTGCGCGGGGCATGTGACGAAGACCACACCTCCGGGCCGTTCTCCGTGATGTTCTCGTGATTACCCCGTAGGGGGGACGGGAAGTGCTTGCTGTGGTCGAGGCCGCAGTGCCGTCACGGCCCAGCCCGAGGGGGAGAATCCCATGCAGAGTCTTAAGCGCCCTGGACGTACCACGTCCAAGCGGCAGCAGCCGGTCGTCGAGCCCCTTCCGGAGGGCGTCGAACCCGACGCCCTCGACGAGGAGGAGCTCGACACCTACGACACGTTCGAGATGTACCGGGTGATCTGCCCGGACTGCGCGCAGCCCATCGCGCTGCTGGCGGACGAGGAGGTGCTGCCGCAGCACGCGCTGTGCGCCTCCCCGTGGAACCCGTTCGGTCTCACGGCGTGTGCGGGCACCGGCCGCAGGGCCACCGACGCCCGTCCGGCGGACGAGTCGTTCCAGCCCCACGAGCAGGACACCGCCCTGCTGTTGACGCTCCCCCAGGGCCTCGACTGGCGGACCCAGCCCTTCTCCCACGTCGGCGGTCCGGGCTCGCGCCCGATGCGCGTGCCGACGATGCGGCGCGAGGCGGCCTGAGCCCAGGTGTGCCACCCGGGCGGGCGCCGTCCGGGGTGGTCGCCCCCATGCGTGCACCCACCCGCTCCACGGCCCGCGCACGGCCGTGGAGCGGGCGGAGCGCTGTCCGCGGGAGGCCGCCGGGAGCGACGGTGCGTCAGGCACCGTGCGACGCCGCCGACTCGGCGGCGGACAGCCGCGAACTCACTCTCGATTCCGGGCGCCGGTGACCTGTCCGCACGCCGCCGCGTTGCCCGGGTATGACCCCCACGTACTCGGCGACCGGGCCTCGGCGCCGCGCGTTCGTCCCGGTGCCCGCGGGACCGGTTCCGCCGGCCCCGCAGCCCCCGGACCCGCCGATCTACCGTGAGCTGATGCGGACCTGGGCCGACCGCGGCCGCACCCTGCCGGGACGCGACGACCCGGAGTGGGTGCGACTGGCGGCGCCGCCGCGCGGACTCGGGGACTTCTTCACCACCGGCGACCTCCGCGTCACCGGCGGGTTCGGCGTGGCCGGCGACTTCGCCGTCACCGGTGACTGGAGCGTCACCGGTGACTGGAGCGTCCCTCGGGACCCGCGAGGTGACGGGCGATGACCATGCGCTGGATCTGGTTGGTGCCCTCGACGATCTGCAGCACCTTCGCCTCGCGCATGTAGCGCTCGGCGGGGAAGTCGGCGGTGTAGCCGTACCCCCCGAGGACCTGCACGGCGTCGGTGGTGACCCGCATCGCCGTGTCGGTGCAGTGCAGCTTGGCCATGGCGGCCTGCTTGGCGAAGGGCAGTCCGGCGTCCCGCAGCCGTGCCGCCGTCAGGTACAGCGCGCGGCCGGCCTCGATCTGGGTGGCCATGTCGGCGAGCATGAAGCGCAGCCCCTGGAAGTCGGCGATCGGCTTGCCGAACTGCCGGCGCTCCGCCGCGTAGGACACCGCCTCGTCCAGCGCCGCCTGGGCCACACCGATCGCGCAGGCGGCGATGCCCAGCCGCCCCGAGTCGAGCGCGGACAGGGCGATCGCGAAGCCCTGCCCCTCGTCGCCGAGGCGTCGGGTGTCGGACACCCGCACGCCGTCCAGGTGGACCTGTGCGGTGGGCGAGCCCTTGAGCCCCATCTTCTTCTCCGGCACCGCGGCGCTCAGCCCCTCGGCGTCGGCGGGGACCAGGAAGGCGGTGATGCCCCGCGGTCCCTCCTCGCCCGTGCGCGCCATGACGGTGTAGAAGTCGGCGACGCCGCCGTGCGTGATCCACGCCTTGGTGCCGGTGATCACCCAGTCGCCGCCCTCGCGCACGGCCTTGGTGCGCAGCGAGGCGGCGTCGGACCCGGAGGCGGGCTCGGAGAGGCAGTAGGCACCGAGCAGGCCGCCGCCGAGCATCGCGGGGAGGTGCTCGACCTGCTGTTCCTTGGTGCCGTAGGCGGCGAGCGCGTAGGAGGCGAGGGTGTGCACGCTGACGCCGAGGCCCACCGTGAGCCGGGCCGCGGCCAGCTCCTCGAGGACCTGGAGGTAGACCTCGTAGGGCTGCTCGCCGCCGCCGTACTCGGCGTCGTAGGGCAGGCCGAGCAGGCCGGAGTCGGAGAGCAGGGCGAAGACCTGGCGCGGGAAGCGTCCGGCGTCCTCCTCCTCGGCCGCGTTCGGGGCGATCTCACGCTGCGCGATGTCGCGGACGAGCGAGATCAGATCCCGTGCCTCGTCCGTGGGCAGTTGCCGGTCCACCGGCTGCGGGGCGCGGTCGGGCATGGCGACGCTCTCCTCCCTGTCGGGCGCGACGGCGGACGTGCGCCTTGGGTGGAGGCGGTTCCGCCGGGTCGTTCGGGCCAGGCCGATGCTCGCACTCCCGGGTCGCGGAAGCGGCTGACCAGCGGCTGTGCGCTGTGAGTATGCCCGATCGGAGGCATGGAGTCACCAGTTAACGACCGCTTACTTCAGGAAATGCCCCGGCCGGTCCGCCGGCCCTCGATCCCGGCGCTCCGCCCCGAAGATGGTCCGAACCATTGACCCCACTGGTCTAGTCCTCCTACGGTGACGGACCGAACGCATTACCGCGTTCATGCCAATCGGCGCGCGTTTCCCTCTTCCCCCCACGAGGAGACACCCGATGCACGTCCCGCACCTCCCCCGCGTCCTCCCCCACGCCCGGCCCCGCTCACGCCGGAGGGCCCCCGTCCGGGCCCTCCTCGCCGCCCTGTGCTCCGCGGCGCTCGGCGCGGGCCTGCTGGCCGGCGCGGCCACGACCACCGCCGCGGCCGCCCCCGCGGCACCCGCGCCGCGGGCCGCCGCCGGTTCCAAGGTCGTCGGCTACTTCACCGAATGGGGCACCTACGACCGCAAGTACCACGTCAAGAACATCGAGACGTCCGGCTCCGGTGCCGAACTGACCCACATCAACTACGCGTTCGGCAACGTGACCGGCGGCAAGTGCGCCATGGGCGACGCCTACGCGGCGACCGACCGGGCGTACACGGCGGCCGATTCCGTCGACGGCGTCGCCGACACCTGGGACCAGCCGCGGGGCAACTTCAACCAGCTGCTCAAGCTGAAGAAGAAGCACCCCGGTCTCAAGGTCCTGTGGTCCTTCGGCGGGTGGACGTGGTCCGGCGGCTTCGCGGAGGCCGCGAAGGACCCCGCCGCGTTCGCCCGGTCCTGCCACGACCTGGTCGAGGATCCCCGGTGGGCCGAGGTCTTCGACGGGATCGACATCGACTGGGAGTACCCCAACTCCTGCGGGCTGAGCTGCGACACCAGCGGCCGGGACGCGTTCCCGAAGCTGATGAGCGCCCTGCGCGCCGAGTTCGGCTCCGGCAACCTGCTCACCGCGGCGATCACGGCCGACGCGACGTCCGGGGGCAAGATCGACGCGGCCGACTACGCGGGAGCGGCCCGGTACGTCGACTGGTACAACCCGATGACGTACGACTTCTTCGGCGCCTGGGACGCCGCCGGCCCGACCGCTCCGCACTCGCCGCTGACCTCGTACTCCGGTATCCCGAAGCCCGGTTACCACTCGTCGGCGACCATCGACAAGCTCAAGGGCCTCGGCATCCCGCCCTCGAAGCTGCTGCTCGGGATCGGGTTCTACGGCCGCGGCTGGACCGGCGTCAGCCAGGCGGCACCGGGCGGCACCGCCATCGGCCCCGCCAAGGGGACGTACGAGAACGGCATCGAGGACTACAAGGTGCTGAGGACCAGCTGCCCGGCGACCGGCACGGTGGCCGGTACGGCGTACGCCAAGTGCGGGAACGACTGGTGGAGTTACGACACGCCGCAGACCATCGCGACCAAGATGGCGTACAAGGACCAGCAGGGGCTGGGCGGCACCTTCTTCTGGGAGCTGAGCGGTGACACCGCGAACGGCGAGCTGATCAGGGCGATCGGCTGACCTGACCCACGGGGGGGGCGGAGGGGCGGGGGCCGGCTCGGGTCTCCGCCCCTCCGCTGTGCGCGTCAGGCGTCCCGGCGGGCGGCGGCCGGGGCCGGGCAGGCGGGGTCCAGCTCCTCGATGGCGCGCAGGGTGCCGCCGAGCGACTTCACCAGCAGGTCACGCATGGTTTCGCGGGGCAGGCCGGGGCGGCCGATCCAGTCCAGGGTGGCGCCCTCGACGCCGCACACCCAGGAGAGCAGGCCCATGCGGGCCAGCGGTCCGACGTCGGAGCGGCCGTACGCCCCTTCGGCGATGGTGGCGACGATCACCTCGCGCACCCCGTCCCGGACGGCGTGCACCTCGGCGTCGAAGCCGACTCCGCCGCTGACGATGGTGCGGTAGGCGGCCTGGTGGTGCTCGGCGTAGCGCAGATAGCCGTCGATGGTGCGGTGGACGCGGTCCACCTGCGGCAGTTCGGTACCGCCCGCCGCGGTCGTGACCAGCTCGGCCACGGAGTCCTGGATGATCGCCAGGTAGTAGCCCCGCTTGGACTGGAAGTAGTAGTAGATCAGCCCCTTGGCGACATGCGCCTGGCGGGCGATGTCGTCCATCGAGAGCGCGTCGTAGGACGTGTCGGCGAACAACCTGCGCCCGATGGCGATGAGTTCGGCCCGGCGTGCCAGCGAACGCTCGGTGCCGCGCGCCCGGGGGCGGGCGTCGGCACGCTGTTGACTGATGTTCAATTTCGACCCTGGTTTCCTACGGGCAGCGGGACTTCCGCAGTATGGCAGGTCGAATCGTGGGCCAGGTCACACCCGGGTCACGTCACAGCAGGCCCAGCTGGACCACGAGCATCGCGACCACCACGACGAGGGTCCAGCCCATGACGTGTTCGAGGACCTTCGGGCCGTCGTCCTTGGGGCCGCCGGTACGGACACGGGCGGCTGTGGCGGTGTGTGCGGTCATGGCTACTCGCTGATCTCGGAGTTCGGTGGACTCCCCCCGCCTCCCGCCGAGGGCGACCCCCGCGGTGACGCTGTCCACCTTGCCACCGCTGGCGGCATATGTGGCGGAGACCTTGCTCACAGCGGACGGCCCCCGGCGCCGATCCCACGCTGCCGGGGGCCGTCGTCGCGGTGCGGTCAGAGCACGCCCACCGCCGCGAGCGCCTTGCGCTGGCGCGGACTCGGGTGCGCCGGGAAGTACAGGTAGCAGACGCCGCCGGTGCCGGAGACGACCTTGCCGCTCGCGTTGTAGCGCTTGGTGCGCAGCCAGATGTTCTCCCACTCGCGCCGCCGGTAGACGCGGCGCACGGCCTCGTTGTCGTCCGAGGCGGGGTCGTTGGCGATCACGTCGCCGTCGGCGGTGAAGCCGATCACCGTCATCAGGTGCCCCGACGTGCCGTAGCCGGCCCCGGTCAGCTCCTCCTCCAGGAAGGACTGGGACGTTATGGCCGGGATGCCGGCCGCGATCAGCGTCTCCAGGTCGGTGAGGGAGCCCAGGCGGGTGACCACGCCCTGGAGCCCCTTGAAGGTGGCCGCGTAGGCGGCGTTGAAGGGCCAGTTGCCGCAGCCGGCGTACTGGTGGTCGTACGTGTACCGGGCCGCGTGGCAGACCTGCGGGTCGGCGTAGGACGGGTCGACCCAGGCGAGCTGCTCGGCGGTGAGCCGGCCGCCCCAGTACTCGATGATCATCTGCGAGGAGGTGGGGCTGCACCAGGCCTCGCCCCCGTTGTCGTACTCGGGGTACTGACCCTTGTGGATCTCCTGCGAGTAACGCGGGACGCTCAGCTCCTGGGCGAGGCCGGGAGCGGAGGCCGGGACGGTGAAGCGGTCGGGGATGTCCGAGCCCATCGCGCCGAGCCGCCAGACGGTGGGCGTGGTCCTCGTGCCGGGGCGGCGGTAGAGGGTGAGCCTGAGCCGGTAGGAGACCAGGCGCAGCCCCGTGGAGGCGTCGTCGACGGCGAAGGTGTCCGTCCAGACGCTGCTCTTGCCGTCGCCCTGGTCGTCGACCGAGGTCCGCTTGATGTCCTGGTCGCCGGCCGCCCAGCGGCCCATCACGTACCAGGGGGTGTCCGTGCCGTCGGAGTAGCTCCCCTTCAGTTCGACCTGGAGCCAGGTGCCGCTCGGGGTGTGCGCGTTCCAGGAGGCGATGACCTCCGTCGAGGGCACGGCCAGCCGGTGGACGGGCGAGGTCCAGGTCGCGTACTCCCAGGCGGCGGTGGTGCCGGTGTGCGGGTCGGTGTAGTCGGCGGTGCCGGCCGGGGCACCGATCACCACACCGGGCCGGGCGCCCGCGACCGCGCGGGCCCCTTCCGCGGACCCGCGCCGCCAGTCGCGGAACGTGGTCCAGGCCCGGTAGTCGACCTGCCGGGCGGGAGTGCGCTCGCGTTCCGACGGGCCCTCGTCCGCGGCGGGCGGGGCTGCGGCGGTGGCCGGACCCGCACTGCCCGCCACGGCGGCAACCACGGCTGCGGCCAGGACGGTTCTGCGGGACGGCTGTTCGGCTCTGCTCATGGGTGGAAGACCCCCAGGTGTCCGAGTCGGGCGGGTCCGTTGCACGGTTGTGCGCCAACTATGGCCGCAGGAACCCGGTCCTGCCAGCACTTCTCCGCACGCCGCGCCACGAATATTGGTGTCGACCAGTGGCGTGCCCCGGTGGCGTGCGTCGCGGGGGCGGCCGAACCGGACGCGGGGCCCGGGCGGGGCGCGGGACCCGAGCCACACACCAGACCCCGACGAGGCGCAGGACCCGAGCCACACACCAGAGCCCGACGAGGCGCAGGACCCGAGCCACACACCGGACCCCGACGAGGCGCGGGACCCGAGCCACACACCGGACCCCGACGAGGTGCGGGACCCGAACCACACACCAGACCCCGACGGCGTGCAGGGGCCGGCCGCCGGCCGGACGCACGCCACGGACGGGCGCGGCTAGAGTGCGGGGGACGTCGTCCGTTCCCTCGCGCAGCCCAGGATCCGCCATCCACGCCCTCGCAGCCCTGCTCCGCCGGCTCCCACCCTCCTGCGGACCCGTGCGTCTGGTCGGCGTCGACGGGCACGCCGGCTCCGGGAAGTCCACGTTCGCCGGACGGCTGGCGGCCGAGCTGGGCGGCGCCCCGGTGCTGCGGCTCGACGACATCGCCAGCCACGACGAACTGTTCGACTGGACCGGTCGGCTGCTGAGCCAGGTGATCGAACCCCTGGAGCGCGGCGACCTCGCGCACTACGCCCCCTACGACTGGCGGACCCGGCGCTTCGGAGCGCCCCGCCCGCTGCCGCCCGCCCCGGTGGTCCTCGTGGAGGGCGTCGGCGCGGGCCGCGCGGCGCTCCGCCCCCACCTGGCCCGGCTGGTCTGGATGGAGCTGCCGCGCGAGGAGGCGTGGGCGCGCGGCAGGGCGCGCGACGGCGCGGAGCAGCGGACGTTCTGGGACGGGTGGATCCCCGCGGAGCGCCGGCACTTCGCCGACGACCCCTCGCGCCCCTTCGCACACCTTCTGGTGCGCCAGGGGGAGAAGGGGTACGAGATGCTGCCGGGTCCCGCGGGAACCACCTCTGAGGCGCACTTTTTCACGCAGGGTGACGGACCCTCCGCAATGTGCTGAACTCGTGAAGATCGCCCCGTCGCAACCTGCCGGAGTGCCTCAACTTCGCTTGACCCAGGGGTCGTACAGGTCTTACGTTCTGGATGTGCGGCCGTTCGGTGCCGCCGACAGACGCGAAGCCCCCGATTGTTCCCCCGTGATCGGGGGCTTCGTTCTGCCCCGAGCACGTTTTCCGGCTGCTGCGCGAGGCGATCCGCTCACCCTCCGTCACCGTCCGGCGCGTGCCCCGGCCGTGCCCGCCTCGCGCAACGGCCTGCCCCGGCACCCTTCGGAGGACAGACCCCCGCGGGTACGATGCCCACGGTGCGACCTACGGGCGGTTGCCGCGCGCACCTTGCAACTCCGGTCCGCGGTACACCCGTTGACCGAGGCGGTCGGCGGGCGACGGCTCGTCGGCATACCGACGGGGGCACGGTACGTGGGGGACGGGATGGACTTCGGCACGAGGGGCCCCCAGGCCCCGGCCGACCTCGCCTGGCTGCGCGGCGTGGACGCCTACACCATGGGGGCCTATCCGCAGGCCGAGGAGGAGTTCCGGACCGCGGTGCGCATCGACCCCGCGATGGCCGACGGCTGGCTGGGACTGCACGCGCTGCGCGTCGACACCACGAACGCCCTGCTCAGGATGTTCCGGCACCGGGAGCGCTTCGGCGAGCAGCGTGCCCGCCATCGCCGCACGCTCAACTCCTGGTACTGGCTGGGCTGGTGGGTGCAGCCCGTACTGGAGAGCCCCCGCGACCTGCTGCTGGCGCACGCCTCCCACTGGCTGGACGGCCGCCACGTCCCGGAGCTGGACCGGGCCCTGGCCGGGTTGCCGCCCGTGGACGCCGACCCCCAGGTCCGCTTCCTGCACGCCTGCCGTGCCTACCTGGTCAAGGACTGGGAGCAACTCGTACGGCACACCGACCCGCTGCTCGGCGATCCCCTGCTGGGTATCGAGGCCGGCCTGTTCAGCGGCATGGCCCGCGTGCGCCTGGAGATGTACGGACAGGCCGAGCCGCTGCTGTCGACGGCTCTGATGCGCTGCCGCAGCGAGCAGCCGCAGCGCAAGGAGCTGCGGTACTGGCTGGCCCGGGCCCACGAGGGAACGGGCCGCAGTGCCGCGGCGCTCCCGCTGTACCGGGCCGTGCACCGCGTCGACCCGGCCTTCATGGACACCTCGGCCCGGCTGGCGGCGATCGCCGAGGGAGACGGTTACGACGACACCGGCGATCTCACCGGACTCGCGCAGGCCGGCACGGGACCGGACGGGCTGGACTGCGCCGACGGACTCGACCCCCTCTTCGGCGCCGAGGAACGCGGCCTCAAGCTCTCCGTCCCCGAGGTCCCCGAGCCCCCGCCGGGCGCCCCGCTGCCCTCGCTGAGCGGCCCCGCCGTGCGCGAGCGGACCGACGGGCCGCACTCCTCCCTGCCCACCGGGCCCACCGATCCGGCCTTACTGGAGGAGGCGCTCGCGGAGCTGGAGCGCATGGTGGGTCTGGAACCGGTGAAACGCCAGGTCAAAGCCTTGTCCGCGCAGCTCAACATGGCACGGCTGCGGGCCGGCCAGGGGCTGCCGGTCCAGCCGCCCAAACGGCATTTCGTCTTCTCCGGCCCCTCCGGCACCGGCAAGACCACCGTGGCCCGCATCCTGGGCCGGGTCTTCTACGCCCTCGGCCTGCTCGGCGGCGACCACCTCGTGGAGGCGCAGCGGGCCGACCTGGTCGGCGAGTACCTCGGCCAGACCGCCGTGAAGGCCAACGAGCTGATCGACTCCGCGCTCGGCGGCGTCCTCTTCGTCGACGAGGCCTACTCCCTGTCGAACTCCGGGTACGGCAAGGGCGACGCCTACGGCGACGAGGCGCTCCAGGTGCTGCTGAAGCGGGCCGAGGACAACCGCGACCACCTCGTCGTCATCCTCGCCGGCTACCCGGAGGGCATGGACCGCCTGCTGTCCGCCAACCCCGGGCTCTCCTCCCGGTTCACGACCCGCGTGGACTTCCCCTCGTACCGGCCGCTGGAGCTGACCTCGATCGGCGAGGTGCTCGCGGCCGAGAACGGGGACGTCTGGGACGAGGAGGCCCTCGACGAACTGCGCTCCGTCGCGGGGCACGTGGTGGACCAGGGATGGATCGACGAGCTGGGCAACGGACGCTTCCTGCGGACGCTGTACGAGAAGAGCTGCGCGTACCGCGACCTGCGCCTGTCGGTGTATCCCGGCTCGCTGACCCGGGACGACCTGGCCACGCTGCGGTTGCCGGACCTGATGCAGGCGTACGGGGAGGTCCTCTCCGGGCGGGGGCCGCAGGACCCGGCGGGCCCCTAGCCGGCCAGCGTCACCTCCCGGTGGGCCGGGTCGCGCACCTCCCCGACCAGGAGTTCCAGGACGTCCTCCAGGGCGACCACGCCGAGCACCCGTCCCGACGCGTCCGTCACCTGGGCCAGGTGGGTCGCCGCGCGACGCATCACGGTGAGGGCGTCGTCCAGGGGCAGTTCGGGGCGGAGGGTGGTCATGGGACGCCAGAGGTGCTGGGGGACGGCACGCTCCGAGGTCTCGAGGTCCAGGACGTCCTTGACGTGCAGGTACCCCATGAAGGCGCCCTTCTCCACGGCGACCGGGAAGCGCGAGTACCCGGTGCGGGCGGTGAGGGCGACGATCTCGCCGGGTGTGACCGACGGGCTGACCGTCACCAGCGACTCCCGGGCGAGGAGCACGTCGGTCACCGGACGGGAGCCCAGCTCCAGGGCGTCCTCCAGGCGTTCCTGCTCCTCCGGGTCGAGCAGTCCGGCCTGGCCCGCGTCCCCCACCAGCCGGTTGAGCTGCTCGCTGGTGAAGACGGCCTCGACCTCGTCCTTGGGCTCCACGCGGAACAGCCGCAGGATGCCCTGGGCACAGGCGCCGAGCGCCGCGGTGATCGGCCTGCACAGGCGGGCGAAGGCGACCAGGCCGGGGCTCAGCCACAGCGCCGCCTTCTCGGGGGCGGCCATCGCGAGGTTCTTCGGGACCATCTCGCCGATGACGAGGTGGCAGAAGACGACCGCGGCCAGCGCGATCACGTAGCCGAGCGGGTGGATCACCCCGTGCGGCAGGTGCATCCACGCGAAGACCGGCTCCAGCAGGTGCGCCACCGTGGGTTCGGCGACCGCGCCGAGCGTCAGCGAGCAGACGGTGATGCCGAACTGGGCGGCGGCCATCATCTGCGGCAGCCGCTCCAGGCCGTACAGCACCTGACGGGCGCGAGCGGTGCGAAGGGGCTCGATCTGGCTGCGGCGCACCGAGACGAGCGCGAACTCGGCGCCGACGAAGAAGCCGTTGGCGAGCACCAGCAGCGCGGCGAAGAGGAGTTGCAGGACGCTCATCGGGCGGCCTCCAGCACGGACACCGGAGCCGTGCGCACCAGGCGTATCCGCTCGGCGCGGTAGTGGCCGACCTGCCGTACGGAGAGCCGCCAGCCGGGCAGTTCGGCCCGGTCGCCGACGGCCGGGATACGGCCGAGCAGGTCGGCGACGAGCCCGGCCGCGGTCTCGTACGGGCCCTCGGGAGCCTCCAGGCCCACGCGTCGCAGGGCGTCGACGCGGCAGCTTCCGGCCACGTCCCAGGCGGGCCGGCCGTCCTCCGGGGCGGCGGCGGCGAGTTCGGGGACGTCGTGGCCGTCGTGCTCGTCGCGGACCTCGCCGACGATCTCCTCGACGATGTCCTCCAGGGTGACGACGCCGGCCGTGCCGCCGTACTCGTCGACGACGACCGCGATGGGCTGCTCGCTGCGCAGGCGGGTCAGCAGCGGCCGGACGGGCAGGGTCTCGGGGACCAGCAGCGCCGGGCGGGCGATCCGGTCGGCGGGGGTCCGCAGCCGGTCGGGCGCGGGGACGGCGAGGGCGTCCTTGAGGTGGACCATGCCGACGATCTCGTCGATCTTCTCCCGGTAGACGGGGAAGCGGGACAGACCGGTGGCACGGGTCAGGTTGACCACGTCCTCGGCGGTGGCCGAGGAGTGCAGGGCGCTGACCTTCACCCGTGGGGTCATGACGTGCTGCGCGGTCAGTCCGCCCAGCGAGAGGGTCCGTACGAAGAGGTCCGCGGTGTCCTGCTCCAGGGCGCCGGCCCGGGCGGAGTGCCGGGCCAGGGAGACGAGTTCGCCGGGGGTGCGGGCGGAGGCCAGCTCTTCGGTGGGCTCGATGCCCAGCGCGCGGACCAGGCGGTTGGCGACGGCGTTCAGCGCGGCGATCACCGGGTGGAACACGCGGGCGAAGGCGTGCTGCGGGCCCGCGACGAAGCGCGCCACCTGCAGCGGCTTGGACACCGCCCAGTTCTTGGGCACCAGTTCGCCGATCACCATCTGCACCGCCGAGGCCAGCAGCATGCCGACGACGACCGCGACGCCGGGTACGGCGCCGTCGGGGACGCCGATCGCCGTGAACGGGCCGTCCAGCAGCCGGGCGAGCGCCGGTTCGGCGAGCATGCCGACGACGAGGGAGGTGATCGTGATGCCCAGCTGGGTGCCGGAGAGCTGGAAGGACAGCTCCTTGAGGGACTCGACGACCCGGCGGGCGCGTCGGTCGCCGCCGGCGGCCGCCTGCTCGGCGTCCGGCCGTTCGACGGTCACCAGGCCGAACTCGGCGGCCACGAAGAAGCCGTTGGCGAGGATCAGCAGGAACGCGGCTGCCAGGAGCAGCAGGGGGGTGGTCATGATGCCGCCGCCTGTGAGGGGTCACAGCAGGGGGCGGCGCAGGTACTGCAGGACGGTCCGTCCATCGCCGGAGGGGGTCACTCCTCGGGTAGCGGGGTCCCCCGCGCACCGGGCGGAGCGACAGGGGTGAGGACGCGACGACCGCGTCCTCGTTCCCAGATTAATCACGAAAAGGGCGCCCGCGGCAGGGGCGCCGCGTCCGCTTCAGCCTCGCGGCGTCTCGGACGCGCCGCGGGACCGGGCCTCGACGAGGGCGCGCAGCGCGCGGGCGTCGTGGAGGGCGCGCTCCCGGGCGATGCCCGGCTGGATGCCGAGCGCGGGCAGGCTGGTGCCGTCGCTGAGGTCCAGGAAGGCCCAGGGGTCGCCCTGCCTGAGGTTGACCCGCACGATCTCGGCCCACGCGAGGCGCCGCTTGGTGGTGAGGTTGACGACGGTCACCCCGGCGTCGTCGGCGACGACCCGGGGTCGGGCCAGCAGCAGCACGACGCCGGCCAGGAGGAGGCCGGTCAGCGCGAAGCTGAGCCTCTCCCCCGGGCCGAGGCCGTTCAGCAGCAGCCCGACCGCCGTGATCGCCGCGAAGGTGATGACGGCGAGGACGGTCAGGACCGCGCGGGTGCGCCCCGGTCGGAAGGTCACCGGCAGGGCGGGCAGGTCCGGCGTGGTGTCGGGCATGGTGTCGCTCCGGGTCGTGCTCAGAGACGGCAGGCGTGGATGGCCGTGGTCAGGATGGCCCGGGCACCGATCTCGTACAGGTCGTCCATGATCCGCTGGGCCTCCTTGGCGGGGACCATCGCGCGGACGGCGACCCAGCCCTCGTTGTGCAGCGGGGAGACGGTCGGGGACTCCAGGCCGGGGGTGAGGGCGACGGCCTTCTCGAGCTGCTCCACCCGGCAGTCGTAGTCCATCATCACGTACGTCCGGGCCACCAGGACGCCCTGGAGGCGGCGCAGGAACTGCTGCACCTTGGGCTCGGTGGTCGCGTCGGGCTCCGCGCCGGAGCGGCGGATCACGACGGCCTCGGACTTCATGATGGGCTCGCCGAAGACCTCCAGGCCCGCGTTGCGCAGCGAGGTCCCGGTCTCGACGACGTCCGCGATGACCTCGGCGACGCCGAGCTCGATGGCGGTCTCGACGGCGCCGTCGAGGTGGACGACGGAGGCGTCGACGCCCCGGTCGGCCAGGTAGGCGGCGACGATGCCCTCGTAGGAGGTGGCGACGGTGCGGCCCTTGAGGTCTTCGACGCCGGTCGCGGTGCCGGGCTTGCCGGCGAAGCGGAAGGTGGAGCGGGCGAAGCCGAGCGGGAGGATCTCCTCGGACTCGGCGCCGGAGTCGACGAGCAGGTCCCGGCCGGTGATGCCGATGTCGAGCCGGCCGGACGAGACGTAGATCGCGATGTCGCGGGGGCGCAGGTAGAAGAACTCGACCTCGTTGACCGGGTCGACGATCCGCAGTTCCTTGGACTCGCGGCGCTGCTGGTAGCCGGCCTCATGCAGCATCTCCCCCGCGGGGCCTGACAGGGAACCCTTGTTGGGGACGGCGATGCGCAGCATGAGGTCGGCTTCCTTTGTGTGAAGGGGTGAAACGGGGGGTTCTACAGGTGGGCGTAGACGTCGTCCAGGGAGATGCCGCGGGCGACCATCATCACTTGGACGTGGTACAGCAGCTGGGAGATCTCCTCGGCCGCCGCCTCCTTGCCCTCGTACTCGGCGGCCATCCAGACCTCGGCGGCCTCCTCGACGACCTTCTTGCCGATGGCATGGACCCCCTTGTCCACCAGCTCGGCGGTGCGGGAGGTGGCGGGGTCGCCGCTTGCGGCCTTGTGCTGGAGCTCGGTGAAGAGCTCCTCGAAAGTCTTCTTGGACATGGTGGCGCCCACTTTACGCGTAGTGCCGGGCGGCCTAGCGCCACGGTTCGGATACTGAGCGGAGCGTGGCCGCCGTGGCGACGGCCGCGGTCACCGCCTCGTGGCCCTTGTCCTCGCGGGAGCCCTCGATGCCGGCCCGGTCCAGCGCCTGCTCCTCGGTGTCGCAGGTGAGGACGCCGAAGCCGATGGGAACGCCGGTCTCCACGGAGACCTGGACCAGGCCCTGGGTGACGCCCTGGCACACGTAGTCGAAGTGAGGGGTGCCGCCGCGGATGACGACGCCGAGGGCGACGATCGCGTCGTAGCCGCGGCCGGCGAGGACCTTGGCCACCACCGGGAGCTCGAAGCTGCCGGGGACCCTGAGCAGGGTCGGCTCGTCGATGCCCAGCTCGTGCAGGGCGCGCAGGGCGCCGTCGACGAGTCCGTCCATCACCTTGTCGTGCCACTGCGCCGCGACGACGGCGACCCGCAGGTCCCCCACGTTGCGTACGGTCAGTTCCGGTGCGCCCTTGCCGCTCATGTCTCTCCTGGAGTCCTTGCTTACTGGTTGCCGCAGGTGGACACGGGGGTCGTGTCCAGCCAGGGCAGGTCGTGTCCCATCCGGTCCCGCTTGGTGCGCAGGTAGCGGAGGTTGTGCTCGCCGGCCTGGACGGGCATCGGCTCGCGGCCGCTGACCTCGATGCCGTGCCGGACGAGGGCGTCGCTCTTGTCCGGGTTGTTGGTCATCAGGCGGACGGAGCGCACGCCGAGGTCCGTCAGGATCTGGGCGCCGGCGCCGTAGTCCCGGGCGTCGGCGGGCAGGCCGAGTTCCAGGTTGGCGTCGAGGGTGTCCCGGCCGCGCTCCTGGAGTTCGTAGGCGCGCAGCTTGGACATCAGGCCGATGCCGCGTCCCTCGTGGCCGCGCAGGTAGACGACCACGCCCCGGCCCTCGGACTGGATGCGGTCCAGGGAGGCGTCGAGCTGGGGGCCGCAGTCGCAGCGCTGGGAGCCGAAGACGTCGCCGGTGAGGCATTCGGAGTGGATGCGGACCAGCACGTCCTCGCCGTCGCCGATCTCGCCGTGCACGAGGGCTACGTGCTCGACGCCGTCGACGGTGGAGCGGTAGCCGTACGCCGTGAACGCGCCGTGCCGGGTGGGGAGGTGGACCTCGGCCTCGCGGCGGACGGTCGGTTCCGCGCTGCGGCGGTAGGCGATCAGGTCCTCGATGGAGATGATCGTCAGTCCGTGCTTGCGGGCGAAGGGGATCAGCTCGGGCAGCCGGAGCATGCGCCCGTCCTCGCCGGCGATCTCGACGATGGCGCCGGCCGGGCGCAGGCCCGCCAGGCGGGCGAGGTCGACGGCGGCCTCGGTGTGGCCGTTGCGGACCAGCACGCCGCCGGAGCGGGCACGCAGCGGGAAGATGTGGCCGGGGCGGACCAGGTCGGCCGGCTCGGCGGTGCCGCTCGCCAGGAGTTGGAGGGTGGTGGCGCGGTCCGAGGCCGAGATGCCGGTGCTCACGCCGTGGGCGGCGGTCGCGTCCACGGAGACCGTGAACGCGGTCTTCATCGACTCGGTGTTGTCGTCGACCATCTGGGGCAGGCGGAGCCGGTCCAGTTCGTCGCCCTCCATGGGCGCGCAGATCAGGCCACGGCACTCGCTCATCATGAAGGCGACGATCTCCTCGGTCGCCTTCTCGGCGGCGACGACGAGGTCGCCCTCGTTCTCGCGGTTCTCGTCGTCGACGACGACGACCGGCCGGCCGGCGGCGATGTCGGCGATGGCCTGCTGGACGGGGTCGAGGAGCAGGTCCTCGGGTCCGTCGGGGCTGTAGAGGATGGGTGCCGTGCTCATGCGGGCGCTCCTTCCGGGACGGGCCGCGCCGCGGTGCGGGAGCGCAGCCACCAGTCGCGCAGGCCCCACAGGACGAGCGCGCCGTAGATGACGTAGACGAAGCCGGAGAAGGCGAAGCCGTTGGCGAAGTTCAGCGGGACGCCGACCAGGTCGACCAGCAGCCAGGCGAACCAGAACTCGACCATGCCCCGGGCCTGCGCGTACATGGCGACGACGGTGCCGACGAAGATGTACGCGTCCGGCCAGGGGTCCCAGGACAGGGTCGGGAAGGCGGTGAACAGGCCGCCGACCGCGAGGGTGCCGACGGCGGCGGCGCCGACCAGGGCGCCGCGCTCGCGCCAGGTGGCGAACCGGACGGCGATGGAGCCGTCCTGGCTCTGCCGCCGGCCGCGGTTCCACTGCCAGAAGCCCCAGGCGGCGACGACCATGACGACGATCTGCTTGCCCGCGCTGCCGGAGAGGTGGGCGGTGGCGAAGGCCGTGAAGAGGACGAGCCCGGAGACGAACTGCACGGGCCAGGTCCAGATCGAGCGCCGCCAGCCGAGCGCGAGACCGAGCAGCCCGATCACGTTGCCGATCATGTCCGACCACTTGATGTGCTGGCCGAAGAGCGTGAACGCCTCGGAGTTGAGCCAGTTCACCGGGCGTCTCCCTGTCCGGTGTGGCCGCCGAGCAGGCGCTCGACGTACTTGGCGATGACGTCCACCTCGAGGTTGACCGGGTCGCCGGGCTGCTTGTGGCCGAGCGTGGTCAGGGCGAGGGTGGTCGGGATGAGGCTGACGGTGAAGAAGTCGGGGCCGGCCTCGACGACGGTGAGGCTGATGCCGTCGACGGTGATGGAGCCCTTCTCCACGACGTAGCGCGCGAGGTCCGCGGGCAGGGAGATCCTGACGATCTCCCAGTGCTCGGAGGGCTTGCGCTCGACGATCTCACCGGTGCCGTCGACGTGTCCCTGCACGATGTGCCCGCCCAGGCGGGCGCCGACGGCGGTGGGGCGCTCCAGGTTGACGCGCGAGCCGGTGGCGAGGACGCCCAGGCTGGAGCGGTTCAGGGTCTCCGCCATCACGTCGGCGGTGAACTCGTCGCCCTCGTGGTCGACGACGGTGAGGCAGACGCCGTTGACGGCGATGGAGTCGCCGTGTCGTGCCCCTTCGGTCACGACGGGGCCGCGCACGCGGAAGCGACAGGCGTCGTCCAGGGTCTCGACGGCGGTGATCTCGCCCAGCTCTTCGACGATTCCGGTGAACACTTCCCGGGTCCTCCTGCCTCTTCGGGCACGGACTCCGGGGCTGTCGAGGAACGACAGAGATCGCGAGCGAGGACACCGGGAGCGACGCCGGACGGGACCCGCCCGTCAGGGGCGAGCCCAGAGGTCGGCGGCGCGCACGCATGCTCGCCCGCCGCGCACTGCCTCCCATCCGGACTTTAACCGTCGGTCCAGGAATTTCACCTGGTCAACCGGTCGCTGGAGGCGACCGGGTCGCGGACTGTAACCGCCGGTTCGGACTTTCACCGACCCCGGAGTGCGCTGCTTCTGGTACAGGGCCAGTCTGCCACGCCCGCTCGCGGTCCATGCGAACGGAGTGTGTGGAGTGGCTCACAGGACGCCGCGCGCGAGCGCCGCTCGAGCCGGCGCCGCTCCGCCAACCCCGCCTTTCCGCCCGCACCTTGCAATTGGTCCATACCTATTGACTCACTGGTCTAGTCCTCTTAATGTCTGCGCAACTTCCGTGGAGAGGAACCGACTGTGCCTTCCCCCTCACGCTCCAGAACGCGCCGCGGAGCGAGACCGGCCCTGTTCGCCGCGGCCGCCGCCGTCGCCGGTCTGGTCCTCGCCGGCCTTCCCGCGACCCCCTCGCACGCCGCGGACCAGGAAAGCTGCCGGCCCGACGGGCTCTACCGGACCCCCGGCGTCGACGTCCCCTACTGCTCGGTCTACGACTCCGCCGGCCGGGAGAAGATGGGCACCGACCACCCGCGCCGGGTGATCGGCTACTTCACCGGCTGGCGCACGGGCAAGGACGGCAAGCCGGCGTACCTGGCGTCCGACATCCCGTGGGACAAGATCACTCACATCAACTACGCCTTCGCGCACGTCGACGGGGCCAACCGGCTCTCCGTGGGCCCGGACGGCGAGAAGAACACCGCGACCGGCATGACCTGGCCCGGGGTGGCGGGCGCCGAGATGGACCCGGGCCTCCCCTACAAGGGCCACTTCAACCAGCTCACCAAGTTCAAGAAGCAGCACCCGGACGTCAAGACGATGATCTCGGTGGGCGGCTGGGCCGAGACGGGCGGCTACTTCGCGGCCGACGGCTCGCGCGTGGACTCCGGCGGCTTCTACTCCATGGCGACCAACGCCGACGGCTCCGTCAACCAGGCGGGCATCGACACCTTCGCGGCCTCGGCGGTCGACTTCGTCCGGAAGTACGGCTTCAACGGCGTCGACATCGACTACGAGTACCCGACGACGATGAAGGACGCGGGCAACCCGCTCGACTGGTCCTTCGCCAACGGCCGCCGGGCCGGGCTGGTCAAGGGGTACGCGGCGCTGATGAAGACGCTGCGCGAGAAGCTCGACCGCGCGGGTGCCGCGGACGGCAGGCACTACCTGCTCTCCGTCGCCGCGCCGTCCTCCGGGTACCTGCTGCGCGGCATGGAGACCTTCCAGGTCCAGAAGTACCTGGACTACGTCAACATCATGTCGTACGACCTGCACGGCGCCTGGAACGAGCACGTCGGGCCGAACGCCTCCCTCTTCGACGACGGCAAGGACTCCGAACTCGCCGCCGCGGGCGTGTACACCACCTCCCAGTACGGCGGCATCGGCTATCTGAACACCGACTGGGCCTACCACTACTTCCGCGGCTCGATGCCGGCCGGCCGCATCAACATCGGCCTGCCGTACTACACGCGCGGCTTCAAGAACGTCACCGGCGGCACCGACGGGCTCTGGGGCAAGGCGCCCGCCACGTCGTGCCCGGCCGGTGCCGGGCTGACCAAGTGCGGTGACGGCGCGGTCGGCATCGACAACCTGTGGCACGACCTGGACACCGCGGGCAAGGAGTCGCCGGCGGGTTCCAACCCGATGTGGCACGCCAAGAACCTGGAGAAGGGTGTCGTCGGCGACTACGTCACGGACTACGGCTTCCCGGCCACGACGAAGCTGACCGGGACGTACGCCCGCAAGTACGACGCCACCCTGGTCGCGCCCTGGCTGTGGAACGCGGAGAAGAAGGTGTTCCTGTCCACCGAGGACGAGCAGTCGGTGCGCGCCAAGGCGGACTACGTGGTCGACCGCGGCATCGGCGGCACCATGGTCTGGGAGCTGGCGGGCGACTACGCCTGGGACGCGGGCAAGGGACAGTACGTGCCGGGCTCGACGCTGACGGACACGATGTACGACACGTTCAAGTCGGCCTCCCCCTACGGCGCCGAGCGCGCGACGATCGACATGCCGGCCGAGGCCGTCGACGTCGACGTGGAGTTCGGACAGTTCCCGCTCGGCGACTCCAACTACCCGATCAGTCCCAAGCTGAAGATCACCAACAACACGGGGACGGCGCTCCCGGGCGGTACGGAGTTCCGGTTCGACTACGGGACCTCCGCGCCCGGCAACGCCAAGGACCAGTCCGGCTGGGGAACCTCGGTGATCCGCAGCGATCACACGGGCGGCAACGTCGGCGGCCTGAAGGGCGACCACCACCGCGCCTCGCTGAAGCTGCCGGCCTGGCAGTCGCTGGCACCGGGCGCGTCCACCGAACTGGACCTCGTGTACTACCTGCCGGTGTCGACGCCGTCGAACTGGACGGTGACGTTCGGCGGGAAGACGTACGCCCTGGAGGGCGACCTCGCACGGGGGACGACCCCGGTGGAGCCCGGTACACCGACGCCGACGCCGACGCCCACGCCGACGGGCACCGGTTCCCCGAGCCCGAGTCCCAGCCCCACCGGCGGCACCGGTTCGTGCACGGCGCCGGCCTGGGACGCGGCCACGCCCTACGGCGGTGGCATCACGGTGTCCCACACGGGGCACTCGTGGAAGTCCAAGTGGTGGACGAAGGGCGAGCGGCCCGGCACCACGGGTGAGTGGGGCGTCTGGCAGGACCTCGGCGCCTGCTGACCCCGGCAAGACCGGCCCGGCGGCGGTGACGAAGGCCCTTGCCCGCCGCCGGGTCTCCTCAGGTCCCCCGCCGGGCTTCTGGCAGGGTGAGACGCAGGACGACCGCGCTCGCCGAGGAGTTCGAACGCCACCGACCGCGCCTGTTCGGCCTGGCCCACCGCATGCTAGGTTCCGCGCACGAGGCCGGGGACGCGGTCCGGGACGCCTGCCTGCGCTCCGGCGGAGCCGACCGGGCGGGCATCCACCAGCCCGCGGCCCGGCTCGCCACGGTCGTCACCCGCCTGCGCCTCGACCGTGTCACCTCCGCCCGCGCCCGGCGGGAGACCTACGTCGGCACCTGGCAGCAGACCGGTCGCCGAGGTCCGCGGCGTCCCGGGGCGGGCCCGCCGCCGGCCTCCGTTCACGAGCCGCCGCGGACTATCGCTCCTGGGGTGCGAACAGGTCGTCCTGGGCGCGGTCGCGGGCGGTCAGCAGGGCCCCGCGCAGCACGGCGCCGCCGCCCAGCGTGCTGGCCCGCACCTCGGTGGCCAGCGGCGACATCCGGGTGAGGCGGTGCTGGACGCGGGTGGCCAGCGCGTCGGCGCCGGCCCGGCCGACCTCACCGGCCAGCACCACGCAGCCGGGGTCGAGCACGGAGACGACGGCGGCGGCGCCGAGGGCGACCCGGTCGGCGAGCGCGTCGAGGAAGCGCGCGGCGACCGGGTCCGTGCCGGACCGGCGCACCGCGTCCCGTACCAGCGCGGCGGCGTGCTCCTCCGGTTCGGGTTCCTCCCCGGGTGCCGTCAGCCCGTGGTCCGCCGCGAGGGCGGCGACCGCCGCGGCCCCGGCCACGGAATGGAAGCCACCGTCGCAGTCGGTGGCCGACGGCAGGCCCGAGGTGCCCGGCACCGGCAGGAAGCCGATCTCGCCGGCGCCGCCGGACACGCCCCGGCGCAGGGTGCCGTCGAGGACGATCGCGGCACCGATGCCGAGGCCGAGCCAGAGGAGGACGAAGGTCTCCCGGTCCCGGGCCGCCCCGTCGCGCTGTTCGGCCAGGGCGGCCAGGTTGGTCTCGTTCTCGACGTCGACGCGCGCCCCGGGGAACGTCTCCCGCAGCGCGGCCATGAGCCGGCGGTGCCACTCGGGCAGCCCGGTGGAGTCCCGCAGTTCGCCGAGCGCCGGGTCGATCAGGCCGGGCGCGCCGATGCCGACGGTGTGCAGCCGGACGGCGCCGGCCTCCTTCGCCGCGCGCTCGACCAGACCCACCGCCTGCTCCACCGCGGGACCGGTCCCGGTGTCGTCGCCGATCGGCACGGACCCCTCGGCGAGCACCCTGCCGAGCAGGTCGGACACCAGTACGGCCACGCTGTCCGTGCGGACGTCGAGGGCGGCCAGGTGGGCGCGGTCGGCGACGATGCCGTACAGCTTGGCGTTCGGCCCGCGGCGCTGCTCGCCGGACTCCCCGGCCACCTCGATCAGGCCGGAGACGGTGAGGCGTTCGACGAGGTCGGCCACGGTGGGCCGGGACAGACCGGTCAGCTGCTTCAGCTGCCCCGCCGTCAACGGGCCCTCCTGCTGGAGCAGGCGCAGGGCGAGCCGGTCGTTGATGGCCCGGGCGGTGCTCGGGGATGCGGGCATGCCGGGATCCTTCCAGATCGGCGGCGCGGTGGCGCGCGCCGGTGTCCCCTATCTATCAGGCAGGGTTCCTGATAGTTTACGCGGCGCAGCGACGCCAGGGGGCGAGTCTGCCGAGTGGACCCGACGAAGGGGGCAGGGGAATGAGCACAGTGGTCTACGCGCCGCGCGAGGTGAGGCGCGCCCGGTACGCCGTGGCGGCCGTGTTCGCCGTGCACGGCGCCGTCACCGGCTCGTTCGCGACGCGCGTGCCGTGGATCCAGGACCACGCCGGGGTCAGCGCGGGCCAGTTGGGCCTGGCGCTCGCCTTCCCGGCGCTCGGCGCCTCCGTCGCCATGCCGCTGGCCGGCAGCATCAGTCATCGCTTCGGCGCCCGCACCGCCCTGCGCGGACTGCTGGCCCTGTGGACGCTGGCGCTGGTCCTGCCGTCCCTCGCCCCGAACCTGCTCACCCTGTGCCTCGCCCTGTTCGTCTACGGCGCCACCGCGGGCATGTCGGACGTGGCGATGAACGCGCTGGGCGTCGAGATCGAGAACCGGCTCGACAAGTCGATCATGTCGGGGCTGCACGGCATGTGGAGCGCGGGCGCCCTGATCGGCTCGGCGGCCGGCACCCTCGCCGCCCACCTGGGCTCGGACGCCCGGCTGCACCACGTGCTGGCCGCCGGGGTGCTGACCGTGGCGGGCCTGGTCGCCTGCGCCTGGGTGCTGGACCTCCAGCCCGCCGAGGACGAGGACCCGCCGCCGCGGTTCGCGCTGCCCCCGAGGTCGGCGCTGCTGATCGGCGCCGTCGGGTTCTGCGCGGTGTTCGCCGAGGGCGCGAGCCTGGACTGGTCCGCGGTCTACCTGCGGGACGAGTTGGGGACCTCGGCCGGTCTGGCGGCGGCCTGCACGACGGGCTTCACGCTCACCATGGCGCTGGCCCGGTTCGCCGGCGACAAGGTGGTGGACCGCTTCGGCGCGGTGCGCACGGTCCGGGTGAGCGGTGTGCTGGCCGCGCTCGGCGGTCTGCTCATCGTCCTCGGGGGGCGTCCGGCGGTGGCGATGGCCGGCTTCGCGCTGATGGGCCTCGGCATCGCCGTGGTCGTGCCGTTGTGCTTCGCGGCGGCCGGGCGCGCCGGCTCCAACCCCAGCCTCGCCATCGCGGGCGTCGCCACCATCACGTACACCTCGGGCCTGGTCGCGCCGAGCGCGATCGGCGGCCTGGCCGAGCTGACCAGCCTGGTGGTCTCCTTCGGCCTGGTGACCGTGCTGACCTGCTGCCTGGTGCTGTTCGCCAAGGTGCTGCGCGCCGGGGACCGGGACCGGGCGAAGATCAGTCCGCCGAGCGCAGCAGTGCCCGACCGGCAGCCCTGAAGGTGTCGCTCCACGGCGCCGGACGCAGCGTCGCCGAGTCCAGCCTGACCAGCACCCGGGTGCCGCGGGCGTAGGTGGTGGCGCCGTCCGGGGAGCAGAACCGGAAGCCGTACGTCAGCCCGGTCCTGCCCAGGCGCTCCAGCCAGAGGTGGACGGCGTACGCGCCCGGCCGGGTGACCGGCGCCTCGTAGGTGACGGTCAGCTCCTTGACGGCGTTGCAGGCGTCGCCGGCCGCCGCCCAGTCGCCCTCGAAGCGGAAGCCGTACTCGGTCCACAGCTCGGTCCAGGCCCGTTCGACCAGCACGGGGTAGCGGGCGTTGTGCAGCAGTCCGAGGGCGTCCAGATCGTCGAAGTGGACGGTGACGGGGACGAGCCGGCCGTACCGCGGGGCGGACAGGGCGGGGGCGGTGGGGACTTGGGCGGACACGGCGGACTCCAGGTGGCGCGGGGGTACCGACGAACGGACGATCCCCTCCATCCTAAGCGGACGCTCAGGACGCCCCGTAGGGAAGGAGCAGGTCAACCGCACGGTCGGGCACCCCTGACAATGGTCCGGACAGACCTCGGTACAGAGAAAGCGAAACCTCACCATGGACCTCGGCGTGCGCTGGAAGCTGCACGGTGACGGGCGCACGCCCGCACCCGGAGCGGTGGTCCGCCCCGACGAACGGCTCTCGTGGCCCCGCACGGTCGGGCTCGGCGCCCAGCACGTGGTGGCCATGTTCGGGGCGTCCTTCGTGGCTCCGGTCCTGATGGGCCTGGATCCCAACCTCGCGATCATGATGTCGGGCGTGGCGACCGCGATCTTCCTGCTCGCCACCCGCGGCCGGGTGCCCAGCTACCTCGGCTGCTCCCTCTCCTTCGTCGGCGTCGCCGCGGTGATCCGGGCCCAGGGCGGCACCAGCGCCACGGTCACCGGCGCGGTCCTGGTCGTGGGCGCCGCGCTGTTCCTGGTGGGCCTCGCCGTGCAGCGCTTCGGGGCGCGGATCATCCACGCCGCGATGCCGCCCATCGTGACCGGCGCGGTGGTGATGCTGATCGGCTTCAACCTGGCCCCGGTCACCGCCTCCACCTACTGGCCGCAGGACCAGTGGACGGCCCTGCTGGTGATGCTGTTCACCGGTCTGGCCGTGGTCTGCCTGCGCGGTTTCTGGTCCCGGATCGCGATCTTCCTCGGGCTGGTCTTCGGCTACCTGCTGTCCTGGGTGCTCGACCTGGTCTTCGGCAAGATCCACTCCGTGGACGGCAGCGGCAAGCTCACCGACCACTGGCGCCTGGACCTCTCCGCCGTGGGCCGGGCCGACTGGATCGGCCTGCCCTCCTTCCACGGACCGAGCTTCGAGTGGTCGGCGATCCTGGTCGCCCTGCCGGTCGTCATCGCGCTCGTCGCGGAGAACGCCGGGCACGTCAAGGCGGTCGGCGAGATGACCGGCGACAACCTCGACGACAAGCTGGGCACGGCGATCTCCGCGGACGGCGTCGGCTCCATGCTCTCCACCGCGGTCGGCGGCCCGCCCAACACCACGTACTCCGAGAACATCGGTGTGATGGCCGCGACCCGGGTCTACTCGACGGCCGCCTACTGGGCCGCCGCGGGATTCGCCCTGCTGTTCGGCCTCTGCCCGAAGTTCGGGGCGGTCGTGGCCGCGATCCCGGGCGGCGTCCTCGGCGGCATCACCGTCATCCTCTACGGCATGATCGGCCTGCTCGGCGCTCAGATCTGGATCAACGCGAAGGTGGACCTGCGCAACCCGCTGAACCTGGTGCCGGCCGCCGCGGGCATCATCATCGGCGTCGGCAACGTCAGCATGGAGTTCACCGACACCTTCTCGCTCAGCGGCATCGCGCTCGGCACCGTGGTCGTCATCACCGGCTACCACGCACTGCGGGCCTTCGCCCCGGCCCACCTCAAGACGCAGCGGCCGCTGCTCGACGAGGGCACCTCCTCGTACGACGCGGGGACCGGGGCGGCGCAGGACGAGGGGCCGGACGGCGACGGCGGCTCTCAGCGCGCCAGGTCGTAGGCGTAGGACGGCGTGAAGGTGCCCGGCTCCCCCCTGCAGCCGTCCGACTCGCCCGGCAGCTTGACCCACAGGTAGGCGTCGACGCGTCCCAGGCCGGTGCTCAGGGTCGGTGCGCGGCCCAGGGTGCGGCCGGCCGGGTCGCACCACTGGCCGCCGGGCGGGGCGCCGCTGCCGTTGCGGCTGGTGTCGATGACCGCGCCGAGGCTCGCGGGACCGCCCAGGGCGTCGAGCACCGCGCGGTCGTAGGCGACCTCGTCGGCCGTCGCGTGGAAGTTGGAGACGTTGCTGAAGATGCCGTCGGAGGAGGCGGCCGAGGCGGCGCCGGCCTGCCTCAGCCAGCCCGCCTGCCTGGCGGGCGCGTGCCAGCCCGAGTGGCCCGCGTCGAAGTAGACCCGGGCCCTGGGGTTGGCGTCCTTCATGACCCGCCCGGCCCGGGCCAGCGAGGCGAAGCGGTCGGCGCGCTCCCCGGCCGACAGGCACTCGGCCTGGGCCACCGAGTCGGGCTCCAGGACGACGATGACGTCGCCGGAGCCGAGCCCGGCGGCGAAGCGGTCGATCCACGCGTCGTAGGCGTCGAGGTCGGGTGCCCCGCCCTCGGAGTGGCCGCCGCAGTCCCGGCCCGGTACGACGTACGGCACGACGACCGGCACCCGGCCCGCCGCGGCGCCGCCCGAGGTGACGGCGCGGACCCGTGCGGTGATGTTCGCGGGCGTGTGGTCGGCGAACCAGACGGCTGCCGGGTGGGCGGCTATCCGGGAGCCGATGACGTCCCGGCGCGGGTCGTCGGGGTGGGCCCTGACCCAGTCGAGGACCTGGGAATCGGGGTGCCGGTAGAGCCGGGTGGAGGCCTCGGTGGCCGGGGGCGTCTTCCTCTCGGGCCTCTTCCCGGGCTTCCCGGGAGAGGCTTTGGGGCCCGCCTTCTTGGACGCGGAGGGCGAGGCCGTGGCCGCCGCGGTCGCTGTCGCCGACGGGGACGGCACCACGGGCAGGGAGTGCAGCCGTGGCGAGCGCGTCGCCTGGGGCCGTGCCCCGTCCACGCCGCCGCCGTCGTCCCCGAGCACGGACAGCATGCCGGTCGCGGTACCCACTGCCACCACGACGGACGCCACCGCGACCATCGCGCCGCGGCGGGCGGCTCGCCTGCGCTCGGCCCTGCGAGCGGCCAGGCGCCGGGCACGAAGGCCTGACACGTACGGTTCCCCCTCCCCCGCACGGCGGGCGCGTTCCCCCGTTCTGGGGAAGCGTCGGGCCCGCCGGCACTCCGGCCAGCCTAAAGCTGGGACCCTGCCGCCATGGCGCACTGCGAACAACTCCCGGCGGCCGTCCGGACGGTGGACACGGTCCTCGCCCGGATGCGCGCCCTCGACACGGCGCTGCCCGCACGGGACGGGGTGGCCGTCTTCAACCGCGTCTACCTGACCGTCACCGAGACCGTCGACCGGCACATCGACGGCGGCCGGTTCCCGGACGCCCGGGCCGCGATCGCGCTGGACGTGCGGTTCGCGGAGCGCTATCTGGCGGCCGTCGACACCGTGGAGAGGGGACACCGGCCGCCCGCGTGCTGGCGACCCCTGTTCCAGTTCCGCCGCCATCCCGGCGTACGGCCGCTGCAGTTCGCGCTGGCGGGCATCAACGCGCACATCGGCCACGATCTCGCGCTGGCCGTGGTGGACACCTGTCGTACGCTCGGCTGCGATCCCCTGGAGCTGGAGGACGAGTTCGACCGGGTGGGCGAGGTCCTCGTCTCGCTGGAGGAGCGCATCCGCGACGAGCTGATGCCGGGTCCCGACCTCCTGCGGATCGCCGACCCGCTGACCCATCTGCTCGGCTCCTGGAGCCTGGAGCGCGCCCGCGACGCCACCTGGTCCGCGGCCCGCGCGCTGTGGGCGCTGCGCCGGCTCCCGGACCTGGCCGGGGAGTTCACGGAGCGCCTGGACGCGGCCGTCGGCTTCGCGGGCCGCATGCTGCTCACCCCGCTGCCGGACTGAACGGCCGCTTCCCGGGCGGGCGGAATCCCCGCGCGATCGCCGCACGTTGCCCCTCTCAGCAGCCTCGCACCCGACGCGAAGGAGCACCCGGACATGACGACCCGGCTCGGACTCGGCCTCCCCCAGATGCGGCAGTACGACCTCGGCAGGGACGTCCCCGACGTGGCCCGCGCGGCGGAGCGGACGGGGTACGACAGCCTGTGGGTCTTCGAGCGGGCCCTCGTCCCCGAGCCGGCGACCCAAGGGCTGTACGGCGTCGAGGGCCTGCCCTGGCCGGACGAGTACCGGAACGTGGCGGAACCGCTGGTCACCCTGACCCTCGCGGCCGCGGCCACCGAACGGGCGGAGCTGGGCACCAGTGTGCTCGTCGCCCCGCTGCACAACCCGTTCCAGTTGGCCAGGGCGCTGGCCTCGCTGGACGCGGCGAGCGGCGGCCGGGTGGTCGCCGGCTTCGGCACGGGCTGGTCCCACGACGAGTACGCGGCGGCTTCGTTCCGGCCCTTCGCGGAGCGCGGGCAGGCTCTGGACGAGGTGATCGCCGTGTGCCGCGCGGTCTGGGGCCCGGACCCGGTGGTGTACGAGGGTGACCTCACGAGGATCGCGTCCGCCGTGGTCGGTCCCAAGCCCGCCCGGCGCGTCCCGGTGCTGCTGGCGGCGGGCAGCGGGAAGGCCCGGCGTCGGCTCGTCGACCACGCCGACGGCTGGCTGCCGGGCGGCGTGGGGGTCGAGGCCGTGGCCGCGCAGTGGCGGCAGCTGCGGGAGCTGGCGGAGGAGCGGGGGCGTACGGAGCCGATCCGGACGGTGCTGCGGGCCAACGCCCGCCACAGCTCGTCGACCCGCGCGGACGCCGGGCGCCGGCCCTTCCACGGCAGCGTCGACCGGATCGTCGAGGACCTCGCCGCCCACGCCGCCATCGGGCTGGACGAGATCCTCGTCGACCTGCAGGGCTCCGCGCGGGACGCCGAGGAGCTGAAGGACCTCGCCACCGAGGTGTACGAGAAGGCCAGGGCGGCCGGGGTGTAGGGGGTGCATCTCCCGCCGGAGGCGGCCGCCGGAGGCGGGCCGCCCCCGGCGGCGGACCCGGGCTAGTCCTCGGGCAGCTCGACCGGCGCGATCTCGTCGTAGACGTCGCCCGGGCCGGGGTTGGTCGCGTCGGTCGTCCCGCCGAAGTGGTGCATGACGCCCCAGACGGCGTTCAGCGCGGTCTGGACGGCTCCCTCGGCCCAGCCCGCGGTCCAGGAGATGTCGTCGCCGGCGAGGAAGATCCCCCGCTTGTCCTCGGGCAGGTCCTCCTGCATGAAGTGCGTGAACAGGCGCCGCTGGTACCGGTAGTGGCCGGGCAGGTTGGCCTTGAACGCGCCCATGAAGTAGGGCTCGTTCTCCCAGGAGACCGTCACCGGGTTGCCGATGATGTGCTTCCGGATGTCGACCTTCGGGTAGATCTCGCCGAGCGACTTGAGCATGACCTCCATCCGCTCGGCCGCGGACAGCGGGAGCCACTTCAGGCTGTCGTCGCACCAGGTGTAGGAGAGGCAGATGACGGCGGGCCGGTCCGGGCCGTCGTCCAGCAGGTAGGTGCCGCGGGTCATGCGGTCGGTGAGCGTCATCGACATGACGTCCCGCCCCGTCTCCTCGTCCTTGTCCAGCCAGAACGGGCGGTCCACGGGGACGAAGAGCTTGGAGCTCTCCATGTAGTGGGTCCGCTCGATCGCGGTCCAGTGGTCGATCGGGAAGAGCGAGTCGTCGCAGTCGATCTTGGAGAGCAGCATCCAGGACTGGGCGGTGAAGATCGCCGCCCGGTACGTGCGGATGTCGCCGTCGGCGTCGGTCACCGTGATCCGGTTGCCGGCGGTGCGGGTCAGCCGGGTCACGGCCGGGCGGGGCTCACCGTCCACGTGCAGGGACCGCAGCGAGGTGCCGTAGGGCCAGTGGACGATCTTCTCCGGCTCGCGCTCCCAGAGCCTGAGCGGCAGTTGCTGGGAGCCGCCGACGATGCCGCGGTGGTGGTCGTCGGCCTCGGTGTAGACGACGCGGAGGATCTCCAGGATGGAGTTGGGGAAGTCGGTGTCCCAGCCGCCGGTGCCGAAGCCGACCTGGCCGAAGATCTCGCGGTGGCGGAAGGACTTGAAGGCCTCGGAGTCGCAGAGGAAGCCGTAGAAGGTCTGGTTGTCGAGCTTCTCGACCAGCTTCGCCCAGATCTCGCGGATGCGCGGGACGTCGCGCTCGCGCAGGGCGCGGTTCATGTCGGAGAAGTCGGCGCCCTCCTCGAGGCACCTGGCCCAGGCGTCGGCCACGTCGCGGTAGACCTGCGGCAGGTCGGCGAGGGTCTCGGCGTAGTGCGACTCGCCCTTGAGGTCGACGACGGTGGAGGGCGTCGCCTCGGCCAGGGGGTTGGGGAAGGAGCGGGTCTCCAGTCCCACCAGGTCGATGTAGTGCTGGAGCGCGGTGGAGGAGGGCGGGAAGCGCATCGCGCCCATCTCGGCGGTCAGCGACGGGTCGCACCCCTCGAAGCCGACGGTGCGCAGGCGCCCCCCGATCCGGTCGGCCTCGTACACCACGGGCTTGAGGCCCATCTTCATCAGCTCGTAGGCGGCCACGATGCCGGACATGCCGCCGCCGATGACCGCGACCTCGCTGCCGTGCTCGGTCGCGGGGACCTGCCCGAGACCGGCCGGGTGGGCGAGGAAGTCGTCGTACGCGTACGGGAAGTCCGGACCGAACATGGTGATCGGCGGCTGCTGCTCGTCTGCGTGCTCGATCGCGTTGGGCACGGTGGACGTCATGGGGTACGGACTCCTTGCACAGGTGGAACAGGGGGGAGGGCTCGGCGCGCGGGACTCAGACGAGGGAGCCGTAGAGGCCGGGGCGGCGGTCCTTCAGGTAGGGGTTGGCCTCGCGGGAGGCGGCGAGGAGGGCCGGGTCGACGTCGGCGAGGACCAGCTCCTCGACGCGTCCGGCCCGGCCGCGGACGGTCCCGTCCGGTCCGGCGAGCGCGGACAGGCCGACGAACTCGAACTCGCCCTCCTGACCGACGCGGTTGACGTACGCCACGTACATCTGGTTCTCGAAGGCCCGCACCGGTACGACGGACTCGGCGACGAACTGGAACGGGTGCATCTGCGCGGTCGGCACGAGCAGCAGGTCGGTGCCGGCCAGGGCGTGGGCGCGTACGTTCTCCGGGAACTCCACGTCGTAGCAGATCATCAGGCCGACGGTGACCCCGTCGAGCTGGGCCTGGACGACGGACTTCTCGCCGGGCGTGAAGTGCTCGCGCTCGAAGCAGCCGAAGAGGTGGGTCTTGCGGTAGTTGGCCAGGCGGGTGCCGTCGGCGGAGATCAGCTGGACGGAGTTGAACACGTCCGCGCCGGCCCGCTCCGGGTAGCCGTAGGCGACGGCGAGGTTGTGGCGCCCGGCGATCTCGGCGACGGCGTCGGCCGCGTCGCCGTCCGCGGGCTCGGCGAGGGCGGCGATCGCGTCGCCGATCGCGTACCCGGTGAGGAACAGCTCGGCGGTGACCAGCAGCCCGGAGCCCGCTGCGGCGGCGCGGCGCGCGGCCTCGTCGAGGACCTTGAGGTTCTCGGCGGTGGAGCCGGGCCGGCCGGAGCTCTGGAGCAGGGCGGTGCGCATGCGTGATCCTCACCGGTGGGAGGGGGTCGGGGGGCCAGATAGACGGTACGGTCGGCGGTCTCGACCGGACAAGCGGGAGCCGTTGCGCGCTGGTGAGCGGTTCGTTGCGTCCATTCGACGCCCGACGGCGATTCGTTGCGCACCTCGCCCGCCGGGCCCCGACCGCGCCACCCCACACCGGAAACCGACGCCCCCGACACCGAGGGCCCCGGCCCCCGGCACGTAAGCACCCGGCCGCCGGGAGCCCGCTGCTCCCCCGGCGGCACGGGACGCGCCCGTCGGAGACTCCGGTGCCTCAAGGGCATCTTCCGGCCGTGGGGACGCGCCGGTGGGCTCCCTCCGGGAAGGTCAGGAAAGGGACGGCGGCTTCAGGGCCGTGCCCTGGCGGCCGCGGCGCGGGCGGCCGAGGTGCGGGCGGCCCTGAGGAGCACCAGCGCCGTCAGCAGGTACGGCAGCGCGGACCAGGCGAAGGCGGCGCCGTGCCCGGCCGCCGTGGCCGTCGCCGCGTAGGCGGCGTAGGCGGTGAGGGTGCCCAGCTCCGTGCCGAGACCCGCGACCGACGTCAGCGTGGCCCGCCCGGTGTCCTCGATGCGTCGCTGGAGGCGGGCGTCGGCCAGCACGGTCGCCAGCTGGAAGCCGCCGAACGCGAGCGCGACCAGGACCAGGGCGGCCGGGGTGCCGGCGGCGGCGCCCACCGCCAGGGCGAGCGCGGAGCCGGTGAGCAGCGCGGCGAACCCGGCCGGGCCCAGGCGTTCGGCGGGCCCGGCCAGCAGGCTGCCGGCCGTGGCGCCGGCCCAGATCACCAGCAGCAGCCACGGGACGGCCTCCTGCGCCACACCGGTGTCGCGCACCAGCAGCGGCGTGTACTCGTCGAGCGCGCCCCACACCGAGGTCACCGCCGGGACGAGCAGCAGCGCGCCGCGCACGGAGCGGTCGGTGCGGGCCTCGGCGAGGCCGGCGCGCAGGGTGGCGGTCCAGTGACCGCCGCCGGCGGGCGGGGTGCGGCGCTCGGGGAAGCGGGTCGCCACCGCCGCTCCGGCCAGGCAGACCAGGACGCTCGCCGCGCCCACCGCCTGGTAGCCGCCCCAGGAGAACACCGGGCCGGCCAGGCCCATCGCCGCCATCGTCGCCGCGATGCCGACCGCGCGGGCCCGGCCCATCACGCGCGCGTACCGGTCGGCGGCGCCGTCCCGGTCCAGTTCGTCGTAGACCAGCGCCTCCAGCGCTCCGGAGCCGAGTGCTCCGCCCGCGCCCCACAGGACGAAGCCGAGCGCGAAGGCCCCGTAGGAGGGCACGAGCACCCACAGGGCGAAGCCGGCCGCGGTGAGCAGCGGGCCGAGGACCAGCAGCCGCCGCCGCGAGGTGGCGTCGGCCCAGGCGCCGGAGGGCACCTCCAGGACGACGCCGGTGAGCGACCACAGGGCGAACAGGGAGGAGATCTGCCAGACGGACAGACCGGTGTCGCTGAACAGCAGCGCGTACACCGGGTAGAGCAGGACGAAGTCGTCGCAGAACGCGGAGGCGTACAGCGTGCGCGACAGCCGCCGGGTATGGGCGGTGGCGGGGGCACGCTCGGGTGAGAGAGTCATGAGGCCTTCCCGAGAGGGCGGTTCGGACACCGGAGGTACGGCGTCCGAGGCGGCCCTCGGGGGCAGGCACGGCGGGTGGATCAATGTCGCCAGGTCATGACACCGATGTTAGTCGGCTTCCCCGCCCCGGTCAGGCGGACGGGCGAGCAGGACGGCGAGCAGTCCGGCGATCGGCGGTCAGGTCGGCGACCCAGACGAGAAGCGCCGGAGCAGCGGCGAGAGCACCAGCACGGACTTGGTCCGCTCCACGAACGGCTCCCCGGCGATCCGCTCCAGCACCCGTTCGAAGTGCCGCATGTCGGAGGCGAAGACCTGGGCGACCGCGTCCGCGTCCCCGGTGACGGTGGAGGCGGCCACGACCTCCTGGTAGCGCTCCAGGCCCCGCTGGATGGTCTCCGGCGAGGTGTTGCGGCGGCAGAAGATCTCGACGAACCCCTCGGTCTCCCAGCCGAGCGCGGCGGGGTCCACCCGTACGGTGAATCCGGTGATGGCTCCGGTGGCGCGCAGCCGGTCCACGCGCCGTTTGACGGCGGGCGCGGACAGGCCGACCGACTGCCCGATGTCCGCGTAGGAGCGGCGGGCGTCCTCGGCGAGGGCGTGCACGATGCGTTCGTCGAGATCGTTCAGCACTGCGGGTGGTTCACTTCACTTCTGGTGTCACGGTGTCTGGTGTCACGGTGTCCGGTGCGGCCAGCCGGGACCGGCGCCGACCGTACACGAAGTAGAACACGAGCCCCACGGCCATCCAGACACCGAAGACCACCCAGGTGACGGTGGACAGGCTGCCCATCATCCAGACGCAGAGGGCGAAGCCCAGCGCCGGCAGGACCGGTGACAGCGGAACCCGGAAGGTGCGGCGCATGTCCGGGCGGGTCCGGCGCAGCACCACGACGGCCACGTTGACCAGGGCGAAGGCGAAGAGGGTGCCGATGCTGGTGGCGTCGGCGAGCTGCCCGAGCGGGATGGCGGCGGCCAGGACGCCGCAGAACAGGGAGACGATGAGCGTGTTGGCGCGGGGCGCGCCGGTCTTCGGGTGGACCCGGGAGAACACCTTCGGCACCAGTCCGTCGCGGGACATGGCGAACAGGACGCGGGTCTGCCCGTAGAGCACGGTCAGGACGACGCTGGCGATGGCGACGACGGCGCAGAACGCCAGCAGGGTGCCCCAGAAGTCGTGGCCGGTGACGTCGGTCATGATCTGGGCGAGGGAGGCCTCGGAATCGGTGAAGTTTTGCCAGGGCTTGGCGCCGACGGCGACGGCGGCGACGAGGACGTAGAGCACCGTGACGATGACCAGGGACAGCATGATCGCGCGGGGCAGGTCGCGCTGGGCGTTCTTCGCCTCCTCGCCGGCGGTGGAGGCGGCGTCGAAGCCGATGTACGAGAAGAACAGCGTGGCGCCGGCCGCGCTGACGCCGGCCATGCCGAGCGGCATGAAGTGCTCGTAGTTGCCGGAGCGGAAGCCCTGCACGCCGATCGCGCAGAACAGCACGAGCGCCGCGATCTTGACGAGCACCATGATCGTGTTGGCGCGGGCGGACTCGCGGGCACCGCCCAGCAGGAAGGCCATGGCGAGGAGCACCACGATGAGCGCGGGCAGGTTGAAGACGCCGCCGTCGCCCGGCGGGGCCGACAGCGCGGCCGGGATGGTGACCCCGATGGTGCCGTCGAGGAGCTCGTTGAGGTACTCACCCCAGCCGACGGCGACGGCGGCGACCGACACGCCGTACTCCAGGACCAGGCACCAGCCGCAGACCCAGGCGACCAGCTCGCCCATCGTCGCGTAGGCGTACGAGTACGAGGACCCGGCGACGGGGATGGTGCCCGCCAGTTCGGCGTAGGACAGGGCGGAGAAGAGCGCCGTGAGGCCGGCGATGACGAAGGAGAGCGTGACGGCGGGCCCGGCCTTGGGGACGGCCTCGCCGAGGACGACGAAGATGCCGGTGCCGAGGGTGGCGCCGATGCTGATCATCGTGAGCTGCCACAGGCCGAGGGAGCGCCGAAGTGTTCCGCCCTCGCCCTGGCCGCCCTCGGCGACCAGCCGTTCCACGGGTTTGCGGCGCATGAGGCGCGCGACCGGGCCCGGGGACGTGGGGCCGGCCGATGCGCCGTGGTGCGGGGGTGCGCCTTGGTCGAGCACGCGTTGACTCCTTTGTCGCTGCCGGTCGCCCGCCGGTGACGAGCGGGTGGGCTCCCGGCGGGTCTCTGGAGCGGCGGGGAACGGCGGGCACCCCGTGAAGGAGCGGGAACCCACCGAGCGGGGTTCCCGCCACGCCACGTACAGCGCAGAACACTACGAGCGGTGCGGTGCCCGGGTAATGCAGCAACCTTGCGCGTCCCCGCACGATCGTTGCGTTCGCCGGGGCGCGGCGCGTGTTCGTTGCGTGAGGGCCGTTGAAACGTTCCGACCACGGCGCCGACCCGGTCGTCGTCCCTGGTCAGCGGCGTCCCCGGGGGCGCTGCGCAGCGCCCGGGCGACGGGGCGCACCACCGCGGACGCCGGAACGCGGTGCGGCCCCGGACCGTCCCCGTGAGGGGAGGGCCCGGGGCCGCGGGAACGATTCGGCGCTCAGCTCCAGCTGGCGTGCAGCGGCTTGCCCTCGGCGTATCCGGCGGCGCTCTGGACGCCGACGATGGCCTTGTCGGCGAACTCCTCCAGGGAGCCGGCACCGGCGTAGGTGCACGAGGAGCGGACACCGGCGATGATCGAGTCGATCAGGTCCTCGACGCCCGGGCGGGTCGGGTCGAGGAACATCCGGGAGGTGGAGATGCCCTCCTCGAACAGCGCCTTGCGGGCCCGGTCGTAGGCCGACTCCTCCGAGGTGCGGTTGCGCACCGCGCGGGCCGAGGCCATGCCGAACGACTCCTTGTAGGGGCGGCCGTTGGCGTCGTGCTGGAGGTCGCCCGGGGACTCGTAGGTGCCCGCGAACCAGGAGCCGACCATCACGTTGGACGCGCCGGCCGCGAGGGCCATCGCCACGTCGCGCGGGTGGCGGATGCCGCCGTCGGCCCACACGTGCTTGCCGTACTTCTTCGCCTCGGCGGCGCACTCCAGGACGGCGGAGAACTGCGGCCGGCCGACGCCGGTCATCATGCGGGTGGTGCACATGGCGCCGGGGCCCACGCCGACCTTGACGATGTCGGCGCCCGCCTCGATCAGGTCGCGCACGCCCTCGGCGGAGACGATGTTGCCCGCGACGATCGGGACCCGCGGGTCGAGGTCGCGCACCAGCTTGACCGCGCTGATCATCGACTCCTGGTGGCCGTGCGCGGTGTCGATGACGAGGGTGTCCACGCCCGCGTCCAGCAGCTGCTTCGCCTTGCCGGCCACGTCGCCGTTGATACCGACGGCGGCGGCGATGCGCAGCCTGCCGTTCGCGTCCACGGCCGGGGTGTACAGGGTGGCGCGCAGGGCGCCCTTGCGGGTGAGGATGCCGACCAGGCGGCCGTCCTGGTCCACGGCGGGCGCGTAGCGGCGGTTGGCGGCGTCGAGGGTGTTGAAGGCCTCGCGCGGGTCCACGTCGGCGTCGATGAGGATCAGGTCCTTGGACATGACCTCCTCGAGCTGAGTGAAGCGGTCCACGCCGGTCAGGTCGGCGTCGGTGACCACACCTACCGGCCTGTTGTCCTCGTCGACGACGACACCGGCGTTGTGCGCCCGCTTGGGCAGCAGGGACAGCGCGTCGGCGACGGTCTGGTGCGGGGCCAGCACGATCGGGGTGTCCAGGACGTGGTGGCGGCTCTTCACCCAGCTGACGACGTCGGTGACGACCTCGATCGGGATGTCCTGCGGGATGACCACGAGGCCACCGCGCCGGGCCACCGTCTCGGCCATCCGGCGGCCCGCGATGGCGGTCATGTTGGCGACGACCAGCGGGATGGTGGTGCCCGTGCCGTCCGGGGAGCCGAGGTCCACGCCCTGCCGGGAGCCGACGGCGGAGCGGCTCGGCACCATGAACACGTCGTCGTACGTCAGGTCGTACGAGGGCTGGATGTCATTCAGGAAACGCACGTGCTGCACATCCCAGTCGATCAGAGGTGGCCCCCGGACAGGTCAGCCAGGGGGAAAGAGCACGTACTTCATTCTCCCATGGCCGGTGGCCGACAACCCCCGGTCGGATCATCCAGGCTGGTCGGCGACCTCCTTGGAGGATCCTCCAGGGCCGAGGGTCACGAAGAGCCCCGGACCGCGGTCGGTCGCCTCGGCGAAGACCTCCTCGGCGACGGCCCACTCGTCCGGCCGCGCCTCGGCGTACGCCCGCCAGCCCCGTACGACGAGGACCAGCCCCCGCTCCGCCGCCTCCCCGGGCCAGACCGAGGGGTCGGCCAGGGAGTCGGCGAGCGCGTCCCAGTTCCGGCCGAACCAGTCGGGCAGGGCCAGGTCACGGGCGCAGCGGTCCATCAGGCCCGCCTTGTCCGTGACCCCGTCGAGGTCCAGCGTGACCACGAGCCGCCCCGCGGGGTCCTCGGTCATCTCGCGCCCTTCCTTCCGCCTCGACCGGCCGTCAGACGCCGTCCGGGTCCGTCCGGTTGAGCGTCGACTTCGGCGCGGAGCCCGCCGTCATCAGGTAGTCCGCGGCCGACGTGTCCGTCACCAGGCTGGTGACCAGCCCGGAGCGCAGCACCGCGTCGATCGCCGCCGCCTTGCGCTGACCGCCCGCGATCGCCACGACCTCGGGGATGCGGCGGAGCTGGTCGGCCTTGACCGTGATGCACCGCTCCCCCAGGTCCCGCCCGACCCGGCGCCCCTCGGCGTCGAAGAGGTGCGCGGACATCTCGGCGGCGACACCGAGCGAGGCGTAGTGCGCGCGCTCCTCGTCGCTGAGCATGTCGTGCACCGTCGAGATGCCCGGCTCCCAGGAGCCGATCGAGACGCAGGCGACCGTGACCTTGTCGAAGTACTCGAAGGCCCGGGCGATCCCGGTCTGGTGGCGCAGCGCCTCGGCGGTGGCCGCGTCCGGCAGCAGCATCGGCGCGTAGATGGGGTGGGCGTCGCCGCCCGACACCTGGGCCGCGCGGCGCACCGCCTCGACGGAACCGCGCTCGGCGGTCCCGGCGTCGTACACGCCCGTCAGCTGCACCACCGTGCACGGCGGCAGCCGGTCCAGGGCCGCCGCCATGTGGATGGTGGAACGGCCCCAGGCCAGGCCCAGCACATCGCCCTCGTTGACCAGCTCGCCCAGCAGGTCGGCGGCCACCTCGCCCAGGTTCTCCGGGTCGGGGGTCTCCTCGGCGTCGGCCGGGGACTCCACGACGACGGCGTGCCTGAGGCCGTAGCGGGCCCGCAGGGCGTCGGAGCGCTCCGCGTCCAGCTCGGCCGGCACCCGGATCTCGATTCGTACAAGGTCCCGCTCGAGGGCGGTCTCCAGGACCCGGGCCACCTTGAAGCGGCTGACGCCGAACTCCTCGGCGATCTGGATCTTGGATTTGCCCTCGAGGTAGAAGCGGCGGGCCATGGCCGCCGCCTGGACCAGCTCAGCGGGTCCCATCCGCATGGCTGAACGGCCCGCCGACATACCCGACACGGCGATCTCCTCACTGCTGTTCACACTCTGGATACGCCGTTCATCCTTGCAGATTCGGCGCACTTGATCAGCCCTGATGGGAGCCGTTCACGTTCTGTTCCTCAGTGGTCGCACGCCCAGGACGCCTTGGCGGTCGCCGCCTCGGCCTGCGTGCGCAGTGCACGTACCGCCTCGGCCGGGTCGGATGCCCCGTACACGGCGGAACCCGCGACGAAGACGTCCGCGCCGGCTTCGGCGCACCGCTCGATCGTCGACGCCGACACCCCGCCGTCGACCTGGAGCCAGAGCTCCAGTCCATGCTTCTTGATCAGCTCACGCGTGCGCCGGATCTTCGGGAGCATGATGTCGAGGAACGCCTGCCCCCCGAAGCCCGGCTCAACCGTCATGACCAGCAGCATGTCCAGCTCGGGCAGCAGATCCTCGTACGGCTCGATCGGCGTCGCGGGCTTCAGCGCCATGGACGCGCGGGCGCCCTTGGCCCGGATCTCCCGGGCGAGCCGCACCGGCGCGGCGGCCGCCTCCACGTGGAAGGTGACCGACCCCGCGCCCGCCTCCACGTACTGCGGCGCCCACCGGTCCGGGGCCTCGATCATCAGGTGGCAGTCCAGCGGGGTGTCCGTCGCCCGGGCCAGCGACTCCACGACCGGCACGCCGAGCGTGAGGTTGGGGACGAAATGGTTGTCCATGACGTCGACGTGGAGCCAGTCGGCTCCCTCCACCGCCTTGGCCTCGTCCGCGAGGCGGGCGAAGTCGGCGGACAGGATGCTGGGGTTGATCTGCGCGGCCATGCCCCAAGACTGCCATGCCCCGTGGGGGTGGGGGGCATCGGTCCCGACGAGGCGGTCACCCGCGCGGGCCCCGCCTCCCCTCCGGACCGTTCAGGCGGTCCGGCGGATCAGGGCCAGGTACATCGCGTCGGTGCCGTGCAGGTGCGGCCAGAGCTGGATGTCGGGGCCGTCGCCCAGGTCCGGCACGCCGGGGAGCAGCGGGCGGGCGTCGAGCAGCTCGGTGTCCGGGTGCCGCTTGAGTGCGTCGGCGACCACGGCACGGGTCTCGGCGAGGTGGGGTGAACAGGTCGCGTAACCGACGACGCCGCCCACCCGTACCGCCTCCAGGGCGCTGCTCAGCAGCCCGCGCTGGAGCGGGGCGAAGCCGTCCAGGTCCTCGGGACGGCGCCGCCAGCGCGCCTCGGGGCGGCGGCGCAGGGCGCCGAGCCCGGTGCACGGCACGTCGACCAGGACGCGGTCGAAGCTGCCGGGCCGCCACGCCGGACGGGTGCCGTCCGCGGTGATCACCTGGTACGGCCCCGGGTTGCCGTCCAGTGCCTTGGCCACGAGCCCGGCCCGGTGCGGCTGCTTCTCCGAGGCGAGCAGGAAGGCGCCCCGCTGGGCGGCCAGCGCCCCGAGGAGCGCCGCCTTGCCGCCCGGTCCGGCGCACCCGTCCAGCCAGCGGCGGTCCGGTCCGTCCAGGGGCGCGTTCGCCAGGGCGAGCGCGACGAGCTGGCTGCCCTCGTCCTGGACGCCGGCCCGGTTCTCCCGTACGGCCTCGACGGCCCCGGGCTCGCCGCCCTCGCTCAGTCGCACGGCGTACGGCGACCAGCGGCCGGGCACCGCGGCCTCCTCGTCGAGCAGCTCGTCGGTCGTGGCCCGCCCGGGCCGGGCGACCAGCGTCACCTCGGGCCGCTCGTTGTCCGCGGCCAGCAGCTCCTCGATGCCCGCCCGGCCGCCGCCGAGCGAGTCCCACAGCGCGGAGACGACCCAGCGCGGATGCGCGTGCACGACGGCGAGGTGGTCCTCGGGGTCCTCGTCGTAGGGCGGGGCGACCTTCTCCAGCCATCCGTCGAGGTCGTCCCGCGCGACCTTGCGCAGCACGGCGTTGACGAACTTGGCCCGCCCGTCACCGAGCACGACCCGCGCCAGCTCGACGGAGGCCGACACGGCGGCGTGGCTCGGGATGCGGGTGCCGAGCAGCTGGTGGGCACCGAGGCTGAGCACGTCCAGCACGGGCGGGTCGACCTCCCGCAGCGGCCGGTCGACACAGGCGGCGATGATCGCGTCGTAGGTCCCCTGGCGGCGCAGCGTCCCGTAGACCAGCTCGGTGGCGAGCGCCGCGTCCCGGGCGTCGAACCCGTCGTCCTTCTCCCGCGCCTTGCGCAGCAGCGGCGGCAGGACGAGGTTGGCGTACGCGTCCCGCTCGTCCACGGCCCTGAGCGCCTCGAAGGCGAGGAGGCGGACGGGGTCCTTCTGGGGCCTGCGGTACGGCTTGCCGGGCTTGCGGGGACGGCGGGGCTGCTCGCTCACGAAAAGGTGCTCCGGGTGTGGGATGAATAGCGTCCACCAGCGTACGTCGGGCCGGTGGACGGTGGTGCGGAGGTCGAGGTCAGCCGCCGAGCGACTCGCCCTCGGCGATGCGCACCCCGCGCGCCCAGTCGGCGCCCCGCATCGGCTTCTTGCCCTGGGGCTGCACCCACAGCAGCTCGACGGCGTACGAGCCGGTGCCCACGTACACGTTGTTCTTGCCGGCGGCGAGCTGCCCGGGGGCCAGGTCGCTCCGGTCGGCCACGGGCACGGCCTGTACGAGCTTGAGCCGCTCGCCCCGAAAGGTGGTCCAGGCGCCGGGGGCCGGGGTGCAGCCGCGCACCACCCGGTCCACGCGCAGCGCCGGGGCCGTCCAGTCGATCCGGGCGTCCTCGACGGTGATCTTCGGGGCCAGGGTGACGCCGTCGGCCGGCTGCGGCACCGCCTCCAGGCTGCCGTCCTCGATGCCGTCCATGGTGGCCGCGAGCAGCCCGGCGCCGGCGAAGGCGAGCCGGGTCAGCAGGTCGCCGCTGGTGTCGGTGGGGCGGACGGTCTCGGTGACCGTGCCGTAGACGGGCCCGGAGTCGAGCCCCTCCTCGATCAGGAAGGTCGACGCGCCGGTGATCTCGTCGCCCGCCATCAGGGAGTGCTGCACGGGGGCGGCGCCGCGCCAGGCGGGCAGCAGTGAGAAGTGCAGGTTGACCCAGCCGCGGGCGGGCACGTCGAGGGCGACGCGGGGCAGCAGGGCCCCGTAGGCGACGACCGGGCAGCAGTCGGGCGCGATCTCGCGCAGCCGCTCCAGGAAGTCGGGGTCGCGCGGCTTCGCGGGCTTGAGCACCTCGATCCCGGCCTCCTGTGCCCGCTCGGCCACAGGAGAGGCGACCAGCCGGCGCCCGCGTCCGGCCGGAGCGTCGGGCCGCGTGACGACGGCGGCCACCTCGTGGCGCCCGGAGGCGATCAGGGCGTCCAGGGCGGGAACGGCGACCTCGGGGGTACCGGCGAAGACGAGCTTCATGGGTGGGACGGGCCTCTCGGGCGGGGGCGGATGCGGGCGACGCACCAGTCTACGAGGCCGGGAACGACCGGCACCGCCGACGGCGGCGCACCCCCACGGCAGGGGCCCGGCCTCCCGGCCGACCGGGGAGCGGCGGGGCGGGGCAGGCGGAGTGGGCGGGGTGGGGTGGGGTGGGCGAGGTGGGGTGGGGTGGGCGGTTAGGAGGACATCGGCGGCCGGCCGGAGGCCCAGGCGCACGACCCGTCCGACCAGGCGCACGCATATGCCGCCACGCCCCCACCCCGTGACCAGCGGAGCGCCCACGCGTTGGTCAAGGAAGAGTTGACCACACCGGACCGCCCGCGCGGCCCGATCCCTTTCCACGCCGGTTCGAGAGGCTTGTTCATGGCCGACCACGCAACCCACGACGCCCAGGCTCGGGCCAGCCTGCACTTGCTGGTGCGGGACATCGAGCGGGTCCGCCGGCAGGTGGACGCACTGCGCACCCTCACCGCCCAGCTGGGCAACGTCTACCGTCCGCGCCGTTCCGGCCCCTCCACGGGCTTCGTCGTGTACGGACGCGCCCCCGCGCCGACCGTCCGTCTCGCCCAGGAGCTGCGGGACAGTGTCGAGACGCTGGTCACGGCCGCCGTGGACTTCGACCGCTCGCTCGGCTTCTCGTGGGACGCGGTGGGCTCCGCGCTCGGCGTCACCAAGCAGGCGGTGCACCGCCGCTACGGTTCCCGCCGCGCCGCGGCCCAGACCGCGCCCGCCGCCGAGACCCCCGAGCACGCACCGGAGTCGGCGGGCGCCCGCACGGTCAACGTGGGCTCCGCCCTGCCCTCCGTGCCCACGGTCCCGGCCGCCCGGTCCATGCCGACCCAGCCGACCGCGGGCAGTCCGGCCCTGCGCGAAGACGTCCGGCCGACCACCTTCCCCGGCCCGCGCAACGGCTGACCACGAACACCGCCGGCCCACCGCCCTGCGTCGCACTCCGGGGGCGGTGGGCGTCTTTCTGCCCCCTACGGATGGCGGGCCTTCGTCCGCACTCCCCGCACAGCAGCCCTCCGCCCGCACTCCACGGGTATCTGGGCCCCCACTCCCCGGGCGGCAGGCCCCGTCCCCCACTCCCTGGGCGGGGGGCTCCATCCGCACTTCCCGGGCGGGCAGGCCCCATCCGCACTTCCCGGGCGGTAAGCCTCCGCCCGCACCCCCCATTACCTTCTTGGTGGCCCCGCGACGGGGTCGCCCGGCCTTCGGAGTTGGCATGACTGTCTCCCCCTGTCGAGTTGATGGCTTGGGGGGTG
>NZ_JBIDCI010000026.1:0-92433 GCF_043204535.1 Streptomyces sp. NPDC047853 | reverse complement strand
GGGGGGAAGACATAACTCCCTTCCAGCAAGACATGGACATGCAGGTGCATGCCGAGGGCTGCGCGGACGACCCGCCTTTCTGAAACGACCTTTTATGCCCGATATGCTGAAATCTGCAGAAGTTGCTGAGAACACGCCTTGGCGACCATAGAATCCCAGGTCAAACAGTCTGCTCCCCGCACCCGCTGGGATGGTCCCCTCATCATGATCGAGACCCTGGCCAAGAACGACTGCTTCCCGCATCGCAGGGAATGGTTCCTTTCTTCCCGGGAACGGCCATGGCTCATGGCCTCTCTCTTTCGGCAGAGGGACGAGGTCAGGCGGCGGTCCTTCCTCAGTTCGGTGTGGTCGGTGGCGAGGGCCTGGAGCGGGCTGCCACAGTCTGCGGGCCGAGCGTCGCGAGGGTCCACAGGGCGCTGAGTCGACGGCCGGAGGACCAGATGGTGGTCGTGGGCGGCCGGAACGGTGTCGCGGGGATGTTCTGGGCCGTGAACGGAGCCTGGTCGAGGTAGGCCATGCCGCCGGTCCCGCACACATACGCGCGGGCACCGGTCGCGGCGGCCAGGTCGGCGAGCCTCTGGGACCGGCCCGGCCGGGCAGGAAGACGGCTGCTGGTGAGGACCTGGCCCCTCCAACCGACCGGGTCGAGCAGAACGCGGGTGGAGGTATCGGCGACGGCAGCTGTCCTGCCGGTGTCGAAGGCTTCCAGCACAGGGCCCAGAGCGCGGACGAGTGCCGGCCAGTGGGGGCTGGCACCATAGTGCTGCCGCAGCATCCCGTCGGTCCTGCGGCGAGCCCGGTCCGCGTCGTCGATCAGTGCCTCCCGGATGAGGGTGGGCCGTCCGTGGGGCAGGCGAGTAGGTGTGGTGAGCCACTGCTGCCGGGCCAGGTCGTCGAAGGCGGCGAGGCGGGCTCGGTGCTGATAGTCGCGGCGGGTGAACTGGACGTCGTCCAGGACGATCCAGTAATCCGCCACGAACAGCTTGGCCAGCGTGGTCAGCCGGGGCAGGAAGTTCGGCTGGTGGATCGCGCACAGCCCACCCGGCTCGGGCAGGTCAAGAGGCGATGAGACGACTGGTGAAACCGTCGTGGATGAGGGACTCGCACGCGGCATGCACGTCCTCCGGGACCTCCTGCTCGATGGCGAACCCGAGCTTCGGATACTCGATCACCCGCTGGAGGTCGCCGACGAGCATGTCCAGGACGAGCTTCTCGTCACCGATGGACTTCAGGTAGTCGTCGAATTCCAACGGCTCCGACGCACACAGGATCTCGACGTCTGGCCACACCTTGCGGGCGGTCGCGAAGGACCGCCGTTCCATATAGGGCTTGGAAACCAGCAGCACCGTGGTCGAGCGGACACCGGAAGCGGCGAGCACCGCACGGGAGAAGGTGATGTTCTGGCTCGTGTTCGCCGCGTCGGGCTCCAGCAGGATCGCCTCGGCGGGGACGCCGAGTTCGATGGCGTGATCGCGGAAATGCACGGCCTCGCCGCGTGGAAAGACCTTGGCGGTGGTGGGGCTGTTGCCGCCGGTGAACACCAGGGTCGGGAAGAGCCCGGCGCGATACAGCTCGGCGGAGCGGGCCGCGACGCCGAGATCGTGGCTGCCCAGCCCGATCGCCACGTCGACGGGGAGCAGTCCGTGCTGCATCTGGTGGTAGTCCCAGATCAGCTCGGCCTGGCGCCACTGATCATCGGTGATGGTCCGCTGGTCCTTGCTCACGCGTGTTCTCCCTGGGCACCGTTGCCGGGGCCCGGCTGGCCCCTCGCTCATGGCCTTGATGCTCTCGATACTGCGCAGTTGGTGCACGAGTCCGTACTGCGCGGCCACCTTGGCGGCCTGGTCGAGGACAAGGAGTCCATCATCCCGGGTGGCTGCATCGGAGAGGAGGATGTGGCCATGAGCGGTGTCCAGTCGCACGCGTTGCATGGGTGAGTCCACGGTCCCGCTGCTGCGGGCGATGTCGATGAAGTGCAGGGCCTGGCTGAGGTCACCGGCGCCGCGACGGGCGAGGGCGAGCTTCTGGTGGGCCACCGACCAGTCGTTGGGCTCGGTGAGGTCCTCGAAGTCGAGGGTCGCGGCCTGCATGACGCGGGTCGCGTAGTCGTGCCTCCCGTCCTTGCTCAGCGCTCATCGAGCGGGCCCGCAGCCTGCAGGGCCGGTGGGCGCTGGTCTTCCGCTACAACGAGAAGGCCTCGACGACCAAGAGCGTGCGCATGCTCGCCCACCTCATGGATCTGGGCGACGGCGCCATCGCCGTGAACCTGGCCAAGAAGATCCTGCTCGAGGACGCCGGCGGCACCGTACCCCGTGCTCAGGCCGCGTGGACCGAGGCCGGTCTACCGCACTCCGGCGCCGTCTCCGTCGAGCAGCTGCAGCAGGCATGGGCCAAGCTGCGAGACGAGTGACCGGCCCGCCGTAGGGCTGATTCCGTCATCCTTGGATCTATGCCTTGACTTGCATCCAAGGATGCCTACCTTGGATGCATGCCAAGCAATGAGAAGCCTCGCCTCATCCCTACCGGCAAGTGCTGGTGCGGCTGCGGGAAGGACGTCGGCCTGGGCAAGTTCTTCGCCGCCGGCCACGACAAGATCGCCGAAGCAGCGCTCATGGCACTCAAGTACGACGGGTCCGTCGCCCAACTGCTCCACGCCCACGGCTTCGGCTCGCACCATTCCGTCCGCCACGCCGCCGTCACCGATCCGGACTGCTCGTGGCAGAAGTGCGCCGACTGCAACTACAGCGGCGCCCCAGCCAGCATCGCCAACCACCGCAAGAAGGACCACCCCGACCGGCATGTCCTCGCCCAGGCGATTCGCGCGCTCGGCGGCACCTGGGATCCGCAGCGCGCCATCAAGACCCTCGGCGACCACGGCCACGTGTGGGAAGACCAACGGGCAGCGGAGAAGCGGGTCCGGCAGATCCTGCGCGACCTGTGCGCGGACGGACTCATCGTCAAAATCGACCCTCAGCGGGCCGTGTACGAGCTCGCTCAGAGGTAGCGCCGAGCACGCCACGGTTCCGGACAGACATGGATCGCCAGGCGGTATGCCACCCCGTGGGGACGCGAGAAGTTCGACTGACAGGGTGTCGAGGCTTCCGAGAGTCCCCGTCCGCTGACCAAAGGGGGGAACATGAGATTCCGGGCCGCGGTGTACCTGGTCGCCTCTACAGTTGCGTCATGGAGTTCAACCAGGGTGGCTGGACCTGGGAGCTGATGCTGACGAGGCGTCCTTCCGACACACACTTCTCGAAGTCGAGCACTTCTTGCGGGGAGAGCCCGCTGGCGCGGGACGACGACAACACGCTCAAGACGCACGCCGTGCTGTTCGACGGCACCAAGACGGCCCTGGTGATCCTCGGTACGGGCGTCGCGCTGGGGGCCGTTGTCGCGCCACACGTCAAGAGCGGACTGATCAGCCTCAGGTCGAAGCTGCGCCGTCGGGCGGAGGAGTCTGCCGACGCCGAGACCGCTGTTCCCCTCACGGTCGTCGCGGACGTCGAGCCGGAGCAGCCTGACCCCCCGCGACTGCGCGCTGTCTGATCCTGGGCTGTCGGCGTGCCCGCACCGCGGCCGGGAACAGCCACAGACGCCTGGTGGGCGACGGTGTGTCGGCGATAACGTCCCGCACACGAGGAGGCCGGCTTGCATCCCTGCAGGCCGGGGATGTGGCGCCGCTCGCGAAGACAAGCGGCAGGCCGGGCGGCTGACCCTGCCGCCTCAGTGGAGGGGGGCCCGCCAGGTCACCAGTCCCGGCCGGTCCGCCTCCGCGAAGCCCACCGCGAACGGCTTGTCGTCCTCGTCCGTCACCAGGTGGATGCTGCACTCCGTCACGCTGTCGCCCGGCGGGATCATCCGGGCGACCCAGTCGGAGGGACAGCCGGGGATCCTCGTGTCGAGGCCGAAGGGGGTCTTCCCCTGTATCTGCCGGCCGCCCTCGGTGAGCAGTCGGACGCGGTCGGCTTGGTCGGCGTAGAGGTCTTCCGGCCCGGGGTTGGTGTACGTGACCGACACGTAGTACGGGACACCGCGTCGCTCGTTCTCGTTGAGGTCGAGGTCCAGTCCCGCGAGGTCGGCCGCGTTGCCCCGGCGTACGGAGACCAGCGTCGCGGGCAGTTCGAGGACGCCGTCCCCAAGGTCGTCCCACCGGACGCGGACGATGTCGCCCGGCTCCGCCAGATCTGCGGACGCCGCCTCCAGGCCGCCCTCGACAGGCCAGGTGGCGACCGCCCCGCCCTCATCGAGGTAGCCGTCGGCGATGTGCGACAGCGACAGCACGCCTACGCCCTCGGGCAGCGCGTAGGTCACACAGGTGTCGTACGAGTCGCCGGGCGCCAGCGTCTCCGGCGCGGTGTCCGCGCACGGCAGGTCGCTCCCGTCCGGCCTGCCGCCGCTGAGACGGACTTCCTCCCCACGCTCCCAGTCGGTGCCGTTCAGGGCGAAATTGCTGTCCACCATGTAGGCGGCGGGGATCTTCTTCGGGCCGGTGTTGGTGACCTCGAAGGTGAGGTAGTGGGGAACCATGCCCTTCAGCTCCTCGTCCACGCGCGCCCCCCGCATGTCCTCCTGCGAACCCCGGACCAGGCTCTTGACCGTGACCCTGACCTTGTACGACCGGTCGTCGGTGTCCGTGTGGACGACATCCCGTGCGCCGGTCCGTACCGGCAAGTCCGTCCAGGAGGCAGGCCTCTTTGCGGCCTGCTCCACGACCTCGCCCGCGTCCTGTTCTCCCGTGCACCCGGCGAGGAGGGGTATCGCGGCCGCGCTGGTGGCGGCCCTCTTGAGGTAGCTGGACAGGCGCATGATTCCCTTGCCGCACGATGTGATCCAAAGCCGCCGGAGGGCTGGCGCATCGTAAGCGTCACAGCGGGGGCGGAGACGGAGATCCTATACGAGTCACAGAGAACGCCCAGGTCAGCCCCTTGCGTGAGAGGCGGCGAGTGGGAGGCGAGTGGCAGGAGGACTCAGTAGGCCGACACCGTGACCACCAGGAACACCGCCCAAGCACACGCCATCACACCTTGGTTGCCGCCCCCACCCGGGCCGCAGCGCTGACCAGCGTGACTCCGTGTCGGATGCGATGGGCGGCAGATGGACGCCGGTGTCAGCTCGTGCGCCTGATGCGTTCAGCACCATGAGGGCTCGATCCGGCCCTAGACTTTCCCCCGCGCACCCAGCCGGGGAGGGCTGATGCGCCTGACGATCCCGGGGGAGCGTTTTCATGGCAGTAGCGCACACCACGTCCGATCAGCCGCAGGTCCGGGGTGTCTTCGACTGCGACGAGGCCCACCGCAGTCCACTCCGTTCCGACTACGAACGGATCTTCGATTCCGGTCTGGTCGTGCTCGACACCAATGTGCTGCTCAACCTCTACCGCTCGAACGAGAGCACCCGCCGGGACACCCTTGCCGCCCTCGCCAGGCTCCGCGAGCGCCTGTGGATTCCACACCAGGTGCTCACGGAGTTCTGGCGTAACCGCGAGTCGCCGACCGTACGCCATCACCACGCGACCAAGGCCAATGAGGCGAGCGCCGCGCTCGACAAGGCGGTCAACGCGGCCCGGACAGCCGTGACCACCTGGCTGACCGCCGTCCAGCTCAAGGACAACGATGAGGCTGTCGAGCGGACTGACGGAGATCTGGCCGAGCTCGCCGAAGCAGCCGGCAGCCTCAAGAAGTTCATCCGGGCGCAGGCCGAGTGCGACGCGCTCAAGGAGACTGCCACCACGCACACCGACCCGGTACTCAACGCCCTCGAACCGCTTCTGCACGGCCGGATCGGCGAGCCGCTGTCGCCGATCGAATACGACAGGGCCGTGAAAGAGGCGCAGGAGCGCGCCGACGAGGGGATACCGCCGGGGCACGAGGACTTCCGCACCAAGGAACCCGAGCTGGCCGCCGGTGACTACCTCGTGTGGGTCCAGCTCATGGAGGAGGCCCGACACCGCCGGTGCGACGTTCTCCTGGTCACGGGGGACGTGAAGAAGGACTGGTGGACCAACCGCGGATACGACATCCCGCCCCGCCCCCGTGCCGAACTCCTCCAGGAACTACGGGAGCAGGCCGGGGTGGGTCTCTACATGCTCACTCCGAGCGAACTGCTCCGCTGGGCCAAGGAACTCCTCGACCTGAACGTGGACGAGGGCTCGGTGCGCGACCTGGAGCAACTGGGCGAGGCATCGGCTGACAAGGACTCCGAAGGCGAAGCCTGGACGGCGGAGTCGCTGGCGGCGTTCATGGACGAGCTGATGCGGCGCTATCCATCCCGAGTCAAAGCAATCGTCGCGGCTGCGGCGAACGGCGGGTTCGTGGACCGGGAGACGGTGTACGAGCTTGCCGGCTACGACGAGACACGCAGACTCCGCGGCTTCACCCAACCGATCGGCACCCTGTCGAGAGATCTACAGGCCATGGGCGTGCTGACAGGAGGGGAGCCTTTCCTGCTCACCACCGTCTACGGCCACGCCATCGATCCTTCCTGGGCGAAGGGGTTCCGCATCCCGAGCGGGGTGATTCCCCTGCTCCGGAGCACGTACGAGGGAAGCGACCTGTGGCAGCCCCGAGACGGCGCGGAAGCGGGGAGCGAACCTTCCGAGAAGGGCTGACACTCCAGCCGGAGAGCGCTGGTGCGCGATCCGAACCGACCGCGCCTAAGGGTGCGTGTCCGTGATCGCGATGACTTCGTCGAGGCGGTCCAGGGCGGCCTGAAGGTCGTCGACCTTGGCCTGGATCCGGTCGCGTTCGGCGCGCAGCATGGCTCGTTGGTCGGCGTCGGTGTGCCCGGAGTCCCAGCACGGGAGGAGCTCCGTGATCCTTCGGCTGGTCAGGCCGGCGGCGTACATCTGCTGGAAGAACCGGATCAGGGTGATGGCGTCCTGCCGGTAGAGGCGCTGTCCGGAGGGGCTGCGCTCCGCGCTGAGCAGCCCTTGCTCCTCGTAGTAGCGCACGGCGCGTACCGAGACGCCGGCACCCCGCGCCACCACCAGCAGGGTCTGCCAGTAGCCAGCATCTGGCTGGTATGGCGGAACCTCGGCTTCGTTCGTCCAAACTGGGGTGATCACGTAGGCATCCCTACCAGCGAACAACTCATCGAGGACGGTGTTGTACCGCTCCAGGACGACGGTGTACTCGCTCTCGTCCTCCGCGTATCGCTTCGACTCCGGCAGGCTGTGGAAGCGCACCCAGACATTCCGATACGGGTCGCGGAGCTTGTACCCGACCGGAGGACAGTCGGGCCAGTGCTGCTGCCACAGCTCGGTCAAAGCCGCCGTTACGCGTCCAGGCATCTGCCGTACTCGTCCTCTCAGACCGTGACCTCTACGGTGGTCATGATGCCCGGCGCCCGCTCACCAAGAGAAACGACTTCGTACTGCGACCCGGAAGTGGGCGGCCGCTCTTGCCTGAGTCAGGGGCTATTCGGCCTGAGCATGTCGTGGATGCAGCGGCGTAGCCCGTAGCTGGTGTCGACCGGCGGGATCCAGGGCACCTGCTGGAACAGGTCGCTGTGCTGGCGGGTGCCAGGGTCGGTGAGGAGGGCGTGGAGCTCGTCGGGGGCGGGGCCGTCGACCAGGCACAGCCAGGCGAGGCCGGCGCCGATGCGGACATGCGGTGGTCGGCCGGGGTCCGACCACAGGTTCCGCACCCAGTCACGCGTAGGTCCGTCCTGGTGTTCGCGGGCAAGTTGCGCGATCGCCAGCAGGAGACTGACCTGGACCGGGTGGTGAGGGCCTGCCCCGATACCCTCGCCGGGGCCCGGGACAAGGCGCTCGTCCTGACCGGCTTCCACTACGCCTCGCGTGCCCAGGACCCCGCCGGCCTCCTCGCCGGGGACGTCGCCCTCGCCCCGCGCGGCCTGGTCGTGTCGGTGCTCACCGGCAAGACCAAGCACAGCGTCCGCGACGCGAAGATCAACTACCAACAGGACCCGGAGGTCTGCCCGGTGGAGGCATGGAAGGCGTACCGGGCCCGCCTCGCCGCAGACGCCGAGCCGCGCTGGTCGCAGCCCGACGCGCCCGCGTTCGTCGGCGTCGACCGGCACGGCAACGTCACCGGCGGCATGGTCCCCGACTCCGTCACCCGGGCCGTGAAGCGGATCAGCGCCCGCGCCGGAATCCCGCTCGCCTGGACCGGCCACTCCCTCCGCATCGGACTGGCCACAACCGCCCGCAAGCGCGGCAAGGACGCCGTGGCCATCGCCGACCCGGGCGGCTGGGCCCGCCACTCCCGCTCCATGAACGGCTACTTCCAGCGGGTCGACGGCTGGGAGGACAATGCCACGGCCGGCCTCATCTGACCTACCGGACGGCGAGGTTGGCGCCTTCACGAAGCGGACTGTCCGACAGGCGGTCAGCGAGCGAGAGTGCCTCTGCCCAGCAAGAAAGTTGCCTGCCGTGACTCTCCCCTGTCGGGCGCGCTACAGCATTCCCATGCCTGGGAGAACAGCCTAGAGGTCGTGGACGCTTTCCCAGCCCCCGACGCCGAGGTCCTCGGCTTCCTGGTCGAGGGTGCGAGCCGCCAAGCCGACGTCCGCCAAAGCCAGAGTGCCCGGGTCCTCGCCGACCTGATCGAGAATGGCCGTGCGGGAGGTCAGAACCGCCTCGGCCCATGCGTGTGCTGCGTTCGCGAAGGCACGCGTTTCCGAGGGAGAGTCTTCTGCAAGATCGGCCAGCTTGGGAGTCACGTACTCGGCCGTCATCTTGACGCTTTCGACGTGGTCCTTCGCATCCGTAGCGTGCGTGTCGACAGCCTCGGACTCCATCTCGATCTCGACACGTAGGCTGTCGATCTCGTGCACGATCGGCTTGATCGACTCAGAATCGTCGGTGCCGCACCCTGTCACCATGGCCAATACCGCGGCGCCAGTAGCTACCGCGGCAACGAGTCGCTTCATCACTATGCCCCCGCCTCTGATACATCACTGTGATGCCTAAAGCGGTGGATCTTGCTACGCGGCTCGACCGATGTCAAAGCATCGATGACGTGCTGCAAGCCGCTGAGGCCCGGTCCATGTCGTCTTCCAGCGGTTTCCCGGTCCTGCCGCGCCCCCGTACTCCTCACCCCGCGCCCCTCAGACCGGCAAGTACGGGCTCGGCCTGTCGTACCAGCTGATGCGGAGCGCGTCGCGGGCGCGGGTCGCGGCGACGAAGAGGAGGGAGCGGGCCCTGAGTTCCTCGCGGGCGTAGCGGCGGGGGTCGGTGGTTCGGTAGCGCTCGAGGATGTCCGTGCGGGGGATGATGCCGTCGCGGGCGCCGACGATGGCGAGCTTCTGGTACTCGAGGCCCTTGAAGCGGTGCATCGTGCCGACGTGCACTTCTCCGTCTCCCTTGGGGCCGTCCTTGGTGAGCTCGGCGACGGTGATGCCCGCCTTGGTGGCCAGGTGGAACATCACCTGGCTGACCATGTCCCGTTCTGCGACGCACACGGCGATACTGCCGCGCGGGTCGCGGCGCGGGCCGGCACCGCCGTTGCCGGTGGCGATCTCCTCGCGCCAGGCGGTCAGCGTGGTGGCGAGCCGGTCGAGTTCGTCTTCCCAGGAGTCGCAGCGGACCAGGTCGGGCGCGGGGCCGCGCAGGACGGAGCGGTAGCCGTCGAGGGTGTCCGTGCTGTCGTCGAGGTCGTCGTACGCGAGGTCCTTGCCGGTGAGGTCCACCACCCGCAGGGCCCGGGAGAGGATCTCCCTGGTGGTGCGGTAGCTGAGGGTGAGCCGGGAGGAGCGGCCCCGGATGTTGATGCCTACGGTGGAGAGGGTGACCTGCTGGTCGTAGATGCGCTGGTAGGTGTCGCCGGCGATGAACAGGTCGTCGGGGCCGGAGGCGACCATGGCGCGCAGCATCTTCCAGTGGGCGGCGCGCAGGTCCTGGGCCTCGTCGACGACGATGTGCCGGTAGCGGTGGTGAAGGAAACGCATGCCGGAGCCGTCGTCGCGGTGGATGAGGTCCTTGCCGCCGACGGCTTCCTTGTGTTCCTGCCGGGCCCTGATCTTCGCGTCGCGTTCCGTCTCGAGGCGGGCGGCGCGCTCGGCGGCCTGACCCCAGGTCTCCAGGCCCTCCTTGTCCAGGCGGGCCGTGAACTGCTCCAGGATCTTCCAGATCTGCGCGCGTTCGGGGCGGGTGACGGAACGGCCGCGGCCGGCGCGACGGGCGTCGAAGTACGCCTTGCGGGTGCCGATGGACTGGCCGAGGACCACCTGGTCCCACTCCTCGTAGAGGAACTCGGCGTCCCAGCGGCGCTCGTCGAGCTCCAGCAGGAGCTGGCGCAGCACGGTGAGCGCGGTGCTGTCGTACACGCGCTGTCTGGCGGTGCCCTTGACGGAGTTCTCGCTGAGGACTCGCGCGGCGAGCTGGTCGATGTGGGCGATCTCCACGCGGGCGAGCAGCTCGGGTTCCATCAGCGAGGCGAGGCGGGCGCGCAGGTCGGTGGTGAGGTTCTTGGTGAACGTCGTCAGCAGGATGGGCTTGCCGTGTCCGGGCGGCAGCTGCTGCGCCAGGTGCTTGACCCGGTGCAGGGCGACGATCGTCTTGCCGGTGCCGGGGCCGCCCGAGACGCGGGCCGGACCGTTGTAGGTGCGGTGGACGAGCTTGGCCTGGGTGGGGTGCAGGAAGACCTTCCAGGCGCGGAAGTCGCCCTCCTCCAGGGCGGCCTGGATGTCGGCGTCGATGGTGGTGACGGTGGTGCGGGCGAGCGCGGCGCCGAGGTCCTGCGCGTAGTCCTGGCCGAGGTCGACCTTGACCGGGGCGGTGATCTCCTTGCGGACCTCCTCCAGGGGCATGCCGGCGGCGAGCCCGTACAGGATGTCCCTGGACAGCAGGGGCGCGCCCTCGACCAGTTGGTCGAGTTCGTCGCTGCCGGTTACGGCGAGCGCGAGGTCGATGAGCTGGTCGGCGACGCCGAGGTCCCGCAGGTCCTCCGCGGTGACGCCGGTGAGCAGGGGCTCGGCGGCGGGCGGGGCGGCCTCTGGTGCGGGCTGCGGGGCGGGCTCGGGCTCGGGTTCGGTGGGGGTGAGGGTGACGCCCGCGCGCCGCAGCACGCTCTCGCCCACCACCGAGAGGTCCACGAACTCGATCTCGCCGGTGATCCGGTTGATCGCGACCGAGAGTTCCTCGTAGACGTGCTTGCGGTGGCGCACTGCGATGACGAGCCAGTTCTCCCGGCCCTTGTCGTCGACGCCGGCCCTGGCCAGCAGGGCGCGGTACGACTGGTCGATCTTGGCGCGGAAGACGCGGCCGTCGCCCTTGAGGGGCTTGAGGTCCAGGCCGGGGTGGTCCGGGTCCTCGCGGAAGCGGTGGCAGAAGTCGTAGAACCTGCCCTTGACCGAGCGGTCGAGCTTGTACAGCTCCTGTTCGGCCTTCTGGTACAGGCTGAGCCGGGCGGTCATGGGATCTGTGCTGCCTTCCGTCGCCGGGGAGTCGCAGGAGTGGTAGAGGCCGTGGGAGTCGCCAAGGTCGTAGGGCTGGCGGAGGTCGTCACGGCCGGGGGAGTCGTCCGTGCCGTGTGCTCACGAGGCATCGGGGAGTCTCTCGGTGAGTGAGTCGAGGTCGTCGAGCCAGTCGGCCGCCGTACGGGCCGTCCACCCGGCGTCGGCGTAGGCCTTGTCGCGGCGGAGGGCTTCCTCGTCGTCCTCGCCGTGCGGTACGGCGACGACGGCCACCCGTACGCCGGAGTCCTTCCAGGCGAAGTCGGCCGGCCAGCCGCGTTCGCCGAGTTCGAAGCCGAAGACGGGGGCCTGCTTGCCTTGTTCGGCGAGCGCGCGGGCGAGCCGGGTGAGCGCCGAGTCCGGCTCGTCCTCCTCGAGGAGGGGCAGGATCTCCTCGTCCCAGGCGGCATCGCGCAGCAGCCGGGCGACGGCCCGCTCGGCCACCGAACCATCGGCCTCCGCCTCGGCGACCGCGCTCGCGCCGGTGGGCGTCGCCTCCCGCGCCACCGCCGCCTCGGCCAGTGGTGTCTCGCGCGGCCGGTGCACGGCGACGAGGGAGTCGAGTTCGCCGATGCCGCCGGTGACGGCCAGTACGTCGACCGGGAAGGCGGCCGCGCGGCTGCCGGCCAGTTGGACACCGTCCCCGCCGGCGAACGCGAGGAACTGCAGCAGGTTCGACCAGTAGAGCCAGGCCCGCCAGCGCTGCTTGTGCGCGTCGGTGCCCAGGGCCTCGTCACGGTCGTCCAGCACGGCCAGCGCGCTCCACCGCACCGCGAGCGGTTCCTCGCCGTCGCTCATGTCGACGGTGAAGAGGAGCGGGAGTCCGTACGCGTCGCTCGCCCGGAGCACCAGAACGGGCCCGTCGCCCGGGACCGGCTCCCCGGACGGCTCGAGGCCCGCTCCGTATGCGTCGAGCGCCGACCGCAGCGCCTGCCGCGCCTGGGCACGGTCCGCCTGCATGGCCAGGGGTGCGGGCTCGGCCATGAGGCCGGCCACCAGGGCCCTGGCGCGGCGTCCCCACCGCTCCTTGGCCGGGTCGCGCAAGTAGGCGAGGAGCGCCTCGACGGGGTTGGCGAACACGGCCTGTGCGAAGTCGGCGCGCGCGCCGCCCATCTCCTCGTACCAGTCCTTGGCCGTGTCCTGTGCGCTGCGCGGGTACGGCGGCCAGACCGGCTCGGCCCTCGCCGCCTCGCCCTTCTCGAACAGTTCCAGGTCGTCCCAGGTGAGCTGGAAGACGACGTGGTTCCTGTCCCGCAGCCGGTTGCGCTTGTCGCAGTCCGCGGCGATGCGGTTGTGCGCGCGGGTGGCGTGGTAGCGGTGGCCGTCGAGGTAGACGGTGACGTACTCCTTGGGGCCGTCCGTGGACTCGAAGGTGAAGTCGGTCCGGGTGTACTCCATGTCCCGCTGCGCGGTGAGCCGCCAGTTGGTGCCCTGACCGAAGCGCAGGTAGCCGCTGGCCGTGCTGCTCTCCTCCAGGACGGCGTCCCGCTCCTGGCCGGTCCAGGTGCGCAGGGCGGCCAGGAACCGGGCCTCCAGGTCGGACTCGACCTGCTTGTCCAGGCCGATCAGGTCCGTGCTGGGCAGCTGGGCGACCTTCCACAGGTCGACGGGCCGCCCGTTTTCGTCGAGCACCGGCCCGCCGTCCTGGTCGACCGGGCCCAGCAGGTCGTTGATGATGCCCAGGGCCTCGAGGCGGGAGACGGTGTCCTGGTGCCGCTCCTCGGTGTAGCGGTGCAGGCAGCGGTGGCAGGCGAGCCGTCCCTCGTCGCGGCACGGGCAGGTCAGCAGCGCTCGCCGGGCGTCGGAGAGTGCCGCCCGGAAGTGCGCCGGGTCGGTGAGCCGGTGCAGGTAGCCGGTGCCGCCCGGCAGACGGTCGAAGAGCACCAGGAAGTGCCGGGTCTCACCGGTGCCGTGGTCGGGCATGCGCGCCAGGGTCGAGTCCAGGTGCTGCGGATCACCGCCGAAGTGCTGGTCGACGCCCAGCCGCAGGGCCGCCCGGAAGGAGTGGATCTTCTCGTCGACCAGGACGGTGGCGGCGGGCAGCAGCACCCGCAGCGCCTCGGTGCGCAGCTGGTGCGCCAGCAGCACCGGTTCCTGCGCCACCTCCTGCGGGTTCTTCCCCCGGCGCAGCGGGCACCACGGCTGGTGGTGCTTCAGCTTCGGGTTGCGCGCCGCCGCGGAGTCCAGGGCGTCGGTGTCGTGATCGAAGACGGGCCGCCCGTCGGCGGTCGCCGCGCCGCAGCCCGTGCACACGTGGAACGGCGCCATCCGCACGCTGTGCCCGGCGAAGTCGTCCTCGGCCTTGGCGTCGAACCGCATCGGGCCGACGTTCACCCGCCGGATGACGGCCGTGCGGCAGAAGTCGACGCCGAACGTCTGGGTCTCGTGCCGCCAGGAGGTCTTCGGCTCGATGTCCTCCTTCGCGATGTCGACCGCGTCGATCACGGTGTAGTACCGCTGCTCCCGGTCGTCCTTGTCGTCGCTGATCCGGGCGTCCTCGCGTTTGTCCCGTGAGGTGACGACGGCGGGCTCGACGACCTTGTGCAGGCAGGAGCCGTCGTCCGCGATCCGGGCGCTGCCACAGCGCGGGCACGGCGAGCGGTCGGCCTCGGCGTCTTCCGTGCGCACGTGTCCGCACTCCTGGCAGAACCGCCACAGCCGCCAGTCGGGATCGGTGGCGGTCCCGATCTCCAGGCCGGTGACCTGGTGCTTGTAGCCGTTGACGTAGAACGTGTTACCCGGCGCGAACTCGGACAGCGCGTAGCGGCGGGGCCGCTCGTAGGCGCGCGGCTTGGACTTGTACGTCTCCCGGCCGGTCTTCTCGTCGACGCCCTCCGGCCAGTAGAGCGTGGCGTTCAGTGTGGTCACCGCGTCGATGAGCGCGTAGTTCGGCAGCAGCCCGAGGTCGCACAGGGCCTGCTGGGCCGTGGTGAGCCCGAGGGAGAGCAGCCGTTTGCCGACCGACCGGTGCTCGGCGTCCAGCTCGGCCTTCTGCCGGGCCTGCTCGTCGTCGCTGTCGTGCAGTTCGTCGCGCGCCTCACCGATCAGCTTCAGCCGGCGGCGCAGCACTTCCTCGCCGCGCCGCCACTGGCGTTCGGCCTCCTCCGCCGCGCTGCGCAGCCCGCGGGTGGCGTACGCGCGCAGTTCGGCCCGGGCCCGGTCGCTCACCCCTGCGGGGAACAGGTCCAGGAAACCCTCGACCAGCTGATCGGCGTGGGCGAGAGCTGCCTCGACCAGGTCGGCGAGGTGGCCGGAGGGACCGAACAGCTCGGGCGCCCTGGCCGGTATCGCGGCCAGGGGCTTGCCGTCGGGGCGCGTCAGGCGCCCGCGCGCGGCCAGGTCCAGCAGATGGGCCAGGTACTGGCGGCGCAGGATCTCGATCGCCGACAGATGGCTGCCCGGCGGCACGATCCGCCCGGCGATCATCTCGCGCGGCTGGTCCAGGAAGTACAGGTCGCGGCGGCTGCGGTCGGGGATCGTCAGCAGGAACGCATTGCCGGTGCGCCGACCGGCCCGCCCCACCTGCTGGGCGTAGTTGGCGGGCCGGCGCGGCAGCGCGGCCAGCACGACGGCGGACAGGTCGCCGATATCGATGCCCATCTCCAGGGTGGGCGTGCACGACAGCACGTTGGGGTCCTTGAACCCGGTGCCGTGCTTGAACGCGGCCTCGACCCGTTCCCGCTCCGGCCGGGTGAGCATCCCGGTGTGCTCGGCGGTGACGACCTGGTAAGTGCCCGCCTTGCGGTACAGCCGCCGGTAGTAGTCGTCCCGGTAGTCGCGGTCCCGGTGGTGCACGCCCAGCTCCTCCGGGCGATTCCCGGCGACCAGCCGGCCCCTGCGGCAGCGGTACGAAGGGCACGGCTGGCCGTGCCACTGGTCCAGCAGCTCCGGGTGGACCGTCTGCTCCCAGAAGCAGACCGGGCAGCGCACGAACGCCTCGTTGACGACGTCGTCGGTGAGCAGCCGCACGTCGACCGCGCCCGGCTGCAGCCCGTACACCCGCAGGCTGCCGTCGGCCGGGGTGCGCACCGACAGCAGCCCCGCCGTGACCAGCTCGGGCAGCAGCCTGTTCCAGAAGCCGGCCGTCTGCTCGCGGGGAAGGTCGAGACAGCGCTGCGCCCAGCGTTCGTACCAGGACAGCCGTCCCGTCGCGAAGTCGAACTCGCTGTTGGTCTTGGGCTGGTCCAGGAGGAACACCGGGGCCGCGACGCCGCGGGGGAAGGCGCGCATGCCCACCGGCCGCTTGCCCCAGATGAAGTAGCGGCTGGTCCCGGCCTCCCTCAGATAACCGTCCAGCCACTTGTGGCCGATCGCGCCCCTGGTGCGCAGCCGCTCCAGGAGGATCCGCAGGAACGCGAGGTAGCGGGCGTCGTCCTGCTCGACGGGCGGCAGCCCGCCGTGCCGTCCCTCCTCCGCCAGATGCGCGTCCTTCACGAGCGCCACCGCCGCGCGCGTGTCCGCGATACGCACCTGGGCCGCCGCCGTGCGGGTCAGCTCCAGGGTGCGGCCGTTGCGGGAGCGGAACCCGAACTCCATCAGCGCCTCGAACGCGAAACGCTCACCGATCAGGTTCCACGTCGGACGGTCGCCGCCGCGTCCCTGTCCGGACAGCAGCCGCTGGACGCCCCGGATGTCGTGCAGGTCGGTGGGGACGACCGCGGCGAGCGTCCTGCGGTCGGTGGTGGCCGCGACGACGTCCGCGATGAGGTCGTTGAGCGCGGTCGGACGCTCCTCCGACAGGTGCTTCTTGAACAGGGCGCGCAGGGAGAAGGTGTACGAGCGGGAGGCGACGAACCCGGCCCGGTGCGCGGCGTCCTGCACCGAGTCGTTGAACATCAGCGTCTTGTCCTCGCCCTGCTCCTCGTCCAGCTCACCTCCCGTGAACAGCTGGGTCACCGAAGCCGCGGCGAGCGCCGCCGCACCCGTGCCGAGGAAGCGGATCGCGTTGCGTGAGCCGCACGCCGGGCACCAGTCCTCCTCGGCCGCCGTGTTCGCCGTCTCACCCAGGTTGACCAGCACGAAGGCCGAGTCACCGGTGGCCGGGCGCGGCTGTCCGTCTCCGGGCGCGTAGTCCCTGACGGGGTCGGGCAGCCGCAGCGTCCGGTTCGGCCCGTCCAGGACGCGCAGCTGCCCGCCCCGGCCGGCGGAGAGCGCGGAGACCGCTCGCCCACCATCCGCCCCGCGACCGGCCGACGCCATCGGAGCGGCACCGGAGCCCTCGCGGGCCTCGGCGTCCGTCGCCGCGATCAGGTTGCGCACCCGCATCTTGGCCTGGCTGACCGAGGCCCGCCGGATCTTGTGCGAGTCGACCTGGACGTGGGTGTCGTCCGTCTCCGGGGAGAACACCGCCCAGCCCGAACGCCCGCAGTCACGGCAGTAGACGGCGGGCAGGAACAGGTTCGCGCTCTGGCCGGCCGTCGCCGTGGTGACCGGCGCCGTCCGGGCGTGCTGATCGCTCTGCCGGTCCGCCGCGCCGGCCACGTCCCACTGGAACTCCGCCTTCGGCCACGGCAGCACCCCGCGTACGAGGCGGGAAACCGAGCGGGCCCACTGGTGCACCTCGATCTGCACCAGGGGCCGCGGCCGCTCCGGCGTGGACTCCGGGTCGCGGGCGACGGCCAGCAGTGCGACGAACCGGGCGAGGGCGGAGGCGGCGACCTCCGGCCGCTCGGTGATCGTCTTGCCCCACGACCGCGCGCCCCTGCGCCACATCAGATCGAGGACTTCACCGGTGGCGCGGACCTCGCCGTCCAGCGCCTGCATGACCGCCGAGGTCAGCGTCTGCCGCTTCAGGTTCCGGCCCAGCAGGAACGGGTCCGGGTCGCGCGTGCCGGTCACCGTCTCGACGAGATCGGCGAACTCCGCCTTCCCGAGGGACGGGTCGGGCAGCAGCGCCAGCTCATCGGGGGAGGGGTCCGGCAGCGCCGGGTCGAAATCGTCCGGCGGGATGAACTCGTCGACGCTCTGCCGGTCCTCACCGATGATCGCGTCCTTGGTGAACTCGGTTCCGAAGACCTGGGTCGCGACGTCGAGGAGCTGACGCACTCCGTCCCCGTCCGTGCCGGACGCGAGCGTCGCGGACGTGGCGACCGGGCAGATCCGCCCCAGCGGGTTCCCCGGCTCCGACGCCCCGACGGCGGCGGCCAGGCGCCGCAGCAGCATCGCCACGTCGGTGCCCTGGGCGCCGTCGTAGGTGTGGAACTCGTCCACGACGACGTACCGGATGTCCGCGCCGTTCCACAGCGCCGCGTCCTGGGAGCGCTGGAGCAGCAGGTCCAGCATCTTGTAGTTCGTGATCAGGATGTCCGGCGGCGACACCCACATGTCGGAACGACGGGTGTACACCCGGTCGTACGTCGTCTCCGCCCGGTCCCCGATGTACAGGCCGGCGCGGAGCTTGCCGAGATCCGTATCGTGCGCGCACAGCAGGTCGTTGATGCGCTGCGCCTGGTCGGTGGCGAGCGCGTTCATCGGGTACAGGAACACGGCCTTGACGCCGCTGTGGCCGGCGTCGCGCTCGCGGGCGCAATGGTCCAGGACCGGGTAGAGGAACGACTCCGTCTTGCCGGAGCCGGTGCCGGTCGTGACGAGTGTCGGCCGCGGGGTGCGGCCGTCGGCCGACGACAGCCGCTCGAACGCCCTGGCCTGGTGGGCGTACGGAGTCCAGTCGTCCGTCCGCCGCCAGTCCAGCAGCTCCTTCCAGGAGTCGCCGGCCCGCGTGAACGGGGTCCGTATCCGCAGGAACGGCCCACGGAACATCCCGGACGTCTCGTCCCCCAGGAACTGGTGCAGCGACTTCCGGGCGCCCTCGTCGGTCAGCGCGTACGTCGTCGACAGGTACTGCAGCAGGCTCTCCTTGAGCCCCTGCGCCTCGAGCGTCGGCCTCACTGGCTGGGAACCTCCTGCTTCACCGGGTCCCACTCGCCCCGGGCGACGGCCTCGTCCAGCCGCTTCTGGAAGTAGGCGTGCGCCTCGCGCATCTCCTTCTCCCGCTCGGCCTTGTAGAAGGGGGCGGTGTAGCCGTCGGGGACGGGGGCGTTGTCGAGGTCGGCGAGGTAGGCCTGGAACTGGCCCCAGGTCTCCTTGCTCTGCCGCTGCCCGATCGTGCGGGCGTTCCCGGCGAGCTTCCATCCCTCGGCGTCGAACCAGGTCACCGCCTCGTACTTCTGCAGCACGGGGAAGCGGCCCCGGTAGGCGGCGATGAGAGCGTCGGCGTCCATTCCGAGCCAGACGGCTACGAGGGCGTCGATCTCGACGAGGGCGGAGCGGCGGGCGCGCTCGGTACGGAGGGGGGTGTCGCGGTGCCAGTCGGGGGTGACGTCGTGGAGGGGCTGGAGGCCGGGCCAGGGGAGGGCCCAGGGTTCTTGGGTGGACCAGGTGGGGTCGTACAACTCCTTCCAGAGGTCGGCGTAGGCGGTGGTGAGGCAGTTGAGGCGGAGGGTGCGGAGAAGGAGAGCCGATGCCAGAGGATGATTCCTCGAAGGAGCAGGCATCGCCCTAGCGGCGCTCACGTGGAGATCGCCACGCCCGGTTGCACGCAGGAAATAGTCCAAAGGGAGAGACGCAAAGAACCCAGCTGCCAGGCATGTGCTGGTCCGCTCCGGTAGGGCCGCGCTTCGGACGCCGTCGATGTGAGTGACGCCGGGCGGAATCAGAGCACAGTAGAGACTCCGCTCTGTATCTGGCGCGATCATTTTACGCCAAGCCATCCTGTAGAAGGTTGAGTACCGGCGCCGCGCCCACGCAACGAGCTGCTCCTCTATCTGTGTGGCCGTAACTTCGTCGGCAGCAGATTCTTCCCTCTGAGTGATGCATCGACGAGCTCGTTCAATGGCCCTGGTGTTGTTACGCATTCGTTCAACTGCCTGTGCGTCAACCCAGTATTCTTGCGCGGCGAAGAATTCTTCCTTTGCGGCTGATGAGAGATAAGCGGTATCGGGCACGTAATTCTGTGTCAAGGTGACCAGATTCGTGCCGTAGGGGTCGTTGCTGCTCGCCCCATGCTTTTTGAACACAGGAGTGGCGGGGCCAATCTGCTGCCCCTTGAGGATGACGTGACGCCACCGGACGGGCTGAAATTCTTCGCCGTTTTCGCCATTGGCGATGTTGTATTCGATCAGTCCGTTCTTCTTGCCGCCGCTTTCGTCGAAGCCTCTGGCTACCTGCAGATTGCAGCTTCCCAGACGCAGAGGGAAGTTGGCAAGCGCCTGGATTGCCGAAGCCTCCGCGGTGCTAACTGGAAATAGCAGTCGCGCCTGTTCGACCGGCTGGTCTCGCTCATTAAGGAGGCGCTGCCAGACGGTCAACGTTTCCTTGTCCACTCGCACCACGCGGGTGCGGTGGGGGCGCTCATCGAATTCTCCGTTTTTATATCTAACTCCAGGGATTTCCCCAAATCCATCGTGTGTTGCTGAGCTGCGCAACGCGTCCGCCGAAACTAGCCATGAAAGATGATCAAATGCAATTTCTTTTGGGTGGCCGTAGATGTGGACGCCAAAGTGGGTGGTGTGCCCGACGGGCTTAGGGAAGAAACGCCAGACTGCGTTGACGAAGTCGCCGTGAATTCGAAGCCTTCGGTAGGCGGCTTCCCTCAATGCTCCTTCCTTTTCGCCGGTGAAGTGACTATCTGGGTGAATCAGGCCAGATGTTCCCCATGCTGAGCAGTGGTCCCACGCTTGGCACACGAAGGCGCGGTAGAGATCCGGCTGCGTGCCAGCGAGTAGTGGGTATACCTGCGACGCTCCAAAGACCGCGACCTGCCCGCTGACGCTGGTCAACTCGTTCAGCACGTACTGACGTGCCTTCGGCAGCCGCAGAAGCTTGGCCCGCTCCTCCTCCTTCTCCGCCGTCGACGCCCGCTCCGTGAGCTCGAACCACGGTTCGTGCTCGGCCAGCACCGAGCTCTCGTTCCACCGGGGCCGCACCCACGGCGGGTTCCCCACCTGCAGATCGAACCCGCCCCCCTGCGCGAAGACCAGCGCGAAGTCCAGTTCCCAGTGCAGGAAGCCCTGCTCTTCCGCGATGTTGGTGACCACGTGCATCCAGGGGAAGCGGATCTCCGGGTCGGCGGGGTCCATCCCCATCAGGTGGGGGAGGTTCTTCTCGAAGTCCTTGAGCGCGTCCAGGTTGTCGAATTCGGTGACCAGGTTCTGCTCGTCGGGGTCGACGGTGCCCAGGAGGGCCTCGAGGAAGTCCAGCCAGTCGTCCAGCTCGACCAGCGGAATGGTGTCCCGCCACGTCCGCTGCTTGGACTGCTTCGGCGCACCGCGCCGGGACTGGCCGCTCGCCTCCACCGCCTGCAGGGCGATGAGCGGCTCGTCCTCCGCCGTTGCGGAGACCAGCGTCTCCTGCGTCGGCCCCGACGCGAAGAGCATGGTCTGCTCGGTGAAGCGCGGCTCCGGGACCGCCGCCGTCGAGCCCTCGTTGCCCTCACCGCGCCCGGTCGCGTCCCCGCCGATCAGCGGCACTCCCAGCAGACCACCGAGCGCGTCGGCGGAGGCCACCGCTGGCACCGTGGCGTCGTAGGCCCCGTCCGTGCCGTCCAGCAGGGATGCCTTGTCCGCTGGCCAGAACCACAAGGCGCACCACGCGTCCATGACCTTCTTCAGGCGCCAGTACGGCGTCTCGGTGGCCTCGAACAGGTCGGCCATGACCTGCTCCTTCGGCACCGCGCCCGCAGCCGTGCGAAGGAAGTCGTACTCGGGGTCGCCCGGCTCGGCGCCCCACACGTCGATCTTGCGGGCGATCGCCGCCTCGGAGAGCCGCATGCGCCTGATGACGAGCGACCACAGGAACTCCGCCCGCTTGGCCGCGTCCCGCAGCCGCGTGAACTGGGAGGACGCCTCACGCCTCGGCCTGCCCGCCTTGTCGAGCTTGGGCGTGCCGTCCTTGTTCAGGTGCGCGGTGCTGCGCTTCGGTCGCTGGAGGATGCCCTTCTTCCAGGCGGCCAGGCGCGCCACCTCGTCCTTGGCGAGTTCCTTGGCCTCCTTGGAGCCGGTCACCGCCGCCCACCCGGGGCTCGGCAGCAGGAACTGGTGCACCGCGTCCTCGGGCAGCGGCTGCGGCTCGCCGTCCTTGAGGAACGGCAGCGGTGTGGGCGCGAGCGTGTTCTTCGCCGCGAGCCACGCCTTCGACGGGGAGACGACGTCCTCGCCCGCGTAGACCGCCCGGCGCCCGCCGATCAGCGAGTTGCCTCGGCGCAGGTGCAGCCCGAACCACGGTGCGCGCATCCCCGGGTGCATGGTGTTGAGCCAGAGGGACACTTCCGCCAGCTCCACGCCCGTGGCGTTGAGGTCGACGCCGTACGCGTTGTGCAGGGCGACGTACGCCTTGACCTTCTGCTTCTCCGTCAGCGCGGACGAGGCGGGCAGGGAGACGCCCAGCTCGTCCTGGCGGCGGCGCAGGTACTCCTCGGCGACCTGGTTGATCGCCTCGTTGAGGAACGCGCCGGAGCCGAGCGCGGGCTCGCAGATCTTGTACTTCAGCAGCTCGGCCGCCCGCGTCCGGACGACCTCGCCGTTCTCGTCGCGCTCCTGGTCGAGGAGGTGCTTGAGCGCCAGCTCGACGGTCACCTTGGTCAGCGACTCGGGGGTGTAGTACGAGGCGGACGTCTCGCGGTCACGGCCGGCCAGCCGGTAGACGAACTCGCCCACCTCGTACTTCTTCGGCCCGCGCAGCCCCTTCACCGCGTCGTGCTCGTCGAACTCGACCCAGGTCTTCTCCGGGTACTCCTTCCGGCGGTGCGCGGGCACCAGCCAGGAGCCCTTCTCCGGGTCACCGCCCTTGGCGACCTCGCACAGCTCCTCCTCGGCGATGATGCCGGTGTACGACATCAGGCCCTCATACACGGCGCCGAGCTGGTTGATGCCGAGGTTGCGGTAGGAGATGAAGCCGCCGCGCTCCCCGCGCCGCCTGGCCTTCTTCATGGTCAGCAGCCGCAGCACCTCGTGCAGGGCGTGGTTGCGCAGCCGCAGGTCCAGCCACTTGGGGTCGGTGTCCTCGTCGCTGCGGGGGTCGAGGACGCCCCGGCCGATGAGACGGATGGACTTCGGCTCGAAGAGTTCGCTGCGCAGCGGCTCGAAGCGCAGGCCGCGGTCCTCGCTGCGCCGCTTGGCCTTGAGCTTGCGGGTCTCCTCGTCGTCGTCCGGCAGGTCGTCGTCGGGTTCGGTGCCGTAGGGGCGGTGGCCGCGGTTGACCTTGTTGAACAGGACGTCCAGGGAGGCGAAGAGGTGGTGGCCGTTCCGCGCCTCCTCCTCGACTAGCTGCTCGTCGCGCTCGACGAGCTCCCGCAGCCGCGCCACCGAGTACCCAGCCTCGTAGGTGCCGTCGTCGGCGGGCAGGATGCCCAGCTCCGGGCGGGCCTCGGCGTACAGCAGGAACAGGATGCGGTAGAGGTAGCGCAGCGACTCTCGGGTGAGCTCCTTGGCGAACGGCAGCTTCGGATCCTCGATCCGCCGGGGCTCGATGCCGGCCTGCTTCAGCCGGGCGAGGACCTCGTTGGCGATGATCTCGACCGAGCGCTGCAGCCCCTCGCGCAGTTCCCCGGAGACGCCGACCGCGTTGTCGCGGGAGGCCTTGACCAGCGCGTCGATGCCCGGCCCCTTGCCGTCCTCGGCGGGGGCGAGCAGCTCGTGGCTGAACAGGGCAGCGATGGTCGCCAGCTCACCGCCCTGCTTGCGGTCGTTGCGTTCCAGCGCGGCATCCAGGTTGGCGGCGAGGAAGCGGCCCTCGCCCCACACCTGGCGGTCGGCCAGGACGATCACGCCGCCGCACAGCAGCAGCACGAAGCGGGGCGGCTCCCCGCCCGGCTCGCCCAGTTCACTCTGGAAGAGCCAGGTCGCGAGGGACTGGCCGCTCTCGTAGACCTCGCTGCCGCTCACCCGCAGCGGGTGCTGCAGCCGGCCGGGGCCGTCCGCGTCCAGGGCCGTGTCGTTGCCGGTGGCCCAGCCGCACTCGAGGGCCACGATGCCGTCGCCGTGCCAGGCCGTGGCCACGGTGTGCTCGCGCCCGGCGCGGTGGACGGTCAGCCGGCGCCGCTCGGGGGCGCCGGTGAAGCCGAGGGCCGCCAGTACCTTGTCGTGCCAGGAGCTGAGCCGCTCGCGCCAGTCGCCGTCGTTGTAGGTGTTGAGTCGGGCTCCGGCGGCGGCGCTGTTCTCGTCGGCGTCGTCCTCGGCGTCCAGCTTGGCGCGTTCGGCGAAGAAGTTGCGGTACTCCTCCGAGAGGTACGTGCCGCGCAGGGCGCGCAGCATCTCCCTCGGCGTGGGGCGCGGGTCCTTCTCGTCGCTCTCCCGAACCGTCCAGGTGGCGAGGATGCCCTTCTTGAGGTCCTGGCCCAGCTGCTCGGCGAAGTAGTGGGCGGACAGGTACTCGCCGCGGTTGGAGAAGGAGTCGAAGTCGGTGCTCATCGGGTGGTCTCCCCAGCGACGGCGGCGGTGGCGGCGGTGGCGGTGGACAGGGGCTGCAGGACGCAGAGCAGGCGCAGCATGGGAGCCCCCGAGGTCTTCAGCGACTTGATGAGGGTCTTGCGGCGGCTCGCCGTGAGGTTCACGTCGTTGCGGTCCTTCGCCGAGCGGGCCGAGGCGAACAAGGCGTCCTGCTGCCACCGCGTCACCCGCTTCTCGTACGGGGCGAGCATGTCGTCGACGCGCCGCGCGTACTCGGCCTCCTGCTCGCGCAGGTGGCGCGCGGCCTCGTCGACCGCCCGGGGGACGAGCCGCTGCAGCGCCTCGCGCTCCTCCTCGGACACGGCGCGGCCGGGCATCTTCGGGCCGACACCGCACGCGGCGAGGAAGGCGGCGTCCATGCGCACGACCCGGGGCGCGCCGGGCAGTCCGACGACGGCCATCCACTCCACCACGGTGGGGCGGCCCACGGCGTTGGAGTGGATGCCCTGCACCAGACAGACCGGACCGGACAGTTCCGCCGGCAGGCGCGGATCCAGTTTTGTCGCCGCCGCGGCGTCGGGACGGTGGGCGAGGACGAACGCCTCGTCGTGCCGCAGGGACGCGAGCGCCTTGTCCGTCACCCAGTCCAGGACCGGATGCACCTCCGAGACGTAGCTGACGTTGGGCCACTGGGTCTTGGACGACTCGCGGGCCGCCATCAGCCGCTTCTCCCCGAGCCCCTTGTCAAAGGTGATGCGCAGCCGTCCGGGGGCCTTGCCCGTGGGCAGGATGTGCTGCTCGGTCAGATACGACTTGGGCAGCGCCTTGAAGCGGTACTGCAGGTCGGCCGGCGGCTCGAACGCGATCGTGCCGTCGTCCTCGTGGCGCAGCTTCAGCTCGTTGTCCGGCCCCGTCGGGCAGATCTGGCGCAGGGCCTCCTCGAAGTAGGCGGAGGTCGAGCGGAACACGCTCGGGACGGTCGCGGACGCCACGTCGTCCTGGGCCGACCGGGACCCGATGTTGCCCATCATCTTCCTGAGCAGCGACGAGGAGCCGCCGCTGGACTGCTTGATGGACTCCTCCACCGTGCGGCCGGCGAGCAGGTCCCGCGTGAGGCGGTTCTCCTCCTCCTGCGCCCGGTACAGGCCGGTGACCGTCTCGGCCGAGCCGTCGATCCGGTGCGCCTCCTCCTCGCGCTTCAGGAGCTTGGCGCCGACCAGCCGGTCGTCGAGCGGGAGGGCCTCGCCGGTCTCCGGAACGTGCCGCCACTCCACGTCGCTGGTGAGCACCAGGGCGCGGAACTGCGGCTTCTCCTTCTGCCCGTAGCGGTCGATGCGGCCGTTGCGCTGCTCGATGCGAATCAGCGACCAAGGCAGGTCGTAGTGGATGAGCTGGTGGCACTCCTGGTGGAGGTTGACGCCCTCGGAGGCGACGTCGCCCGTGAACAGGATGCGCACCGGGTCGTCGCGCAGCCCGAACTTCTCGACGATCCGCTTCTGCTCGTCCTCGTTGGTGGCCTCGCCGTGCATCACCTGCACCGCCCCGCCGTACGCCAGCCAGGGCCGGTCCTTCTTCTCACCCGCGTCGACGGCACCGGTCTTCTGGAACCCGAGCCGGGCGGGGACGGTCTCGGCCAGCCAGGTCAGCGTGGGGATGCGCTCGGAGAAGACGACGACGCGGGTGTCCGACCCCGGGCCGACACCGATCTTCTCGAGCTGCTCGACCAGCGCGTCCAGCTTCGCGGAGTCGTCGTCACCGAGTTCGCCGGCCAGCCGCTCCAACTCCACGATCGCCTCGCGCTCGACCTTGAGCGCGGCCTCGCGGGCGGCCGGGTCCTCGCCCTTCCTCCCCTTCGCGGGCCCGGCCAGGTAGCGGCGCCGCGCCTCCAGCGACTTCTGGAGCGCCTTGTGCGAGGAGAGGAAGGCCTTGAAGAAGTTGTAGGCGGCGAGCGGGTCCGCGCACACCGAGGAGGCGGCCGGATCGCGCGGGATCCAGCGGGCGGCCAGCTCCTCGAATACCGCGCGCTCCTTCGCGGTGGCCTGCGCGGGGACCGGCTCGGACGGGCCGCGGTCGGCCCACACGCCCTTGAGGGAGTCGCGCACCTCCTTGTCCGTCTTGGTGCGCCGGATGTAGAGGTGGTCGAGGTCCTTCACGTCGTAGTCCGACGGGTTCGCGATCGCGGCCTCGTCCAGCATCCTGATCAGCTCGGCGAACGACCCGGCGTCACCGTTGTGCGGAGTCGCCGAAGCGAGGATCAGCGCGTCGGTGCGGCGGGCCAGCAGACGGGCGAGGTCGTTGTTCTTCGTGCCGCGGTTGACCAGGTTGTGCGACTCGTCGATGACGACGGCGTCCCACTCGGTGGAGTCCAAGTGGTGGGCGTACACGTCGCTCTTGAGCGTGTCCACGGAGATGATCGCCCGCTTGAAGTAGGCGAAGGGGTTCCGGCCCGCGGGGATGTCCTGCTGGATGCGCTGGATGCCCGTGGAGTCGAGCCTGACGAGCGGGATCGAGAACCGGGTCCACAGTTCGCGCTGGAACTGCTCCAGAACGTGAGCCGGCGTGACCACGAGGATCCGCTCGCCCCGCCCGCGCCGGATCAGCTCGGCCAGCAGGATGCCGATCTCCAGCGTCTTGCCGAGCCCCACCACGTCGGCGATGAGCAGCCGCGGCTGCGGGTTCTTCATGGAGAGGGCGAGTTCGGCCGGCCGCAGCTGGTGGGTCTGCTTGTCCATGAGGAAGCCGTCGGCCAGCGCGAGCCCGTGCTCGGTCTGGGGCAGCGCCGTCTTGCGGATCACCGCCTCCAGGTAGAGGCGGGCCTTGCGGTGGTTGGGGGAGCCGTCGGGGACCAGTTCGGTCTTGCGCGGGTCGAGCACCTGGATGTCGTCGAGCAGGCTGTAGAAGACGGCGTCCGTGCCCCGCACGAAGGACGAGACGCCGGTGACCTCCACCATCCAGCCGTCCCGCGCCGTGGGCGCGACCTTCCGGACGAGCCACTGTTCGTCGCGGATGCGGACCTGGGCCCCGGGCGCGTAGGAGACCGCCCCGCCGGCCGGCCGTGCCACGTCGCCCGACGCGTCGAGGGCGAGCCCGTCCTCGCTCGCCATGTCCAGCACGCCCTGGCCGTCACCGGCCGCCCCCGTACCGGTGGTCACCTGCTGCTCCACTTACCGCCCCTGCTTCTCCTGGACCGCCGTCGTGCACGGTTCATCCGTATCGATCTCAATGCTGCCTGCACCTACCGCCTGCCACAGACACCGCCCCCCACGGCGCCATCGGAGGCGCGGCTCAGAGTCCGGGCTGCGCCGCGTACCGGCTCCGCAGGTCCTCGGCCACGCGCAGCGACGCGGGCGGCCGTCCCGGCTTCCGGGGCACGGGTACGGAGACCTCGCCCCTGGGTGCGGGTGCGGGAGGTGCCGTGCCCTCCGCCGACGAGCCGGGCACGTTTTCGGCCCCGGCGTCATCGGCGCCCTCTGTGGTCTCGGCGGTGCCTGCCGCGCCCTCCGCGCCCGTTCCTTCCGCGTCCGGTTCCGGTGCGGCCGGTGGAGGACCGTCCAGAGGGCTGTCCTGCTCGTCCTCGTCGAGTGCGACCGTCTGCTCGGCGATCCGCCTCCACGCCGCCGACGACGGTTCGTTCCCGGGAGCCGGTCCCTTCTCGTCCGTCGCGGTGGCGTCTATCAAGGCGTGCCGGGCGGACATGGGGGAGAGCCCCGCCGCAGCCAGCACACCTGTGCATCCGGCCATCACCGCGTCGAGGGAGGGCCGGTCGGCCGGGTCGTGGGCCAGCATCGAGCCGATCAGCGGGGCCAGTGCCTGGGGGAGACCGCTCAGGTCCGGGGCCTGGTCGGCGTTGGCGACCTGCCCGACGATCGCCTCCCAGCGCGCACCGTCGTAGGGGTAGCGCCCCGTGGCCGCGTACAGCAGGACCGTGCCGAGTCCGTATACGTCGGCGGACTCCTTGACCTTCGTCCGCCCCAGCGCCTGCTCGGGAGGCATGCAGCGCACCGTACCGATGATCATCCCGCTGTGGGACAGCGTGTCCTTGGCGGTGTCGAGGAACGCTCCGAGGCCGAAGTCGATCAGGATGGGGCCGTACGCCCCGAGCATGACGTTCTGCGGCTTCAGGTCCCGGTGAAGCAGCCCCACCGCGTGCACGGCCTGCAGCCCTTCCGCCAGCAGGGCGCCGAGGCTCGCCACCAGGGTAGCGGGCAGCGGACCGCTCCCGTCCACGTATGACAGCAGCGTCCTGCCCGGCACGTACTCCATGGCCAGCCACGGTCGTTCCGCGTAGGGGTCGGCGTCCAGGAAACGGGCGACCCGGTTCGTTCCCACGACCGTCCTGGCGATGAGCGCTTCCTTCTCGAAGCGCGCACGGGTGACCGGGTCCAGCCGGTCCGGACGGATCAGCTTCACCGCGACCGGATCGCCGGCGGGCGAGAAGGCCAGATAGACCTCACCCATTCCCCCCGAGCCCAGCTCCCGCTCGACCACGTACCGGCCGATCTGCCCGGGCACTCCGTCCATGAACCGTGCGCATCCTCTCGCCCACCGCGCGTCCCCCCGAGCGCCCTTCACCGGACCTACACCCTAGTCCCAGGGCGGAACTGGCGGGAGCCCCCGTTCTGTCCTTCAACAGGCGAAACGGTTCTCGCCGGTCGCCGGTGGCGAAAACCGGGGATTCCGACGGTGGCGCAGGGGGTGGAGCCGGCCCGCGAGGTGGAGTGTCGTGGTCGGGTCGTCCGGTCATCCGGGCGGGGTCGTAACCGTCATTATCAAGAGACAGACACGCAACGGACGGAAGCAGACCGAAGCGAACCGCAACATCACCCGGGAGCCTTCCGGCATTCTTGATCGCTCAGTTCTGGCAACGGAGGGGGAGGACATGACCCAGAGCAAACACCTCGTCAAGGCGAGGGACTTCGCCGAGACGTCGGAGGAGCTACTGCCTGAGATCGACGACCCAGGAGTGAAGGCGCAGACGCTCGCCCTGCTCGCGATCACCCACGCGGTCCTTGAGACCGGTTTCGACATCGACAACATCCGCTCAGCCATCGAGTCGAACGGGTAGCTACAGGCGTCCCGGCCGCAGTCGTCGTTATCTCAGGTGTCGAGCGGGCGACAGGCGAGTGAGGCATGTGCGCCTCAGTGCACCGTGCCTCACAGATATCTACGGGTCGTTCAGGCACGTACGGCATGTTCGCAACGTGTGTTCTCATCCTCGACGCTGCCGGTCATCGTCGAGCCTGAACCGTTCTCGTCCCCAGGGCGTCCATACGGGCACCTGACACCGTGGAGCCGCCGCACCATGAGCACATCCGGACCGCCAGCTTGGCCGCACTGCGAACACGGCGCAGACTCTGCTGCCGACCCTGTCGGCTGCCGCGGCATCCACGTCCCCGGCTACACCAAATGTCTCACCCACCTGAGCGACGCCGACCGCGACGCCTATCTGGCCGGCCTGTCCCCCGGCGCCAGCATCGACCATCGAGGCACCACGTTCACTGATGCCCTGCTCACCGCCCTGCTCAACGCCTTCCGTAACCCCGCAACGGGTAGCGCTCGCTTAGGCACCACCCGGTTCGAGTCGGCGACCTTCGCGGGCAGCGCCGGGTTCGATTCGATGATCTTTGAGGGCGACGCCTCGTTCGACTCAGCGACCTTCGGGGGCGACGCCTCGTTCGGTTCGGCGATCTTTAAGGGCGCCGCCTCGTTCGAGTCGGCCACTTTCAAGGACGACGCCTGGTTCGGGTCAGCGACCTTCAAGCGCGACGCCTGGTTCGCTTCGGCGACCTTCAAGGGCAACGTCGGGTTCGAGTCGGCGACCATCAGGCAGCTCGCCGGGTTCGAGTCGGCGAGCTTTGAGCGCAGTGCCGGGTTCGAGTGGGTGACCTTCGAAAGCGGCGCGCTGTTCGAGTCGGTGACCTTCAGGGGCAGCGCCTTCTTCTCTGCGGCGACCTTCAAGGACACTGCCGAGTTCGAGTCGGCGACCTTCAGGGAAGGCGCCAGGTTCGACTCGGCGACCTTCGACAGCGACGCCGGGTTCGAGTCGGCGACCTTCAAGGGTGACGCCTGGTTCGCTTCGACGACTTTTGTGGCTGCTGATCAGTTCGGGCCATTGGTGTGTGCTGGTCGGGTGGTGCTGTCCGGTGCGAGATTCGGCGGCCCGGTGACCCTCGCGTTGGCTGCGCGTCGTCTGGAGTGCCGTCGCACTCGCTGGACCTCGACAGCAGAGATACGTCTGCGGTTTGCCACGGTGGACTTCGCTCATGCAGTGTTCGAATACCCCCTCACCATCGCCACCGAGCCGGATCCATTCGTGCTCACCGCCGGCCAACAGCTCACCGAAGACCTCTTGTCGAGCACGCCAGACCCCGGGGCGCGGGTGGCGTCACTGCGTGGGGTGGACGCGGCCCATCTCGTCCTGGCGGACCTCAATCTGTCGGGGTGCCTATTCGCCGGCACCGTCCATCTTGACCAGCTCCGCTTGGAAGGGGCCTGCACTTTCGACACGGCTCCGCCCGCCGTGCACTGGCGGCGCTGGCCGCCCGTGCGGTTCACCGCGCGCCGCGTCCTGGCCGAGGAACACCACTGGCGCGCCAGCCAACCGCGGGCCGTGCGGGGCTGGAACACGGCGATCCTCGGCGCAGGGCGAACGGGGCCGCTGCAACTGGCTCCGGTTTACCGGGCGCTGCGCAAGGCCTTCGAGGACGCTAAGCACGAGCCGGGGGCGGCGGACTTCTACTACGGCGAGATGGAGATGCGCCGCTACGCCGACGACATCCCCCGCAGTGAACGGGCGTTGCTGACCGCGTACTGGGCGCTGTCCGGCTACGGCCTGCGCGCATCCCGAGCCCTGGCCTGGCTCGGGACGGCCATGCTTCTGACCATCGTCCTGCTGATGGCCTTCGGCCTCGCCCAGGACACCCCAAAGCAAACCGCGACCGGCACCGTCCCGGCCGGCGGGGGCAAGGTCACCTTCGAGATCGAAAGGGACGATACCCAGAACCCCACCGGCAACCGGTTCACCAGCAAGCGCTTCGAAAAGGCTCTGAACGTCACGCTGAACTCGGTGGTGTTCCGTGCATCCGGCCAGGACCTGACCACCGCAGGCACCTACATCGAGATGACCTCACGCTTCACCGAACCCGTCCTGTTGGGCCTGGCCGTCCTCGCCATCCGCAACCGCGTCAAACGCTGACAGCCCTGCCCCAGCCAACGTTCGACCGAACCGTTCAGGTGCCTTACTTGCCTGCACCGTCGATCATGCCTCTGCGCTGCACAGAAACCCTTCGATCCTGAGATAATCGTCGTGCCTCCACGGCGGCGGCCGGGACGGCCGCGTACGTCATCGGCGGCCGCCGTACGTCAACCGGTTCACGTACAGCCCGGGCCAGACGCCGGCACCTACGGGGACCGCAGCCGCAAGTGCCGGTAGAGCGTCACTCCGGAGTTGCGCTCTACCGCAACTCCTGACAGCGGGTAGACCGCAACGGAACTAGATCAAGGGCAACCAGATCAAGCGGAACCACTTCCGGCGGTCGCCGCTGCGGGCCGTGCCGAACCGGCAGGCGCACCGTGCCGTCCTGGAGGGGTTCCAGCGCCACGGCGTGCCAGGAGGGGTGCGTCACTCGGCGGGCCGGCCGGTGCGGAACGCGGTCATCAGAAGTGTGTCAGCGGCGCGCGGTCCGGCCCCGCCGGGCAGGGTCTCAGTGCTGATCCGGGTGAAGCCGGCCTCGTCGAGGAGCTTGGTCCATACCTGCTCCTGGAGGACCCAGCGGTGCATGGTGGCTGCCGCTCCGTCCGGGGTCCTCGCGCCGATCTCGGTGGGCTGCACGTCAGGGTGGGCGGGTTCACCGTCGAGATGGTGGGCGAGGGTCGAGAACACGAGGCGGCCACCCGGGCGCAGGGCACGGGCGGCTGCCGGCAGCAGCTTGCGCGGCTCGGCGAAGTCGACGGCTCCGAAGACGCTGTAGAGCACGTCGTAGGTGTCGGTCACCGCGTGCAGGTGCCGGGTCACGTCGGAGCGGACCAGGCGTAGCCGGGAGGCGAGGTGCCTGTACAGGTCGTCGGCCATCGCGTGCTGGGCGGGCGAGGCGTCGACGGCGGTGATGCGGGCCGGCTGGTGGTGGACGGCCAGGTGGGCGGCGTGCCGGGCCGCGCCGGCGCCGAGGTCGCCGACGCTGCGGCCGGTGAGGTCGCCGAGGACTTCGGCTCCGGGGCCGCTGTCCTGGCCCCAGCTCCAGAAGAAGTGGGCGGGCACGGTGCGGTCGGTGGCGTGACGGGTGCGGCCGTAGTGGTGCCAGAGGTCTGCGGTGGGGATCACCCCGCCCATCGTGGCGGGCGGCGGCGCCGGGCGGGCCGGTTCGAGGGAATTTCACCCGACGATGCCCCACGGGCCCGGCAGCCCGGCCGGGACTGTGGGGTACGTGCGAGGGGTCAGTGCGAGTCGTTGCCCGGGTGGCAGGGGCTGCACTTGGCGGCGTCCGCCCACAGGGGGAGGTCGACCTGCCAGCCGTCGGCGGCGATCAGGTCCGCCGTCCTCAGCACCGACCCGTCGTCCTTGAAGCCGACCTCCGGGACGTGGTGGAGGTAGTGCCCGCCGTTGAAGCGCTCGCACAGCTCGAAGTAGCTGACGGTGTCGAGGATGACGGCGTGAACGCCGACGTCGACGAGCGTGCTCGGGGCGAGCCCGAGGCCTTCGCCTCGGTGCCGCATCGCGGTCAGCAGGTAGGCGTAGCCCTGGTCGAGGACCCGGGCCGCCATGACGGAGTCGTAGGGGTAGTCCCGCATGAGGAGGCCGACCTGTTTGTTCCACAGAGCGGCCGGCACGACCTCGCGGGCGGGTCGGGTGGTGGCGGTCGTCGGGTCGATGGACACGGGGAGTTCGGCGGCGGTTGCCATGATGCCTCCGATGGACGGTGCCCCGCTGGCCGGGGCGACGCACCCAGCACACCGCGCCGACTGGCCGCACGGTGGTCATCTACCGTGCGGTGCACGCCCTTTGCACGGTGTGCAAGCGGTCTCGACGCCGGTCGGCGGCGCCTTTACCGTGGGACGCCCCCGGTAGTGCGGCGTGGGAGGGGCCGGTGCCCGTAGACCCGCTCTGGAACAGCACGACGGCACGTCAGTTGTCCGAGCATCGGCGCCCCGATCCGGCTCGGGCGCGAGCATCGCTCCTGGACCCTGGCCGACCTCGGAGAGCGGATCGGCTGTTCAGCGGCAACGGTGTCCCGCCTCGAACGCCGTGCAAGTGTCCTCGACTTGGGGTTCGTGCACTTGGCGGCGGCCGAGGTGGGCGTGCCCCGACACATCCTGATGACATCTCTGGCGCCACCGTCCACCAGCACCGGCCGGCACTAGAGTGACGGCCAGCCCGCGTGACGCCGAGGAGGACCCCATGCGCCGCCGCACGCTGCTCACCGCCACGGCAGCCGCCGGACCGGCCGCCCTGCTCACGGGGTTGGACGAAGCTCTCGCCGCCACCCCGACTCCCACGACGGGTCTGGGACCCCTGGACGGCCGCCTGGCAGCCGCCCGGGAGCTGTACGACAAGGGCGTGCACGGCCGGCTCCTGGCGGTGCTGCCCAGCCTCATCGCGGACGGGCACCGGGCCGCCGCCTCCCGCAAGGACCTCGACCAGGCTCGGTTGTCCTCCGTCTACACGCTGACTTCCTCGGTCCTCAGCAAGATCGGCTCGTACGAGACGGCGCGGCTCACCGCGGACCGTGCCCGTACCTGGGCTGAGGTGTCCGGCTCCCCGCTCGCTGCGGCGGCCGCCGCCCGGGAGCTGGCGATCGTGCTCCGCCACCAGGACCGCCACGGCGAAGCCCAGCGCCTCATGACCTCGGCGGCCACCGATGTGGAGACGACGGGTCTGCGCACGGCCGCTGCGGCCGCCGCGTACGCGCAGATGCTGTGCACGCTGGCGTACACGGCCGCGCGGGGCGGCCGGCGCGCCGAGGCGCTGGCGATGGTGGAGGAAGCCCGTCGGTCTGCCCGCCGTCTTCCCGGGCCGCCCCCGCCGGGCCGTCTGTTTCCCATCAGCCGGGCCGCTGTCGACCTGTACGCGGTCGGTGTGCACTGGGCGCTGGGCGACGCCGGCGCCGCGCTGGAGGCGGGCAAGGATCTGCGCCCCGATCAGTTCCCGACCGCTGAGCGCAAGGCGCGGCTGGGCACGGACATGGCGCGGGCCTGGTGGGCGTGGAACCGGCCCGAGCAGACCGCCCGCGCGCTCCTGGACGCTCATCGGGCGAGTCCCGGAGAGGTCCGGGACCGGCCCTCCATCCGCAGCATCGTGACCGAGCTGGTCGAGCGGCACCCGCGCACCACAGGCGTGCGCGAGCTCCGCGCCGCCGTGGTGTCGGCCAGCTGACTGCCGGGACCGTGACGGACCAGATGGAAGGGCAGTGGGAGAGCCGCTCACGGCAGTCGAGCAGGGAGAAGGTGCGGGATCCTGGCTGCCTGCTGGTCGGGACAGTCAGCGGGCGCGATTCCACCAGTCGACGCTCTCCAACGCCAGAACCCGTTCCTCCAGGACACGGGCAGTCTCACCATCTGCGGTGACAGCCCAGCAGACATACAGGTCAGCCCACGTCAAGGCAGCCTTGCCCCAGCCGGTCGCCCGCATCGGCTGACCGCTCTCGACTTCCGCAAGGCGCTCGCGCAACCAACCCAAGTCGGCCAGCGCCCGGTCGAGGACCGCCTCGCCCAGCCCAGAGGCCAACGCCTTTCCACTGGTGTACCGCCGTATCCGGCCCCGCAGCCCCTCGCCCTGGCGCTCACCCGACATGCCCACGTAGACAATCGGACCGTTCTGGCCCCGCCTGGCCAGGTAGACGCCTGGCAACCGCGGCACCTCTGCGCCGACCAACGGCACCCACTCGGACCACGCGGCCAAGGCCAGGACACCCTGACTGATCACCGGATGCACTCGTCCGACTCCGCCAGATGCGGCCGACGGTTCCTGCTCTTCGGCTTCCTCGCAGAGCTCGAGCAGGTCAGGTTCGCGGGGGCCGGCCTCCCTGGCTTTGCAGATGTCGTAGACCTTGGCGGTCTTGGGAGCGCAGGCACCCGACGGTGTCCAGGACAGCAGCCCGACAGGCGGTCCTACCGGCTCCAGGCCAACGTCCCGGATCTGCTGCCACGTACGAAAGTGCTTGGGCAGCGTCTGAGGGGTGAACTCGCGCAGCTGCTCGGGCTCCGGTACCGCAACGTCGTCTTCGAAGTACGGGTCCCCGAACAGGTCGTAGCCCATCGGCTCACGGTGCATCATCAGTCCCCTGGCCGGAGGTGGGCCACTCCTGTCGCACGCCAGCCCCTTCTGTCGATCTGTCGGTTCATACGATCGGTCAACGACAGGGCGCGGCAGTAGGAAACGGCGAGTCCGGACCCATCAGATCCTCCCGGCAGGCTACGTGCCCCTGCCCGTTAGTGAACGGTGCCGTCAGGGGCGGGGGAGGAGCGCGTAAGGGCGCAGGGGGACGCCGATGACCTGCAGGACGAGGTTGCGGTGTGCGGAGTGCAGGGTGCGCACGGCGGCTCTGGTCAGACCGGGCTTCGGCGGTTGGACGCCGGCGCCTTCCCGGCCGCCCGCAGGGCGCTCCCAGCCAGACGGCCCCCGACCCACCGCGTAGCACCCCGGACTAACACCACGCCGGTCCCGCCCGGAGAGGCTGGAGACGATGTGCGGCGTCACCCGGTACTTGATGGTCCGGCCGCCCGGCTTCACACGCCGAAACGAGAAAAGAGAACGGTCCGCCGACCGGCGGGACCCTTCAGACGTAGGATGATCTGCTAACTTTTGACGCCCCTCGAACCTGGAAGCCGACGCATGTCCCATTTGCCCGAATCAAGGAAGGTGCTCGGAGACCGTCCCCAGCGCCAATAGACTCGCAGGTCAAACAGTCTGCTCCCCGCACCCGCGGGGATGGTCCCAGGGCCCCGGGCTTCACGTTGAACTGCGCTCTCTGCTCCCCGCACCCACGGGGATGGTCCCGGCGCGAACGTCATCGGCCCGATCAACGGCTACTGCTTCCCGCGCTCGCAGGGATCGGCTGCTACGAACCGGCGCGTTTCGCAGCTGATGGCTCGAGGCAGAGCCTCCTGAAGATCGCTGACCTGACGCCCGACCCCGTGGGTATTCATGGCGGTATACTTTCCGATGTGGATACGACGATCAAGATCGGTGCGGAGACCCGCGACAAGCTCGCCGCTCTGGCCGAGGCCAGGAACATGTCGATGCGGGCGTTGATCGAGGAGTTCGCCGCGACCGCGCTCACTCCTGCGCAGTTGCGTGAGCGAGCCGAACGTACAGACGCGTTCTTGGCCGCAGAGTTCGGGCACCGGGTCAGCGACGACGAAGCCGGCGTATTGCGTGAGCGGATGCGGCAGGCGCAGAACGCCGGGCACGCTCGGAGTCGGGGCACGGCGGCGTGATCGTCGAGCACTACGTCCTGGACAGTCGCACACTCCTTGCTCTGGGGGGAAACAAGCAGGTCTCCGGGCTCATCCACGTTGCTGCGGGGGACCCCACGGTGCGTTTGTGGGTCCCCGTCGTGTGTGTGCTGGAGGCCGAGCGTGAACGGGCTGGGATCGTCGACTACCTGGGCATCCTGGATGTCCTGCACACCTTGGACGCCGACTATGCGACGGCGCACGCGGTCGCCGGCCTGTATCGCCGGAACGTCCCATTCGGCGTAGGGGCCGCCGTACACGCTACCCAGCCCACGCTGGACCGCCCCGACGGTGCCGTCGTCGCCACGGTCGCGCCCGCCGACTACGACGGGCTCGAAGCCCCGATCCTCGACCTCAATCGGTAGGCGGCCTGCAGCACATCGGCGTAAATCGTTCGGCGGGATCATTCACACAGCCTCCCTGTACTCTGCCCACGGGTTCGTCTGCTTCCCAGACTCGCGGGGTGATCTCAGCGTGGGGCGGGCGGGCATCTCAGGCCTTCGCTGCTCCCGCACCCGCGGGAATGGTCCTGAGCCACGGTGCTTGTCGTCCGCCCCGCTCGGCTGCTCTCCGCACCCGTCGGGATGGCCCTCACCTCACGAAAGGTGGGTGGGCGCCATCAAATTGTGAGCCGGTGCGAGTTGTCCGCGGCGGGTCCCGTCGCGAAGCGGGTGAAGTACTCGGTCGCGATGATTTCGCGCCGGGTTTCCTCGGGCAGGCGGGCGAGGATGCCGGGCAGTGACCGTGCGCGGGCGACCTCTGTTCGGTGCGCGAGGACCGCCTCCCACTTGTGTTGCAGCCAAGGGGTGACGTCGACGGTGGTGGTGGCGTAGGTGTCCGGCACGGCGAGTACGGTTTTGCCGACGGCCTCCAGAAGCGGTCCGAGCTTGCCGACACCGGACTTGGGGTGCGTGGCGCAGTACACGGCGCGTGGTTGCCAGGGCTCACCGGCCTCGGAATGCAGATGTGCGAGCCCCGCGTCCTGGGTGGCGAGGAGAGTGGCCTGGTGGGTACGGCGGTGGTCTGGGTGGCCGGTCAGCTGGCCCAGGGCGTCGTGCGTGAGCACGATGTCGGGGCGGAGCGAGCGGATCTGCCGGACCAGGGCGGCGACCACTTCGTCGAGTGGTGCGTCGACGAGCCGGGGACGGCTGGGGGCCGCACGTTCGTTGCGGGCATCGCGGTATCCGAGAATGCGAGGGGGCCCCGCGCCGAGCGCCCGTAAGGCGTTGGCGAGCTCGACAGCCCGCGGGCTGCCGGGTGCCCAGGTCATGGTGACGACGGCGGTGCGCGTGTGTGCGGCGGTGTGCTGGGCGAGGACACCGCCGGCGAGGAGGCTTTCGTCGTCGGGATGAGCGAAGACGCCGAGCAGGGACGGCCAGGCGGGGGACGGCGCTTTTGCGGGTGTCAGCTCGTCGGAGTCAGGCACGCTGTCCTCCTGCGGTCGTGAGGCCCAGTGCTGTTTTGGCGGGGGTCCGGCCCGGCCACTGGAGGACAAGCCGTGCGCTGGGCTTGTCGAGCACGTCGCCGGGCGGGAGCTGGTCGTCGCGTGTTGCGGCCGGGTGGACGGTCAGGGGTGGATAGCCGCTCTCGCGTACCTCGCGGTCCCAGACGCGCACGCACTGCGCGAAGCGCCCGGCCAGCTCTTCGGCAGCTGGGCCGTAGGCGTGGATGAAGAACTCGGTCATGCGGTCGGCCGGCGCCGGGGCATCCCTGACCTTGTGGTGGGTCAGGTAGGCGAGCGAGCTGTCCGCCAGGATCGCGGCGGCGTCCTGCTGCTCCACGAGGGTGGACTGGTGTGGAACGGACAGGCGGCAGAACCCCGCCATGGTGGTCGCGGCATAGACCTGAAGTGTCTCGAAGTTGAAGGCTCCCTGGACGACCAGGCCCGTGGAGCGCTCGTGCCGGGGACCGCGCAGCGCCTCGTCGAGACCGGCGGTCTCGCCCGGCGTTCCGTCCTCCCACCGCACCGTGACGTCGCCGTCGGCCAGCCGCACGGCCGGGGCGGTCCGGGCGCCGGCGCCGCGGTCCCGTACGAAGCCGCAGTACGTCCAGTGCTCGCAGTGCAGCACCTCGCCGCGCCGGATCAGGGTGAGGGAGCGGGTGTAGCCGCCCATCTCCAGCGGCACGACCAGCCTGGCCCCGTCGGCAAGTTGCTCTCGCCATGCGGGTGTGAGGTCGGACGCGTTGTGCGTGATCACAATCCCGTCGAACCCGCCGGCCGGGACGTGGCCCGGCGCGCCGAGTGCCCCGTCGCCGAGGACGACGGTGACCCGGCCGCTGCCGGCCTCCGCGCACAGTCGTTGTGTGCGGTGTACGACGTAGGGGTCGATGTCCACGCTCACCACCCGGCCGCGCTTTCCCAGGACGTGCGCCAGGAGCTCCGCGTTGTATCCGCCGGAGCCGACCTCCAGCACGGTCTTTCCCGGCTCCAGCCGGAGCTGCTCGATCATGTCGGCCTGCAGCCAGGCTGCGGAGACGGAACTGAGCGCACGCTGAGGTGATTCCCGGACCGTCACCACGGCGAGGTTGTCGTGGTAGGCCGTCTCCAGCCGGGTCTCGGGGAGGAACCGGTGCCGGGGCACCTCGCGCAACGCGGCTTGGACCCGCGGCGAGGGGGCCCAGCCTTTGCTGATGACCATGTCCGCCATCCGCTGGCGCAACCGGACCGCCTCGGCCGGTTCTGCGGGCACCGGCGGGGCGGCGGGGGAGCACGGGTAGGAGTGGACCGGCGTGAGTGGCGGCAGAACGCCGGGCCACACCGCCGTCAGGGCCTGGGCACTGGGCGCGAAAATCTTCCCCAGGGACGCCAGAGAGTTCAGGTCGTGGAACTCCCATCGTACGAAGCGGTGCGGCTTGGGCAGAGAGAGCTCACCGTCCCACCGGGAGAGGCGGACCACGGCGGTGACACGGGGCACGTCCAGCCGGTCGCCGTGCAGCACGGTGATGACGTGAGCGTCGTCCACGACTGCCGACAGCCCGGTCTCCTCGGTCAGCTTCCGCACGGCGGCCGCGGGTGCGTCCTCGCCTGTCTCGACGCGGCCGCCGGGCAGTTCCCACATTCCCTGGGTGCAGCGGCCCAGCAGGACCCGGCCGCAGGCGTCGGTGACCACCACTGCGGCACCGAAGACGGCCTGCGGCTCGGGCCGTCCCTTCTCCTCCACGCTGAACTTCTCGGCCGGCCCGCGCAGGACCAGCACCGCCAGGCCCTCCGCGTCGAACTGCTCGCTGTGCTCGAACCCGGCAGTGAGCGCACTGAGTTCGCTCTCGTCCAGGGCGATGTGACGCCGCTCTTGCGGGGTGTGCCGCACGACCGGCGTGATGATGACGAGCACCCCGCCCTCGCGCAGCCGCGCGGCCAGAGCGCGAAGGACGCGGGTTCGGTCGCGGATGAACGCGATGGCCAGCCGCAGGACGATCAGGTCATAGCCGTCTTCGGCGAGGCCGGTCAGGTCGTCGAGCTCCACATCCAGGCTCAGCCAGCGTACCCCCTTCACCTCGGCATGCTCCGCGCGGGCCCTCTCGAGCGCGCCCTGTGCGAAGTCCGCTCCGTCGACGGTGTAGCCGAGCGAGGTGAGGTAGACGGCGAGCTCGCCCGTACCGCAGCCGATGTCGAGCGCGCGGCCGTCCTCGGGTGCCGGGGCGTGCTCGACGAGTAGGCCCTTCTCTTCGGCCCCGAGACGCCGAAAGCCCCGCCCTTGGTTGTAGTGCTCGGACCAGTCGATCCGGGTGTATCTCACGGGTCACTCCTCGCTCGTGAAAGGCGGTGTCAGGGCAGTTCGACGGGGCCGTAGAGGGCGGCTGGCTGCTGGGTCTGCAGCGCCCAGTACCGGTCGCCGAATGACCAGTGCCACCACTCCGTGCCGTAGTTGATCAGGCCTGCGGTGGACAGCGCGCTGCCCAGGGTGGCCCGGTTCGTGCGGGCGCGGGCGCTCAGGTTGGGGGCGTCGGTGTAGCAGGCGCCGGAAGATTCCTCGGGGGAGGCGTTGACGCGCGTGCCCATGTCCAGCTCGCGGCCCTGGTGGTCGATCAGGGTCACGTCGACGGCCGCGCCGGCACAGTGCGGCGCGATCTCCGGAGGCGACACGAAGCGGCTGGCAGCCTCCCGAAGCTCGGCGGCCTTCCAGTCCGGATGGGCGCACGCGAGCTCGTTGGAGTACTTCTCGAAGTACCGGCGCTGCAGGGCCAGGGGCCGGTAGCCCTCGATGAACAGCAGGTCGGTGCCTGCGGGCAGGAGCGAGCGGGCATGCTTCAGCTGGGCCAGGATGCCTTCACGGACGTGGGCGAAAGCTCCCAGCGGGTCGTGCTTGCGGGGGTCGATGCGGAAGTCGTGGTCGCGTACGTCGACGAGCGGCTCTCCGCACTCGCGCACGGGGATCGCCGCGACCTGCGGATCGGACATCAGCACGAGAGGAATCATCGAGTCTCCCTGTGACGGGTTGCGCTGAGGCGGCGAGGCGGGGGCGGCAGCGGTCAGATCGGTCTCGCGGACGATCCGGGCGACGGTGTCCTGCAGCGTGCTTTCGGCTGGGATCACGCTCTCTAGACCGCCTGGCAGCAGGTCCAGCTCGCGGTACCAGGAGGTGAGATGGGCGTCGGTGACGTGTGCCAGGTAGGCGGCATCCGCCTTCGATGCGTGCCGTACCAACGTCGCTTCCAGCGGTACGTCCAGGTAGGAGCAGCTGGAGATACCGCGGTGGTCCCGTACCAGGGACGTGATCATGTGGCCGTAGCGGTCGGCGTACAGGATCCCTTCGAGTATGACGTGGAAGCCGGCGTCGAGGGCTGCGCGTGCGATCGTGCCCAGCAGGGCGATGTTGGCGCCTCGCGGTGTCGGCCTCCCTGAGTACGTTCCGGCGGATCCCGTCCTGGCCTACGATCGCGATACCGCGGCCGTAGTGATCTCGCAGGCCCTGGGCCACGCTCGACTTGCCGGACGCTGAGTTGCCGCGGATGACCACGAGGCGGGTATCTGGACGCCCGGTCGCTGTCGCAGAGAGCATGCGGCTGGATGCGCCGGTCATGTGGGCCAGCCCGTCTCGCTGTACAGCTCGCCGTTCTGGATCTTCGCGATAGCCAGTCGGGTATAGGGGACGAGGTCGTCGGGAAGGTCGGCGGGACCCCAGAACTTCCACTGGGTGCACTTGTCCGGCTCGCGCAGCACACCGGCCGGCAGCACCGCGAGCAGGAGCGGCGGCAGCATCCACGGGTTCAGCACTGACAGCACGCCGCCGGCGGTGACCATGCGGATCAGCGCGGGCAGGAACCGCTGCGCGTCGGTCACCATGACGTGCGTGCGAATTACTCCCATCTCGGCCGCCTCATGCCGGTCCGAGAAGCCATCCTCTGCGTAGGCCGAGGCCTCCACCCGGCACACCGCCTCGATCAGGGTGGTGTCCGTCTCCGTGGTCAGCCGCGGAGTGATCCGCCGCTCGGCGTACGCGGCGACCGCTCCGGCCGCGCGTGTCAGCGCGGCGGCGAGCGCCACCACCACCAGCGCCGGCAGGGCGCCGCGCAGCCGCTCACCGGCCGTGTCATCCCCGTGGACCGGTGTCATCGCGCGGGCCGTGGCGGCCAGCAGTACGGCGGCAGAGACGCCTGTGACCACCTGGCAGATGAGCAGGAGCTGGACGGCCCGCCGGTCGGTTCGCCACGACAGCCGCGCGATCCGGCCCAGGACGGCCGGGATCTGCGCGCACATCCGCCGGAAGGAGACCTCGGCGAGCGGGTTGACCGAGTACTGCCCGCTGTATCTGATTTCCGCGGGCGGCGGTGGAGAGGGCTTGGTGGGCTGTTGTGCGTTCGTCGCAGCCGTTGTCAACGTGATCCCCCTGACTGTTGTCCAGCGTGGTCGTGAGGCTTAACGACCCCGCCGGGATATCGAACTGGTGTGTTTCAGTCGCTCCGGATTCCCGACGTGGAGCGCGCGTCGGCGGGTGGTGGGTGCACGGACCCTTTTTCCGTAACGGGTGGTGCGAGCGGGGAGGTTGGCCGAAACGCCGATGCTGTCGTGCGCAGTCGCCGAGTCGTCAGGGAGAGAAGACCGCCCTGCACTACGGCACCGCCGCCCGCCCAGAACGGAACGCCAAGCTGCCCCGGTGACCGGTGTGCCCGAAAGGAGGCCAGTCGGGGCGTTGAAGCCGCTGCACTTTGCCGCTCGGGGCTTGAGCCGGACGACTCGACATCATTTTGGACCGCGCCGCATGTGGCCAACTGATGCTCCCCATCAGCGAGCCCGACCACGCCCGTCACCGAGGAGGACTCCTCTGCTCCGGAGCTGCCGGTCACCCTCGACATGCCGGGCAAGGTCGCCGACTTCGTCCGCGCCACGGAGCTGGACGGCGTCGAGCGGGCCGCGCTCGACCAAGGCGTGGCCGAATGGCGCGGCCAGGGCTACACCCTGCGCGTCACCGCCGTCCCGGCCGTGCACCACCGACTCCTCGCCCGCTGCCAGCCGCTCGGCGCTGGTGATGGCGGACTTCTTGCCGGAGGCGCGGGTGATGGGTGAGGAGCCGGCATAGGGCTTCAGTCCGCGGGCGTCGGCGAAGCGGGTGCGGTCGTCGCCGATCTCGGCTAGAACGCGGGCGGCGAGCTGGATGCCGAGGCCGAGGCCGAGAAAGCTCAACAGGATCTCGGCGTTTGGGTGCTGTGGGAACGCTTCTTCCACCGCTTCCGAGAGCTGGTCGGCTGCGGTGCAGGCCGCGTCCAGCTGGATCAGGAGGGCGAGCATTTGCTTGCTGAGTGCGTCCTCGACCAGCGGTGGCCGCTGTGCCCACTCGGCGCGGAAGACTTCCCGGAGGCGTTCGGCCTCGGCTTTGATGCCGCGCTGGTGGCCGGCGCGCTTGAGCGCGGCCTGGATCTGGGCGCGGGTCAGCCGTCCGGCCCGCGTCGGGGTCGGGGCGGTCTTGAGGAGTTCGCGGGCCTCGGGACGGCACAGGCCGTTGGTCCAGGCGGCGAAGGCGGCCAGGGCGGCGGGGTAATACTCTCGCAGCAGCGAACCGGAGCTGGTGGGCGAGCTGCTGCCGTTCCACAGAGAGTTCTGCTGGGCGCGGGCAAGGACGCTGATCGCGCGACCGAGGTCGGAGTCGTCAGGCAGGGGCCGGTGGGCGTGCATGTCGGTGCGGAGGATGTTGGCGAGGACCAGGGCGTCGCCGGGGTCGGACTTCTTGCGGGAGACGCTGTGCCGGTCGCGGTAGCGGGCGGCGGCCATCGGGTTGATCGCGAACACCTTGCGTGTGCCGGTCCGCAGGACGGCGACGAGCAGACCGCGGGAGGTCTCGATCGCGACCGGGATCGGGTTCTCGGCGGTGTCGCCGTACTCTGCGAGTGGACCAGAGCCCGTTCTCACCTACGCAGCCACCGGGCCCGGGGCGCGGCGCTGTGGGCCGGGCGGTGACGAGCGTCCCGGCTGCCCGACTGAGGCGGCCTGGACGTGTTCAACGCCGGGTCATGATGCGCAGCTCCCCAGCGTCCGGGTCGCCGAACAGCACAAACAGCTCCGGCTTCAGGTCGGTGCCGCCGATCGTCCAGTACGTCTCCTGGCCACACTCGCCGTCGAGGCGTACGAGGACACCGTCGCGGTCGGTGTCCCGAAAGTCACTCCCCCCTTGGCGGGTCCACGTGCCGGTCCCGTCGCACAGGGAGAAGTCGCCGTCCTCGTCGACGTCGTTGTGGGCGGGCACGCGGGTCAGCTCTGCTTGGCCGTCCGGGGCCAGCCACAGCACACCCCCGTCCGCGTCGCGCCAGTCCCCGACGAGCTGCCCGTCGGACAGTTCAGGTGGTTCGTAGTGGCCGGCCAGCGGGGCGACCGACACGCCGCACACGACGAAGAGGACGAAACTCGCGCCCGCCGAACGGAGCCAGACACCCCCCGATCCCCACGGGCGTCCGCGTAGGCGGGCGAGGACCAGCACCGGCAGGGCGCCGACGCCGGCGAACCACGGGAGAGTGTCGGTGACCGGCCAACCCCACAACGCGTACCCCAGTGCCGACCACCACGCGCCGATCAGCACGGATCCGCCCAGATGCCAGGTCCACTCCGGGCCGCGGACGGCACGAGGCCGCAGGCGGGCCAGGGTCGCGGCGGGCATGATCTGCACGGTCGCGTGGAGGAGGCCGAGGAGGGGCAGGATCAGCAATACGCAGACGAGGCCGAGGAAGGCGCCGCCAGCTCGGTCGTAGTCGTCGCGGCCTGCCTCTATGGTGAACCACCATGCCAACCACACGAGCGGCAGTTGCCCTGTGCACAGCGCAGCCGCCCGATTCCACTCGTTGTTCGACCAGGTGAGCCGCCAACGCCTGCTGGTCTTATCCGTCTTGCCTCGCCCCATGCCCGCAGCCTAGGGCCCGGGGACACGACCGTGGAGAGAGGGGGCAGTCTCCCGATGCCGTCTGCGGGGCTCGAGACTTGCTACGTGGGTTCACGCGGGATCGGGGGCAGACGCCGTGGGTTAGGTGCCCGGCCCGGCCCGGCCCATCCTGCTCGAGCCCTCTCGCAGCACATTGCACGGGCACCGCTCTCATCCACGAAGCAGAGCGTCTGCTCAGCCTCTCGGACGCAGCGTAATGTTCCGTCACCTGACCCACGGGCCGACCTACGGCTGGGGTGGTCGCAAGGCGCCGGCGATGACGGTGGTCACCATCTTGCGGACGGCGTCGGGCTGCGGCGGGGCGCTTGTCCGATCGGCGAACAGCAGGTGCCCGGCCCCGACGAGGGTGGGAGCGAGTGTGTCGATGTCGGCGTCACCGGCCAGGCGCCCCCACTCCCGCTCGGCGGTGAGGTATATGGCAATCATGGTAGTGCCCTGCATGGCGAGTGGGATGCCGGTCAGACCGGCCTCGCGCAGCCGGGCGCGGAGGCCGTCGCGGAAGGTGATGAGCGCGACGATGGCCACTGTGACCGGCCCGAACAGGTCCTGCAGCGCGTCTGTGAGGTTGTCCACCACGCTCCCGGTGCCGGCGGCCGCGCGCAAAGTCGTGGTGCGGTCCTCGATGCCGCGGACGCGGTCGAGGACGAGTTCCGCCAGGAAAGCGTCGAAGTCGGTGAAGTGCCGGTGCAGCACACCCTTGGAGCAGTTCGCCTCCTCCGTGACCGCCCGGCTGGTCAATGCGTCGGGCCCGTCCCGAAGCAGGACGCGCTCGGCGGCTTCGAACAGCTGGCCGCGCACGTTGTGGATGTGCACCCCTGACGGCATTGTCTCCCTTTCCGCGCCGCCCCGCCTTAACAAGTGGGCAACCGCCCATTAGTGTGGGCGCATGCCCACTTTATCGCAGGGACAGCCGGACACGTCCGGCCCCGAGCCCCACCGCCACCGGCAGACGGCCGAGTCGTTCGGAGTGGACGCCGAACGCTACGACCGCGCCCGACCGCCTTACCCCCAGGCCTTGGTGGACAGGATCGTCGCGGCAAGCCCCGGTCGCCACGTCCTTGATGTCGGAGCCGGGACCGGCATTGAAGCCCGGCAATTCCGGGCGGCCGGCTGCACGGTGCTCGGCATTGAGCCCGACGAGCGGATGGCCACCTTCGCGCGGCGCAGCCGCATCGAGGTCGAGGTCGCCAGGTTCGAGGACTGGCAGCCGGCCGGGCGGCAGTTCGACATGGTCATCGCGGGCACCGCTTGGCACTGGGTGGACCCCGTCGCCGGCGCGGCCAAGGCGGCCCAGGTGCTCAGGCCCGGCGGCCTACTCGCCCCCTTCCACCACGTCCCCCAATTCCCGGCCGAGGTGATCGAGGCCCTCGCCGAAGCACTCCAACGGGTCGCCCCCGATTCCCCGTTCAACCCGGGCCTGCTCAGAGGCGCGGCCGTGGACGCCTACCAGCCGCTGTTCGCGAAGATCGCCGACGGAATCCGGCAGACCGGCAGCTTCAGCGAGCCGGAACAGTGGCGCTTCGCCTGGGAGCGCACCTACTCCCGAGAGGAGTGGCTCGACCAGCTCCCCACTTTCGGCGGCCTCACCCAACTCCCCGCAGACAAAATGGCGAAGGTCCTGGACGGCGCCGGGTCCGCGATCGACACGCTCGGCGGCCACGCCATCATGCCCTACACATCCGTCGTGATCACCTCCACCCGCTCCCATACGGCCTGACCACCGCAAATGTCGGTGTCGCCGGGCGCGAGCAGTCCGATGCAGGAAGGCGGCGTCACAGGGTCCCGGAGCCTGGCCCGTTGGCCGCGAGATAACCGTTAGACCGTACGACAGGGCCCTGACGCAGTGCGTAGGCTCCCCCTGATCTATCGCCTTACGTGGCAGCAGGCCAATGGCGTACCAGCGCTACACCGATCAGTCCCTTGGCGGGGGGGGGTGCGCCTATGTCTTTGGTCAAGGGAAACGGGGGTGCGATGGGTCGGCACGCCGGGGCAGCATGGCGCCGTGGCCGATCTGCTGTGGGATGACGTGAAGTGCTTCTTCGACCTGGACATGATGGGGTCGCTGCCGGACGTGCGTGTCCCGGATGCCTCGGTGGAGGACTGGCAGTCGGTCCTCGACTTGATCGCGGAGAAGGGCTGGAAGTGCCAGTACTCCGAAGGAGATATGGCGCTCCCGGTGCCTCGGGCGGAGGCCGTGCTGTCCCGCCCGGCGGATGCCGAGTGTCCGGAGCTGCGGGTCTCGCCGACCGCCGATGTGCTGGCGATCTTCCGTTTCCATGCCGACGACGAAGTCGACTTCGATGTCGACCTGCGGGAGTTGCAGGGCCAGGATCGACTCGATGTGCTCTGTGGCTTCCTCCGGGAGATCGGGCGGCGGCTGGGCAAACCGGTGCTGATGGACCCGGAGGGCGAATACGGCCATCCGGTGCTCGGCTTCGATGTCGACGCTGATCGAGTCGTTCTCCTTGCAGACCCGCAGGTCAGGTGACTGCGGCCGAGCGCCGCGGTTCGTAGAAGGTGCCGTCGCGGAGCATCGCGAACAGGACGTCGGTCCGGCGTCTGGCGAGGCAGAGCAGGGCCTGGGTGTGGTGCTTGCCCTGGGCGATCTTCTTGCCGTAGTAGGCCCGAGACGCGGGGTCGCCCAAGGCGGCGAAGGCGGAGAGGAAGAAGGCCCGTTTGAGCTACTTGTTCCCTCTCCTGGACGGTTGTTCGCCGCGGATCGAGGAGCCCGAGCTGCGAGTGGCCGGGGCGAGACCGGCGTAGGCGGCGAGGTGGCCGGCGGTGGGGAAGGTGCTGCCGTCACCGACCTCGATCAGGATCCTGGCTCCAGTCCTGACGCCGACTCCCGGCATCGACGTCAGGACTTTCGAAAGAGGGTGGGCCTCCAGGAGTTCCTCGATCCGCCCGGCCAGCAGCTTGCGCTGGTCGAGCACGGCGGCCAGCGATCCGGCCAGGCTCGGGACGATCAACGCGGCCGCCTCGGTGCCTGGAACGGTCACGGTCTGCTCGTCCAGGGCGGCAAAGATGTCCTCGACAAGACGGTCGGCCATCCTCGGCGCCATCGGCCGCAGCAGCGTGACCAGCCGTCGCCGTCCGGCCTTGCGTATCTGTGCCGGTGACCCGAACCGTCCCAGCAGGGTGAGGACGGCCGGGTGCTGCAACCGCGGCCCCAGGACCCGTTCCAGGGACGGGTGGATCTGGGTCAGCAGGCCGTGCCGCCGGCGCTCAGCAACTCCCACCTGAAGCCCAGCCGCTCTCGTGCGGCCCAGAGTCGCCTCATCGAACACGCTCAAGCGAACCGTCTGGACTCTGTCCTGGGCGAGCCCGTCGACGGCGTCTTGTCTTGGGCGCCAGACGAGCCGACCACCGCGGACTGGGTCCGCGCCGGCCGTCTGGGGCGATCCTCGCAGCGACTCTGTCCCGGACCACTCCCCGTCCTGGCCAGCTCCCCTGAGTAGGCGTCGACATCGACGATCCGGACGCCGTCGTGGACGACGGGCGATGGGTGGAGTGGCGCGGCGGTGCGGCACACGACCTCCGTGCTGCCTGACCAGCCGCCGCATGCGAGCCCGGGGTGTGGAAGGCGTCAGGCATGACGTGGACGCTGCCCGAGCCGATGCTCACCGTCCCTGTGCCCGGGCCCGACCTTCCGCCAGGCGCTGCCGCTGAGCCAAAGTGGGACGGTTCTCCAGACACCTGAACTTGTCTCATAGGGGACCTCATGACACGTCGCCTGTCAGCTTTGAGGGAGCAAAATCTTCGAAGGGCGCTGCAGGTCTTTCGAGTTCGTAGAGTGCTCGCAGCATCTGTCGACGCCGTTTTACGGCAGACGCTGCGGTGAGCGATGGCGGTCTCAGGCGGCCCGGAGGCAGAAGGGATGCCCGGCGGGGCTGGCGTACACGCGGCTGCCGGTTGTGGCGTCGGAGGTGATCTCCTGCGTCGGTCGCAGACGGGTGGCGCCGGCGTCGGTGGCGGCGCGGTCGGCGGTCGCGAGGTCTTCGACGCCGAAGTCGAGGTGCATCTGCTGGGGGGCGCCGTCCGGCCAGCCCGGGCGGGTGTGGCCGGGGGCGGACTGGACGACGATCACGGGCAGGCCGGGTGCCTGGATGAAGTGGTGAGTGGGTGTGGTGGTGGTCGAACCGCCGAGCAGGCGGTGCCAGAAGGCGCCCTCCGTGTCGATGTCGGCGGCGTCGATGATCACGGAGGTCAAGGTGATGGGCATGGCGGGTTCCTGTTCTTTACGCTGATCGGTGTTCAGACGGTGGGGAGGATGCCGCCGTCGACGCGGAACTGGGCTCCGGTGAGCCATTTCGCGCGGCTGGAGGCAAGGAAGGCGATCATTTCGGCGACGTCCTCGGGGTCTCCGGGGCGGCCCATGGGGACGTTCAGATGGTCCACGAGCTGGCGTGTGATCTCGTCGGCGCTCAGGCCCTGCTGTTCGGCCATGTGCCGCAGGTGGGCGGTGGCGCCGTCGGTGACGACGAAGCCGGGCAGCACGCAGACCACACGCACGCCGTGCTCGCCGACCTCGGTGGCCAGTTCGCGGCTGTAGGCGTTCAGCGCGGCCTTGGCGGCGGTGTAGGAGGCTTCCGCGCGCTGGGGCAGCTGGCTGGCGATCGAGGAAACGTGCACGACCACGCCGGAGCCCCGCTCGACCATCCCTGGCACCAGAGCCCGGTCCAGGCGCACGGCGCTCAGGAGGTTCATGCCCAAATCCGCCTGCCAGGACTCGTCCGATCGGCTCAGAGTCGGCGCCGGAGGGCTCGCCGCGCCGGCGTTGTTCACGAGGACGTCCACACCGCCCACGTGGTCGATGACGCGGCGGCCGAGTTCGGCCACCCCCTGCGGTGTGGAGAGGTCCGCTGGTACGAAGGTGGCCCCGCTGTCCTCCGTGGGCCGGCCGCGGGAGGCCGTCAGCACGGTTGCTCCTGCGGCAACGAAGCGGCGCGCGGTCGCCGCACCCAGTCCTCGGCTGCCGCCGGTGACCAGGACCCGCAGGCTCTTTGGCGGCAACGGCAACCGCGCCAAGCACCGCACCGGCCAGCTCTCCGAAGCTCACGCTCACCTGATCGCCACGCTTTCCGACGGCGCCTGGACCACCGAAGCCGCCCTCCCCGCTGTCCTGACCACTCGCATCCCACGGGTCGTGACCCGGGCCTGTACCTGTCGTATTCGTAGGCACCGTCCCCGGAGAGGTGGCCCGGGTTGATGGCGGCAGCGCAGGTGCTGGTTCGCCTGACAGCGGGCTGGTGCGCCGACACGGCGTGGTCGTGTCAGCGGGGTGCGCGGGTATCCGACCGTGTGAGCGGCAGTGTGGTTCGCGGGCGCGGCAGTTGCGCGTGGTGGGCGAGCCGCTCCCGTAGGCGAGCGTGCCGGAACTGATAGACCGGTCCCACCTGGCGCAGGATGCCGAGACGATGGGCTTCGGCCAAAAACGACTGGAGCCGCCAGGGCAGTTGGCCTCGGGCGGCGATGAGGAGGCGGGCGACGGTGTAGTGGGGCCAGGCGCATGCGGCCAGGGCGAGCATTAGGCCGACGGGGCCCACCAGGGGGAGTTTGCTCCACAAATAGCCGACCACGAGGACAGAGAGGCTGATGTCCTCGGCAAAGACTTCCGTGGCGCTCAGCACGAGCGGAATGTCGGGCAGTGTGATCAGCGCTGCTCCTGCTGCGCCCGTGAGCAGGCAGATGCGTCGGTCGTCCCGTACTGAAGACGTCGGGTTGGTGAGGTCGTCGGGGGATACGGTGTGGCGCATCCAGCGAAGCAGTGCCTGCACCGAGCCGAAGAGCAGGCCCGCTACGAGGCCGTATGCCCAGGCGTTCAGTGGGGGAATGGAGCCCGGTGCGAATCCGACGGGGAGCCACGGCGCCACCGTGGCGATGTGAATGTTCAGCGCCGCACCGGTGAGGACCGCCGCACCGACGACGGTGGCCACAGCCCGGGGCAGTCGGTGGCGCCAGTGCCGCATGCCGAGCCTTCCGCGGCTGGGCATCTCCGGGGGCACCGGACTCCCCGCGGTGTACACAACTGCCAGGTAGGAGAGCCCGTAGAGGGTGCTGGCCACCACGATGTACTCCACGCCGGCCCGGATGCCGTGGTCGGCCATGCGCCACACGCCCTTCGGGGTCGAGTGGGCCAAGTACCCGGACGCGGCGACCAGCAGCACTGGCCGCAGCGAGTCGCGGCGGGTGCCGGGTCTGGCCGCCGTCCACGCTGCGACGAAGGACATGCAGGCGATGGCCAGTGCCACCGCGCCGCCGTACGACAGCACGAGGTCCACCGGGATGTCCGAATGGCCGGGGTCGGTGAGGCAGTAGAAGAGGTATCCCGCACCGACGAGAGCGAAGGCCGTGGCGGCCGACAGCGCGGCCCGGCACCATGTTGCGGACCAGAGGGGTCCAGCGGTAGAGCCGCCACCAGGTCAGATCGTGCGTGCCCTGGCGTACCAGGCCGACGGCGAGGTGGGTGAGGTAATGACGGGCGCGCGCCGGGTTCCATCGGCGGTCGGCGGGTTGCAGACGCCGTGCGCGTGCGTAGAGGGCGGGGACGAGGGCGTCCAGTAGGTGCAGTTCGATGGCGGAGGCGGTCGGAAAGCGTTCGCTGTCGACGAGTTCGGAGGGGTCGGCGATCTCGGAGAGGTGGCCGACGGCGTCGGCGTACACCACTCGGGCGAGCCCGACCAGCAATGGGCTGGTGAGTGCTCTGGCCGCAGGGCCGTCGGGGTTCTCATCCACGTGCCGGGCGAGTCGGTCCCATCGCGCGTGACGGGGACCCGGTGACGTGGCCAGGCGCAGGAGTGTCAGCGCGTCAGCGGGGCGTACCGGCGTGGGCTCTACGACGGCGGCCCCGGCGAGGACACCGGCGTGAGTTACCGCTGTCGTGTAGTCGGAGGTGCGGCAGGTCAGCACCAGCGGAGTGCGGGTGTCCAAGGTGTCGTTGAGGGCGGACAGGACGGCGGTGCGGGCAGGGTCCGGCAGTTCGTCCAGGCCGTCCAGGACGGGAAGGACGCGGTGCCCGCTGATGAGGTCGCCGATCGCGGTCGGGCCGTACACCTCGGCGTCGGCGAGCGCGGGGTAGTCGGCGGCAAGCTGGCGGCTCAGCCAGCCGTGGGCGCTCTCACGGGCGGGGTCGAAGGAAGCGAGCGACAGCAGCACGGGAACCGGAAGGCTCTCCTCCCGGGTGCGCAAGAGACCCAGAGTAAGGAGTACGGCGAACGTGGTCTTGCCCGAGCCGGCCGGGCCGAGGGCGACGAGCCTGCCCCTGGGCAGGGCCCGGAAGGCGGAGGCAAGCTCCTCCACCCGGTCCGCGGCGCAGGAGAAGGGGGCACCGATCAACTGGCGATGGTCACCGACGCCGACGTCCGGGCAGGTCGGTCCACTGCACGGGCAGCGGGAACGGGTCGAAGAGTTGCCGCAGCGTCGCCTCCTCCTGCCACTGGCGGCCCACCAGCCGCGCGAGGGCACCCATCGCGTCCACCAACTGCCCGGCGCTCGAATGCCCTTGCCGAGGATCACGGCGCCACACCCACACCGCCAGCACGCCGAAGAGCCCGATCACCGCGGCCAGGACCGAACTGGCTGTCGCGGCGGTGCTCTCGTCCCCTATGTTCCACATCACCACGAGGGCCACCGCGACGATCACGCACAACGCCCAGACCACGCCCCAACGCCGACCCATTCCAGCCCTCCGTGCAACCCTTGTCAGCCGCCGACGCAGGAACCAACGAGTGGACGATGCCGCGGAAACGCCAGTGCGGGCCGGGACGCTGCCGGGGGGTGCCTGGGCGGGTCCGTTACGGAACGGCCGACGGGCGCGGCTGAGTACCGATGCTCCGGTCGGGGACACGCGGTGCACATGCACGGCCCGGGACCGGCGCCGGACGTCCCGGCCAGGAAGGAGGGGGGCGGCGATCTCGGGGACGTCGAGCCGCGCATCGCATGTGGGGCTCCGTGCAGGGCGTGCCCGAGGAGCTGGTGCCCGCCGGGTGAGGTTGGCGGACCTCCTGTGCGGGCGGGGCGCGGTTGGGAAACTCTTGATTATGAAGTGCCTGGCGCGGTGGGGGGAGAGATGCGCGCGAACACCCTTCCCCGGCATTCCGGACATGCCAGCTCCAGCCTTTCACGCGGTGGACGTCCGCCCAGGACCGGTTACACCCGAGATCGTCCAGCGGCGTATCCAGCCGGCCCCAGGGCGCATGCACGGTGGTGTACCCCATCAGCCCGGTCCGTGTGCCCCGAGAAGGACAGAATCCCCTCCCGCTGGGACGGCGATACACCGGATGAGGATGCGCGGCTCCGTGCCGGTGGTGCGCCGATGAGCCGGCCCGGCCCGGCCAACCGCTGGCGGTGCCCGGCGGCGGCAGCATCGGCCGGATACAGGGGCGCGCCGCCGGGCGGTTCAGTCTCTCTCATGACCCAACCCGGCCGGGGGCCCCAGGTGCACCGGCTCGATCGAAGCCGTCTCTGGCGGGATAGTGCCGGGGCCCGCTCCGAGGGGCGGGCCAGCCAACTGGGCGCTGGTCATGAACGCCTGGTTACCCGCCCTCTTCGACGGGACTGGACGGGGGCCTCAGGTCGGTGGCCACCCCTTCCGGTAACAGCTGTTACCATGCTGGTATGGCGAAGACACAACTTGGCGCACGTGTGGATGAGGACGTTGCGGAACTCGCGAAGAAGCGCGCCGCCGACCTGGGACTGAGTATCGGGGACTACCTCGCCAGGCTGGTACAGGATGATGCCAGCGGTCTGCGCGCCCGAGCGGTCGACGCGGCCGCCCGCTTCCTGGCCGAGCACCAGGCGGTCTTCGACGAGGCCGAACAAGCTCAGCAAGCACCCAGGGGAGCACGCGCGGCCTGATGGACCTGCACATCGACGTTCCCTGGATCCTGCAAGTCGCCGAAGCCGCCGGGGCGCACGACCCAGCCCCCGACGACTACGGCGTTCCCCTCTCAGCGGTCGCCCGCCACCGCGCCGAACTGTTCGAACAGCCCGTGTACGGCGGCCCCTACGCAAAAGCCGCCGCCCTGGTGCACACACTGGGCCGGTGCCGCTGGCTGGAGCGCTCCAACATGGCCGTCGCCGCCGCGTCTGGCGTCATGTACCTCGAAGCCGCCGGGATCTCCGTCAAACCCGGTCGTGAGGACGCCATCGCCCTGAAGGACCTGCTCCTTGACCCCGCCTGCACCGCGGGGAAGATCGCCGCTCTGCTGCGGACCTGGCCCACCACCACCTGACGCCCGAGGGACCGCCACCGCCCTTCGTGGCCGGACGGCGGGAGCAGGCCGCTCGCACATCCTGCCCAGACATTGAGCTGGTCAGCCCCCGAGACTGGGCGCATCGAAAAGGCATGATGCGGCCGGCCACAGCAGCACTGGGACGAGCCCCCCGAGGTGGCGGGCGCGAAGGCTCAGCACAAGTAGGAGTCGGCCGAGTACAACGTGGCCCATGCCCGGCGCCGAGAGGACCTTGTTGCCGTGCGGCAGTGTGGTCAGCCGTCGCGGTGGCGCACGGCACGGAGCCCGACGTCGTACGCCATCGCGCCGAGGGCGAGGATCGCGAGCGGCCACACGAGCGGGGATGCTGCCGGGAGGGTGCCGTGGAGCAGGGCCGCGCCGACGCTGCCGGGGCCGAGTACTGCGGTGCATGCCGGAATCCCCGGCAGGGCGATCCGCAACACCACCTCCCGCGGTACGACCCTGCGGCGGTACGCGGCGGGAGAGGCCCGCCCGAAGCTCGCAGCCCGGGCCGCGGGCCAGGCGTGGCTCGCGGACGCGGGGGACTGGGTCGTCCACGGACCGGCCCTCGGCACCCGCCACGCCGACGAGGAGATCACCACGTGATCTTCCACCCCGAGCTGCGCCGCGCCGCCGGGCACGCCCGGCGCCCCTGCTGGCGGCCACCGTCCTGCAGGGCGCCGTCACCCTTACCCACTTGGCGCAGGTCGCACTGCTGGCCTTCGCGCTCGCCCGCCTGGCCCGCGGTGACACCTGCGAGCATCCGTGGCTGCTGGCCGCGGTGCTCGCCATCGTCGCCGCCCGCGCCGGGCCCCGGGCGACGGCCTTCGGCCCCTCCTGATCGGATCGGCCGCCCGGGCGGACAGTGAATGACAGATCGTCGACGGCGGTCCTGACGCCGTACTTCTTGGTGAGTTCCCGTGCTTCGATCACGCACTCGACGCTACGAATGACAGTCATATCGTGACATTTGAAGGCTTCAAGGACAAACAGCGCGAGGTCCCTGCTGACTTGCGCAAATGCAGGGCAGGAGGGAACTCGTAGGCGGCTCTGGGACTTCTTGTGCGTCAAACAAGCGTCGCCAGCGCCAAGGTGTGCCGCGGTGTGGCAAAAGGGCATTGAGGACGAGGTAGCCGCCCGGGTGGGAGACCTGGCCAGTGGCCGGGTCGGGCGACAGGACGTGACCGAGGTCGTTCGCGGGCTTCGCCGATCCACTGATCACGCTGGTACTCGTGGCTGATCAGAGCAGACAGGAGATGGGTGGCGGCGACGGTGAGCCGGCCGGGGCGGCGACGCGGTCTGCGGCGATGTCGCACATGCGGGCGTGTACGCGTTCCGGGGCGGTGTCGCGGGAGTCCGTGAGCCGTTGGAAGGCGAGGAGCGCGCTGCGGACGGTCTCGGGCTGTGCGGAGTCAGCGCTTCGGGCCGGCCCGCCACTGAGGCGGGCCGGCCCGAGGCGTGTTGCAGAAGGTTTGTCCGAGGCAGGTCGGAGCCGACTATGAGACTGGTGCGTCACGCGGTGAGGGCGAGGTGGTGCATGAGGGTCGCGGCCTGGACCGCTTGGTGAGGCCGTCGCCGCTCTGTCGTCAGTCGCGGAGGTTCTTGCAGTGCCTCATCCGGGCGAAGACGTGCTCGACACGGGCACCGGCGAAACACCGCCGCGCCTCACGTGTGCTTCGGCGAGCAGGAGGTAGCTACTGGCGGTCCAGGTGTAGGCACGGTCCCGCAGGCCCGTTCCGGTCAGGGCGTCGAAGTTCTCGGCGAAGCCATGGTTCTCGCACAGGGCGCGGAAGCAGGCGCTGATCTCGTCCGCCAGCCGGTGCCGTCCGGCGCGGCGCAGCCCGTCCTCGATGAGGACCGTGGCGGGGGCCCAGATCGGGCCGCGCCAGTAGCCGTCGGAGAGGTAGTGCGGGGAGGTCGGCAGTTCGGTGGCCAGTCCGTACGGGGTCAGGTGGGCCTCGATGCGGGCGGCCAGCATGCCGCTGACGTCGTCCGGCAGATGCTCACCCAGCACGATGGGCATCAGGTCGAGGAGGCTGGAACTGTGCCAGGTGTCACCGCTGGCAACTCCTCGGGCGACGAACCGGTCGCGGCTCCAGAGCTGGTCGAGCATCGCCGCCTGCGTCGCCTCGGCGGCTCGTGTCCACCGATGGACGTCCTCCGGTATGTCCAAGACCGTTGCCAAATCGGCGAGTTCGAGAAGCTGCAGGACGAGGAAGGCGGCCAGGTCCGCGGTGACGATCACGCGTTCGGGGTCGAAGGCGGTGGCGTTGTCCCAGCCGCTGTCGTTGCCGTGCTCGTAGTGGGGCAGTGCGGCCCCGGGTGCACGTCGTCCGGTGAGCCAGAAGTTTGTCCAGCGTGTCAGCCTGTCGTACGTCTCAGCCAGCTCCGCCGGGCCGGGCGGCATGGTCAGCCGACGCCGCAGGTGGCCGAGCGCCCAACCGTGGATGGGCGGTTTGACGAAGTTGCGGAGGACCTCGGAGTGGGTGACCGAGTCGGGCAGCGCCCCGGCCGCGTCCTGGTGGTCGAAGGGCAGGTGATACTGGTCCCACGCCAGTTCGGGCTGTCCGGGTGCCAGAGCCAGTGCGTTGAAGCAGTGGTCCCAGCTCCAGACCTTGTCCATCCAGTGCTTGGACATGAGGACGCCGGGCCGGGTGACCAGTCCCGCCGGATGGACGGTCGCGGACCACACGACGTACGCGGCGAGTTCGGCGGCCGGGGTGGCGGACGACCGCCAGGGGGCCACCGTGTCGACGAAGTTCGTGAAGGATCTCTGCGCGGCTTCGACGATCTCGTCGAAGGCTGCCGCCCGGGCGTACGCGGGGCGGGCGGTGTCGAGTTCCTCGATCGCGATCTCCCATGGGCCGTCCCCGTCGGCGGCGACGGTCAGGCCGCGGTCACCGCTGCCCAGGGCCTGACTGCCGAAAGTGTCGGTGACCGTGCCGGAGAGCACGGTGACCCGGTAGCGGCGACCGGTCTCGTACGAGGTGAACACGTACGCGTCGGCGGACGCGTCGTGGAAGAAGTAGGTGCCGCTGAACGGGGTCAGCGTCCGGGCCGCCGCGGAGACGCGCAATGGCAGCCCCGCACCGCGCAGGCGCACCGTGTCCGGCGACTCGTAGGCGAGATCGACACGGTCGGCGTCACCAATCCAGCTCAGCAGGCTCGGAGTCGCCGCCACACGGGTCTCGGCCCGCTCTCCCGTCGCGGTGTCCAGCGGCGTGAGGCTCAACACGGCGTGCATGCCGTTCTGGTGCGAGACGAGGTGGAGGTCCTCGGCCCAGAACTTCTCCGCCAGCACCGGGGAGATGTCGAACCAGGAACCGTACGTGCTGAACGGGATGTCCTGGACGGAGAAGGCCGGACCGGATGGGGCGGCGGTCATGAGATGTCACTCGTTTCTCGGGCAGGGGGCGCCGGCCGTCCGGCGGACGGGCACGGCCGTGGCGAGGGGGGAGGAGTGGTAGAAAGGTCAGTCCTTGACGGCACCGGCGGTCACACCGGCGGCGACGTAGCGCTGGGCAAGGACGAGGATGACCGCGGCCGGCAGCGAGGCCACGACCGCGGTGGCCATGATGGCGTTCCACTCCTGATTGTTGTTGCCGATGTAGTGGTAGATGCCGAGGGTGATCGGCTCGTGGGGACCGCCGTTGACCAGGGTTCCGGCGAAGACGAAATCCGACCAGGACCACAGGAACGCGAACAGGGACACCGTGACGACGGCGTTGCGGCTCATCGGCACGACGATCGACCAGAAGGTACGCAGGGGCCCGGCGCCGTCCGTCTTCGCCGCCTGCATCAGCTCGCCGGGGATGCCGGACATGAACGCGGTGAAGATCAGCACCGCGAAGGGAACGGCCAGGGTGGAGTCGGCGACGATCAGGCCGGGGACGGACTGGAGCAGACCGAGGCTGAGGTAGATGGCGTAGAAGCCCATCGCCATGATGATGCCGGGGATCATCTGGGCGACCAGCAGGACGAAGCCGAGGACGCCGCCGCCGCGCGGGCGTAGCTTGGCCAGGGCGTAACCGGCCGGAGCGGACAGGGCCACGGTCAGGACGACGGTGCCCAGGCCGATGACGAGGCTGGTGCCCAGGTAGGGCAACTGCTCGGCGAGGACGGTGCGGTAGCCGTCCAGGGTGCCGTCGACGGGGAACAGGTCCGGTGGGCTCTTGCGCATGTTCTGGTCGCGTGTCAAGGACACGTTCAGCATCCAGTAGACTGGGAAGAGCATGATCCCGGTCAGCAGCAGGCCGACGGCCGTCTTTCCCCAGGTGCGCCTGCTTTTCCCCCGGGTGGGCTTGGTGTTTCCCCGCGTGTGCGTGGTGATTCGGTTCATGATCATGCCTGCTTTCGCTGCACCCGGATGTACACCAGTCCGAAGACCAGGGCGGCCACCACCAGTAGGTTGCCGACGGCGGCACCTGGGCCGAAGGCGGGAAGCAGGTTGCCGAATCCGAGTTGGTAGGACCAGGTGGCGAAGGTGGTGGAGGACTCCGCAGGACCGCCCTTGGTCATGATCCAGATGATGTCGAAGACCTTGAGCGTGTAGACCAGGCCCAGGAGCAGGGTGATCGCGGACACCGGGCGCAGCAGCGGGAAGGTGATGCTCCAGAACCGCCGCCAGGCACCTGCCCCGTCCAGGGCGGCGGCCTCGTACAGCCCTGCCGGAATGGATTGCAGGCCGCTGTAGAGCACAACGAGGTTGAACGGTACGCCGATCCAGATGTTCGCGATGATCACCGAGATCAGCGACCAGCTCGGCGAGGTCAGCCAGTTCACCGGGGCGATGCCCATCCCGTGCAGGGCGGCGTTGACGATGCCGGAGTCGCTGTTGAGCATCCACGACCAGGTGGAGGCCGACACGATCAGTGGCAGCAGCCAGGGCACCAGGAACAGGGCCCGCAGCGTGGCGGAGAGCCGGAAGTGCTGGTGGAAGAAGACCGCGAGCGCCAGCCCGATGACGTACTGGAAGGCCAGGCACACAACGGTGAAGAGGACGGTGTGGAGCAGCGCGGGGAGGAAGGTCGCATCGGCGAGGACGGTCCTGTAGTTCTCCAGGCCCGTGAACGGGGCATCACCCTGGACGAAGGAACGGACGGTGTAGTTGCGCAGGCTCAGGTCGATGTTGCGGTACAGGGGGTAGGCGTAGAAGAGAATGAGGTAAAGGGTCACCGGGGTGAGGAAGGCCCAGGCGGCCCACTGCTGGGATCTGGGGCGGCGCCGGGTCTGGGACGGTGCGGCAGGGGCCGCCTCGCCGGCGTCGGTCTCGGGCCCTGAGAGCGGCAATTGTGTCATGAGTCTCATCGACAGTCCCTGACGTCTGGCTACTTGACGGCAGACTGAGCGGCGGCCAGCGCGTCCTTCGGGGACTTCGAGCCACTGAGGGCGGACTGGACGGCCTTCCACAACTGCTCGGAGACCTTCGGGTACTTGGTGCCCAGATCACCGCTGGTGCGGCCCTTGGCCGCCTTGACCGCATCCACCCACGGCTTGAGCTCGGGGTCGGCTGCCATCTGCTTGCCCTGCACCTCGGTGGTGGGGGCGACGTAGGAGAGGGTGGTGTCGGTGTCGTACAGGTTCTGAGTGCTGGTCAGGCAGGCCGCGAGCTTCTGCGCGGTGGTGTAGCGACCGGTGTCGCCCTGCACCGGGAGGGTGACGAATTCTCCACCGGTCGGGGCAGCGGCGTTGCCGCCGCCGGAGCCCGGTATGGGCAGGACGCCGTAGTCGAATCCCGCCTTCTTGGCGTTGGCGAGCTGCCAGGTGCCGTTCTCGGCGAATGCGTAGTCGCCGGTCGCGAACTCCTGCCAGCTGGTGGTCTGGGTGTTGTTGAGTACGGAGTTGGGGGCGTAGCCCTTGCCCAGCCAGCCCGTCCACAGGGACAGGGCGGAGACGGCCGCGGAGGAGTCGATGTCGGTCAGTTCCGCGCCCGAGCCCCAGAACCACGGAAGGAACTGGAAGCTGCCCTCCTCCGTGCCGATCGCGGAGAAGGTGATGCCCTTCTTGCCCGCCTTCTTGACCTTCGCCAGCGCCGCCGTCATGGTCGGCCAGTCCTTGACCGAGGCGATGTCTACCCCGGCCTCCTTCAGGACCTCCTTGTTGTAGTACAGGGCGAGGGTGTTGGCGCCGATCGGAGTGCCGTAGGTCTTGCCTTTCAGCTGGCCGGCTTCGAGCAGGTTGGGGTCCACGCCCGAGGTGTCGAGCTTGTTCTCGTCGGTGGTCGTGAGGACGCCGGCCTCGGCCAGGGTCGACACCACCGGGTTGTCGACGATGAGGACGTCCGGGGAGTTGTCCTGCTGCGCGGCAAGGAGTGCCTTGTTCGCCAGGTCGCTGGTGTCGAAGCCGGTGCGCTTGATCTGCACGTCTGCCTCGGCACCGCAGGAATCAAGGAGCTTGTCCCAGGCCGAGCCTTTGGCGAACTGCGGGTAGGGATCCCAGACGGTGTACGTGCCGTCGTCGGCTTTCTTCGCCCCGGTGCCTCCTGAACCGCAGGCAGTGGCGCTGAGGGCGACGACCAGGGCGGTCGCTGCCGAGGTCGTCAGACGGCGCTTTCTGGCGGAGCTGTTCATCGCGGGTTCCTTTGTCTTGAGCATGCGGGTGCCGAGGGCGGTGAGCAGGTGGAGAACGCGGGCATGCCGAACGGCGCGGGTGACCGGTTCGGGTGTCCGGTGGTCTGATGCGTAGGGGGGTGATCAGGGCGTACGGGGCCCAGTGTCCGCCGGGGGTGTGGCGCCGGCCGGCCCGGTGCTGGCCCGCAGGGACACCGGTGGTGCGAGGAGGTGGTGCCGGGGCGGTGCGCCGGGGTTGTCGAGCCGCTCGACCAGGAGGTCGACGGCGAGACGGCCCAGCTCCGCTGCCGGTACGTCCGCAGCGGTGAGCTGCGGGGTCACCGTCTGGGCCCAGCGGCTGGCCACGACGCCGGTGACGGAGAAGTCACGCGGCACATGGCGGCCGGCCTCGACCAGTCCTCGGTAGAGGCCGCCGAGCGCGGCCTCGTTCAGGGTTACCAGGGCTGTGGTGGCCGGATCGTCGTGCAGGATCTGTTCCAGACATGTCTGGCCCGAAGCGGGGTCGTCACCGCAGCAGTACGTCCGTACCGTCAGCCCGCGTTCGGCCGCGGCTTTCGTGAAGCCGTCCAGGCCGCGGTGCGCGGACTCGTACCCACTGCGCAGCAGTTGCTCGGGGCGGTTGACGAAGGCGACTCGGCGGTGCCCGAGATCCGCCAGATGGTGCACGCACGCCTCCACCAGCGCGGTGTGGTCGAGGCCCGCCCACCAGCCGCCCTCGGGACGCGCGGTACGGCCGATGGCGACGAACGGGAAGTCCACAGCGGCCAGATGGTCCACTCGGTCGTCCTCGAGGCGGATTTCCATCAGAATGGCGCCGTCAACCCGTCGCTCCCCCAGCAGCCGCTGGAAGGAGCGGTCGCTGTCCACGCCGCTGGGGGACAGCAGTACGTCGTAGTCACAGGCCGCGGCGGCCTCCACCACGCTGCCGATGAAGTCCAGTTGCATGCCCGTGTAATGGTTTCCGGCCGGCGGGAAGACCAGCCCGAGCGTGCTGGTACGCCCGTTGGCCAGGGCGCGGGCGCTGGCGCTGGGTCGGTAGCCCAGCTCGTCCACGACCTGCTGGATTCTCCTTCGGGTGTCCTCCGAGACTGGGCGCTTGCCGCTCAGCGCGTAGGACACGGTGCTCCGCGAGACACCGGCCCGGCGGGCGATCTCACCGATGTTCACGGCGACTCCTTCATCGAACCGGTTCGCATGGAGCGAAGGTAGGAACCAACGGAGCGGCTGTCAATACTCGGGACGCGCTTCACCAGATCCCGTCAGCGCAACGGAAAATTCTCTCCGTCGGGGGGATTGCTGGCCGCTTTGCCCGGTGCTAGCTTCGCCGAACCGGTTCGATGAAGCGATCCCTCCGCCGAACCGACGGGGCAAGAAGCCCCCTGGGCCCGGTCCGCCTCCACCCCGGAACCCGAACCCGGAGCCTGGAACTGCCTTTCCGCTCGTTGGAGCGCAGCTGACCGAACGGGTTCGGCGTACTCCTCCCCAGGCTCTCCGCACGGAACGGCACTTGGACGAGCTGCCGGCCGGGAGGGCCGACCGGATCCCGGAACCCCTTGACTGAAGGATTGAGGACGCAATCCATGCCATCCGCTGACAGATCCGCCCGGCGCCGAAGCTCGGCCGCCGTGGCCCTGGCTCTCGGCGCGGGCCTGCTGGCCACACCCGCCGCGCCGGCGCAGGCGGCCGACGCGCCCCGGCCCGCCGCTCACTACACCTTCGACCAGGACGACCTCGCCTCCGGAAAGATCAGCGACAGTTCCGGCCACGGTCTGACCGCGAGCCTGCTCAACGGATCCACCGCGCAGTCCGTCACCGGCACCGGCGGAGGCAAGGCGCTGGCTCTGCCGGGCGGGGCGCCCACCTCCGACGGTGCGTACGTCCGCCTTCCTCGCGAAGTGGTCGGCGGAGCAGACGACCTGACGGTGTCCGCCCGCGTGAAGTGGGGCGGCGACAAGTCGGCCTGGCAGCGGATCTTCGATCTGGGCAGCAACGACACCAAGTACCTCTTCGCCACCCCGTCCAACAACAGCGGCCTGCTGCAGACCTCGGTGACCACCGGCGGAGGAGGCGCGGAGGCGCAGACCCGCGGGTACGCGATGCTGCCCGCGAACGAGTGGCGGACGGTCACCGTCGCCCTCGACTCCACGGAGGGCCGGATCACCACCTATCTCGATGGTGTGGTGGTCTCCTCCGCCGCGACCAGCATCAAGGCCAAGGACCTGCTGGGCGCTTCGGCCACGACAGCCGGCTACATCGGCAAGTCCTTCTATCCGGACCCCCTGTTCAAGGGGGCCATCGACGACTTCACCGTGTGGCACGCGGCGCTCAGTGCCGAGCAGGTGGCCGGCACGGTCGGAACCCTGCCCACCCTCAAGGAGCTCTCGAAGACGTCCTTCGAGGTCCGTACGACGTCCGGGACCGCTCCATCCCTCCCCGCCGCCATCCGCTCCTCCTTCTCCGACGGCTACGACCGCGACACACCGGTCACCTGGAACGACGTACCGGCCGACAAGTACGCCCGGCCGGGAACGTTCACTGTGGCGGGAACGGCAGCCGGGCGCACGGTGCGGGCGACCGTCACCGTGGTCCGCGAGGGTCAGCTCACCGTCGACCTCGGATCGGACACCGGCGCGTTCCACGGCGGCGCCTCCGGCACCCTCTACGGCGTGTACGGACCGGACGTCCCCACCAACAACCTCATGGAGGGCATGGGCCTGCGCACGGTCTCCACGAAGGCGCAGGACGGCCCGCAGCACCCCGGCGCCGACGCCCTGGAGGTGGTCAAGCCGCTGGCCGACGCCACCGACGGTGACGTGTACATCTACATGACCGACATCCACCGCGGCTTCCCGTACCAGTGGCCGGGCGACACCCCCGAGCAGAAGCTCAAGCTCTACCGGGAGAAGATCGTCAAGCAGGTCGACCAGGTCCTGAAGCTGCCGAAGGAGTACCAGGACAACGTCGTCTTCGTGCCGTTCAACGAGCCCGAGGGCAACATGTTCGGCACCGGCGAGTGGAGCTACAACAAGGTCAGCTGGCTGAACGACCCGGACGACTACTTCGCCGCCTGGGACGACTTCCACCAGCTCATCAGGAGCAAGATGCCCGAGGCCCGCATCGCGGGTCCCAACACCAGCATCCTCTTCGACCAGGTGAAGGGTTTCCTCACGCACGCCCAGGCCGCCGGTACTCTTCCCGACGTCATCACCTGGCACGAGCTGAGCCACCCGGAGGCGGTGCGCGAGAGCGTCGCCAAGTACCGGGAGTGGGAGAAGGACCTCTTCAAGGGAACCGCCAAGGAGGGCACCCAACTCCCCATCAACATCAATGAGTACGCGTTCAACTACCACACCTCCGTGCCCGGCCAGATGATCCAGTGGGTGTCCGCGATCGAGGAGTCCAAGGTCGACGCCGACATCGCGTACTGGAACATCGACGGCAATCTCTCCGACTCCGCGGTGCAGTCCAACCGCGGCAACGGCCAGTGGTGGCTGCTCAACTCGTACGCTTCGATGAGCGGGCACACGGTGAAGGTGACCCCGCCGTTCCCGGGCGAGAACTACACCATGCAGGGCGTCGCCACGCTCGACGAGAAGAAGAAGCAGGCCCGGCTGCTCTTCGGCGGGTCCAGCGACAAGGGCCACATCACCTTCGACAACGTACCGGAGAAGATCTTCGGCGACCGGGTGCACGCCTGGGTGCGGGAGATCGAGTGGAGTGGCCAGCTGGGAGACTCCCCCGGGCCGCAGCTGCTCGCGGAGCGGGACGTGCGGGTCGGTGACGACGGCACGGTCGTCGTCGGCTTCGGCGACGGCGGACTGCCGAAGCTGAAGGAGTCCTCGTCGTACGAGGTCATCCTCAGCCCGGCCGGGAAGGCCGCCGGCACACAGTCACCGTCCACGCGCTGGAAGTCGTCGTACGAGGCGGAGGACGCCGCCCACACCGGTTCCGGTTACTCGAAGAACGGCCCGGAGGGTTCACCCCGAGACGTGTCGAAGTTCTACACCTCCGGCGGCTACGACGTGGGGGGCCTGCGCACCGGCTCGGACCTCACGCTCGACTTCACCGTGGACGTGCCCGAGGACGGCACGTACGACCTGAGTGTCTTCGCCAACTCCCTCAACACCTTCGACAGGGTGAAGGAACAGGGCCCCACCAACGTCTTCCTGCGCGTCGACGGCAAGGCGGCCAGCGAGCAAGAGCTGCACCTTCCGCTCGGCTACAAATGGGTGGTGTGGGACCACGCCGACACCAAGGTGAAGCTCACCAAGGGCAAGCACACCCTGACGCTCGCCGCGAAGAGCGCCGACGGCAAGCGCGCCACCCAGGGCGATGCCATCGTCGACCGCCTCGTCCTCTCCCTCCCCGGGGCTTCGGCCACCGCCCAGGTGTACGAGGGCGAGCTGGCCTGGCTGGACGGCGGGGCACGGCCCACGTACACGGTGCCGAAGCAGGCCAAAGCCCCCGCCACCGGCTCGGGCGCGGTCCAGCTCAAGAGGGGCCAGACCGCAACGTTCTGGGTCCACTCACCCGCCGACCGCGAGGCCACCCTCGAGGTCGACACTCTCCGCAGCGCGAACGCCCGGCTCAGCGTCAACGGCCACGATGTCCTGCGCCTGTCCCGGGGCAGGAACAGCGTGGCGGTCTCCCTCTCGGGAGGCGTCAACAAGGTAACTGTGACCGGAGGTTCGTCCAGCACGCTCGTGGACCGGCTCACGGTCACGCCCACCCAGGGCGCGCTTCCGACGCGTACGTACGAGGCGGGCGACGCCGAACTCGCGGGCTCGGCCACGCTCGCCCCGCTCTCCCTGGCCACCGGCGGCACTGCCGTCACCGGCATCGGCGGCGAGCCCGGCAACGGCAACACCGCGACGTTCACGGTCGGCGCCGACCGGGCCGGCCTGTACGCGCTGCGCGTCCGCTACTCCAACCCCGAACAGTCCGAAGCCACCCACTACAACCCGGACCCGCTCGCCCGCCACGCCGACATCACCGTCAACGGCGACGAGATACGCCGCGTCGGCTTTCCGCACAGCTTCCACCGCAACAATTTCTGGGAGCTGACCGTCCCGGTCCACCTCAAGAAGGGACAGAACACGGTCTCCTTCAGCTCCGAGGAGTTGCCGAACTTCGACGGCACCACCTACGCCTCGGACACCTTCCCCGGCGTACTGCTTCGCTCCCGCTACGCGCCGCTGATCGACCGGATCACGGTCGCGCCGTACGCGCGGAAGGTGCGATGAGGTCGTCACCACCTGCGGCACGGTGACACGCACGGTGCTCGGGTAGCGGGGGCGCCATGCCCTCACCCTGTCCGGCAGGGCGCACCCGCTCGACCAGCGATGCGCAAGCAGGCGCCCGGGACCGCCACGGTCGGCGCTCCCGGGCGCCGGCCTGGTCGATGTCGTGTCCGTGCCGGTGACCAAGGTCAGAGCTGGGCATCGGGCGTGTGGGGCTCTCCACGTCGTGCACTCGTGGAAACAGGTCCGCCAGACCCGCTCGAAACTCGAAGAACCAAAGAAACAGCAGGCCATAGGCTCTTTGCTCTACAGCGGACGGAGGGGGCAGGTGGCAGGACCACTGCCGTCGGTGATTCGCTTCCACGTTTCGAGGCAGCGAGAAGTTCTGGCAGCGGCTCGCGGTGCGCGTACGACGACGGGAGTACGGACATCCGTCGGTCTACATCCGTCGGCCTTGAACCGCACGCTTTCGGACATTCAGGCGCCACCGGGCCAGTGCCGCGGCCACCACCCGCCGCACCGGCCCTAATCTTCTACACGCACGTAGAAGATCGAATCACCCGCACGTGAAGGAGTGGACGCCACGATGGTGTTCAAACGGCTACTCGGCTCGCTCGGCGTGGGCGGACCCACGGTCGACACGGTCCTGAACCCCGGCGCGGCCCTGCCCGGCGGCGCGCTCACCGGCCAGGTCCACCTCAGGGGCGGCACCGCCCACTTCGACATCGAGCAGATCGCCCTGGAGCTGGTGGCACGGGTCGAGGCCGAGCACGAGGACGGAGAGAGCGAGGGCAGGGTCGTTTTCGACCGGTTCATCGTCGGCGGCGGGTTCCGGCTCGCCGAGGGAGAGGAACGCAGCCTCCCGTTCCAGGTCCCACTGGCGTGGGAAACGCCGATCACCGAGCTCCACGGACAGCCCCTGGGCATCGCCCTCGGCGTGCACACCGAGCTGTCGGTGGCCGGCGCGAAGGACAAGGGTGACCTCGACCAGCTCGCCGTGCACCCCCTGCCCGTACAGGAGGCGATCCTGGAAGCCCTCGGACAGCTCGGCTTCGGCTTCCGGTCCGCCGACCTGGAGCTGGGCCGTATCGGTGGGACCGGCCAGCAGCTCCCCTTCTATCAGGAGCTCGAACTCACCCCGGCCCCGCAGTACGCCCAAGCCATGAACGAGATGGAGGTGACCTTCCTCGCCGCGCCGAACGGCATGGAGGTGATTCTTGAGGCGGACAAGCGCGGCGGCCTCTTCTCCTCCGGCCAGGACGCACTCACCCGCGTCACCGTCTCCCACGACGGGATCGAGCACCAGGACTGGGACGCGATCGTGGACAGCTGGATCCGACAGCTGGTCGAGCGCCGGACGTCCTACGGCTCGCAGGCCGCGTACGCGCACGGCGACCCGTACGCCGGTGGACACGGCCACGGCGAGCACCACCACAACGGCCATCGTTCCGGCCCCGGCATGGGCACCGCCGTCGCCGCGGGCGCGGCCGGGCTCGCGGTCGGGGTCGTCGGCGGCATGGTGGCCGCCGAAATCGTCGACGAGGTTGGGGACTTCTTCGAGGGTGACGAGGGGGACGGGGGAGACGAGGGCTGAACGGGCCGGGGGAGCCGGACCTGCCCACTCCGCCGCTAGTTTCTACACTGCTGTAGAAATACAGTAGAAATAAATGCAGCGCCGGTCCACCACCAAGGTGGGCCGGGCCCTCGACCGACGTACGGAGTTTTCATGGCCCTGTGGGACCGCATCAAGGAGTCCGCATCGACGATGCAGACCCAGCTCGTGGCGAGGAAGAACGACCTGAAGAGCGGCGCTTTCCGTGATGCCAGCATGGCGATGTGCGCCCTGGTCGCCGCCGCCGACGGCACGATCGACCCGTCCGAGCGGCAGCGCGTCGCCCAGCTCATCGCCACGAACGAGGTGCTGCAGAACTTCGACGCCGACGACCTGCATCGCCGCTTCGAAGAGAACCTGCACAAGCTGACCACCGACTCCGCCTTCGGCAAGGTCAGCGTGCTGCAGGAGATCGCCAAGGCGAAGAAGAAGCCCGCCGAGGCCCGAGCCGTCATCCAGATCGGCATCGTCATCGGCGGGGCGGACGGCGACTTCGACAAGACCGAGCAGGCCATCGTCCGCGAGGCGTGCTACACCCTGGACCTGCCGCCGCACGAGTTCGACCTCTGAGCCACGCGCCGAGCCGGGCGGACGGAAGATATCTGTGCTGCCCGTCCCGAGGCGACGCGGGCATCCACTCGGATGTCCGCCCCCTGCTCAGAGCGGCGTCGCCGCGTGCAGGATGAGGACCATGGTCACGGCGGAGTTCGCCGACGACATCGCCGACGCCGTCGTCCCTGCGGCGGCAGCCCAGGCCGCTATCCTCACCGCGGTGAATGCCGACGGCCAACTGCGCGCGGCGGGCGCCGGCCGCAGCAGGGCCGCCACCCGGCGCGGCACCGGACCCGGCGCGGCGAAGCCGGCGAGCCTCAGCCCGGGCGTGCCCCGGGACACAAGGTCAGCCATGCCGATCGCGCGGGCCACGACCCTGCGGCTGCCGACGATCCGCGCCGCTTCCTCGTCCGCCCATCGCTCGGTCGTGTAGGAAACCGCCGTACGCAGCCGAAGCAGAAACGGATTGGCGCACGCCGCCAGCTGCGCGGCGAGCAGGAAACGGTGATGCCGGGCGGCGAGATGCGCCCGCTCGTGCGCGAACAGGGAGCGGCGCTCGGCGGGTTGGAGGGCGGCCAGCAGGGCCGTGGTGACGACGACCCTGCCACGGGCGCCGCCACCCGGCAGCGCATACGCGTACGGCGCCTCGTCGGGCAGTACCGCCACCTCCGTACCCGGAAGACCCGCCGGCGCTCGGTGCGCACGGCGGCGCACCCGACGGTGTCGCCACAGCACCCGCCCGCATGCCGCGACCACCAGGAGCAAGGCGGGGGTGGCCGCCTTCCCGGCCGCCTCGTCGTAGGGAACGGCCGCCCGTACCTCCGGATCCGACCAGCCGTCGGGCAGCGGGTTGCCCGGCGGCTGGGCAGTCCCCACCACCATCAGCAGCCCCAGACACAGGGAACTGCAGACGGCCATGACCGTGGCCACCCCGGTCAGCAGCCGGGTGGCCGTCCGCGGGTGTAGGTGCAGCTCGGCCAGCCGGGCGATCGGCCAGGCCGTCAGCGGCAGCACCATGGCAGAAAGGCGAACACCCCCATGAGACTTCAGTGTTCCCCTTCGGCTTCCATTCGACCCAGCAGCTCACGCAGGAGACGCTCGTCGTCCGGATCCAGGGACGTGACGAAGCTGGCCAGCACCGCCTGCCGGTCGCTCTCGCCCTCCAGCACCTTGCGCATCTTGTGCGCCGCCAGTCCGGCCTGATCCGACGCCGGCGTCCACGCGAAGGAGCGGCCGGCGCGCTCCCGGGTGACCGCCCTCTTGGTCAGCAGCCGGGTCAGGATGGTGATCACGGTCGTATACGCGAGGTCACCACCGAGGCGCTCCTGCACCCAACCCGCGCTCACCGGGTCCTTCGCCTCACCCAGCGCCGACAGGACGAGCACCCCCAGCTCACCTTGCCCCCGCCGGGGGCGCTGCCACTGGTCTGACACGCCCGCCCGCATTCCGTTGACGTGCCATCACGAGCGGCCCATCGTATAGACGGTCGAGGCTTCGCCACCGCCGCGACGAGCGAGTCTGCGGCCCAGACCCGCCCCACGAAGTTTCTACAGTGCTGTAGATTTCTATGTCCAGGTCCGCAGACGGGCAGACCCGTCCGTTCGTTCGCCTGACCGCCGCAACCCGCCTGGCACCGCGCCGACCCGCAGCGGACAGTGATCGGGAACACGGACACAGCCCCACTCGTTGCACCGCTCACAGAACGAAACAAGGAGTCACGCTTTGTCCGCCAGACCGACGGACCCCCCGGCGCACAGTCCCCGACCATCCCGCCAGGTTTTCACTGAGCCCGGCACGCGGCGGGGTGGTGTTCGATGAGTGCCGCGAATGCCGTACTGGGCCTGCTGGCGGTCTTGGTGTTGACCGCGGGCACCGGCTATTTCGTCGCCCAGGAATTCGCCTACGTCTCCGCCGACCGGCTAGCCCTTGCACGGGAGGCCGAGGCCGGGAACAAGAAGGCCGCGCGCGCCCTGAAGGTGCTGGAGCGGCTGTCCTTCATGCTGTCGGGCGCGCAGCTGGGCATCACGGTCACGGGCCTGGTCGTCGGTTTCATCGCCGAGCCGTCCGTGTCCGCGCTGCTCAGGCCAGCACTGTCCGGCACCGGCATCCCTGACGGCGCCGTCAGCGGCATCTCCGTCGCACTCGCCTTCGTGGGTGCCACGGTCGTGCAGATGGTGCTGGGCGAGCTGGCCCCGAAGAACCTCGCGATCGCCGTGCCGGAGCGCCTGGCGAAGTCCCTCGCCTCCTCCACGCTGGCGTACCTCAAGGTCGTCGGCCCGGTCGTGCGCGTCTTCGACGGTGCCGCGAACCGGCTGCTGCGCAGGGTCGGCATCGAGCCGGTCGAGGAGCTGCACCACGGCGCGACCCTGGAGGAGCTCAGCCAGCTGATCGGCGAGTCCCACGAACAGGGTGAGCTGCCCAAGGACACCGCCGCCCTCCTCGATCACGCCCTGGAGTTCTCCGAGCGCACCCTCGACGAGGTGATGGTGCCGCGCGCGGACGCCGTTTTCGTCCGCGAGGACGCGAGCGCCGCCGAGGCCGTCGAGCTGATCGCCAAGCACGGCCACTCGAACTACCCCGTCTTCGGTGACCACCCTGATGACATCACCGGCGTACTGGGCGTACGCGAGCTGATGGGCCTGTCCGTCGAGCGACTCGCCATGACGACCGCCGGTGCCGCCGCCCGGCGCCCCCTGCTGCTGCCCGACACACTGCCGCTGCCCGATGCCGTGACGCAGATGCGTGAGCAGGACGACGAGTTCGCCGTCGTCCTCGACGAGCACGGCGGCGTCGCGGGCATCGTGACGTACGAGGACGTCGCCGAGGAACTGGTCGGCGACATCGCCGACGAGACCGACACCGTCACCGAGATCGCGGTGGCCGACCGGGAAGGCTGGCTTGTGGACGCCGGGCGCCGTCTCGACGAGGTGGCCGAGGCCACCGGCATCGAGCTTCCCGAGGAGGACGACTACGACACGGTGGCCGGCCTCATCGTGGACCGGCTCGGCCGCTTCCCGACGATCGGCGACCGGATCACCGTAAGGCTGGCCGACGGAGACCACGCCGTCATGGACGTCCGCGCCCTCGACCGCCACGTGCCCGAGCGGGTGCGTATGCAACGGGTGACGGAGAAGGCGGTGGAGCAGACATGAGTTTCCCGATGGCGCTGTTCGTCACCGTGCTGCTGCTGATCGGCAGCGGGTTCTTCGTGGCCGCCGAGTTCGCCCTGGTCGCCGCCAAGCGGCACCGGATGGAGAAGGCCGTGGCCGAGGGGCAGCGCGGTGCCAAGGCCGCGCTGACCGGTATGCGCGAACTGTCACTGATGCTCGCCGGGGCCCAGCTGGGCATCACCGTGTGCACCCTGGGTCTGGGGTCGGTCTCCAAGCCCGCGATCTCGCACGAACTCGATCCGCTGCTGCACAAGCTGGGCCTGCCGAGCGGTCTCAGCTACGGCATCGCGTTCGCCGTCGCGATGATCGTCGTGGTGTTTCTACACATGGTGGTCGGCGAGATGGCCCCCAAGTCCTGGGCCATCGCCCACCCCGAGCGCTCGGCGATGCTGCTCTCTCCGGCCTTCCGCGGGGTGGTGAAGGTCGTAAGACCGCTCATTACCGTCCTGAACAAGATGAGCAACGTGCTGGTACGCCTGTGCCGCGTCACCCCGCGCGACGAACTCGCCTCCGTCCACAACCGGGAACAGCTCACACACCTCGTCGAGGAGTCGCAGCGGCTCGGCCTGATCAGCGAGACCGACTCGGAGCTGATCACCCGGTCGCTGACCGAGCCCCAGCTGCCCGTGAGCGAGCTCCAGGTGCCGGTCCACGAGATAGCCTCGGTCCACGGTGACGCGGGGCTCGACGACATCCTGCGTCTCGCGGCCGACGGCGATCGTACGCGCCTGCTGGTCCGTGAAGAGGGCGAGGACGGCGCCGTGCTCGGCTCGGTGCACGCCCGCGACGCGTTGGTCGCCCGTACCCGGCGACGTGCCACGAGCGCCCGCGAGCTGGCCCGACCGGTACCGGAGCTGACCGAGGACGACACGGTCGCCGACGCGATCGAGCTGCTGCGCAGACGCAGGGCCTCGCTCGCCGTGGTCCGCGACGACTCGGGCCGGCTGACCGGCATGGTCAGCCTGGACGATCTGCTGGCGCGCTTCCTGCAGCCGCAGACCGCGTAGCAAGCCTCATTCAGGACCGCGAGGACCACACATCGCCGTCGACGACGGTGCCGGAGACGACACGACCTCCGGCACCCGTCGACGGCCCCGAGTCCTGCTCCTTCAGCGCCTTCGCCTCACTCTTGAAGCTGGTGGTCAGCAAACTCATCACCCACGGCCTCAAGTACGCGCCGGGTCCGGTGCTGATGGACCTGCGGATCGCCGGCGACGCAGTCGAGGTGGTGGTGTGGGACTCGAACTCGGTCCTGCCCATGGCACGAGCCGCCGATGCGGCGGTCAGCACGGACTGGAGATCATGATGGCCGTGGTCCAAAAAGCCCTCCTGCACGGAGCGACCCCCACGGGACGGAGCTGGACGGCACGATCCTGACGGAAGCGAACCTGCGCGGAGCGTCCCTCACCGGAGTGGAGCACCTGAACGTGCAGCGCATCCGTTCCGCGGTCACGGCCGGCACGACAGAACTGCCGTCCTGGTTCTATCCGCGCACAGACACACGAACGGCCTCCGACTGAGCTTGTCTTGGTCTGCGACGGCCAGCGCACGAGAGGTGCAGTGATTCAGAACGTTGCGGCTTGCGGGAGCCGGGGGTGCGAGGCGGGAACACGCCTGACTCCAGTCGACGGCCCGCATTGGACGGGGCTTCGGTTGGAGGTGTCCGTATCACGGTGGGCTTCAGCGCAATGACTTCTTGACATCCCTGGTCGTGCGCCCATGCTGGCGGTTATGGCCTCGGGTGGCACGCTGCATCGCCGCCACCGGCCAGGAGGTTCCGGCGGGAGCATCAGGCACGGACGAGTTCCGCCGCGCCGAAGGAGACGTCGAAGCGGTCGCACCAGACGCTGACGCTGGTGTATCGGGTGGGATCGACGCTGGAGGGCACGAGGTAGTTCTGGTTGCCCTTGTTGCCCTTGAGTCCGCCGAGGTCGACGTACTCGCCGTCGTCGAAGACGTGCCAGCCGACCTTCCCCTCCTTCACCGGCGCGTCGGTCAGCCACACCCGCAGATCGGGGCCGCTGCTGGTGTCGAGGTCGGCCAGCCGTATGACGTGTGAGCCGTCGGCGAGCCGTACCAGCTCGGCCGTGCCGGAGGTGGTGTGCTCGTGGCTGACCAGATCCCCGCCCGCCAGCGTCCGCGGCCCGGCACCCCGGTCCGGCGACGGTACGGGAGCAGCGGCAGACGGGGGTGCAGCCGCCACCGCGCCCGGCAGGGCCTCGTCCACGGTTTCGTCTTGCCACAGCTTCCACGGCTGGAACCAGTACAGGCCGAAGGCGGCACCGGCGACGGCCGACGCCAGCACCCCGACGACCAGCGCTCTGCCCGCTGCCCTGCGTCCGCGCGTCATGTCCGCCCTTCCCCCCCAGCGTCTGCCACCGGCCCCCATTCAACCCGAGGGACGGCGCGTGCGGGAAGCCCGGGACAATGACAAAACCCTTACGCCGCCTCGCCACCGCCAAGGCAACCCGGCGAATCTGTACCCCGGGCCAGACCAACCAGACGGTATGCATGGGGAGTCGTGCCCGTCTAAGCTGCTTCCCCCGCGCCCCCGTCCAGGCCGGCCGCTCCACCCCGCCTCTCGACCGGAAGGAGAGCCACATGGCTGTCGACCCCTCAGGAGCTGATCTCGCACGCCTGGTGGAGGGGGGTCTACAAGGGCCCGTCGTCATGCTCAACCTGCTGCGTTTCACTCCCGACGGTCGTCCCTCTTACGAGGAGTACTCACGCCGGGCGGGCCGCTTCCTGAAGCGGTACGGAGCCGAGTTGCTCTACGCCGGCGACGGCGGCTCCCCCCTGGTCGCAGAGGACGGACAGGCGTGGGACGCAGTGCTCCTCGTGCGCTACCCCAGCAGGGAAGCGTTCAGCCGCATGGTGGCGGACCCGGAGTATCAGGAGATTACCGGCCTGCGGTCCCGCTCGCTGGCCGAAGCCGTGCTCCAGCCGACCGTCCCCTGGCCGGTTCGCACCGGCGGATGACGCCCTCCCAACAGCGCCCGCCGGGAGGGCTGCGGACCGGCATACCGTGCTGGCGGGTCGGCCGCTGCACCCCGGGGCCAACCTGGAGCAGACCGCGGTGTTCACCGACGACGTGTGGCCGCTTCGCCCCGCGCTGCCGCGCGCGGACGCCCAGCCTTTCGTGCTCGGCCTCACGGCCCTGCCTGCGGCGTTCCGGCCCGCAGCTAAACGCCGTACCAAGTCCTGCTGGCGGCTGTCGGCCTGCCACTGGGCGAGACGCCGCTGTCGATCGCCAGCATCCGCACCGTCTGCACCGACCTCAAGCGCCTGTTCACCTGGCTGGAGCGGCGGAAGCACCGCACGCTGGCCGAGGTGATGCGGCAGGACCTGGAGGACTACCGCTCCGACCTGATCTCAGCCGAGCAGCCGGACCAGGTAGCTGGCGTTCGGCACCCGGCGGCCGGCCGACCCCAGGCCGAGGGAAGCCGGCGCTGTCGGAAGCGGCGCGCGGCGGGTTGGACGGCATCGCCCGCGCCAGCGGCCCGAGCGCCGACGGCTGACCATGTCTCCAAGCTTCCCCGACCGACCACGGCGCTGAAGCCTCCCCGATGTCGACGCCCTCTACGCCGTTCCCGCCGACGCCAGAAGTCCATACGCATGCATTCCCCCCGCCGCGAGCCCCGCAACTACAAGGCGCCCCTCGTGTCGGGCCGGGTCGGGGGACGCCTTATTGCACTTCCTAGGTCGACGACGTCCATGAAGGGCGTGTGGGTCAGGTCCCACAGCAGGTCGGTCACCTCGTCCGGGAGCGCGTTGCTGGCGGCGCGCAGCGGGGGCAGGGTGCCGTAGTCGATGTCTCCGCGTGGTGTGACCCGTGCGCGGGCGCCGCCGATCGTGGTCGTGATGTGTAGACGCGGGGCAGCAGCGCAACGCACCCGCGGCGATCATCGACGCGCTCCGGATGTGCCTGCAGACTACGGCGACGGACTACTACCGGGCCTCCCAGGACGACTTCGATCTCGGGAAGGACAGGCGGGCAGAGACCTTCACCGTCGTGTGCGGGTTGACCGACCTGTCGACCGAGGACCAGGCGGTCTTCCTGCTGTTGCGCATCCGCGACCGCAGCGGTGCCGTCTTGCTTGGTGTGACATATATGGCGCAGCGGATGGCCCCGGTCCGGAACCGGACTCGGTCACCACCCGCCCTGGCCCGGACGGCAACGGCCCCGCCCTGGACGGCGCCGCCCGCGAACTCTTGCGCGCCACCTACCTGCGCCGAGCTTGGCCAAGAACGGGATCGCCGCCCGGATGGCCTCCCTAGCCATGGGGCGGAGCCTGCTCAGGAGGCGCGCTTGCCGACAGCGATGATCACAACCGGGCACCGATGTGATCACCCATAGCGGGGACGGGGCAGACAGCTCGCCACCTGGTGGATACGGTGTAAGGAACGCGCCAAGAGTGGCGCGCGGTGTGCCGGGAAGTCTGGTCGGCGTCCTGGGGGCAGTGTGCCCTCCTTCCTCGACGCTCCCGGAGGCTCACTGCCATGGCCGCCACCCGCTCCCCGTTTCTCGGTCTGCTGCCGCTTCCCGAACGCCGGGCGATCGCCCGGGCCCTGCGTACCGAGACGGTAGGCGGCCTGGTTCTTCTCGGCGCGGCGGTCCTCGCGTTGGTCTGGGCGAACAGCCCGTGGAGCGGGGCCTATACGGCGGTACGGGATTTCCACTTCGGGATACCGGCTCTGGGCCTGGATTTGTCCGTGGGGCACTGGACGGCCGATGCGCTGTTGGCCGTGTTCTTCCTCGTGGCCGGGATCGAGCTGAAGCGTGAGCTGGTCGTCGGGGAGCTGCGCACCCCGGCCACCGCCGCGCTGCCCGTCGTCGCAGCGGTGTGCGGAATGGTGGTTCCCGCCGCCCTCTACTTGGCCGTCACCGCGGTCGGCGGCGGCAGCCGTGCGGGGTGGGCCGTGCCGATGGCCACCGACATCGCGTTCGCCCTCGCGATCCTGGCGGTGCTTTCCACGCATCTGCCGGCCGCGCTGCGCGCCTTCCTGCTCACCCTCGCCGTCGTCGACGACCTGGGCGCAATTCTGATCATTGCGGTGTTCTTCACGTCCGACCTCAACCTGTGGGCGCTCGGCGGAGCCGTCGCGGGGCTGGTGCTCTTCTACCTGCTGCAGCGGCTGCGGGTGCGCGGTTGGTGGTGGTATGTGCCGCTCGGTGTGGCAGTCTGGGCGCTGATGTACAACGGCGGCGTCCATGCCACCATTGCCGGGGTCACCATGGGCCTTATCTTGCGCACTACCCGCGACGAGGGCGAAGAGGTGTCGCCGGCGTCGCGGGTCGCGCACATGGTGCACCCGTTCTCCGCGGGGGTCGCCGTTCCCCTGTTTGCGCTCTTCGCGGCCGGGGTGTCCGTCTCCGGGCCGGCTCTGGGGGCGGTATTCACTGACCCAGAGCCTCTGGGCGTGGTGCTCGGCTTGGTGGTCGGCAAGACGCTGGGGATCTTGGCCGGAACCTACCTGGCGCCCGCTTCACCCGCGCCCAGCTCAACCCTGACCTCGCCTGGTCCGATGTCCTGGGTCTATCGGTGCTGGCCGGGATCGGGTTCACCGTCGCCCTGTTGATCGGTGAGCTGGCCTTCCCCGGCACCGGGACCGGTGAGCATGTCAAGGCCGCTGTGCTGGTGGCCTCGCTGCTCGCGGCGGTTTTCGCCGCAGTCCTGCTGCGTCGGCGTAACACCGTGTACCGGCGCCTGTACGAGGCGGAGAACCTCGACGCCGACAACGACGGAATCCCCGACATCTATCAGCACGGCGCGGTGTCGTCCGAGGACACAGCAGGTGCGGACGGGAAGCACACGTGATGGACAGTGGCGACGCTTCACCGCTGGCACCCGTGATTGTCATCGCTGCCCTGATCATCCGCACCGCCCTCACTGAGCTCAGGCACCCTGGCATCGCCCGGCGCCAGTGGGTGTTCACCACCCGCCCCGGGCCGATGGCAGCGGGCGCGACGGCCGCCGCAGCCACCGTCATGATCGGCGGAGCCCGCTACGGCTGGACGGCTGCCGCCTGGGCCTTGCTCATCGGAGTACTCACCGCCTTCCTCGCCGGCCTCGACACCCCGCCGGCCCCCGCAAGCCGCCAGAGCAAGGAACAGCCCATGTCGGGACGACGGATCGGAAAGGTGCTGGCAGCCATCGGCACCCCCCTCACCGTGGCCGGTGTGGCGATGTACATCCTGCCCGGACCCGGCGTCCCCGTACTCCTCACCGGCCTGACCCTGCTCTTCATCGGCCTCGTCATGACTCTTGCCGCCCCACGATAAAGCCCTCACCCGTGACCCACGGCAACGGTGTAGTCCTGGGGTGGAACGGCTTCGTGACGGCCGTCCTCTCCCTGAGTGCGCGGCGCGCCCGGGTGGGATGGTGGGCCACCCGTTCCTGCCCACTTCACACGTGCAAGACATCGCCTCTCCCTGCGGACCGACATGCGCCAATCCGGCCGGTAAGTCGGGGAGAAGTAGCCGTGGTCGGCACCTGCGTACGCGATGATCTCGGCTTCGTCCTGCTGCTCCACTGACCTGGCGACGGCCAGATGGCTGAAGAACTGTACTTCTCGTCCCGCAGGGACGACGGAGCGTGGATGCCTGCGAGCCATCTGTCTGGCGGCGTGCTCGGTATGGTGTGGGGGCACGCAATTGATGGGCGCTCACACCGTTCCGCGCATGTCAGAGAGGGTCTCAGCCCTGTTCACACGGCGTCGTCGGGCCACCCGAGCAGACGGGCGCCGATCACCGCTGTTTGCAGGGTGTACCGGTGGACGGAGTCGGCAGGGTCCGCCCCGGTCAGTTTGTGGATGCGTTCCAGTCGGTAGGTGAGGGCCCGCACGCTCAGGCTGAGGCGCCGTGCCGCCTCCGCGGCGACGCAGCCCGCGTCGAAGTACGCCGTCAGTGTCTCAACCAGCGGCCGAGCGCCACCGCGCGCGTCCTGCAGCGGCCCGAGGGCGCTTTCCACGAGGTCCGCCATCGCCTGGCGGTCCCGCGTCAGGACCGGGTAGACGAGAAGATCGGCCGCACGCAGTACCGGCTCCTTGATGTCGAGCCGCTCGGCGAGATCGAGGGCGTTGAGGGCCTCTTCGTAGGAGTGGACGACCCCGCCGGCGCCCGGGTGAGGGCGCCCGATGGCGACCTGTCCCCCGTCGGTGGCCGCGTATGCCTGTTTGGCGAAGAACGACAGCACGTCGTCCTGTTCCCCGGGCGCGATGCAGACCAGTCGGCCGTCCTTGGTCGTAAGCAGGATGCGTCGCTCGCCGAAGCGGGCGACCACGGCGCTCTCCACCTGCCGGGCGGCAGGGTGGGTGTCCTCGACCGGCCTTATGCCTTGAGCGACGGCGACGGCATGGGCTCGGGAGAGCAACAGCCCGAAACGCTCGGCCCGCTCGGAAAGGCGGCCGAGGTCGCTGCGGCCGTAGAGCAGATCGTCGATGAACTCGCGGCGTACCGCCTCCTCCTGCCGTACGGCGAGCAGTTGTGCACGCTCGTGTCCCTCGGCGAAGGCGTCGATCGCCTGCTCGACGGCGGCGAGTATGTGGCTGCCCGACGCGGGGGACAGCGTGGGCCACGCGTCGCGGGCCACGGACACGTGCCGGCGTACGAGAGCCCGCAGCCCGAAGCCCGCTTCCGCGGCGCGTTCGCCACGGGCCCGCAGGGACTCCAACTCCTCACGGGTGAGGCGGCGCCCAGTCGCGCACACCTCGGCCAGCATCTGGGCGTACCCCTCCAGATACTCCTCGGGTATATCCCGCCCTGCCACCCGTCCTCCAGGTATTTTGACGCGTTGTGAACGTTCTCCTGACGCCCGCCGGACAAGACTGCCAGACCGCGGCTGTGTGAGGTCATGTGCGGAGGCACCGATCCGATGCCGGTGGTGCCGACGGCGATCAGCCTGCCGAGGTGAGCGGTACCGCCATCGAGCAAGGGCACCGCGCTTGCGTCGCCGTCCGGCATTAACAAGACGTAAAGGTTGCCGTATTACGGCAATGCGGCGCGAAGCCCGCCCGGGCCAAGATGGGTGTGGCAGAAACAGGGGGGTGGCCTCGATGCCAGGGCCCGGCAACGGGCGTCGGCACGGGGGCCCAGCGGTCCGGTTCGGGGGTGAGGACATGGCACGGGTTGGCGTCGCCGCCGTAAAGCCCCTCGCCTGGCCCGGCATCACACCCTCGCCGGCCGGGCTCCGCGCAGCGCCGGCATTTCTGTCGGCCCGGGGCGAGGCACGGCCGGGTGCCCTTCCTGCCAGGCCGGGCCACACATACTGCGGGCGGCGACGACCGGGCGCGGCGAGCAGTTCTCCGTACGACCCCGGCAGTCGCCACATCCACGGCTGAGCCGTAGCTGTCGCGCGCCACATCGGACGTGCCCCACCACCAAGCCGAGCGGCCGTCCCGCCTCTTCGCGGAGGCGCCAACTCTTCGCAGACCTCGAGGACTTCCTATGGATTACACCCTGGGCATCGGCGTGCTCGTTTGCCTCCTGCTCGCCGCCGTCGTGCTGTTCGTCGTGGCCCGGCTGTTCCGCAAGGTGGAGCAGGGCAAGGCTCTGATCGTCTCCAAGATGCGCAAGGTCGACGTGACCTTCACCGGGCAGGTGGTGCTGCCGGTGCTGCACAAGGCCGAGGTGATGGACATCTCGGTGAAGACCATCGAGATCACCCGGGCCGGCAAGGAAGGGCTGATCTGCCGGGACAACATCCGCGCGGACATCCGCATCTCGTTCTTCGTCAAGGTGAACAAGACCGCCGAGGACGTCGTCAAGGTCGCCCAGGCGGTCGGCACCGCACGGGCCAGTGACCGGGACACCCTCCAGGAGCTGTTCCACGCAAAGTTCTCCGAGGCGCTGAAGACCGTCGGCAAGCAGCTGGACTTCACCGACCTCTACACCAAGCGCGAGGAACTTCGGTACCGAATCATCGAGGTCATCGGCGTCGACCTCAGCGGCTACCACCTGGAGGACGCGGCGATCGACTACCTGGAGCAGACGCCGCTGACCCAGCTCGACCCCGCCAACGTCCTCGACGCGCAGGGCATCCGCAAGATCACCGAGCTGACGGCCGTGGAACACGTACGCACCAACGAGGCGCAGCGCACCGAGGAGAAGGAGATCACCCGCCAGAACGTCGACGCCCGGGAGGCGATCCTGGAGCTGGAGCGCCGACAGGTCGACGCCGAGACCAAGCAGCGGCGGGAGATCGAGACCGTCCGCGCGAGGGAAGAGGCCGAGACCGCGAGGGTGGTGGAGGAGGAGCGGCTGCGGGCGCAGTCCGCCTTCCTCAAGACCGAGGAGCAGCTCGGCATCCAGCGCGAGAACCAGGGCCGCGAGGTCGCCGTCGCGCAGAAGAACCGCGAGCGGGTCATCGCCGTCGAGAACGAGCGCATCGAGAAGGACCGCCTGCTGGAGGTCATCGCCCGGGAGCGCGAGACGCAGCTGACGCGGATCGCCGCCGAGAAGGAGGTCGAGGCGGAGAAGCGGGAGATCGCCGACGTCATCCGGGAGCGGGTGGCCGTGGACCGTACGGTCGCCGAGCAGGAGGAGGCCATCAAGAAGCTACGTGCCGTGGAGGAGGCGGAGCGGCAGCGGCAGGCCGTGATCATCGCTGCCGAAGCCGAGGCGCAGGAGAAGCTGGTCAAGGACATCAAGGCCGCCGAGGCCGCCGAGCAGGCCGCCACCCACCGCGCCGCCGAGGAACTCACGCTTGCCGAGGCGCGGCTGAAGAGCGCCGACCTGGACGCACGGGCCAAGCTGCGGCTCGCCGAGGGCGTCCAGGCGGAGAGCGCGGCCGAAGGGCTGGCCGCCGTGCAGGTCCGCGACAAGGAGGCCGAGGTCATCGAGAAGGCCGGCCGCGCGGAGGCCCAGGCCACCGAGGCCCGGCTGCGGGCGGAGGCCGAGGGCGCCAAGGCCAAGGCACTCGCGGAGGCCGCGGCCGTCGGCGAGAAGCTGAAGGCGGAGGCGGCCGGCCTCACCGAGAAGGCCGCGGCGATGGCCGCGCTGGACGAGGCGTCCCGGGGCCACGAGGAGTACCGGCTGCGGCTGGAGGCCGAGAAGGACATCCGGCTCGCCGGGCTGGACGTGCAGCGGCAGGTGGCCGAGGCGCAGGCGACCGTCCTGGCGACCGGACTGGAGAATGCCGACATCAACATCGTCGGTGGCGAGTCGGTCTTCTTCGACCGCCTGATGTCCTCCATCGCGCTCGGCAAGAGCGTCGACGGCTTCGTCCAGCACTCCGAGACCGCCCAGGCGCTGGCGAAGCCCTGGCTGGACGGCACGTCGAGCTTCACCGACGACCTCAGCCGCGTCCTCGGCTCGGTCTCCACCGCCGACGTGCAGAACCTGACCGTGTCCACGCTGCTGATGAAGCTCATGAAGACGGGCGACGCCGACTCCGGGGCTCTGGAGCAGTTGCTGAACAAGGCCGGCGAGCTGGGCCTCGCCGACACCCGGCTGATGGCTCTGAACGGCACCGCCAAGGGCTGACGGACCGCGGACGTGGAGCTGCCGCGCGGGGGGCGGCAGCTCCACGACCGTTCTTTTCGACTTCCTGAGAGGGACCTCATGACCACCGCCCTGGACACGGGTACGTACGAGGTGCTGCACGACCGCCTCACCGCGCAGGCGGCCGAGCTGTCCCGCCGCGCCGAGGCGCTGAACGCCCGCCGCGTCGAGGAGTTCGGTTCTCTGCGCCTGGAGCTGGCCGGCACCGAACAACTGCGCACCGAGTCGGCGTGCGTGCCGCGTGACCTCGTGTCCGTCGGCGACGTCCTGCTCTTCGGGTACAACACCGTTCCCGGCCGCGGGGCCGAAACCGCCGTGGACGACGTGCTCGCGCTGCACGACCGCGCCCTGAACAGGCTGCCCGACGACGCCGTGCCCGGCCTGCTCGACGACCCCGCGTTCGTCCGGGAGTTCGCCGCCCTCCACCGGTACTTCCACCAGGCCAGGCTTCTCCAGCTCCGGCGGGTCGAGGACAAGGTGCTCGCCGTCTTCCGAACGGGCGAGAAGGCGGATGACATCCGGGTCCTGCGCTGGGCGCTGTCCGGCGACGGCCGGGCGTCCTTCCTGGACGCGCGCGGTGACCGGGACCACGTCCTGCCGCCCGCGCACGACTTCGCGTGGACGGTGACGACCCGCGAAGACCACGTCCTGGGCCGGCACCCACACGTCTCCATCGAGGGCGAGGTGTTCGTCGAGACGCTGGGCGGGACGCTCACCGTCAAGACCGAGGACGACACCGAGACGGACGAGGGCGTGTACACCGAGCCGGTCGCCGAGCCGCTGCAGTCACTCGCCGACGCGCACATCGCGTACGCGCGTGTGGGCGCCCTGATCCTGGTGGACGTCCTCCCGTACAAGGAGGACACCCACCGCTACCTGGTGTTCAACACCCTCACCAGGACTGTCGTCCGCCTCGACGGCATCGGGCAGGCGTGCCGCCGACTGCCCGAGGACCAGGGCATCGTCTTCCCCGGCGGCTACTGCCTGGCCACCGGCACCCACCGGACGTTCGACGGCGTCGACACCGAAGGCCTGGAGTTCGAGCGGGCGGTCCGCTCCCCGAACGGCGAGGACGTCCTCTTCGCCTTCCACGCCCGCGTCGCGGGGCGCAGTCTGCTTCTGTCCTACAACGTCATCCGCAAAGTGGTCACCGCCCCGCTGTCCTGCCACGGCTGGGCCCTGTTCGACGACGGCTGCCTCCTGGCCCTGCGGGCCGCCGGCGCCGAGCCGCAGCGCGTGCACTCCGTGCGGCGGTGGACCTCTCCGTACGTCTCCGACACCCACGCCGCCGCCCAGCCGGCCGGTACCGGTCCACTCGCCCGCATCGGCAACGCCGACCTCGTGCGCGGCATCTCCGACTGCCTGTCCATCACGCGCGCGGTCACCGAGACCGCCCCGACCGGTGAGGTCTACGAGGCGCTCCTGGCGGCCTGCGCACGGTTCGCGGACTCCCACCACTGGCTGGCCGAGGCGGACCTCGGTGCCCTGCACGAGCCGCTCGCACAGGTGCGGGCCACCGCCGGACAGGTGCTGGCCGAGTTCGAGACGGTGCAGACGCTGACCCGCCAGGCGGCCGACGCGCTTGCCGGGGCGACAACACGCGTCGCCACCGTCGTACGGCGCCTGCGCGGCGAGGCACCGCGCGGCGCCGAGGCTTGGGTGACCGGGCTCACCGAGCTGCGGCAGGCCCAGGGCCGTCTGCTCACTCTCAAGGAAATGCGGTACGCGGACACCGTCCGCATCGACGAACTCGCCGCGGACGTCGAGCGAGACCTCGCCTCGTTCGGGCAGCGGGCCGTGACCCACCTGGCGCACGAGGACGCCTTCGCCGACCACCGCGCCGACATCGAGCATCTCGTCGCCGACGCCGAGGCGATCACCACCGTGGCCGAGGCGGAGCCCGTCGCGGCCCGTCTCGACGAGCACGCCGAGAACCTGCGCACGGTGACCGACGTCGTCTCCGGCCTGGACGTCGGTGACATCACCGTCCGCACGTCCGTCCTGGAGCGGATCGCCGAGGTCCTCGGAGGTGTCAACCGCGCCCGCGCCACGCTGGACGGCCGCCGCCGTGCCCTGCGGGACCGCGAGAGCCGGGCCGAGTTCACCGCGGAGTTCGCGCTGCTCGGCCAGGCGGTCACCGGTGCCCTCGCGGCGGCCGGCACCCCCGAGGACTGCGACGAACAACTCACCCGCCTGCTCGTGCGGGTGGAGGACCTGGAGTCCCGGTTCGCCGAGTCCGACGACTTCCTCGCCGAACTGGCGGACAAGCGCGACGACATCCACGAGGCCCTTTCCGCCCGCAAGCAGACGCTCGCCGACGCCCGTGCCCGCAGGGCCGAGCGCCTGGCCGAGTCGGCCGACCGGGTCCTGACCACGATCGTCCGCCGGGCGTCCTCGCTCGCCGAAGCGAACGCCGTCACCACGTACTTCACCTCCGACCCGATGCCCACCAAGGTGCGCCGCACGGCCGACGAGTTGCGCTCACTCGGCGACCAGGTCAGAGCGGAAGAACTCGACGGCCGCCTGAAGACCGCCCGGCAGCAGGCCCTGCGCGCACTGCGCGACCGCACCGACCTGTACGCCGACAACGGCCGCACCGTCCGCCTGGGCGGCCACCGCTTCGCGGTCAACACCCAGCCGCTGGACCTCACCCTCGTCCCCCAGGGCGAGAACCTGGTCTTCGCGCTGACGGGCACGGACTACCGCGCCCCGGTCACCGACCCCGAATTCGCCGCGACCCGCCCGTACTGGGACCGCCCGCTGTCCTCGGAGTCGCCCGAGACCTACCGCGCCGAACACCTCGCCGCCCGCCTGCTCGACGAGCGCGGTCCGGCCGCCCTCGCAGCCGCCGACGACCTGCCCGCCCTGGTCCGCCAGGCAGCGGAGGCGGCCTACGACGAGGGCTACGAGCGCGGTGTCCACGACCACGACGCCGCCTTGGTCCTCGCCGCCCTCCTGCGCCTGCACGAGGGCGCGGGCCTCCTGCGCCACGAGCCGGCCGCCCGCGCCGCCGCCCAGCTCTTCTGGGCACACGGCACGACGGCCGAGGAACGCGACGCCTGGACCCGCCGCGCCGCCTCCCTGGCACGGGCCCGTGACACCTTCGGACTCACGCCCGCGATCTCCGACCTGGAAGCCGAACTCGCCGGCGTGATCGGCACGCGAGCGGCGGCCGCCTACCTCTTCGAAGAGCTGACGACCGGCCCCGACGGCTTCGTCCTCGGCGCGGGCACCCGGACTCTGCTCGACAAGTTCCGCCGCACCGTCGGCGCCTGCGCCTACGACGACGACCTCACCGCCCTCACCGACCCGGCCGCCCGCAGGCAACTCGTCGAGGCATGGCTGACCTCGTACACCACGGCGACCGGCGCCGACCTCTCCCCGGGCGATCTGGCCGAGGCCGTGGCCGCGGAGCTGTGCCCCGACCTGCCCCGTTACGAGTCGGACGCCCCCGTGACCGAGACCGTCGAAGGGCTGCTCGGCACCCACCCGCGCGTCCACGACCGGACCCTGACCGTCCGGGTCGACGAGCTCATGGCCCGCGCGCGGGAGTTCCGCGCCCGTGAGGTTCCCGCCCACCGGGCCTACCAGCGCCGACGCGCGGCACTGGTCTCCGCCGAGCGCAGCCGTCTGCGCCTGGACGAGTACCGGCCGCGCGTGATGTCCGCGTTCGTGCGCAGCAGGCTCATCGACGAGGTCTACCTCCCCCTGATCGGCGACAGCCTCGCCAAGCAGCTCGGCACCACGGGCGACACCAAGCGCACCGACACCGGCGGCCTGCTGCTGCTCATCTCCCCGCCGGGCTACGGCAAGACGACCCTCGTGGAGTACGTCGCCGACCGGCTCGGCCTGCTGCTGGTGAAGGTCAACGGCCCGGCACTGGGCCACACGGTGACCTCGCTCGACCCCGCCGAGGCCCCGAACGCCACGGCCCGGCAGGAGATCGAAAAGATCAACTTCGCCCTGGAGGCGGGCAACAACACCCTCCTCTACCTCGACGACATCCAGCACACCTCGCCCGAGCTGCTGCAGAAGTTCATCCCGCTGTGCGACGCCACCCGCCGCATCGAGGGCGTACGCGAGGGAGAGCCGCGTACCTACGACCTGCGCGGCAAGCGCTTCGCGGTGTGCATGGCGGGCAACCCGTACACCGAGACCGGCAGCCGCTTCCAGGTCCCCGACATGCTCGCCAACCGCGCCGACGTATGGAACCTCGGCGAGGTCCTCACCGGCAAGCAGGACGCCTTCGCCCTCAGTTTCGTCGAGAACGCACTTACCGCGCACCCGGTCCTCGCCCCGCTCGCCGGCCGCGACCGCGACGACCTGGAGCTGCTGCTCCGGCTGGCCGGGGGCGACCCGGCCGCGCGCGCCGACCGGTTGACCCACCCGTACGCACCCGCCGAACTGGACCGGATCACCGCCGTTCTGCGCCATCTGCTCACGGCCCGCGAGACCGTCCTCGCGGTCAACGCCGCGTACATCGCCTCGGCCGCCCAGACCGACGCCACCCGGACCGAGCCGCCCTTCCGGCTCCAGGGTTCCTATCGCAACATGAACAAGATCGTCCAGCGTATCCAGCCGGTCATGAACGACGCTGAGCTGTCCGCCCTGGTCGACGACCACTACACGGCCGAAGCCCAGACCCTGACCACCGGGGCCGAGGTCAACCTGCTGAAGCTGGCCGAGCTACGGGGCACGCTGACTGCCGCTCAGGTCGGGCGCTGGGCGAAGCTGAAGGCCGTGTACGTCCGCACCCAGACCCTCGGCGGGCCTGAGAGCGATCCCCTCACCCGAGCTGTCGCCGCCCTCGGACTGCTGGCCGACCGGGTCGCGGCCGTCGAGTCGGCCATCAACCGCGCCGTCGACCCGCGCCCCCTCATCGCCAGCCCGACAGCCCGGCACGCCGCCCGCCCGGCGTCCGGGCCTGGGGAGGAATGAGAAGGACCACCCAGCGCATGGCGTCTTGCCGGAACACGGCAGCGTCCGGTGGGCGGCGCTGCCCGTCAGGCACCTGTCAGGGACGCGTAAGGAGCGTGTAAAGTCCGTCGCGGAGTGCCGGGAAGTCTGGTCGGCGACAGGGAACAGCTGTCTTCGTCGATCGGGGTTGGTCTTCGTGGTGCTCGTCGCCGTCTTCGGCGCCGCTCTGCTCATTGCGGTTCTTCTTTCCGGACTCGCGGCCCGGACCGTGCTGTCCACCTCCTTCCTCTTCCTGGTCGGCGGCGCACTCGTCAGCGACGGCTTCCTCGGGCTGATCCACATCACCCCGGACAGCGACATCGTCGCCGTCACCGCCGATCTGGCACTGTTCGCGGTGCTGTTCACCGACGGCATGCACGTGTCCTTCCCGAAGCTCAGGGAGAACTGGAAGAACCCGGCCCGCGCTCTCGGTCTCGGTATGCCCTTGGCCTTCGTCGGCATGGCGCTGATCACCCACTACCTGGTCGGGCTGGACTGGACGACCTCTTTCCTCGTGGGCGCCGTCCTGGCCCCCACCGACCCGGTCTTCGCCTCGGCGATCGTGGGGCGCAAGGAAGTTCCGCCCAAACTGAGGCAGTTGCTCAACGTGGAGAGTGGCATCAACGACGGGCTGGCCCTGCCGGTGGTGCTTGTGCTCATCGCCGCCGCCGGGCCGACCAGTGGCCACGCGGAGTCATCCCTGGGGATGATTGCTCTGGAGCTCGGGCTGGGACTTGCCTTCGGCGTGGTGCTGCCGCTCCTGGTCAACGGTCTTGTTCGGTTCCGGCTGTTGGGCGCAGAGCCCAAGCTGCAGCCGTTGCTGCCACTGGCCACCGGGATCATCCTGTACGCCGCGTGCCACCTGACTCATGCGAATCCTTACCTGGCCGCCTTCTCCGCGGGCGCCGTTCTCACCTCCGTGTCGTCCGAGGCGAAGACGGCCTTCGAACCGCTCGGTGAGGCGCTCGCGGAACTGGCGAAGTTCGCCGCGCTGCTGGTCTTCGGTGCCCTGCTGACGCCCCAGCTCTTCGCCGACCTGACCTGGACCGGTTACGTGGCCGTCTTCCTGGCGATCATGCTGGTGCGCCCGGCCTCGGTGATGATCTCTCTCGTCGGTACGCAGTTCGACCGACGGGAGAAGCTGGTGGCCGCGTGGTTCGGCCCCAAGGGGTTCGCGTCGGTGGTCTACGGGCTCCTTGTGCTGCAGGCCGGCATTCCGCAGGGGGAGCAGGCGTACACGCTCATCGCTGTCTGCATCGCCTTCTCGATCGTCGCCCACAGCAGCACCGACGTGCCTATCGCGAGGATCTTCGCTGTCGAGGACCTGGCCGGCATTCCCGAGCCGGCGAGCGATGCGCAGACGCCGGTCGCGCGCGAGGAGGACGGACATGGCCGCCGGCCATGAGCACGGCGGGCGCCGACCGGGTCGAGGGCCTGCGGGATGGCTGACCGGCGTGGGCGCCCTGGCTGCGGTGGCCGGTAGCGCGATGTACGTGCTGCCGGGCCCCGGCCTGCCCTTGTTGGCCACGGGAGGGTTGCTCTTCCTCGGCGGGGCGGCTTTGTGGATCCTCGGACGGAGGTGGAGATGACGCCGCGGGGCACGCGGAGCCGCAGGTGTGGCGGGCGGGATGGCCGGCCCGCGTGGCCGCCGCGGGACCATGCCTGTGGTTCCCGGCGTTCGTCGAGCGTCTCGCCGGAGGAGCGCCGGCCGACCCGCAGCCTGGCGCAGTGTTCTTCGCGGCGCGGACATCGAGCCCGGCATGTGCCGCATACGCGGCGATGGCGGTGACTGAGCTCTGCGGCGTTCTGCTCGTCAGCTACGCAGTGAAGGCATGAGCGGCTTCGCGTAGGGGATGCGCATGACATGGGTCAGTTGCCCGATCACCTGTGATCCCCGGGACGTTGGTCAGGCGTACCACCAGGGTGGGTAGGGCGAACGGGCCCGTGCTCACCAAGGCGCGAGGTGAGTACGGGCCCGTTCAGGAGCCGGTCCGCGTGAGGCGGTCAGACGGTGGTCCTCACCGACTCCTGGTCTTCGTCGCCCCCGGTGCCGTGTCCGGCGTTGCGGGCGCGGACGTACTCGAGGAACGAGTTGAGTTCGCGCTTGACGACCGGGGCGAGGAGGTAGAGGCCGATGATGTTGATGACGGCCAGCGAGAAGAGGACCGCGTCGGCCAGGTCGATCAGGGTCTGCAGTGTCAGCAGCGATCCGGCGATGGCGAAGACGGTGTAGAGAACCTTGTAGATGATCTCGCTGGTCCGGCTGCGGCCGAAGAGGTACGTCCACGCCTTGAGGCCGTAGTAGCCCCAGGTCAGCACGGTGGAGATGGCGAAGAGCATCACCGCGACGGTCAGGATGTACGGGAACCAGGGCAGCACCGTCTCGAAGGCGTCGGAAGTGATGGTGACGCCGCCGATGTCCTCGCCGAGACTGGCCGGGTTGGCGATGACGATGGTCAGCGCGGTCATGGTGCAGATGACGACGGTGTCGATGAACGGCTCCAGCAGGGCGACCAGGCCCTCGCTCGCGGGGTGCTTGGTCTTCACCGCGGAGTGGGCGATCGGGGCAGAACCCAGGCCCGCCTCGTTGGAGAAGGCGGCCCGCTTGAAACCGATGATCAGTGCACCGAGCACACCGCCGGCGACACCCTCGGGGTTGAAGGCGCCCTCGACGATCGACGCGACGGCGTCCGGGACGGCGGTCACGTTGACCAGGATTACGACCAGGCAGGCCACGATGTAGATGCCGGCCATGGCGGGCACGAGCCTGCTGGTGACGTTGGCGATGGAGCGGATGCCGCCGAGGAGGACGATGCCGACGATCGCGGCGACCAGGATGCCAAAGAGCAGCGCGCCGGCGGAGGAGCCGACGGTACCGTCCTCGCCGCCGGTGACGGAGACCAGCTGCGCGTAGGACTGGTTGACCTGGAAGAGGTTGCCGCCGAAGAGGCCGAAGAACAGGATCATGAAGGAAGCGAGGACCGCGAGGACCTTGCCGAGGGTCCTGCCGTTCTTGCCGAAGCGCTCGGCGAGACCCTTGGGCAGGTAGTGCATCGGGCCGCCGGAGACGGTGCCGTCGGGGTGCACCTCGCGGTACTTCACGCCAAGGGTGACCTCGACGAACTTGGTGGCCATGCCAAGCAGGCCGCACAGGATCATCCAAAACGTGGCGCCCGGGCCGCCGATGGAGACGGCGACGGCCACACCAGCGATGTTGCCGAGGCCGACCGTGCCGGAGACGGCGGCGGTCAGGGCCTGGAAGTGGTTGACCTCGCCGGTCGAGCCCTTCTCGTCGTACTTCCCCCGCACCACGTCGACGGCGAGCCGGAACTTGCGGAGCTGGACGAACCCGAACCAACCGGTGAAGACCAGGCCGGCGACGACGAGCCAGGCGACGATGAGAGGAAGGTCGGTGCCGCCGACAGGCACGGCGTAGAAGACGACCTCTCCCAGCCACTTGGCTATGGGTTCGAAGAAGCCGCTGACGGCTTCGTCGACGGACTCGGTGACGGATTCGAGTGACACTTGGTTACCTCGATGACGCGGGGCTGGCGGGCTGGGGATTCTCGCCGGGTGAGCGGTCTGTGAGCGAACGTCGTTGTCCGGTGATCGAACCCGTGCGCACGGACCGATCTCGGACCGTGATCGTCCCGGGCTGTGGTGCGCGTACAGGCTGACCCTCCGCAGCACGGCCATCAGTCGATCCACCTGCGGAGTTGCGCAGTTCTACCATGTCTTTGCCAAATATTTAGTGATGTAGATCACATTACGGCTGGTGACCGAGGAAAGTCCCAGTTGGTGAGACCAGACCGTAACCCGGCTACCGGAAGCGTGCTGTCTGCACCTACGCGTCGCCTGGGTGGGGGCGGACGGGGGCGCCTGCCGAGTCGACAAGCGCGTTCTGGAGGGCACTCAGCCTTCTTCTGCGGGCCAGTCCAGGAGTCTTGCCCCGATGGTGGCGGTCTGCACATGTAGCGGTGAGACAAGTCCGTGGGGTCCGCATCGGTGAGTTGGTGGATGCGCTCCAGCCGGTATCTGAGAACCCGCACGCTCAGCGAGAGGCGGCGCGCCGCCGCTGCAGCGACGCAGCCCGAGTCGAAAGTACGCGGTCCTGGTGCCCAGGAGTGGGCGGGCGCCGCCGCGGGCGGTGATCAGCGGACCGAGCGTGTCGTGGACCAAGTCGGCCGTGACCTGGCGGCCGTGGGCCTGAAGGGGGTAGACGAGCAGACGGCGGCGCGCAGCGCCGGGTCCATGAGTCCCAGCCGCTTGGCCAGGTCCCATGCATTGAGCGCTTCTTCGTAGGACTGGATGACTGCGCCGGGACCAGGACGCGAGCGGCCGATGGCCGCTTGGCCGCCGTCGGTGGAGGCGTGCGTCAGCTTGGCGAAGTAGGGCAGCACCTCGTCCTCGTTGTCGGCGAGATGCACGGGAGTCGGCCGTCCTCGGGAGGTGAGGACGGCGCCTTTGTGGAGGTGGGCGGCGGTGAGGGGGGCGTCGGTGGGGCGGCTCTGACGGGATAGCGGCGCCCGTCGACGAGGGTCAGCTATACGGTCCCGAACATGGAGGCGGCCCTCGGGGATCGAGTCGTGACCGCGGTGGTGGGCCAGGCCAGGTCTTGGCCGTTGGGCTCCCGGCGATCGTGGGGCGGTAGAAAGGAGTCATGCGCGAGAGTGAGAGCCCTGCGAGGGCGATGGATGATGTGGATGCCGTGACCCAAGCGGTGCTGACCGCCTCACGCCTGCTGGTTGCGGTGTCCGCGCGTTCCCTCGCCGAGGTCGAGGAGCGGGTGACGTTGCCGCAGTTCCGGATGCTGGTGGTGCTGGCCACGAGGGGAGCCACCAAGCTCGTCACGCTGGCTGAGCAGCTCCAGGTGGCGCCGTCCACCGCCATGCGCATGATCGATCGCTTGATCGCGGCCGGTCTGGCGGACCGGCACGCCAATCCTCACAGTCGTCGGGAGACGCTGCTGCAGCTCACCGCCGAGGGGCGGCGCACGGTCGAGAGCGTCACGGCTCGTCGGCGGACCGAGATCGCCGCCATCGTTGAAAGGCTCACTCCGGTGCAGCGGCTGGCCTTGGTCGAGGCGCTCAACGCCTTCAACAAGGCCGGGGCGGAGCCCCTGGCGTCGACCCCCCAGGGCACGCAGGCGCATCCGCTGGGGTGGACCGGTGAAATGCCCGGCGCCCTGTGAAGCGGGCGAAAAGCCTGACATTTGAAGCAGGGAGGCACGTATCCCCGTGCTGGCCATTCCCGGTGCGCGCCCACGCGGTCCGGGACTGCTGAGCTAACAACGGCGCGGCACGCTTCCGAGATTGAGCTGGCCCCCAGGCCATCGCCGTCGTCCTGAGAGCTCCCGCCGTCAGGGCCCCGATGAAATATTTCTTGCTCTATGCAAGACTATGGGGATGGCAGGGGCTGGCGACCTTGCCTGGAGTGCCGGGAAGTCTGGTCGGCGTCTGCTGAGGCGACCCGTCCGGAGGACCAGCTATGCCACCGTCCCATCCCGTGCCGCGCGACGAGGCAGCCGACGGTGTCCCGCCCCCTCGGGAAGCGTTGTCCCGAACGAGGTGTGCGACGAGACTCCGTGTCCGTTTCGAGACCGGTCGCGGCCCTTCACGCGTGCGGCACCTGCTTCTCGACGGGGAGCTCGACGTGGACACCGCTGCCGCACTGCGGGATGACCTGGCTGTCCTTGCCGCGCGTTCGAGCGCTGCTTCGCTAGTGCTCAACCTGTCCGGTGTCACCTTCTGCGATTTGGCGAGTCTGTACACCCTCCGAGGCATTTGCCAGACCTTGCCGCTGGTCGGCGTCGACGTGCGGCTCGTCGAGCCCAGCGCTGCCGTCCGGACCGCCGCGCGAAGGGCGGGAGCGACCGCTGACCTGGGCCTGGACTAGGACCTGTCTGATAATTGATCTTGTGGTGGGTCGTGGTGAGCTGACGGATGCGGCGTGGGAGCGGATAGCACCGCTGCTGCCGGGTGTTGAT
>NZ_JBIDCI010000025.1:0-94711 GCF_043204535.1 Streptomyces sp. NPDC047853 | reverse complement strand
TTCCCGGACGCGGTGGCGTAACCGAACCCGAACGTCTTGTCCAGGAACGCCCACAGGAACACGAACCCCATCAGCACCCGGGCCGACGCGAACACACAGGCCCGAGCGGTAAGCGCGCCGGCCTCCACCGACCCAGCCGCCCTGGGCGCGGAAACGACGCCGTTACGGCGGAACGACGGCAGACGGAAACCCGAACTACGGTGCGTGGACTGGTGCACGGCCATGACAGTGACTCCTTCAGAGAAGATCCGGCTGGTTCCTGACACCACTCACTCTCCCGGACCCCACCACCCCGCACCCGACGCCGAAGGGCCACACCCCAGGGCCCCAACAGCCCCAATCCACAGGGACCTTCGGCCACCACCGGCGATGAAACAGCCCGCCTGTACGCGGCGGTGTCTCACGCATCGCGTACAGGCGGGCTGAGGATCGGACAGGGGGAGGTCTCCCTCGTTGAGTTCGCTGTCCTGGGCAGTCCTTCTCGGTCAGTCGTGCGAGATCACCGCCACCGGAGCGACGGCATGATGCAGCAGCGCCTGGGTCACCGGACCGATATGAGCGCCGACCGCCGCCCGACGGTTCTGCCTGCCCACCACCACGAGGGCGGCGTCGTAGGAGGCGTCGACCAGGTGGCGCCCGGCACCACCGATCGTGGCCTGCGCGTGAACCTCCACTGTGGGGTACCTGTCCGGCCACGGTCGCAGGACGTCGGACAGTTCGCTCCGCACCTGCTTGACCATGCCGTCGTTCAGGTCGGGCATGAGCGCGCCGCCGTAGTAGTAGGGCGGCAGCGTCCAGCCGTGAATGATCCGTAGGCGTGCGGCGCGCCGTGAAGCCGCGTCGAACGCGAAGTCGATCACCGCGTCATTGGGCTTGTCCAGGTCCAGGCCCAGGACGACGTCACGGTGGCCGGAGACGGCGGAGACCTCGCTTGCCGAGGTCTCCGGCGTCGTCTCCTCTTCGCCGTGCTCGGCAGCACGGACGAGGACGACGGGCCGCTCGCACGAGGCCAGGACGGCATGGGAGACGGAACCGAGCAGGTATCCCGCCGCCTTGCTCAGTCCGCGGGAGCCCAGTACCAGCAGCTCGGCCTCCTCGGCGGCCTTCAGCAGAGCCGGGACGGGCAGGCCGGGGATCTCGTCCGTGTCGATCCGCAGCCCGGGGCGAGTTTCGTCGGCGCGGGCGCGCGCCTGGGCCAGCAGGTGCTGTGCCGATGCCCGCTGCAGGTCGCTCGGCGGCACCGGCACGCCGAGTCCGGTCGCAGGTGCGAAGGCGGGGGCTTGCCACTCCCACGCGGTCACTAGCCTCAGAGGCAGGTCCCTGAGCTGTGCCTCGTGCGCGGCCCAGTCTGCGGCAGCCAGGCTCGCCGGCGAGCCGTCCAGTCCGACGGTGATGGTGCGGGTCATGGAAATCCTCCTTCAGGCTGCTTCGAGTCTTGGTCCCGTCAGGCGGTGACAGCAGGGGCCACTGGTCCTTGGCCAGGAGCCGACCGTCCCAGGATCCGACTCCCCCGGTGCGCCGCCTGCTGCTTGTCATCCGATGGGGAGTTCGGGTCGTACGAGCGTCCCCGATGTTCCGTGGGCGATGGCGTACGCGGCGTCGAGGGCTCCGGTCGCGGCCAGGCCACCGGTCCGTTCCACGAACCGGGCAGCGGCCTCGGTCTTGGGCTTCATCGAACCCTCGGGGAAGGCCCTGTCCCGAAGTTGCGCGGGGGTCACGTCGGGCACGGGCTGTTGGCGAGGCGTGCCGAAGTCGGCGTACACGTTCGGGACGTCGGTGAGGATGAGCAGGAGATCGGCCTTGAGTTCCTCGGCCAGGAGAGCTGCGGTGAAGTCCTTGTCGACGACGGCTTCGACCCCGGTCAGCGCCCCGGTGTCGTGATCGGCCGTGACGGGGACGCCTCCGCCGCCGGCGCAGACGACCAGCGTTCCGCTGCTCAGCAGGGCGTGGACGGTGTCCGTCTCCACGATGGCCTCGGGCGCCGGGGACGGGACGACGCGGCGCCATCCCGTGGTGTCCTTGGCGATGTGCCAGCCGCGCTTGCGGGCGAGGACGTGCGCCACCTCCCGCGAGTACACCTGGCCGACGAAGTTGGTGGGCCGCGCGAAGGCCGGGTCGCCCGCACGGACCACGGTGTGGGTGACGAGCGCGGCGACCTGCCGTCCGGGGAGGGCACCTCGCAGGGCCCGGGCGAGCAACGACCCGATCATGCCCTGCGTCTGAGCACCCAGGACGGCCAGCGGGTAGGGAGTGGACAGGGCGGGATCAGCAGACGCGCTGGACCGGTTGCAGAAGCTGCGAGGCGTCCCGGACGACGCGCGCCTCGGCGCAGCGGACCTGGCCCAGCTCGTGGAGGGGCCGGGACGAGCGACAGCAGATGAACCGGCCACGCCGTCGCGGCCCTGTCGGACCTCATCTCGCCGACGATGGACAGCCCTGTGCGGCTGTGCGTCGCCGGCGTCGTTCCGGACCCAGCCCGAACTCCCACCTCGACCTCGCCGCCGCGGCCCCGCTGCCCGGCCCCCGCACCGCGCCCGCGGCGGAAACCGCACGGCCGACGGTGGCCAGTGCGGCCGGATCGGCACCTTGAAAGCCCGCAGGCCGGCCGGCTTCCGGCTGACCGGCTGGAAGCCGGCAGATGCATTAGGGGCGTGCCGGGGTCGGCCAGATGCCGAACGGGGGAGAGGTCAGGTGGCGGCCAGGGCGCTGAGCGCGGCGTCCAGTCGGGCGGTGGCTTCGTCGGCGACGGGCTTGAGGGTGGCGAGGCCGGTGAGGGTGACCATGGTGCCGGGGTCGAGAACCTGGACGAGCGTGGTGTCGCCGTCGCTGCGGACGACGACGTTGCAGGGCAGGAGCAGGCCGATGCTGCGGTCGGCTTGCAGGGCCTGGTGGGCGAGCGGCGGGTTGCAGGCGCCGAGGATCAGGTAGTCCTCCATGTCGTGGCCGAGCTTGGCCTTGAGGGTGGCTTTGACGTCGATCTCAGTGAGGACGCCGAAGCCCTGGTCGGCCAGGGCCTTGCGTACGGCGGTGACGGCAGTGCCGAAGTCGGCGTCGAGGCGGACGGTGCGGTCGTAGGGCACGGGTACTCCCGGATAGTGCGGAACGGCTGATTCCTCTATACCCCGCCTGGTACCCGCAGGGGGCCAGGCGGTGCCCTGCGGGTGGCGCCTCTCCTGGAATACCCCCCGGGGTATCACTGTTAGAGTGAATGACCAATACCCCCGGGGGTACATTATCCGAGAGGATTCGTGAGCCGTGTTCTTCGTCGACACCATGGAACTCGAGGGTCTGGGCAACCGCAGCTACCTGGCCGGCGGGCCCACTGCCGCGGTGGTCATCGACCCGCCACGTGACATCGACCAGGTCATCGCCGCCGCCGCCCGCCGCGGGGTGCGCATCGCGTACGTGGCGGAAACCCACGTGCACAACGACTACGTCACCGGCGGCCTGGAGCTGGCCCGCGTCACCGGCGCCGCCTACCTGGTGCCGGCCGGGGCGCACGTATCTTTCGACCGCACCCCCGTCGCCGACGGCGACACCGTGGACGTGGACGCGGGCCTGGTCCTGCGCGCGATAGCCACCCCAGGGCACACCCCGCACCACACCTCCTACGCCGTGTCCGAGGACGGGCGGGGTGTGGCCGTTTTCACCGGCGGGTCGCTGCTGATCGGTACGGTGGGCCGCCCCGACCTGGTGGAGCCGCGGCTGACCGAGCAGCTGGCCCGCGCCCAGTACGACTCCGCCCACCGCCTGGCCGCCGAGCTGGATGACGAAGTGCCGGTGCTGCCCACCCACGGGTTCGGCAGCTTCTGCTCCTCCTCCCAGTCCGAGGGTGACGCGACCACGATCGGCAAGGAGCGCGAGTCCAACGACGCGCTGACCCTGGACGTGGACACCTTCGTCGCCCGGATGCTCGCCGGACTGGAGGATGTGCCCGCCTACTACGCGCACATGGGCCCGGCCAACGCCGCCGGCCCCGCACTCGTCGACCTCACTCCGCCCAGGCGTGCGGACGCAGGCGAGATCGCCTCCCGGCTGGCGGCGGGTGAGTGGGTGGTGGACCTGCGCAGCCGCATGGCCTTCGCCGAGGGGCACGTGGCCGGGTCGTTCAACTTCGAGGGCGAGGGCAAGCTCGCCACCTACCTGGCCTGGCTGATCCCGTGGGGCAAGCCCGTCACCCTGCTCGCCGACACCCCGGAGCAGATCAGCCACGCGCAGCGGGAGCTGGCGCGGGTGGGCATCGACCGGCCGGCCGCCGCCGCCACCGGTGAACCGGCCGGCTGGGTGCGTGAGGGCGAGCAGCTCGCTTCCTTCCCCCGCGCCCGCTTCGCCGATCTCGCCGGTGTCCGTGAGCGCGACGAAGTCGTCGTCCTGGACGTGCGCCGGGACTCCGAGCGCGCGGGCGGCTACATCGAGGGCTCGGTCCACATCCCGATCCACGAGCTGCACGGCCGTATCGGCGAGGTGCCGGAGGGGACGGTGTGGGTGCATTGCGCCGGCGGGATGCGCGCGGCGATCGCCGCCTCCCTGCTGGACGCCGCCGGCCGTGCCGTGGTCGCCGTCGACGACGGCTTCGACGCTGCGGCGGATGCCGGGCTGTCCCTGGCCTCCGGCTGACCCGGCCGTTCTCTCTCCCCCCGCAAGGAAGGAAGCGTGTGATGTTCCTCTTTCGCCGAAACGGGCCCCGTGTCACGGTCGACGAGGCGCGCAGCCGTACCAGCGGTGACCGGCCTGACGCGGTCCTGCTGGACGTGCGTGAGAAGCCCGAATGGGCCGCGGGCCACGCCCCGGGCGCCGTCCACCTACCCCTGACAGAACTGGTCGCCGGCGCCGCCCTGCCCGCTGAAGCTGACGGGCGTCCGCTGGTGGTGATCTGCCGCAGCGGTCAGCGCTCCCAGCAGGCCGCGAAGATCCTCTCCGAGCGCGGAGCGCAGACGGTGGACGTCGAGGGCGGCATGAACGCGTGGGCCGCCGCCGGGCATCCGGTGGTCGACGGACGCGGGAACAGCGGCCAGATAGCGTGACCGTACTCGTTCTCGCCCTCATCGCCGGGGCCGTCATCGGTCTCGCCCTGGGAGCCCTCGGCGGTGGTGGCAGCGTCCTTGCCGTACCGGCACTGATCTACCTGCTCGGCTTCACCCCGGCCGCCGCCACCACCGCCAGCCTGATCATCGTCACCGCCACCTCCGCCGCCGCCCTGTACGCCCATACCCGTGACGGAAACGTGGCGTGGAAGACGGGGGCGCTGTTCGCCGCGGCGGGCATCGTCCCCGCCTTCCTCGCCGGGACCGTCGCCGGACGCCTTCCCGAAGCGGTACTGACGGCGGCGTTCGCGCTCATCGCCGCGCTGGCGGCCCTGCGCATGCTGCGGCCGTCCGCGTCAAGGCCGCCGGACCGGGTCCGTCCCGGCAAGGCGGCCGGCGCCGGTGCCGGCCTTGGCGCCGTGACGGGCTTTCTCGGGGTCGGCGGGGGATTCCTCGCCGTGCCCGCCCTGGTGAGCGTCCTCGGTCTGGCCATGCGGCGGGCGGTGGGCACCAGCCTGCTCGTCATCACGGTGAACTCACTCGCCGCGCTCGCCGCTCGCACCGGCACCGGGGGCGGGCTCCACTGGGAGATCATCGGCCCGTTCACCGGAGCCGCGATCCTCGGCGCCTGGGACGGCAAACGCCTCGCGGCGAAGATCCCCGGCACCACCCTCCAGAAGATCTTCGCCAGTGTCCTGCTGGCGGTGGCGGCCTTCATGCTCGTCGACGTGATCATCTGAACGCCAGGGCCGTCAACAGCTCAGGAACAGGGTTAGGGAGCGCTTCCCCAGCCCGTCTCACATCTCAGGACCGCCTTCAGTCCGGCTCCCGCCAGATCAGCCTCCACCAAAACGCCTACACGCAAGGAAAACATCTGCCATGACCACCCCCACGGCCCTCGCCACCGACGAGGCGCGCACCCGCCTGCACGAACTGACCATCATCGACGTGCGCACCCCGGGCGAATACGTCGGCGGCCATCTCCCCGGCGCGCTCAACATCCCTCTCGACCAGATCCAGCGCGCGCTGCCCGACATCCGTCACGCCACCGACCGCGGCGACGTCCTGGTCGTCTGCGCCTCGGGCGCCCGCTCCCAGAACGCCTGCAAGATTCTCGCGGAGAACGGCGTCAGGGCCGCCACTCTGTCGGGAGGCACCGGAGCCTGGGCGGCCGACGGCCACGAACTCCACCGCCCCCAGAGCGCCTCCCGTGCCACCTGGGGCATGGAGCGGCAGGTGAGGCTCACCGCAGGAGTGATCGTGCTGCTCGGCCTGCTGCTCGGGCTCGTCGTCCACCCCGCCTTCCAGCTCATCTCCGCCGGCGTCGCAGGCGGTCTGGTCTTCTCCGCCCTGACCAACACCTGCGGCATGGCCGCCATGCTCGCCAAGCTCCCCCACAACCGCCCCCGCGCCGCCGACCTCGACAACACACTGGCCGCACTGCGCAACCGCTGAACCACACCGCGAAGGGGGAAGGACCCGATTCGGGATCCCTCCCCTCTCATATGCCAGGCCGTGGGCCAACCGCTCCGACCCAGGCGGGTGATGCGGCGTCGCCGCACCACAGCTCAGGCCAGAGAAAGGAACAGCTTCTCCAGCCGGGTGCGCATCTGCTCCCGATCACCGGAAGCAGCCATGTCCGCATCGGTCAGGCAGTGCTGCAGCCCTGTGGCGATGATCGCGAAACCGGCCTTGTCCAGAGCCCTGGACGCCGCGGCGAGCTGGGTGACGACGTCCTCGCAGTCTCGCCCCTCCTCAATCATCTTGATCACACCGGCGATCTGGCCCTGCGCCCGGCGCAGCCGGTTGACCACCGTCTTCAGTTCCTCAGCCGCCATCGCAAGTTCCACAACCCACACTCCTTCGAGATACCCCCTTGGGTATCCTAATGAAGGGCTAACCCCAGCCGGGCCAAGGAAAATCCCCGTCGCTCCACCACCATCGCCCTCACTGTCGACCAGGCCAACGCCCGCCCGCACGAGCTGACCGTCATCGACGTGCGCATTCCCGGCACCGAGCAAGCCGGTCATCACCGAGGACATGCTGCACACCGGCTCCGCGGGCGGGCGAACGGCGAGTCCACCGAGCAGATCCAGCCCGCCCTGATCATCCCCACCGGCAAGCACAAGGGGCAGAGCCCGTCCGTCGTCAGCATCTACCGGGCGCTCGCCGAGCACGAGGAACGGGCAGCGTACCCGGAAGCCGTCGAACAGGCCCGCGCCGACTTCACCGCCTTCACTGGCGCGAGGTTCGTCACTTCGCGGCAGCTTCGAGAGAACCGGGCCGTGCACGTCAGGGCCGAACGGCCGGTGATCGGGCCCGGACAGCCCATGGCTTACGGCTCCGGACAGGATCAGCCTGGAATCAGGGAAGGACGCGCCACCCGGTTCACGTCCGGGACGCAGGCACCGCTGAACGCTGCCTGGCCGCGTGCCCCCGAGAAGTAGGGAGCGCAACGATGACCTCCACCACCTCACTGACCGGGGGCCTCCCGGTCGAACATCGTGAACGACTGATGCGAGTCGCGCGCGAGGTGTCCTACGTGGCAGGCGCGCGACTGTTCGAAGAGGGCGGTCGTGCCGACAGGTTCTGGATCGTCCGCACCGGCACCGTCACCCTCGACCTCCGCGTACCAGGCCGCCGGGCCGCCGCCATCGAGTCGCTGGGACACGGGGAACTGGTCGGCTGGTCCTGGCACTTCCCGCCCTACCTGTGGCATCTGGGTGCCGAGGCGATGACCCCGGTACGGGCCTGGGAGTTCGACGCCGAGGCCGTCCGTGCCCTGTGCGCCCAGGATCCGGTGTTCGGCCGCACGGTCGCCACCTGGGTCGGCAACGTCGTCGCCCACCGGCTGCACGCCGCCCGGATCCGGCTGCTCGACCTGTACGGCCCCCACGGGAGCGGAAGCCTCCTGTGACACATGTGTCGCGTCCCGAGAGGAGGAAAATCATGCTGTACAGCAGCCCGCGCGTCGTGAGTGATGTCATGACGCACACCGTCGTGGCCGTGGGCCGCGACGCACCGTTCAAGGACATCGTCACGCTCATGCAGCAGTGGAAGGTCAGTGCCCTGCCCGTGCTGGCGGGTGAGGGACGTGTCATAGGCGTCGTCTCGGAGGCCGACCTGCTACCCAAGGAGGAGTTCCGCGACAGCGACCCGGACCGGTTCACCCAGATGCGCCGCCTGGCCGACCTGGCCAAGGCGGGCGGACTGACGGCCGCCGACGTGATGTCCGCGCCGGCCGTCACCGTCCACCCCGACGCCACGCTGGCGGAGGCGGCCCGCATCATGGCTCAGCGAAGGGTCAAGCGCCTGCCGGTGGTCAATTCCGAGGGGCTGCTGGAGGGCGTCGTGAGCCGAAGCGACCTGCTGCGCGTCTTCCTGCGCTCGGACGAGGAGATCACCGAGGAGGTCGCCCGGGAAATCGTGCCGTACCTTTTCCCGGCTCCCTCCCAGCCTGTCCGGGTGGCCGTCTCCGACGGCATGGTGACGCTCACCGGTCCGTTCCGCGACACTGCCCTCGTTCCCGTCGCCATCCGACTGGTTCGCGCCGTAGAGGGTGTCGTCGACGTCGAGTGCCGGATCGAGCGCGGCGGACCCCGTGAGACCGTCGCAGCTACGCAGCCCTGACGAAACCGGCTACGGTGTGCGCGGCCGGATGCATGCAGCGTCCGGCCGCGCACTCCCGTCCCAATAGATGGTACGTGTGTACCGCCTGGCGCCGACGCCGCTCATGAAGTAAGGAACAGCCCGTACATGGTGCGGCCGCCCAGGAGTTCGCGTCCCGTGACCAGTTCTGGCTCGATGCGGACGAACACTTCGTCCGGCCAGGCCACCCACGAACGAGGGCCGGCCCTCGTCAGTCGGTCGTGATCGGTGGAGTCGGTCACCACGGAAGCGAGTCCGGTGACGACGACACTCCAGCCCGCGTGTGACGCGGCATCGACCTCGTCCCCCTCGAAGGCGACCACGGCGCCGTCGACGGCGCGGGCCATCTCGGACGACGCCGAGGTACGCAGCAGAACGGCGCCATCCGGCTCCAGCAGGAAGTTGACCGGCAGCACCGCCGGCAGAGCGTCGCGCGTGAAGACGACACGGCCCACGTCGGCCTGCGACAGCCGCCTCAGGCACTCCTGTCGGCTCAGTTCCCGGAACCCGTCGTTGCGGTACATCCGCCCGCCGTCTCTCGCTTGTGGGTCTCGTGCTGGACGGGCCGTGTCACACCGTCCTGGGTGCGACGACTTCCCGGCGCGGACCGCCGAGGACCACCTTCAGTGCTCCGGTGTCCGCGGCACCGGCGAAGACCTCGTACGCCTCCTCCATGCGCTCCAGCGGGAAGGTGTGGGTCACCAACTGGGCGGTGGGAAGCCGTCCGGATGCCGCCATGCGCAGCAGAGTCGGCGTGGAGCGGGTGTCGACCAGGCCGGTGGTGATCGTGACGTTCTTGATCCACAGGTCTTCCAGGTGCAGGGTCGCCGGCCTGCCGTGCACGCCGACGTTGGCGACGTGCCCGCCCGGGCGCACCATGCGGGTGCACATCTCGAACGTCTCGGGTATGCCCACGGCCTCGATGACGACGTCGGCGCCGAGTCCTCCGGTCAGGTCGGCGACCAGTTGCTCCGGGGCCTCCCGGGCGTCGGCCACCGCGTCGGCACCGAGTTTCCTGGCGGCCTCCAGCCGAGCGCCGGCCACGTCCACAGCGACGATGCGCTCGGGGGCGAACAGCCGTGCCGTGGCCACGGCGGCCAGTCCGATGGGCCCGGCGCCCACCACGACGACCGTGTCCCCGGGGCGGACGCTCCCGTTGAGCACCCCCACCTCGTAGGCCGTCGGGAAGATGTCGGCCAGCAGTACGGCGTCCTGGTCGGTGACCGCGCCGGGCAGGGGGTGCACGGAGAGGTCCGCATACGGAACACGTACGTACTCCGCCTGTGTGCCGTCGATCAGATGGCCGAGGATCCAGCCGCCTCCGCCGAGGCACTGGCCGTACACGCCCTCACGGCAGTAGCGGCACCTGCCGCAGGCGGTGATGCAGGACACCAGGACGCGGTCTCCCGGACGTACGGTGCGCACGTCCGTGCCGACCTCGACGACCTCGCCGACCGCCTCGTGGCCGAGGACGGTGCCGGGGCGCACCTCGGGAACGTCCCCTTTCAGAATGTGCAGGTCCGTCCCGCAGATGGTGACGGCGTCGACCCGGACCACGGCGTCGGTGGGCTCCTTGAGGTCCGGGTCGGGTATGTCCTCCCACGCGGACCGGCCCGGCCCGTGGAACACGTAACCCTTCATCGCGATGCTCACCCTCTCTGCGCTCGGGAGCATCCGGGGCCTCGCTGACCAGCCTCTGCCGGGCGAGCCCTCGACCGTCGGTACGACGGGGATTGCTCCACAACTCCAGACTCTCCCGAGGTTCGCGTACGCGCTTGGGCCGGTCGGCCCTCGCGCCCCGCCTGTCGGCCCCGACCTGGTATCGGCACGCGCGCCACTTCCGAGTGACCAGCCGCAACCGGACGTGCTCCGGCCGCGTGTCCGGCCCCGTCGGCCTCCGAGCAGGGCCGGTCGGCCCGGCTGGTCGGGACCGATTGCCTCTGCCCCGCCCGGTGAGCGCGCGATGCAATGACAGTGCAGGCGGTGGCAACCGCCACCACCGACCCACCGCAACCCAGGAGGTGCGTCATGCGCTCCGTGAGCCGCGCGGAAGCCGATCGGCACCCCCCTCGCGACGTCGAGCGGCTGGCCCTCCTCCGGCCCCGCACCCCGAGGCCAGATGCGCCGCACGGGCCAATACCGACGTGGTCCGCCGAAGGACCGCGCGAGGAGCAGGTGGTGGTGCCCGCCGGCCGGACGCACCTGACCGCACGGCTCTCCCTGCCCGCCCCGACCCGCGTCGTGCTGTCCATCGCCCACAGTGCCGGAGACGGTCGCCCCGGTCCGTGGTACGAGTACACCGCCCCGCGCCTCCACCGCGCCGGGATCGGCACTCTCCTGCTCGGCCTGCTGACCGAGGAGGAGCGAAGTGACCGGCACAAGCTCTTCGACGTGGTGCTGCTGGCCCGGCGCCTGGAAACAGCGACGCATTGGCTGCGCCGGGAAACCGGACTGCCCGTGGGCTACGTCGGGAGCGAAGCGGGTGCACCTGCCGCGTTGCGGGCGACGGCGGCCGATGACGACATCCGAGCCGTCGTCTCCCTGGGCGGCCGACCGGAGCTGGCCGGCCCTGCGGCACTGGCCCGGGTACGGGCGCCGACCCTGTTCGTGGTCGGCGGTCTCGACCCCCAGGGCGCGGGCCTCAGCCGGCTCGCTGCCGACTGGATGAACTGTCCGCACCACGTCACGGTGGCGCCCGGCGCCACGGGCGACCTGGCCGACCCCGGATCCGCCGAGTCCGTCGCGGATCTGATCCGCGACTGGATCACGAACGACCTTCCGGGAGTGAACACCACAACCCGGCATCCTGCACTTGCCTGACGGTGGATTCACTCGTTGCGGGCCGGGCTCCCCCGTCGGTATGGCGGTCAGCGCGACGTGGCCGTCCAGGTGGCCCGAGACAGCCCGGGCACCTGGAACGCCGCACACGGCGCCGCGTGCTACCGCCGCGCCGTCCGACCTGTGGCAAGCTTCTCCACCAGACCGCCTGCCCAGCACTCAATGGTCGCGAAGTCCCGGAAGTCCCCGCCCTTGCCACTCCGCAGGATCATGCCGCCGACCCACCCACGGGCGCCCTCCCGCAGGCAGCCGCCGAAGGTGACGTGCTCGGTGACATCCAGTCGTCGCATGACCCGCTCGACGCCCGGCGCAGGAGGGATGTCCCGCTCCTGGGCAGAGCCGTCGAGCGGCCCACTGCTGAAAAGCGCAACCGGACGGAGCCGCAACTCACCGCGGAACCTCCGTACGAAGCGGCGGGCGTCCCTGTGCCAGTGTCCCGCGTAGAGCCCGCCGCCGACCACCACGGCGTCGTACGCTTTCACATCCGTCATCGACCGGGCAGGCAGCGCCTCGGCCGCGACGCCCCTCTCGCGCAGGACCGCGGCGACGGTCTCGGCGATCCGGGCCGTCGACCCGTTGGTCGATCCGTAGGCTACGAGCACCTTCTCCGGCATGGCGGTTCACCTTCTTTCGAGGGTCGGTCTGCTACTCACGCGCTGTCTCAGCGGAGGCGGCGCAGATAGAGGTCCTGCGGGCGGCACGGCAGCAGGCGTGCACGGGCGTCCAGGACCGTGAGACCGCCGGATGTCGCGAGGACCGGGTTGAAGTTGGCCTCGGCCAGCTGCGGCAGGTCCTCGGACATCCGGGAGAGCCGGTGGAGCAGTTGCTCCAGGCCGTCGAGGTCGACGGGGTCCGAGCCGACCGAGCCGAAGAGCAGGGGAGCGCAGCCCGGTGAGGTGATCAGGTCGTGCACGTCCAGGTCGGTGAGCGGAGCGAGACGGGCTGCCCGGTCGGCGAACACCTCCATGGCGGTGCCGCCCAGTTCGAACACGACCAGCGGTCCGAAGACCTGGTCCTGGACGACACCGGCAAGCAGTTCGGTGCCGCGTTCCGCCAGCGGTTGCACGACGGCCCCGCTCATCAGCCCGGCGAAGCGTGTCCGGAGGTCTTGGTAGGCGCCCCGTACCGGGGAGCGCCCCGCAGATCGAGACGAACGGCACGCTGCGCGCTCTTGTGCACCAGTCCCGGCCAGTACGCCTTCAGGACGACCCGACCGTCCGGGCTGCCCCGGACGGTCCGCGGCACGTACGGCGTCATCCTCGGTCTCCGCCCAGGCCCATGGGGACTGGGGGATGCCGTAGCAGCTCAGGAGTTCGGCGCACGTCCGCGGTCCGAGCCAGCCGCCGTCCGGGTGTGCGGTGAGCCAGTCGTCGGCCAGGGCGTGCGCACGTTGGGCGTCGATGCCGTCCGGGACCCGCCTGGTGCCGGGCGGGCGGGCCAGCCAGGCCGTCCGGTGGACGGCGTGGGCCAGCGCGCGTGCCGCCGCGTGCGGTGCGGCGTAGGAGGGGATCGCTCCGCCTTCTGCGGCCGGCAGCAGGCGCACGGGCACGTCCTGCTCCAGGCGGACCAGGACGACGGGGATGCGCCGTCTGCCGGGGCCCTGGGTGACGGCTCGTACCAGGTCGTCACCGGTCGCGGCGGCCACGGCCGTGGGGACGAGGACGACCACGACGGCGTCGACAACGCGGTGGGCGGTGAGCCGGCCGAGGCAATCGCGCAGCTCGTCCTCGGCGACAGCGGCGGTGACGTCCACCGGGTTGCCGACGGCTGCCCCGTCGGGCAGCACGGCAAGCAGGTCCTGGACCAGTTCGGGGGTGGGGGCGGGCAGGACGAACCCCGCCTCGGCACACGCGTCCGCGGCCAGCACTCCGGCTCCGCCCGCGTTGGTGACGACGGCGACCCTGGTCCCGACGGGCAGAGGCTGGGCATGGAACAGGGCTGCCGTCTCCAGCAGTTCTCCGATGGAGCGGGTCGCGGTGATGCCGGCCTGGGTGAACAGCGCCTGTCTGGTCAGGGTGCCGGTGGCCGCGGCGGCACTGTGGGACGCGGCGGCACGACGGCCCGCGTCGGTGCGGCCGGCGTCGACGGTCAGCAACGGCATCCGGCGGGTGACCCGCCGGGCGGTGCGGGAGAAGGCCCGCGGATTGCCGAAGGAATCCAGGTGCAGCAGGGCAAGATCGGTGACGCCGTCGTTCTCCCACCACTGGAGCAGGTCGTTGCCGCTGACGTCGTACTTGTCGCCGAGCGAGGCGAACGTCGACACCCCGATACCCAGGCGGGAAAGCCCGTCGAGCAGGGCGATGCCGACACCACCGGACTGAACGGCGATACCCGCGGTCCCGCGGCTCGGATGTGCGGCGGCGAGGGTCGCGTCCATCCGCAGCGCCGGGTCGGTGTTGGCGGCACCGAGGCAGTTCGGGCCGACGAGGCGCATACCGTGGGTGCGGCACACGGTGAGCAGCGCCCGTGCCTGAGTGGGGTCAAGGCCCGCCGATACGACCACCAGGGCACGTGCGCCCGCCTTCCCGGAGTCCTCCGCCACGCTCGGCACGGCGGCGGCCGGGGTGGCGATCACGACGAGGTCGGGCGGGACGGGCAGCGCTGTGACCGCGGGATACGACGGAACGCCGAGAAGCGCGTGGGCATGCGGGTTCACGGCGAACAACCGGCCGGTGAAGTTGCCGGTACGCAGGTGGCGGAGCACGGCGCGTCCCACGGAACCGGGCCGTCGGCCGGCCCCGACGACGGCGACCGTCTGCGGTCTGAACAAGGGCTCCATGCTGGCCACGTCCGCGGTGCGCCCGCGATTCTCCACCGCCCTCAGATAGGTGTCGTCCTGGTCGAGCGCGATGGTGCAGCGTGTCTCGGGCCCGTCCATGCGGTGGGTGACGCGCAGCCCGAGGTCGGTGAACAGACAGACGGAGCACTTCCCGGTTCTCGCTGAGGGCTTCGGCCACGAAACACGTAAGGCCGTCGGCCCGGGCGGCGGACGCCAGGTGCTCGACGAGCAGGGTGCCCACGCCGTGGTGATGCAAGCGGTCCGCGACGGCGACGGCCAGCTCGGCCGATCCCCGCTCCTCCCCTTCGTCGTACTCGGCGAGGCCGATGATCCGACCGCGCAGCTCGGCCACCAGTGCCCGGTGGCCTGGGCGGGGCGGCTCACAGGCGTGGTCTGCGGCGACGGCGGCGGAGTGCGGACTCACGGCGAAGAAGCGCATCCGCAGGTTCTCGGGTGACATCTCCTCGTAGAGCCGATGGAGTTGATCGTGGTCCTCGGGTTCCACGGCACGGATACGGACGGTGATGCCGTCCGCCAGCAGGGCGTGGATCGCGGGACGCCCCAGGTCATCCGTCATCGGTCTCTGCTCTCTCCTGGGTCGGGTTGCGTCGACCGGTCCCCCGTCGCTCCATCGCTCCGGTGCCGACGGCCTGGTAGCCGGGCGTCGGGCTCACCTCTGCTCGGGCACGACGACGACCGGGCAGACCGAGCGGTGCAGTACGGAGTGGGCGACCCGGCCGAGCCGTCCATGGGCGCGACGGCCGATCACCATCAGGGCGGCCTCGGCGGAAGCAGCGGGCAGCACGCTGCGCGCCGGGCCCTCGGCGGTGTGCCGACGCACAGTGATGTCGGACGGTGCGTCTTCCAGGGCTGCTTCCAGCTCCTTGGCTGCCCGTTCCTCGTACAGCCGGGCGGGCTCCCCCGTCAGCAGGGGGTGATCAACCGTCTCGTGGGCGGGGCAGCGCCAAGCCCGCACGACAGTCAGCGGCACGCGACGCAGGCGTGCCTCGGTGAAGGCGAACCGCAGGACGGACGCCGGTGCGTCGCCGAGACCGACAATGATCCTTCCGTGCCGTCCGGCGACAGCCCGGTTGTCGTGGTTGCCACGCAGCACGACGACCGGGCAGTCGCTCGCGGCGGCCACGGTCCGGCTGACGGATCCCAGCAGCCTGTCCGCGACGCCGCTGCGGCCGCGGCTGCCCACGACGATCATGGACGCGTTGCGTCCGGCGCAGACCAGGGCGTGCTCAGCCTCGTCGGGCACCATTTCGGTGGTGACGGGTAGGTCGGGGTGCCGACGCCGGACGCGCCGGGCGGCAGCCCGGAGGATGTCCTCGGCCTGCACCTGAGCGGACGGCTTGCCCAACTCACGTGCGAGCGCCGCCCCTTCGTACCGCTCCCACAGCGCTCCGTAGAGCACAAGGAGGGGCACTCCGTGCAGGGCGGCCTCGTCGGCCGCCCAGTCGACGGACCCCAGGCTGGGTTCAGAGCCGTCCACGCCGGCCACCAGGGGCAGATACATGACGCCTCCTCCTCGCGACGGGGACCGTCAGGGATGCGCGACGACGGCGACGGGGGCGGTGGCGTGGTGCAGCACCGCGTGGGTGACGGCGCCGATGCGCGCGCCGAACGGGTTGCGGCGGATGCGCCTGCCGACGACCACCAGGGACGCGTCGTGTGCGACGTCGACCAGATGGCGGGCGGGACTGCCGGAGCGAGACACCTCGACGACCTCGACGTCCCGGTACTTCTGTCGCCAGGGCAGGATCACCCGGGTGAGGTCGGCCGCCTTCCTGCGGGCCACCCCCTCGTCGGGCACGGAGCCGGCGGCCAGCACGTAGGGGTAGTAGGGCGGCAGCTGCCAGCCGCTGACCACGTGCAACGCCGTCCTGCGGCGCTGTGCCTCCTCGAAGGCGAAGGCGAGCACGTCGCCGTCGTAGCCGCCGATGTCGATCCCGACCACGACCGGCCGGAAAGCGGTGGCCGCGGACGGGATCCCGGCGGGATCCATGACGTGTTCGTCGGCGGCCATCTCACCGGCCCGTACGAGGACCACGGGAATCTCGGTGTGGGCGATCACGGACTGTCCGACGGAACCGACGAGGTATCCGCCGAGCCCGCTCAGGGCGCGGGAGCCGAGGACGAGCAGTTCCGCCTCTTCGACCGCTTCGACCAGTGTGTTCGCCGGTGGGCCGGACCGCTGGTCGCAGCTCACCTCGACACCGGGGTGGCGCAGCCGGAGCCCTTCGCCCATCTTCCGTGGGACCTGCTCGGTCCAGTACTGGTGGGTTTCGGTGCCGAGAACCGGGTCCTCTGCCATGGGCGCCGGAACCGGCTCCCACACGTGAAGCAGCCGTACCGGCAGGTCGCGCAGCCCGGCCTCGCGGGCCGCCCACTCAGCGGCGGCGTGGCTCTCGGGTGAACCGTCGATCCCCACCGTGATCGTGCGGGTCATGCTGCCCACCTCCTGTATCGGTCTTCTGATTTCAGCGTGTCCCGCGCCCGGTCTCAGGAACAGGGGCCGCAGGTCCCCGGTCGCGGCCGAGAGTCCCCCTCGGCCGACCGGTGGGGCGAACCCGTCGCCGGGCCCGTCCCACCGATCGTGTCCGGCGCAGAGCCACTTCCGGTCGCGGAGAAGGCGGGCCCACAGACGACCGAGGCGAGTACGTCGCCCGCTGATGCAGCGGCCACAGCGACGAGTACCGTCGCGTAGACGAGGTGATAGCCGCCGACGGGTTCGTCGGCGTCAGCACGGCACCGATGCCGAGCAGGGCCGACGACGACACGTCGTGGTCGGGCACCGATAGTGGTGTGCTTCGGGTACGGCCCCGAGAGGTCCGCTTTACCGCGACGGGGCGCCGACCACGTCCGGAGCCCATGACGCACGGAACAGGCAGACGGGGCCCAGACCGGCCTCGACGATCACACCGTCGCTCCGGCGTCCTCCCCCTCCGCCTGAACCACGGGCACCCGCCACACAAGGCGGGTGCCTCCGTCCTGGGGGCGCTCCAGTCGCAGTTCTCCGCCGAGCTTTTGCGCGCGCTCTTCCATGTTGCGCAGTCCGCTGCGGCAGCCGCCGGGCGCAATGCCGACGCCGTTGTCGGAGACCGTGAGTCGGACCCACTTGCCGTCGGTCTCCAGCGCGACGTCGGCATGGCTCGAGTGCGCGTGGCGGGCGATGTTGGTCAGGGACTCCGTCATGACGGCGACGAGTTGGTCGGCGATCTCCTTCGGTACGTGCGTGTCGAGCAGGCCCTCCATACGGACTCCGGGCGCGAAGCCCAGCACCGGCGCCATCTCGGCGACTGCCCGGACCGCGCGGGCCCGCAGTGTGGACGACGCCGGGTCGTCCTCCCTGGAACGCAAGCCGAAGATCGTCGAGCGGATGATCTTGATCGTTTCGTCCAGGTCGCCCACCGCGCGCTGCACGCGTTCCGCCGCCTTGTCGTGCTGGATGAACCGCCCTGCACTCTGCAGGGTCATGGCCGTGGCGAACAAGCGCTGGATAGCCAAATCGTGCAGGTCGCGGGCGATGCGGTCGCGGTCCTCCAGCAAGGCGATCTGCTCCGCGTCCCGGCGACGTTCCGCCAGTTCCATCGCCACCGCCGCCTGAGCGGCGAACACCTGTAGCGGTTGCGTCTCCTTCTCGGTGAACACAGGCCCGCCCGCCTCGCGGACCAGCAGCACCACGCCGCGCACGTGCTCGTCTGCGCCAATGGGGACGGCCACCGCCGGCCCGAGGCCCGCGAACCGCGGCGGACCCGCCGTGATCCTTTCGTCGTGCGACACGTCCTGACTGCTCACGGGCACCCTCCGGGCGAACGCCTCTCCCATGAGGCTGCCGCGCACGGGCAGCACCCGTCCGCGCCAGGCCCCGGCCTCGCGTCCGATCGCCAGCTCCACCGCCAGCTCGTCAGTGCCCGGCACCGGCAGGGCCACCACGCCGAGGGCGCAGGACGTGATCTCCCGGGCCCGCTCGGCGATCAACCGCAGTGCGCCGCCCTGTTCGGCGCCGGACATCAGCGTGTGCATGATCTCGGCGTTCACCTGAAGCCAGCGCTCACGCAGCCGGGTCTCCTCGTACAACCGGGCGTTGTCGATCGCCACACCCGCCGCCACGGCCAGGGTGGACAGCACCGACTCGTCGTCCTCGTCGAACGCCTGTCCGCCGCGCTTCTCCGTCAGGTACAGGTTGCCGAAGACGTGGTCGCGGACCCGGATGGGGACGCCCAGGAAGCTGCTCATCGGCGGGTGGTGCGCCGGAAACCCGTAGGAGGCGGGGTGGTAGGACAGCTTGGCCAGACGCAACGGCTCCGGGTGCCTGATCAGCTCACCCAGGATGCCGTGTCCCTCGGGGTAGTGCCCGATGCGGGCGATCTCCTCCTCGCTGACTCCGACCGTGTGGAAGGCGGACAGCCGCCTGCCGTCCGGACCGATCACGCCCAGCGCGGCGTACTCGGCGTCGACCAGCGTCGCCGCGGCCTCGACGATGCTGCGCAGGGCCTGCTCCAGGTCCAGTTCCCTGCCGACCGACAGCACCGCTTCCAGCAGACTGTGCACCCTGTCCCGAGTGCCGCGGGCCGCGTCCAGCCGGGCCTGCAACTCGCCCAGCAGTTCGTCCAGCCGCAGCTGAGGCAGGCGCACACTGGCCTCCCGCGTCTCCTCGGACTCGTCCACCGCCGGCCTCCACGCCCAGGGACAGTGCGGCTTTCCGGCCGCCTACGTGCCACGGTAGCGGCTGCGGAGCGACCGTGACACGGGACCTCGCTGCTGCTTCGTGGCCGGCCGGAGATCACCGGAGCGGGGGATCGCGACGGCGCTCAGCGGCCTTCGTCTCGCATGCGGTCCTGCGCCTGGGTAGCGATGACGGCGGCCTGGATGCGCCGCTCGACACCGAGCTTGGCGAGCAGGCGGGAGATGTGGTTCCTGACGGTCTTCTCGGCCAGGTACAGACGCTGGCCGATCTGCCGGTTGGTCAGGCCCTCTCCGATGAGGGCCAGGATGTCCCGTTCCCGCTCGGTCAGACCGGCCAGCGCTTCCGGCTCCTCCCTTTGTTCCTCACCGCCCCGCAGCCGCGCCATCAGTCTCGCGGTGGCGCTCGGGTCCAGCAGTGACTGAGCATTTTCAGCGTTGCCTCTCCAGGGTGAGGGCGGCTCTGGCGAAGGGATCAGGACACTTCCCCGAGCCTCTGCGCTGGATCGCCTCGCTGCGCACCGCCCTTGCCGAAGACAGCTCGACCGCCAACCCGGAAGCCCACCGCACGCAGCTGATCGGAGTCCGCGACCGGCTCACCGTGTGGATGCAAGACCGTCCCGCGGACTACCGCTGAGCACCGGCCACACGGGCCTGTAGCACGGCGGTTGTGCGTGTCAGCCTGTCGACCGGCCGGGGGCGGTGTCGGACCATCCACCCCCGAGCCACCAGCGTTCTGTGTCAGCGGTGTTCGACGGCGATGCCGGTGAACAGGACGGTCGCCGACCCGGCCAGGAGCAGATGTACAGCTGCGGCTATCCACAGCCGCAGCCCCAGCAACCCACTCCCGGCCACCGCCATCACGCAGCCGCTGTTCCAGGCGGCGCGGCGGGCGGCACGGGCCGTACGCGGCCCTGGAGAGCCGAAGTCGTCACCGGCGAACAGCACGCGCCAGCCCAGCCAGAAGACGAGCGCGGCCGTCGCCGCGCCGAGAACAAGCGCCACGACGCCGTCGACCCACACCGAAGGAGAGCCCATGCCCTCCAGGCTGCCGTCGCTGAGACACATACGCCTGAGTACGCCTACTCAGGCGCTGGCGTCCCAGCCAACTTACGATCAGGCCCGAATCGACGGCCGGGGGAGGATGCGATGGGTGCTGCGGTGACCGAACTGCCTGCTGGGCAGGCGAGGCGGGCGGTATGTGCCGCCGCGGCCGGTGTCATCGCGGTGGCCGCTGCTGGGCTGTCGCTGCGGCTGGTGGTCAATTCCAGCGCCTGCCGCAGCGCGCCCGGCTTCGGCTGTCTCGGCTACGCCCTGTGGTGGTCCTACCTGCTGCCGGTCCTGGTCTTCGGCCTCACCTGGCTGGTCTTGCGCCTTTTTGCGGTCCGGCCGGCTTGGCTGACCGCACTGCTGGGCACCGGCATTGGCTGGTATCTGCTGTGGTGCCTGGACTCACTGCGGTGGCTGCCGAATGGCACCCTCCTCATCCAGGCGGCCCTGTGCGCGGGAGCGTACGCTCTCGCGGCCTGGTGCACTCAGCCCCGCCGGCCCCTGTGGCCGCGAGCCGCCGCCGCCCTCGCCCTGGCCCTGCTGATGCCGCTTGACTCCTTCGCCTCCACGCAGCTGGCCCACCACAAGCAGAGCACCGAACTCACCCATGCGGGCGTGCCGTTGCTGGGGCCCAACGTGCCCGACGGCTACCACCTGGAGGGCGTCGGCACCAGCGGAACGGCGCACAGCAGCCAGCCCACCTTCTTCTACCGGATCGTCCCGGACGACGCCGGCCAGCACGCCGAATCCATGGAGGAACTCCACCGAGTCATCCAGGTCGTGGTGGGCCCCCGCCAGCCGAACTTCACACCACCCTCGCACTGCGCGGCGCTCACCAGCGTCTACCCGGTGCCCGCACCCGCCTGCACCCCCGTCGCGCCCGGGGTGTGGCAGTGGTCGAGGTACGAGTTCGTTCAGTACTTCACCCGGGTCGGTGATGCGGTCGCCGTGGTCGAGGCGCGCACCCCACCGGTCAGCAGTGCGGTGCTGCGCAACATCGCCTCCAGCATGCGGGTGCGGCCACCCGCGTACTTCACCGAGCAGTGAGCGTTTTCAGCGTTGTCTCTCCAGGGTGAGGACGGCAGCGGAGATGGCGGTCATGCGGTTGGGGCTGCAGCGCGACCGGCGGAAAATGCGCCAGGACTTGAGCCGCGCGACGCTTCGTTCGACCGGTGCCCGTGCCGCTGACAGGGCCCGGTTGATCGTCCGCTGGGTCGGGCTGAGGTCCTGGTGCGGAAGTCGTCTGATCGGCGTGGTCACCCAAGGACCGGCGCCGATGTAGGCGCGGTCGGCGAGGACGGGCACTCCTTGGCGTTCGCAGATCCGGATGATGCGGTGGGTGCGAGCCGCGGTCAGGTCATGAGTGCGGCCGGGCAGCGCAGGCGAGATCCACAGCAAGTTGCCCGCGGGATCGGCGACGACCTGCACGTTCACGCCGTGGCGGCGGTGCTTCTGCGAGAAATCGGCCCGGCTGTCGCCGACCCGGTCGCACTCGGCGAGCGTGCCGTCGAGCAGGACGTGCTCGGGATCGGTCTCCCGCAGGACTCGCAGCAGGCCGGGAGCCCGGCGGGCGAGGTGGCCGACGACGGCGGTGACGTAGGCGTGGGCGGTGCCGACGGATATGCCGAAGCCCGCGGCGATCTGCGGGAGCGGGTCGTGCCGACGCAGGTAGATCAAGGAGACGAGAGCACGCTGGTGCGGTGGGAGCTTGCAGCGGCGGTCACCCTCACGGGTGACGACGAGCATGGTTACCCACTCGACCAAGGCGTGCGGCAGGTCGAGTGAGGCAGGATGGGGAACCAACGAGGCTCCTGCGCTGCTGAGTTGAGACATCGAACACCTCTCTCAACGGCACAGGAGCCTCGTGCGTTGCGGGCCGCTGGCCGGTCACCCGATCAGTGGCCACTCTGAAAGAGCTCACTGGCCGCGGGCCACGGTGCGCACGGCATAGACCAGGTCGGAGCCCTCGATCTGTTTCAGGACGTACCCGACCGCGCCCGCCATGATGGATTCGAGGAGTGCTTCCTCGTCGTCGAACGAGGTCAGCATCAGACAGGCCAGGTCCGGCATGCTCGACCGCAGCTCCCGGCAGACGCTCACCCCGTCGCCGTCCGGCAGGCGTACGTCCAGCACCGCCACGTCCGGACGCAGCGCGGGAACGCGCACCAGCGCCTGCTCGACGGTGGCGCCCTCACCGACCACGGTGACGTCCGGTTCGTCGTCCGGCAGGTCGTGAACACCCCGCCGGACAACCTCGTGATCGTCAAGGACGAAAACCTTGATCGCGGTCGCCCGGCCGGCCGGCTCGCTGTCCATCATCGATTGCTCCTCAAGGAGGCGACCCGCCTACAGGGCCAGTCTTCCCCCAGCCGGGACCGGGGGCCAGGGCCGGTCAGCCCTCCTTCTCCCGCGACGGGTGGACGCCATGCCCCGAGTGAGGTCGATCCTGATGCGTCACACAGGATGCGCGGCGTCGATCTGCGGCACCGCGCACCGGATGGTCCGGCAGGTGTCAGGCCCGTTCCATATCTCCGGTTCTGGTGACGCTGGTGCCTAGCCTGGGCCAGCGTTCGACGGTGCCGGGCGGCCCGGAGGCCGGGTGTGTGGAGGCTGTACTGAACGGCTGAGGCCGGGAGCGAGTCCGTCACTATCTACCTCACCGGACTCCACATCGCCGCCATCTTCATGGCTCTACGATCTTCGAATGAGTGAATGGAGCCTGGCAGGCGAAGAGCTGTCGACCGCCCGACTATCCCTGCGGCGTCCGACCGAAGCCGACATCGATGCAATCTTCGCGATCCACAGTGACCCCGCAACCTGCCTGCACAATCCCTCCGACGCCCTCGCTCGGCCCGAAGAGGCCGAGGAGCTCTATCAGCGCTGGAACAACCAATGGCAGAGCTGCGGATACGGGTACTGGGTTGTCCGACGTCACAACTCTGCCCGGCAATTGGGGTTCTGCGGGGTCAAGCCCATGGACCTGAACGGCATGAACGTTCTCAACCTCTTCTACCGTTTCGCCGCCTCGGCATGGGGTCAGGGCTTCGCCAGCGAGGCGGCGACCGCAGTGACCGACTGGGTATCGCGCCACGTTCCCGACCTCCCGCTGATCGCCCGAGTCCGACCAGCTAACGCTGCCTCGCAGCGCGTGGCGGTACGTGCCGGCCTGATGCGGGCAGAACATCTCGACGGCCCCGGATACGACGGCTTCGACTGGATCTACGCAGCGAAACTGCCTGGCTGAGCGTGACGGCGGTCAGCAGATACTCCCCGTAGGCGGCCACTTAGCGCCCTGCGACCACCACACGGTGGCCCGATATGTACAGATGCGGGCCGAGGGCGCCAGCCCGACGGCCCGCCAGCACCGGGCCCGGCCGATCGACGAGTACCTGTCGAAGATCGAGGAACTGGTGGTGAACTCCCACGGCCGGATCCGGGCCGATGTGGTGCACCGGCGGATCACGGCGATGGGCTTCACAGGCGGAGAGAGGACCACGCGGCGGGTGGTCGCGGAGGTCAAGGCGAGTCTGCGGGCAGGATCGCGGCGGGTCTATCGGCCGTGGATCACCGAGCCGGGTCTGTGGCTGCAGTGGGACTGGGGTCACGGTCCGAAGATCGGCGGGCGTCAGACGCAGTTGTGGTGTGCGTGGCTGGCCTGGTCGCGGTTCCGGGGCGTCATTCCGGTGTTCGACAAGACGCTGCCGACGATCGTGGCCTGCCTGGATGCGACGCTGCGGCGAATAGGTGGGGTGCCGGCCTATGCCCAGACCGACAATGAGAAGACGGTCACCACGACACACGTCGCGAACATCGCGGTCCGCAACCCAGAGATCGTCGAGGTCGCCCGGCACTACGGACTGACAGTCCGTACTTGTCTGCCCGCCGACCCGGAAACCAAGGGCGGATCCGAGGCGACGGTGCGGATCGCGAAGGCCGACCTGGTGCCCACGGACGCCAACCTCCTCGAGCAGTATCCCACCTTCGGACATCTGGAAGCGGCCTGCCGCAACTTCTGCGAAGAGGTCAACAGCCGGGTCCACCGGGCCACCCGGCGTAAGCCCGCCGAGGTCCTCGCGGAAGAGCGCCAGAGGCTGCATCCTCTGCCGAAAGAGCCGTTCGCGGTCGCGTTCGGCACCACCAGGAGGGTGAACTGGGACGCCACCATCTCCGTCGAAGGGGTGCGGTATTCGGTCCCGCACCAGCTCGTCGACACCCGCGTCTGGGCCCGCTTCACCGGCGACGAGCTGATCGTCACCGCGGTCGGCGAGGACGGACCGGCCGAAGTAGCCCGGCACGACCGATCAACGCCGGGCAACCCAGCGATCAAGGACGAGCACTACCCGCCCAGAGAGGACAAGGAGAGCGACCGCACTCCGCGGGCAAACTCCGCCGAGGAGGCCGCCTTCCTCGCACTCAGTCCCGGTGCGGTGTCCTGGCTGATCGAGGCCGGGGCCGCCGGAGCCCGCAGGATCAGAACGAAGATGGCCGAGGCCGTCGCCCTGGCCAAGCTCCATTCCGTCGCCGACGTCGACCGGGCACCTGGGACCGCAGCGATCGCCGGGCGGTTCGCGGAGAACGACCTGATCCGCATCCTCACCTACCAAGCTGGCCTCGAGACGGTCGAGCCCACGCGGGCTTCCGAAGATCACAGCCTGCGGCCGGGCACCTCCGCCTGGTCGAAGTTCGGCATCGCCGATAAGAAGGAAGAGCACTGATGGCCACCCCGATCCGCACCGTCACCGGCACTCACGGCGATCCCCTCGCCGAGGCCATCGAGCCCACCAAGCGACTGTAACTCCCGCACATCCGGGGGGCGTTGACCGACCTGATACCCACCGCCAAGGCCCAACGCTGGGACCCCGCCGAGGTCATCCGCGTACTTCTCTCCGAGGAAGCCGCAGGCCGGGACGCCGCCAACCTCCGTACTCGCCGCGAGCGCGCCGGGTTCCCCGGGCAAAACGTTCGGCGACTGGGACGAGAACGCCTCCTCGACCCCGCGGCCGACCCAGGACTCGCTGAAGATGCTCGAGTGGGTCACCCGCAAGGAGAACCTCTGCATCTGCGGACCCTCGGGCACCGGAAAGTCGCACTTCACCGAGGCCCAGCCCCGTTCGGAGATGATGTCGCGCAGGCAGGCCAAGCCCGCGCGGGTCTGGCTGGGTGTCAACTCGCCCGAGCGGACGAGCTGGGGGAAGGTCAGCCGGCAGGGCGGGCCTCGAAGAGCACGAACCGGACGGTGTCGGCGTGCCGCTGGGAGGCGGCCGATCTGCGGTCAGAAGCGCGTGGCACCGCCTATTCGCCTTCGCCTTGCAGGAGCCGGGCCAGTTCGCCGTCGACGTCGACCTTCCCGGTGTCGACGGCCGTCTCGATCCAGTCCAGGGCGGCCCGCACCCGGGCGACGTTCTCGTGGACCAGGACGCGTTCGTCGTCACCGAGCGGCCCGTCGCGCAGGCCCGGGACGACGCGGCCGGCCTCCGCGACGAACGCGTGGCAGGCGGTGACAAGGTCAAGGAACTGCACCGACCGGTCGATCGCGCGGATCGCCGGGTCGAGCGGGTCGTTCTCCTCGCGGGCCTGCTGGCCGCGTTCGACCTTCGCGCGGTTGACCTGGTGGCGGGCGGTGTCGTCACCCATCGCCTTGAACGCGACGTCCGGGCGGCGCAGCAGCCCTGTGGTCACCTCTGCAGCGACGCGCTCGTCCCTGGTCAGCTACTCGACCACCTTCACCTTGTCGGCCGCCTTGACCTTCTCGACGGCCGCGGGGCGCCGCAGGATGCCCGGAGCGATCGCGGCCGGACTGCGTAGCAGGTCCCCGGTCACCGTCGCCGCGACCTCCTCGTCCTTCGCAAGTGTGTGGATCGCGCTGACCTTCTCCTGCCGGGTGACGGGCTTGAGGACCTGGCGGCCGGCCCGCCGGTTCGCCTCGTCCGGCGTCCACAGCGACTTCCCCTCCGGCGGGGTACCGATCGCCTCGAACCGCTCCTGTTCGTCCGCGATCCCCGCCAGGATCTGGTGGACCGTGTAGGAGACGCCGGCGACCCGGCGATCCTCTGGCCACCTGGACGCCGTCCACCTCGTCTGGTTCACCATCGAGTACGACACCCCGATGTCCTCGGCCAGCCGGAACAGCGACGCCTTCACCGTGAACGGCGCCTCGCTCCTCTTCTGGCCGCCGTACTCGCACATCGGCTCGACTTCCAGCGCGTAGTCACCGATCGCGAACTGGATGCGGCTGGCGGCACGACACACTGCAGAACAGAACACTGCATCGGGCCGCGCTCCCGGCCTCAGCCGTTCACCACAGCCCTCGCACACCCGCTCTCCGGGCCGCCCGGCACCGTCGAACGCTGGCCCAGGCTAGGCAACAGCGTCACCCAGAACCGGAGATATGGAACAGGCACTGACCTTGTCGTTTAACCTCCGACTGCACCTGGCCGTTGTCGACGGTCTTCGCGATGGGCAGGATGGCGGACATGGCCGTGTCACCTGCAACACGTCAGCTTTGCGGCACCACGTTTCCGGACAGCGACGCTGCGCGCGCCGTGGCGCTCCTTGATCTCTACGCAGGAGCGGAGTGTGAACGCGTGCATCAGGCTGCGATCCGGTTGAGCGGAGGACGTCTCGGCCGGCTTCGCATGTGGCTCGATGAAGCCAAGCGCAGCCCGGAGACCGTCCTGTGGTTCGGTGAGTCGCCCTCCGACGTCTCTCCGGACACTCACGCCTTCGGAGTGGAGTTCATCAACAGCTTCCTCGACAAGCACCTGGATATGTCCGCAAATCCCGTGAGCGGGTGATAGCCGGTGGCCTGGAAAGAGCCAGGCTGCGACATCGAAAGATCGCCTCGAACTTGATCAGCATTTTCGCAGTTCGGCGGACGTGTAGGCGGCCTCCGCATGATCCTGTGCTTCGTCACAGAGTGGATCAGCACGAAGGCCGTGGTCGTGAGTCTGCTGCATCAAGGCGTCCTGCGGGATGCGTTCGCGGAAGTGTCGCACTTCCGGTCGGAGCTGTACGCGTGCCTGACCGCGCGGGGCGACGCGTTGTTCGAGTTGTGCGACGCGCTGCTGTGCACCGAAGGGGCGGTTCGGACGCTGGGTGATCTCGCGCTCGCGCCTGAACACCGCCGTGGACACGGGGCTCTGTACGGCGGGCTCAACCAGGGCCGGATCGACGTCGCCCGATTGCGTCGGGCCCTGGCCGGGGTGCCGCTGCCGAGGGCGGCGGACGGCCGGCTCGTTCTGGCCGTTGACGTCTCGCCGTGGCTGCGGCCGGACGCCAACACGTGTGCTGACCGTTCCTTTTGCCACACGTTCGGTCGGGGCGAGGGCAAGCACCAGATGGTGCCCGGCTGGCCGTACTCGGTGGTGGCCGCGCTGGAGACCGGTCGCACGTCCTAGACGGCGGTGCTGGACACGGTCCGCCTGGGGCCCGGCGCCGACGTCGCCGCGGTGACCACGGTGCAGATTTGTGAGGTTGTTGAGCGGCTCGTCGCCGCTGGCCAATGGCGGCCGGGTGAACCGAAGATCCTGGTCGTGCTGGATGCCGGATACGACGCCCCGCGCATCGCCCACCTCCTGGGCGACCTGCCCGTCGAGGTCCTCGGCCGGCTCCGTTCGGATCGGGTGATGCGGCGTTCGGCACCCTCGCGCGAAGAGTTCCACCTGGCCAACCCCAAGGGCGGCCGGCCACCCAAGCACGGCGGCGAGTTCGTCTTCGGTGACGCCGCAACCTGGGGCACCGAGCAGGCCGTGACCGCCACGGCCACCCGGCTCTATGGGAAGGCGACCGCCCAGGCATGGGACCGGCTGCACCCGCGGCTGACCCACCGGGCCGCATGGCTCGACCACGACGGACCACTGCCCCTCATCGAGGGCACCGTCATCCGCCTGGTCGTGGAGAAGCTGCCCAGCGGCGGGGTCAACAAGCCGGTATGGCTGTGGTGGTCGGGCACCGGCGCCACCGATGCGGACGTCGACCGCTGCTGGCAGTCCTTCCTCCGGCGCTTCGACAATCGAACACACATTTCGGCTGTTCAAGCAGACCCTCGGGTGGGCCAAGCCCCGGCTCCGCAGCTCGGAAGCGGCCGACCGGTGGACTTGGCTGGTGATCGCCGCCTATGCCCAGCTCCGACTCGCCCGATCGCTGGCCGCCGACCTCTGCAGGCCCTGGGAGAAAGCGACCGAGCCGAACAAACTGACACCCGCCCGCGTCCGCAGAGGGTTCAGGAACCTGTGCACGAGGGCCGGCTCACCAGCCGGTGCACCGAAACCATCCCACCCCGGCCCTGGCCGGCCACCAGGATCGAAGAACCGCCGCCCCGCCACGCGTCACGACGTGGGCAGAGTCCTCGCCACCGGCGAGGCGTTCAGCCGACCCGCCCACCACAAGGTGGGCACCAAACCGCGACGAACTGGTTAAACCACAAGCTCACGCCGCCTGCGGGACCACTGCCACCGGGCAGGCCGCGTGTTGCAGCAGGGTGTGAGTGACGCGTCCGAGCTGGAGGCCGAAATGGCCCGACCTGTGCCGGGCACCTACGACGACCAGATCGGCGGCGGCCGACCGCGCCACCAGCACCTTTCGGGCCGGCCCCTCGATCGTCGCCCTGCGCAGTCGCACGCTCGGATGTGCCGTCACCGCTTCGGCGATCAAGGTGTCGATCAGGGCAGAAGCCCGCTCCTCGTGCTGATGCTCGGAACCGGCTGGTGCCCCGACATCGGTGCTCTCGTACTCCGGGCACCGCCAGGCCCGCACCACGTCCAGCTCGCAGTCCCTTGTCTCGGCCGCCTCGAATGCGAAGCGAACCGCCTCCCGGCTTGTGCCGGGGTCGCCTGCGCCCAGGAGGACGCGCTCGTGGGCGCCCGACAACGCGGACTTGTCACCTCGGACGACGATCACGGAACAGTCGGACCGGGCGGCGACGGCCAGGCTGACCGAGCCGAGCAGTGCTCCCTTGAGTTCCCCACGTCCTCGTGAGCCGGTGACCACGGCGGTGGCGTGCATCCCTTCGGCCAGGAGCGCGGACACCGCTTCCGCAGGCACGGTGTCCGTGGAGACCGCCAGGCCGGGGTCGTATCGCCGGACACGTTCGGCGGCAGTTCCGACGATGTTGTCCGCCATCACCTGCGCCGAGGAGCGCTCCCGGGTCATGGTCGGCAGAACGCCCTCGTACCGCTCCCACAAAGATGCGTAGACCAGGCGCAGCGGAAGCCGTCGACGCAGCGCCTCGTCCACCGCCCAGTCGATGGCCAGAACACTGCCGTCCGATCCGTCGACGCCCACAACCAGGGGAAGTGCCATCATCCCCACCGCCTTCTCTTTTCCAGCCACCTCGTGCAGCGTGGGTTGCCACTTCTACGGTCGCACCGCCACGGCCGACGTGGCAGGGACTGCCTGGGTCCGCAAGGAGGGACCTTCGGCCCCGGACTAGGCCGACCGGGGCCGCGCCATGAACCCAGAGGCCCCTGGTCAGGCCCCAGCACGTGAGTGAGGCTGTGAATCAGGGGATTACCGCGAGACGAGGCGATCGTCATGCAACGGCTCCAGATGGCAAGGCGCCCGCGCCCTCCGCGTCGGCCGGATCCACCCGACCTGCGTACACCGTCGGGACGCCCCATGCCGTACTAGCCGATGTTCCGGGCGACCGACCACGGCCGAGTCCGGGCCGGCCGACGGCCCGGATCCCGCCGAGGCTTCCGCCCGCTCGACGATGCCGCCGTGCGATGCGCCGTCGGTGGTCCCACGACCGCCGAGGATTCCCGAGTGCGCAGCCGGCGACGTGCTCACAGATATCCGCATGCCGCGGACACCATTTCCCGGACGTCCCAAGAAGGAGCGCCCTCATGAACACCACCAGCCTCCCGCCCCCTCACGAGGACGAGGCGGTTCTGCTCGGCCACGGGGCGGGCGGCCGGACGACCGGCGACCTGCTGGACACCCATGTGCTGCCCGCTCTCGGCGGACGACCGGGCGCCCTGGAGGACGCTGCCCTGCTGCCCGACCACCCCGACCTCGTGATCAGCACCGACGGCTTCGTCGTCAGCCCCCTCTTCTTCCCCGGAGGCGACATCGGCTCCCTGGCCGTCTACGGCACGGTCAACGACCTGGCCATGCGCGGTGCCCGACCGATCGCCCTGGCCGTAGCTCTGATCATTGAGCAAGGATTTGCCCTTGCCGAACTCCACGCGGTGACTCGCTCCTTGCGCGCGGCGGCCCTCGACGTCGGAGTACCAGTCGTCACTGGCGACACGAAGGTCGTGGGACACGGCGCGGTGGACAAGGTGTTCATCACCACCACCGGCGTCGGCCAGCGGCACCTGGCGCTGCGCCCGTCCGCCTCGCTCGCCCGCCCCGGGGACGCGGTGCTGCTCTCCGGCCCGATCGGCCTGCACGGTACAACGATCCTGTCGACACGCGAAGAACTGACCTGCCACGGCGTCGCCTCGGACAGCAGACCTCTGCACCGGCTCGTCGACGCGCTGGCGCCGATCGGGCGGAGCATCCACAGCCTGCGTGATCCCACCCGGGGCGGCCTCACCGCAGCACTCAACGAGATCGCCCGTGACTCGGAGGTGGCGGTCGAGATCGACGCGGGCTCCGTTCCGGTCCCCGAGGCGGTCGTCTCGGCCTGTGACCTGCTCGGCCTGGATCCACTGACCCTGGCCGGCGCCGGATGCCTGGTAGCTTTCGTCGCCCCCGCGGACGAGGCCGACGCGCTCACCGCGCTGCGCTCGCTCCCGGAGGGACGGGACGCGGTGCGTATCGGCGATGTGCACACGCGAGGCACCGCCGGTCGAGTCGTCCTACGCACGCCTGCAGGCGTCCGACGCGTGATCGGCATGCCGCTCGGCGAGCAGCTGCCCCGAATCTACTGACCCGACGGCTTTCCGCGCACCATAGTCGGTACCCGGACAGCGGTGCGCGGGCAAGCAGGTCGGGCCGGACCGGCAGCCCCTTACAGCGCGCTGGTGGTCTCACCCTCCCGCCCGCACTTCCATGACCGATCACTGGCGAAAGGAACGGGTACACGGCGTGAACAGCCACTGATGTAGTCGGCTGGCGCGTCACGCCGACAGCGGGCAGCGTGGACAGAGACGGGAAGCACGTACGAGTGAGGTGGCCATGCAATCCTCTGAGCCGACAGCACGCGTAGTCGTGGGCGTGGACGGGTCCTCTTCCTCCTACGCCGCGCTGCGCTGGGCGGATCGGTACGCGCGCACCGTCGGTGGTGTCGTCGAGGCGATCCACGTATGGGACACACCGTCCGCAGCGGGCTTCACCGGTCCCGCCATCGACCCCGACTTCGACCTCCAGCAGGCCCGTGAGCGATTCTCCGAGGAGCTGCATGCCATCTTCCCAGGCGAACGGCCGCCGGGTCTCAAGGAGGTACTCGTCGAGGGTGACCCGTCGGAGATCTTGATCCGCGCCTCGGAAGGGGCCGACCTCCTCGTGGTGGGCCGCCGCGGCAGGGGCGCGTTCGCCCGGGCCATGCTCGGTTCGGTCAGCCAGCGCTGCGCTCAGCACGCAGCCTGCCCGGTCGTCGTCGTCCGCCAGGAGCGGGAAACAGACCCCGCACACTGAGCCGCCGGGGGTCAGGGACGCTCGGGCAAGGTCACGGCCCTGGTCGCCTGGCTCGCAGGCGACTTACACGCCACCGTCGCGCAAGACCCGTAGCTCCATCTCCGGGGGACTGGCCATCGAGTTCGTCACTGTGCAGTGGGACACCACCGCACGCAGGGCAGCCACTTCCTCCGGCGGCAGCTCCGGCGCCACGACGGTCAGGGGCAGGGAAGCCACGTCGGCCGAGTCGATTCCATTGCCGCGCCCAACGGCGCACCGCTCACGACTCAGCCGCCGAGGTGATGCGCCGCCCGGTCAGACGTTCCATGACCACGGCCAGCCAGTCGATCCGCCGTCCCCCCGCCCAGGGCCTGGTGTGCGCGGCCTCGTCCAGCCGTTTCGTTTCAACGGGATCTGTCACGGCCCGGCAACGACCCACGACCAGGACGCTCCATCCCTGGCTCATGGCGTCGTCCACCTGGTCGACCTCGAAGGCGACCCGCTGGTCCACGGCCGAGGCCGTTGTGGAGTTGGGGGCGGTACGGAAGGCCACGGCCCCGTCTGTCACCTCGTAATTGACCGGAAACACGGTAGGACCGTGCTCCGAAGTGAACGCGATGCGTCCCACTCCGTGAGTGGAGAGCAGGCCCCGGCACTCCTCTTCGCCGAGGTCGAGCAGGTGCGGGTAGCGCAGCGCCGATCCCCGCCCGGGCGGTCGGTCCGTGCCACCTCCCTGCAATGCGCCGTACGTCGTCCCCAAGGCGTCTGCCAGCCGCACCAGAGTGCCGGAGCCTGGGTCGGCTGTATGCGTCTCCAAGTAGGACAGATAGCCGGGTGCCATACGTGCTCTCTCGGCAACCGCTTCGATGCTGAGACCCTTGCGGCGACGGGCTGCGGCCAGGCGCCGCCCCACGTCCCCCGCGTCACCGCCGTACACCGAGCCATGGTGCGTCCGGCCGGCAGTCCGCGTCGCCTGCGGCATCGGCCGCCCCGGTTCCCCGAGCTGGTCCACATGCGCGTCGGGGCCGGGGAACACCAGCGTGACGTCCCCGGTGTCCAACCAGCGCACGTCGTACGGGGGCGTCCCGTCGTCGTGGTGCAGGCCGACGATCTCACCGTCCCGCCGGGTGACACCGGTGGAAGGGCTCTCGACGACAAGCCGGTCGCCAACGTGTGCGTACATGACCGTCCCTCTCCGTCGATGAGGCTCTCTACCCAGGGTTACGCGCCGGCGCCGTGCCCACTAGACGGCTGAGGGTCCCGACGTGGTGCCGAACGGCCCTCTTCACGCGTGCACGAAGGTATAAGGCGCGGCTGGTCCCCCATGAGCGTGGTGGTGACCTGGCAAGGCGGCTGCGGCGGCTCTCTGCGGTCATCGACGGGAGGCGATCTCCTCGTCGGCCGTCCGCACGTCGACGCGTCGCAGACGTCCTACGGAGCACCGCGAACGATCAGGGCCGGACGACCCATGAGAAACGCGGGCGGTGCCCGAAGGGCCCCTGTTGCACCGGATCCCACGGCATGAGGCTGGAGACGACAGCCGGAGGTGGTCACGATGCGCGGGAACAGAACCATTCGACGGTCTCTGTGGCGCTGGCGCCGCAATCCGTTGCGTCGGCGCGAGGACCTGTTCGAGGCATGGATCCTGCTGATCGTCTGGCTCGTGATCGCTCTGGTGGGCCCCGTCGCAGGAGTGCTCGGGGCACAGGTCTCCGCCCACAGCGCCGCGCAGCGACGCGCGGAACGCCTTGCCGTCACCGCCACGCTCGTGTCGGACGTGCCCCACAACGCGCTGGCCGACGGGACGACGGGGGGCCGCATCGACGCGACCGTGCGCTGGACGGCGTCCGACGGCACCCGGCACTCGGGCAAAGCTGCGGTCGACGGAGCACTCAAGGCGGGTTCCCGAGTGTCGGTCTGGACGGATCGGCAGAACAACTTGACACCCGCGCCCCCGACCGCAACACAGGCAGGCGTGGACGCCGCCTTCATGGGCGCCGCCTCGTCGTTCGCCGTCGTCACGGCGGCGGCTGCCGGCTACTACGGAGCCAGGTTGGTCCTCAACCGTCGGCGTCGCACGGCGTTGGAGGACGAGTGGCAGCAGATCGGATCCCTCTGGGGACGCACGGCCAGCTGAGCCGAGCCGCGTGGGGACCCGATGTCCCGGAGCGTCGCCGGGAAAGAGTTCTCCGGACCTCAAGGACCGGGAAGCGGAAAGAGGAATGATGAGAGGCTTCCTGATCGTAGGAGTGGATGGTTCCGCCTCGAGTCTCGATCAGGAGAGTGACGGCGCTATCCGGGCCGATGCCCACCGGTTCGAGCAGCTGTGGGGCGTGGTGTTCGACGAGCTGGGTCAGGCGTCGGTTCAGTGCCTGCAGCCATCGGCGGTGGTGGTCGTAGTCGTATCCCTTGTCAGCGTGCAGCTTCCCCGGTCGCCGGCGCCGCCCTCGGCGGCTCCGCACGGGTGGGATCGACTTGATCAGAGGCTGCAGTGCAAGGCTGTCGTGCAGGCATCACGCCCCGCATCGCCCGCCGAGGAACCGAGTCCTCCCGACGGGCTGGGCAGACAACGCTGGGTCGTCGGGCGCACCATGTCCTGGATCAGTGGCTGCCGCCGGCTCCACCGACGCTACGAGCGCAAGCCCGAGCACCTCCTCGCCTTCACCGCGATATCCACCAGCCTGATCAACTGCCGCCGCCTCACCAAGTACCCTCCGGCTCATCAACCGCGCAGCAATCCAGGACTGCGTACACAGAAGCGCACGAGGTGTCCCAAACGCCTCCGTGCGCTCCCTGCACGCTGACACGCATGTGCCATGTACGAACTGGGCTTTCGGTGGAAGAGTGTGCGTCCCCGGTCACAAGCATCCTGATTCAGGAAAGGGCCGACATCATGCGCAGACCCCACATCCCCCTGCCCGTCCGCAGGAAGGCCGCCGTCGTCGGCGCCAGCGTGGCGCTCGGGCTCGCCGGCGCCGTCGCCGTGCCGACCACCGCCCACGCCACCCCGGTGGACATCACCTGCCTGACGGGGAACCGCACCACCCACTACACGCCGCCGCTCACCAACACCCCCCGGCCCACCCACCTCAGCCTCGACGAGAACTTCAGCTGTGTGTCGCTCCTGGGCGGAGTGAGCAGCGGCACGAGCACCAGCTCGCGCGACGTCACGACGAGCTGTCTCCTCTCCCTGCAAACGCCGCTCAACATCCCCGCCCGCACCATCACCTACCACTGGAACACGGGCGACCACACCACGGTCACCTACCCGGCCGTGACGGCCGTCAGGGCGGCGGACGGCACCGTGACGATCATCTCGATCGGCGCCGTCACCGACGGCTTGGGCGAGGGGCAGGTCGCCACCCAGACCACCGTCGAACCCAACCTCAACCTCACCGCCTGCGCCACGACGGGCCTGAGCGCCACCAACAGCCTGGTCAACACGCTGGTGATAACTCCGGTCTGACGCTTGCGAGCGGGAGACCGATGCGGCCGACGATGAGGTGGATCTTCGATCCGTTCTTGCCGCAATCGGTCGGATTCGGTCCGGTCAGCAGCCCCCTTTGAGGGCCCGAACGCTCACGGCATCGATCGCGCACCGCGACCAGTCCAGCTCCCCGGCGGCACCGAGTTGATCGAGGATGACGCGGTGCAGGCGGGCCCAGCCCCAGGCCTTGGACCACTGGGCGAAGCGTCGGTAGAGCGTGGGCCAGGCCGGCCCGAACACCGGCGGCAACTACCGCCTACACCTCGCCCGGCGTTCCGGAGGGTTATCGTCCCCGTTACGGCAGGGCGACGACCTGGGCGGCATGGGCGAGGCCTGCTCCGAACCCCAGGAGCAGGGCCAGATCGCCGCGGCCAACGGCCCTGCGGGTCAGCAGTTCGTCCAGGGCCAGCGGGATGGAGGCGGCCGAGGTATTGCCGGTGTGGGTTATGGTCCTGGCGACGACGGTCTCGGCGCCGAGGCACAGGGAGGAGGCCAGGGCGTCGACAATGCGGATATTGGCTTGGTGTGGGACGAAGGCCGCGATGTCACTTATCCGCACTCCCGCGGCCTCGACGGCCTGTCGCGCGATGTCCGGCAGGTAGGTCGTCGCCCAGCGGTACAGCTCCAGACCGGACATGCGCAGGGCAGGCCGCGCCGGGTCCCACGGCCGGGCCGCCGGGCGGGGGGCGTGGGCGACGAGCCGATACCGACCGCCGTCGGCCCCCCAAACCACGGGCCCGAAGCCGGGGGTGTCACCTGCGACCACGACGGCTGCCCCGGCACCGTCAGCGAATAGGAAAGCGGTGTCCGGATCCTCCGGGTCAACGAGATCGCTCATCCTCTCCGAGCCGATGACCAGTACCCGGTCTGCCTGACCGGAGCGCACGAGTGCGTTCGCCTGGGCGAGTGCGTAACAAAAGCCGGAGCAGGCCGCGTTGAGGTCGACGGCGCCGGCGTGGGAGGCGCCCAGCAGCTGGGCGACCCGTGGGGCCGCCGCCGGGACCAGCTCGGTGAAGGAGGTGGTGGCGAGCAGCACCGCGTGGAGGTCGGCCGCGTCGCTGCCGCTCCGGGCCAGTGCCCTGCGGCCGGCTTCCACCGCCATGGTGATGACCGACTCGTGGGCGGCCGCGAAGCGGCGCGTGACGATGCCGGAACGGCGTTCGATCCACCGGGAGCTGACCCCGAGGCGGGCGCCGATCTCGTCGTTTCCCACCTCCACGCTGGGCCGGTAGGCTCCCACGGCCGCGATGCGGGCGCCGGGGCGCGACACACTCGTACGGAGCATCACTTCTGCGTCTCCTGAGGTGAGGGCCGTGCCACCTCGTCGGCCCGCGCCGAGGTGAGGGGGCTCAGGTGCCCCCGTAGGTAAGCCAGTTTGCAGGCTTGGCGCTGAATTTTGCCGCTGGAGGTCTTCAGGAGTGCTCCACGGCGCACCGCGACCACCTCGTGGACGGGCAGCCGGTGAGTGTCGTCGATCGCTCGGCGGATACGGTCACGCACTCCGTCCAGACCGGTGTTCCGCAGTACGCGCCCGTCGACCTCCACCACCACGATCAGGCGCTCACACCTTCCGTCTTCCGCGGCGAACGCGGCTGCGCAATTGGGGCGCAGCCCGGGTACCGCCCGTTCCGCCGCCAGTTCGATGTCCTGTGGGTAGTAGTTCCGTCCCTGCCGGACGATCACGTCTTTCAGACGGCCCGTGACGTACAGCTCTCCGTCCTGGAGGTAGCCCAAGTCGCCGGTGCGCAGACAGGGGCGGTCCGTCAAAGCCGCTTGCGGGGCGGCGCCCGTCTGCTCCGTCCGGGCGCGGAAGATCTGCTCGCTGTCCTGCGGACGTCCCCAGTACCCGGCGGCCACCGACGGTCCGTCGAGCCAGATCTCCCCCACCCGGCCGGCGTCGACCGGGCGTCGCGTGACCGGGTCGACGATGGTGACGCGTGTGCCCGGCACAGGTGTTCCGCAGCTGACGACCGGGCGGGCCCCCGGAGCGGAAGGCGCGACGGATTCGACCCGGCCGGCTTGCAGCGCCCGAGCGGACAGCCAGGCCACGGCGGGGGCGCGTCCCTCGGGGGTGGCAGTCGCCGTGAGGGTGTTCTCGGCCAGCCCGTACCCCGGGCACATGGCTCGCTGGTCGAATCCGTGGGAAGCGAAGGCCGCGTAGAACGCCTCGATCGTGGCGTGGCGCACGGACTCGGCGCCGTTGCCAGCGAATCGCCAGCGCGACAGGTCGCCCACGCCGGACATCTCGCCGCGGGCGGCTGCCTGGGCGCACAACTCATAAGCGAAACTGGGGGCGACGCTGTGGGTGGCGCCGACTCGGGCAATCGCCTCCAGCCATCGGGCAGGACGGCGGATGAACGCCCCAGGGGCCATGAGGTACGAGGGAGCTCCCGCGTACAGCGGCAGCACGATGCCGAACATCAGGCCCATGTCGTGGAAGTGCGGCAACCAGCTAACCATGCGGCCGTCGGGTCCCAGGGGGCGCTGCCGTTCGGTCTGGATCGCGTTGGCGTGGAAGTTGGCGTGGCGCACCATGACACCCTTGGGGTCTCCCGTCGATCCCGAGGTGTACTGCACCAGGGCGATGTCGTGCGCCACCGGTGGCGCCACGGGTGGTTCGGCGGTTGCGGACGCTGCCGTGGCGTCGATCGCGACCAGGGTCAGGCCGTGCAGTTCCGGGGTGGCGGCGAAGCGCCGCTCCACGTCCGTCTTCACCTCCATGGTCGTCAGCAGCACGGAGGCGCCCACGTCATCGGCAATCCGACGGATCTTGCGGAGGTGTTCTTGCCGGTCGGGTACCTGCACAGGCACTGCCAGGACGCGGGCGCGCAGGCACCCCAACAGGGTGCGGACGAACTCCAGCCCGGCGGGGTGCATCAGCAGGGCTCGGCGGCCGGAGAGTCCTCGGGTGTGCAGGTCGGTCGCCTGGGCCCAGACGGCGTCACAGAGCTGACGGTAGGTCACAGTCTCGGCCGGCTCCTCTCCGTTGCGGAGGAACACGTAGGCGACATCGTCCGGCCGCGCACCGACCTGCTCGTGTAATAGGTCGATCACCGTCCTCACGCGGGCGGTACTCGTGGTGGATTCCTGTGCGGTCGCCAAGCTGTCCTCCTGGTCGTGCGGGTTGTCGCGGTGGGCTGGCAGGGCGTCGGGGCCGTGGTGCGGTGAGGCTGGCGTGCGGCGGGGCGGGGCGGTGCGGTCCGGTCCCGGCAGTCGTCGTACGCCGGAGGCCGCCCCGTGCCTGAGTCCTCTAGTGCCAAGGCGTGACTGGCGCGTAGGAGTCGGCCCGCGGTTGGCGCCCCTTTCCTCGCCCTCGTGGACGGCCCTTCCGCGCTGCGGGCACGGCAGGGGTAAAGGGGTGCAGGTCACAAACGTGTCCTCATCCTTCCCGTGGGGGCGGGTGATCGCACGGGCGGACGAGGCGCAACGGGATCACAGGCCGGTCAACGAGCGCCGGTTTCCCGCACCGGGGGGTGTGCACGGAGGCTGTGGAAGAGCCGGTCGCGCGGGCGTGCGACGCTCGCTTATGGACCGGCTGTGGGTTGGCGCCCCGTTCGGGGACCCTTCCTGTCCGTGTTCCGTCGAGTGCTTCCAGTGCGCCGGTTAGTGGGTGTTCCGACCGGGCAATCCTTCTCGGGGGGACGAGAACGCACCCTGGGTGCCCGCTCCGACAGCCTCGGTCGCTTCCGCACCTCGCCCGGTGCCGGGCACCCAGACCGAAGAGTGCGATCCGCACCAAGCGCTCGGACCTGCACCGCCCCCGTCGCAACTCCCGGCCGCCCGCCCATGGCTTCCGACCCTGGAGGTTCCGCCGCGCCATGTCCGACACCGCGTGCTCAACGGTACTCACACGACGCATCGTCGCCTCGCCTGCCATGTGCGGCCCCGGTTCCCTGTTCTTCGCCCAGGTGGGGGACTGGACATGGCAAGCGGTGGGAGCGGCCTGCTCCCTCAACGCCTACCGTGCCCATACGCCGGACGGTGATCCTTCCTATCTCGCCTTCTCCTACTACCGGGTGCGTGCCAGCCCGCTCATCCACCCCTACGGCATCGCCTTCGGGGACGAGTTCGATGTGGAGAGCCGCGTACACCAGGACGGCAGCCAGTCCGTCGTCACCCTGCATCGCCTCGCGCCGCCCGGCGCCGGCCTGCCCCCACTGCACCCGGACGAGTTCCATCTGCGTCCACACAGCGACTGCCTCTACGTCGAGAACTTCAACCGGTGGCTGACGCGCAGCGGTCCGGGCACCAACCACCGGCTCCTACCCCGCCCGCCGGCCGGCTTCCGGCCCGCCGACCTGCCCGCGCTCCCCTCCCGGTATTCTCCGCGCAACGTCTGCGGCCGCGCCCGTCATCACGGCACCTTCCATCCTGACGGGCTCACCGGCCACGACGTGGCGGTCAGTGCCTTCAACACCGCGTACACGGTGAACGCCGCCCGGGACCTCAACGGCGCGGGGCTGCTGTACTTCGCTTCCTACTTCTCCATCATCGACACCGCTCTTCTGCGGTTGTGGCACCAACTGGATCGCAGTGAACGGGACTTTCTGCGCCGACATCTGCTCGACCACCGGCTCGCCTACTTCTCCAACGCCGATCCCGGTGACCGCATCACCGTCGTCGTCCGCCTGTGGCATCACCCGTCAAGCCACGAGGAAACGGCAGACGTCCGCCTCACCGACGCGGTCACCGGCCGTCTCATCGCAGTCGCGTCGATCCGCCTGCTGCCCCTGTCCGCCTGACACCCGCCTCCCGGCCGGCCCGGCCGGTCGTCGCGAAGTGCGAAGGAGACCCAGCGCGATGCCTTCCCTCACCTACGACCACGTCGCCTGCGCCGTCCTCAACGCGATCACCGCGGTGCTGCCCACGGTCGACGCCACGGCAATCACCACGAACAGCACCTGGTCCGAGCTGGAAGCAGACTCGGTCGACCGTGTCGAGATCGTCTGCAAGGCCGCCGACCATCTTGGACTCGCGGCTCCGGACACGCACTGGGAACACGCCACCACGGTCGGCGGGCTGGTGCGGGCCGTCATCGAATCCGCCCGTCCGTCCCCCTCCTCATGACCGGGCCGAGCCCGGACGGCACAGCTGGGAAGACCACCGTGACAGCAGCCGCCCCCGGCATCCGGGAGAGCCGCGCGGACGTCGAGGGGCGCGTCGCCGTCTATCTGGAAGGCGGCGCCGGCCCGGACCTGCTGCTGCTTCACGGGGACGGCGGAAGCCCTCTCGACTGGATCGCGGTGCTGCCCCGGCTGGCCACCACGCACCATGTCGTCGCCCTCGATCTGCCGGGTTTCGGCAGGACACCGCCCCTCGAGAGCCTCACCCCGCAGGAGTACGCAGCCTTCGTAAGGGCCTTCGCCACTGCCATCGGCCTCGGCCGCTACGCCCTGATGGGCCACTCCTTCGGGGGCATGGTCGCCCTCCATGTGGCCCGCGCGGCGCACAGGGACGTCGACCGCCTCGTCCTGGTGGCGCCCGGAGGGCTGGGACGGGCCGTCAACCCCGCACTGGTGCTGAGCGTCCATCCCGTCCTGCGCCGTACTGCCTTCGCGGTCAGCCTGCTGCCCGGTGCCGCCGTGGTCAACACGGCGCTGAGCGCGCTGGGAACCACCTACCGTCCGTGGGCCGTCCCTTTGCGCTGGTACGCGAACCACGTCTCTCGGGCATGGGACCCCCAGTTCGTAAGCACGTCCCTCGCCGTGCTGGCGCACGTGCTGACGCCGTTCGGTCAACGCTACGACTTGCGGCCCGAGTTGCCCCATCTGCACATGCCAACCCAGATTGTCTGGGGTACGGGCGACCTGCTCGCGCCCGTGTGGCAGGCCCGCGCGGCCTCACTTCTCCCCCGGGGCAGCCAGCAGCTGCTGGCGGCGGGTCACAGTCCTCAACTGGACGCCGCCGACGACTTCCTCGAGGCCGTCCATCCCTTTCTGACTGGAGAACACCAGCACACATGATCTTTCCCTGCAGTCCACGACGAAGACAGAAGGGCGCGCATGCGTGCACACACCCACGCCGGCCATCTGCCCGGCTGGCAGGAGGCAGCCCTCCTCAACGGCCTCGAGACCACGTTCTGGCGACTGGACACGGACGAGGCCCTGCGCTCGAACGCGGTGCTGGTCTGGATGCTGGACCGCACACCGGCCTGGGACCGGCTCCTCCACTGCTTCCACCAGGTCACCGTGGCACTGCCCCGGTTACGGGCGCGCGTCCTCGACACACCCTGGAGGTGGGGGTGGGTCGCCTGGCAGGAGGACCCCGCGTTCGACGTCCACCACCATCTGCAGCGTATCCGGCTGCCCTCGCCCGGCGGTCACAGGGAACTGCTCGACCTGGCGGAGCGGGTGGGCGCCTCTCCCGTCGACCCCGCGCGCCCTCCCTGGCGGGCCGTGCTGGTCGAGGAGCTGACGGAGGACCGGGCGGCCCTGGTGATCAAGGTCCATCACTGTGTCACCGACGGCGGGGGCCTGCGGGAGGCCATGGACGCCGTGCTTCCTGCGTCCCGCCACACCCCGATGCGCCCCGCGGGGGTCCCTGCCACCCCGCCTTACGGAAACAGGCCGCCGCGCGCAAACACATGGGCACCGCGGGCCCGCACTCTGCTGCTGGGACCGCGGTCGCTGTCCCAGCAGTCGATAACCACCTGGACGCGGGCCGCGACCGCCCTCGGTCGTCTGGGCAGACACCCCTCACGCCTCCCCGACAGCCTCCACACCGTCATTCGTGAGCTGCGCCGCATGGAAATCCCGTCCCCCTCCCCCGCGCTGGCGGGGCGCTCGCCGCACCGCCGATTCGAATCGGTCACGATGCCGCTCGGACCGTTCAAGGCCGCAGGAAGGGGGCTGGGCGCCTCGGTGACGTCGACCTACATCGCCGTCCTGCTCGCCACGTACGCCGACTACCACCGCCATGTCGGATCCGCGCAGGAGACGCTGTCGATGGCAGTGCCCGTCGACCTGGGGAGAGGCGGCCGGCACCGCGGGAACAACCAGGTGGGGACGGCCTTCCTTGCCGCGCCGCTGGCCGCCGCGAACCTGCGCGAGCGCATCCGCGCGGTCCACCGGCTCCTGCAGGAGTCACGCACCTCGGGCATGGTGCGGGTGCTGCCGGCGGTAGCGGAACTGCTGCCCCTGGTCCCGCCCGTCCTGCTCACCGCCTTCGTGCGGCGACTCTCCGCCGGCATCGACGTCGTGCCCAGTAGCATGCCTGGCGTCCAGCGGCCGGCCTACGTCGCCGGCGCCGAGATCACCTCCTGCCTCGCCTTCGGGCCCCGGGGAAACAGCGGGTGCATCTCCTCGCTCATGTCGCACCACGACACCTGCACCCTCAACGTCCATCTGGACCCGGCGGCGGTGTCCGACCTGCCGGCGTTCGCCGACCTGTTGCACCGCAACGCCTCTGACCTCCTGCGCCTCGCGGCCTCCTGACCCGAGAACGACAACGAAAGGGAACACCATGACACGAGCCCTCGACATCACCCTTCAGCCCAGCCGGCAGCGGGTGCTGGAACGGGTGGAGGAACTGACCCGTTCCGATCCCGCGTTGCGCGACCGGCTCCAAACGGTAAAGACCTTCTCCTCCGGCGTCCGCAGCGCGGAGGTCTTCATCACCAACGCCTGCAACCTGCGCTGCAAGGGCTGCTGGTTCTTCGAACACGACCTGGACAAGGCGGCGAAGGAGGTCAGCGACCTGACGACGCTGCGCACGTTCGCCGAGCGGTTACAGTCAAGCGGGACGACGAACGTCCTGCTCATCGGCGGGGAGCCGGCGCTGGTCCCCGACCGCATCGCGGTCTTCGTCGAGACCCTGCCGTACGTGTCGGTCGTCAGCAACGGCACCCGCCCCGTGCCCTACGACGGATTCGAGAACGTCCAGGTCTTCGTGTCCCTGTGGGGCGGGGGCCCGATCGACGACCAACTGCGCGGGCACCGGCCCGGTGGCCGGCGGATCACCGGACTGTTCGACCTCGCACTGGCGGCCTACCGCAATGATCCGCGTGTGACCTGGGTCTACACGGTCAGCGAGCCTGGAATCGACCACATCGAACCGACCGTGCGCGCCATCCAGGACAACCGCAACCAGGTCGTGTTCGGTTTCTATAGTGATTACGGGGCGGACGAACCGACCGGCATCCGGGAGAGCGACCGGCTCGTGGCCGAGATGACCCGCGTGTGGCAGAACTGCCCGGAAACCGTGATCGGTCACCCGTACTACTTCGACGCGCTCGTCCGGGGCCGCACACACTGGGGCACCTTCGGCTACGACACCTGCCCCAGCATCAGCGTCGACCACGCGGCGCACACCGACCGGCTGGGCAACGGCAACCCGGTCCTACGGGGGTTCAACACCTACCGGGCCGACCACACCGTCCAGTTCTGCTGCACCTCGGGCAATTGCAACGGGTGCCGCGACAGCCAGGCGATGTGGAGCTGGATGCTGGTCAACCTGCACCGTTTCCTGGACAGCACGGAGCGACTGCATACCTGGGTGGAAATGGCGGAGAACTTCTACCGCCAGTACTACTGGTCCCCCTACCGCCCCTCCGGGGACCGCGCGCGGCCGGGGGCGGCAGCCGATGCCGAGTGAGAGCACACTGGCGCTGCTGGCTGACCGGGCCCGCCTCGCGGGGGACCAGCTGCGCGGCGACCTCGGCGCCCGCGTCCTGCGGCTGCCTCCGGGTGCGGACGGCAGCGCTTCGTACGCGGCCGTCCGCACCCGGGGGGCCTTGGTCCGCAGCCGGCGCGGCCTGCTCTTCACCGCGACCTGGACGACGGCGAACGCGATCCTGCGCAGCAGTCACTTCGGTGCCGTCCCGACTATGGTCTCCGGCCGGGCCTCCACTCACCTCGGCGAGGATGTCGTGCACCCGCTCGACGAGGCCTTCTTCTCCCTGAACCCACCACGGCACACCCAGCTGCGTGCCATGGTCACCCCGTGGTTCTCGCGGGACCGGACGAAGACGATGACCCGCCACCTGGACGAGGACGTGGACGCCTGTCTGCGGTCTCTCGGCAGCCGGCACCCGGTGGACCTCGTCACCACGCTCGCCGAACCGGTACCCGTCACCACTGTCTGCCGTCTGCTCGGTCTTCCGCGGGCGGACGTTCCCTTGTTCGTGCGGTGGGGCAGGACCGTCGCCGCCCTGCTCGACGGGCCGCGGAGCCGCGCGGAAGTGCACCGCATCCACCGGGTCTACGCGGAGATGACACGCTACTTCCGGCAGCATGCCTCGGCACCTCGGCACCCCGAGGGGCTCATCGCCGGTCTCGCGGAACAGTGCCCTCATCCGCTGGGCGAGCGAGATGTGATCGCCACCTCCGGCATGATGCTGCTTGCAGGATTCGTCACCACCGTCAACCTCATCGGCAACGCGCTGCACGCCCTGCTGGGAGCGCCCGAACGCCGGGAAGAAGCCGCCGGGGACTGGAGCGCGGTGGTGGAGGAGACGCTCCGCCACTCCTCTCCCGTCAGGTACGTGGTGCGCCGAGCACGCGAAGATACCGAGGTGGAGGGGCACAAGGTCGCTGCCGGAACCCCGGTGGTCGTCGTGCTGGCCGGCGCCAACAGGGACCCCGCCGTCTTCGATCGTCCCGACGAGTTCGTCATCGGCCGGGCCGGGGCAGGTCGGCACCTCACCTTCGGCGCCGGGGTCCACTACTGCCTCGGTGCGGCGCTCGCCCGCGCCGAGACGGAGACCGTACTGCGCCGCTTCTTTGAGCGGTATCCCGCGGCGACCCTGGCAGCGCCCGGTAGCCCGAGACGGTCACGCGTCCTGCACGGCCCCGCACAGCTCCCCGTCCATCTCACCGGCCGCCCCGGGCGGCGCCCGTCCCGCGCCTGACGCGGGACGGCGCCGACAGACGGCTGGCCAGCGGGAGATCCTGGGACCGCTGGGCGGATATGAAGACGAGTGCTGCCGACCCACCCGCTACGACAAGACCGCCGAGTCCACCAAGCAACCGACACCCTCGCATCGCCCCTGGTGTGAGCGTGACACTTGAATATCACTCCTAAAAGCTGTTTCTCGGGTCTCCTGACGTGAGTGGGCTCTTGAGGCCAGGCTTGGCGTATGGGCCGTGGGGATCCGACGAATGCGGAGTGGGATCGACGGGAGTCGTTCTTGCCTCGTGTTGCGCGTGGGGGTCGGTGGAGTGAACACCGCGGGTGATCAACGGGGTGCTGTACCGGGTTCGGACGGGCATGCAGTGGCGGGATTTGCCGGAGCGGTTCGGGCCGTGGGAGACGGTCTACGCACCGCATCGGTGCTGGTCAGCGGATGGAACGTGGGCCATGCTGCTGTCGAAGGTCCAGGCCGCCGAGGACGCCGCGGGCGGGATCGACTGGACGTGTCGGTGGACTCGACCGCGGTGCGGGCCCACCAGCATGCGGCTGGCGCGAGGAACGCACCCCCGGCCGCGGTGTCTCAAAAGGGGGTCAGCCGGGGGACGAATCAGGTCGATCCGGTGCTGCGGAAACTCATCGTCCGGCTGGAGAAGGGTGGTCAGATCGGCGAGTGTCCGGGACGCTCCCGCGGTGGACTCACCACCAAAATCCATCTGAGCAGTGCGCAGGGTGGCGGGGATCCCGGCGACCGAGGCCGGATCGGGCCTCGGTGAGGGTGAGCAGATCGCGTGCGCTTTCCCTGTTGGCTCCCGAGGGCAGTAGGCCGGTTATATGCGGCGGAGGCTGGGCTGATACGGGGCGCGCGATGGGGGGTGCGGGGCCATTGAGGCGCACACCGGTGTGCGGTTGCAGGCCATATGTGCGCCCTCCCCCCGGGCCATGGTGTCGAGCCCGGAACCGGCGCACAGTCGGCTGTGTGCACAGAGCCAACAGGTGACTATTTCAGGGTGGTTCAGCATGAGAAGACACAGCACAGCGGCAACACTCGCTTTCATCACACTGTGTTCCCTGGCGGGGATGGGGGGCACGGGGGCCGCGGCAGCCAAGCAGGATGACGTGGCGTTGGTCGTCTGCACCGGCACGGCCGACCAGAGCTACTCACCACCGCTGTCGACAACGACTCGCTCGACGCACATCACGTCCACCCACGCCTACCCGTCCTGCCTCGACGTAGGGACCGACCCCCAGAACCCGCCCGTCACCTCGGCCGGCACCACGCTGGACTACACAACGGACGCCAACTGTCTGGTGGCACCGCCTGTGACTCATCCGCCTCTCGACATCGAGTGGAGCAACGGACAGCACAGCTACGCCACGCTCACGACCGTGGTCACCCGCAGCACAGGCAGCACGATCGTCACGAGCGTCGGCACGATCGGGTCCGGTCTGTTCGCCGGGCACGTCATCCACGAGGTCGTCGTCTACCCGAGTCTCGACATCGTCGGATGCCTCACCACCGGGGTCACCGACGTCAGTGGTGTGACCACCCTGGAGGTGGTGTAAAGACCACCATCGGGACAGCGCCCCGAAGCTCGTCCTGCCATCCTGCGCGGCCAGCCCGAGAGGGGACCCTTGGCGAACCATCCACCGGTCGTGTCATCACCCCTTCCTGCAATCCGGCGGAGCACTTGAGACCGAGCCGCTCGCCCGTGGCAGGCCTCATCCCTGAACCGTGAATGACGTCTCATCAAAGGACGGTCCCTGTCATGCGTACAACGCTCGCGTCCGCTCTGATTGCCTCGGCCCTCGGCGCTGCTGTCACCCTTCCCGCAGTCCCTGCGACAGCGGCTGCGGACGACGGCGGTGTCGTCACGTGTCCCCTCGGCGTGCAGAGCACCTCGTACTCGCCGGGCCTCACTTTCGCCACGCCCACCCCTCATGTCGACGTGCACTCAGCCGGCACACTAGGGCCTTGTGTCTCCACCGATCTTCAGCACACGGCGGGGACCTACACCTTCGACGGCAGCGGCAACCTCAACTGCCTGGGTGGTGGCAGCTCCGGCACCGGAAAGATCGTTTGGGCTGATCCCGCCACACAACCTTCCCGGTTCGCCTTCACCAGTTCTCTGGCGTTGCGGCCCAACGGCACGACGGTGCTTGTCGCGACCGGGCCCATCACACAGGGCGACTACGCGGGACACACGATCGTCAACACGGTCGTCATCACCAGCCTCGACCTGCTCGCCTGTGCGACACCAGGCGGACTGACCACTACATCCGGTCCCTTTCTCGTTACTGTGCTGTGACGAGAAGCCGTCAAGCAACCGGAGCCGCGTAAGGGGCAGCCGTGCATGACCGGTCGAGGCAGCCTCCCCACAACCCGGGTGCGGTCACCAGGAGGGCACTGCCCGCCGCTTCGGCGTGCACGGCGATATCGTTCGGCGCGACGCCAGCCACCGCCTGGGGTGCATCCGCCGCCCTGCTGACCTGTGGCGGGCAGCAGGTCACCGAGTAGGGTCACGTACTCGGTGAGGTAGTGACGGCGCCATCGGCACGTCACCTGACTACGGCCATCGCCCCGGACAGCACGTTACTCAGGAGCCGGGCGGCCCTGCTCGTCTCCTGTCGTCGCGGCGAAGAGGCGAAGAGCGACTCACCCGAATGGTCCTATACGCCGTGCCGGTACGTGCGATCGACCCGACCCTGACTGCATGAACGACCCATTGTTTGATCACGTCGCCGCTCTCGCGCGGTGCGCGACTCCCGTCGAGACACCCGCCCGGCCCGGCGGTGGACTCCCGGGTCGCCGCCCGGGCCGGCGAAGGTATATGGAGGAGCCCGGATGTGGCTCTGCTGTGGCTGAGTCACCGGAACCGAGCGGTCAGTCAAACGCTGCGGGCCCGGGTACTCCGCTCTCCGGAGCATGAGGAACAGCGGGAGGCGTTCCGGCGTCCTTCCCTGAGCGGACCGTGCCCCACCGGACGGGGCCGAATCGGCTGTTCCGGTGGGGACACGGCAGGGCACGCGGACCGTTCAGATCGAGGTGATCTCCAGCGTCACCACGCTGTAGATCTTCGAAACGGAACCCAGCCCGAGGGTGCATTGCAGGATCTGGGTCGCCGGGCCGGTTTGGTTCAGGAGTACGGTGTCACCTTGGAACAGGCCGGAGGTGACGGTCCCGGTGATGACGACCTCCAGCAACGCGCCCACCACGTTGGTGTTGAAGTTCGCCGACACGGTGCTGGTCTGCCCGGTGTTCCACGTGATGACGATCGTCATGCTTCCGCCCGCCAGCAGGTCGAGGCAGGTCCGTTGCCGGGGCGGGTTGGTGACCACAGACGATCCGGAGGTCACGTTCGGCTGCGACAACGAGAGACAGGGCCCGAACTGGTACGAAATCGTGGCCTGGGAGGCCTGCGGGGCGTTGCTCAGCGGCGGATTGTAGCTGGAGACCGCACTGCTCGGCGGTGTGCAGGTGACGTCCAACAAGCCGTCGGCCCCCTTCGCAGAGGCAACGGCCGAAGATGCCGTCAGTGGCGCGCCGACCAGGAGGAGGCAGACTGCCGCCAGCACTGGGACGATCCTGGAGAACCTTGTACGTACGGTGCGTGACACTCCTGGTTCCTTTCCGAGAAGAGAGGACACGACGAGGATGGGCACGACGTCTCACGACGGACGAGGAGCCGCCCGACTCGCGGTCCCGAGCTGGTTCGGTTGAGAATGCCGCGACTACTGCCTCGCAAGGGCAGTTGACGGCGATGGCGGACAGTCCGAACCGTGTCCGTGCGCGACAGCCGACGTACTCCCCTGGCCGGCACCATGGGTCTCGGCACTGTTCCGTCCCCGCACGGTTCGTCAGTGACCGACCACCGGGAGCCAGCGCGCCCGTTACCCGGTCAGAGGTTGAGAACGGGAAGCTGCCCAGCCGCAGCGGTGTTGTAGTAGGTGCACGTCGTGCTGGTGGTGCAGGCTCGGCTGGCGGTGCCCGCACTCAGGCTCAGCAGGGGGTTGGTGGAAGTCACGGTCCCCAACATCAGGTTGGACAGCGGGCCGACATAGGTGGCGGTGAGGTCGATCTCGGTCGCGCCCACCAGACCGTTCTGGGCGTTGTACCACTTGATCTCCCAGTCCTGCACGGTGACGCTGGCCAGCCCGGGGCTCCCGGTGACGGTACCGCTGGACGGCTGCACCTCTCCGTAGACGATGGACGGGGCGTCGGCGGACACGCAACCGTGGTAGATCGACGTGTTGACGTGGGCGGCGCCGGTGGTGAAGTCGACATCGATCTCGTTGTTGGCGTCCTCGCACACGACAATCGGGTTCTCGGGGTCTGCAGCGTGTGCAGGGAATGTGACGGTGGCGGCAAGTCCCAGGGCCGCCAGGGCGGCGGTGGGTATCAGAGAGGTCGAACGGCGCACGACAGAGCCTCCTGCAATGTAGGCGGACGACAACCGCATGATGCGGTGGACCACATGATGCGGCCGGCGGCCGGCAGGCCGCCATGACCCGGACGGGCCAGTGTGCACACTGGCCCGTCCGGACACACCCCGGACCGCGACACGCACACCCCGAGCGCGACCCCTGCGGTCGCCGGGCGGAGAGGCGTGCGGCAGGTTCGCTGGGGCAGGGCAATGCGGGAGTGGTATCGGGCGGACAGACCGGATACCGGCGTGGTCTCGGCCCGGTGACATGCGGTCCCTGTGTGCGTGCAGGAGAAGAACAACCGGAAGCATGTGTGTCGCCCGCCGGGACTACGAACAGGCCCTCCTGCGGGGCTAGGGATCGCGGCACACGAGGGAAGTGCCGGGCCCTGAGGGAACATCTCAAGTAGGCCGGTCGCCGCACTCCGCCTCCGTTGCGAGACGGAGAGCAGCCGCCATGGCGCCGAGGTGAATGCCATAGGACGTGCCGCTACGATCGGTGCCGTCCGTGTCGACCCGCAGAGCCCGACGGACGAACGCCGCAGCCGCCGGATGCCCGATGTCGTTGAGCACATGGGCGTGCACGGCAGCACTGAGGGTGGACCCGTGGGTGGTGCGGGGGAGATAGTGGTCGACGGTGCGCTGCCAGGTGTCCGGGGCCGCGGAATACCCCAGGTGCTGCAGCAGAGCCATCAGTTCCTTCGGGGTGAAGAGATAGCCGAGCATGAGGGTGTCGGCCTGTTTGCTCAGCCGGTAGCGATTGGGGTGATCCCCCTCGCGCTCCAGAATGCGGTCGAGTCTTCTGAGGTCCGGGTACCGTGAGCGGTAGCCGCGCCAGTCGAACTCGGCCAGTTCCCGGTATCCGTCGAACTGACTGATGACACCCTCGTGAAAGGGGACGTGCAGCCGGTGCGATATCTCCAGCCAGGACTGCGGCTCGTCCGGGGTCATGGAGAGAAGCGCCGCCAGTCGATCCCGCTGCTGCCCAGGCAGAGCGCACCACAGTCGATGAGCCCGGAGGAGCGTCCAGGCAGCCGTGACATTGGTGTAGGCGTTGTCCCGCAACCCGGGTACGGGACTTCCGGGGTACGCATCGTGGTACTCGTCCGGTCCCATGACACCCACGAGGTGGTAGCGGCGGCCGTCGAAGTGCTGGGCTGCGGAGGACGCCCACATACGGGCCGTCTCGAGGATGATCTCCGCGCCTCGTGCGTGCAGGTAGGCGAGATCGCCGCTGAGACGGACGTACTGGTCGACGCTGTACGTGATCGCTGAGTTGATGTGGCGTTGCAGGGCGCTGTGATCGGCGGTCCAGCGGCCGCTGAGCGGGTTGAGGACGAGCGGCACGGTCGCCTCGCGTCCCGTCGCCGCGCTCTGCCAGGGAAACAGAGCGCCTCTGAGGCCGGCCTTCGCCGCCGCGTCCCGGGCCGCGGGGAGCCTGCGGTACCGGTAGTCGAGCAAGGCGCGGGCCGTGCGGGGCCAGTGGAGAGAGAGCCATGGCACGACGAACAGTTCGTCCCAGAAGACGCGCCCCTGGTACTCCTCTCCATGCAGACCCCGGGCGGGAAAGCCGGCGTCCAGACCAGTGACATGAGGGGACATCGTCTGCAGGAGGTGGAACTGGTGCAGCCGATAACTCTGCTTCGGCACGAAGACGCTCGGTTGGGGTGACCGGTGCCACAACTTCCGCCAGGCCTCCTGGTGACGGGCCGCCAGTTCTGCTGGGTGCGGTGCCGAAGCCGCTCTCCTGGCCGCTCGCTCCGCCAGAACCTCCGGGGAGAGTGTCCGGGAAGTCAGCTGCGCGACGGTTTTGACCACCTCGACCTTGCCCCCACGTGCCACCGGCAGGCGCAGTAGTGTGCCCGGGCGCAGGGGGCGGGTGTTGTCCGCGTCGAGGGTCCTGACCAACAGCCGGCCGGTGTCTTCCCTGCCGAGGACCCGAGTTGCGGCCGCAACGGCGACCGCCACTCCGGTGCCCACGGTTCGGCAACCCATGGTCACCGTGTGATCGCAGGCACATGTGACGCAGTGGAAGTCGGTGAGGTAGTGCCCACCGAACGCGCTGTAGCGGTCCACCTGACTGTTGGAGACGGAGCCATCCAGCGCGGACTCCACTTCCAGGGCACCCTGCCAGTTCTCCGCGGTGACCCTGGTCCTCACCAGGGCCAGAGCCGGGTCGTCCATGCTCATCAGGACCGCTTGCGCCACGCGGGTCCGCCTTCCCCGACGGTCTCGGTACCGGACGAGGCGGGTCAGCACACCGTTGCGGAGATCGAGTCTGAGGTGGTGGCGCAGGAGTTCGGTGCTGTCGACGGACAGCCAGGGCTCGTCGTCTTCGTCCCCGGTGAGAGGCCGCAGGCGCGTCCACAGCCAATCGGGCAGGTTGGCCATGGCCTCGCACTGCACCGTTCGCCCCTCCACCGACGGAGACGTAAGGCTGTAGCACCCGGCCGCATAGGCTCCCCTGTAGTGGGGTCCCCCGGAATCCTCGCCGGGCACGGCGGCGCGGACGCCGAAGACTCCATTGCCGAGGGCGCACAGCGTCTCACGGACGCCTTCCTCCTCGGGCCGGTACCCCTCGTATTCCCACACCCATTCACTTTTCGCGCCCAACCGTCACCTGCCGGTTCCCGTTTCGTGCTGCGGCGCACCCATTAGTTCGCTCAGCACGTCGTCGAGCATCGCACCGTCCTGGGCGGCCCTCCCCAGTGCCACCCCGTCCCAGGGAGCAAGCCGGCGGAGAGCGGAGTAGGTTCCCGCCGTGACGGCGCCGCCGTAGATCATGGTGAGAGTGATGTGGTCGGGCGCCGCGTTGTGCAAGGCGTCCAGTACTGCGGCGGCCTGGTGTGGTTCGGCGCTCTGCCCACCGCCGATGGCCCAGACGGGTTCGTACAGGACGACGGCCGCGGCTCCGGTGGGGAGGAAGCGCAGGACGGTCGTCGCCTGCTGGTGGACGTGGGCCACGGTCTCCGCGGGGCCAAGGCGCTCGTTCTCACCGACGCAAATCACCGGGACCAGGCCGGCGAGTGAGGCCACCCGGGCCTTGCGGCCGACGAGTCGGTCGTCCTCGCCGAACAGGCGGCGACGCTCGGCGTGTCCGACCATCACGTGTGTGCAGCCGATCTCTGCCAGCAGGTCTGCGGAGACCTCGCCGGTAACCGCTCCCCCCTCGTACCACACGTTCTGGGCCCCGATCGTCATGCCGGTCTCCTTGACGTGTCGTAGTCCGGCAGGAAGAAGCGGGTGAGGAAGACACACGCAGAAGCGCAGCCGTCCCAGGTGGTCGGCCCTGGGCAGAAGGACGTCGTCGATCCATTGCTCGGTCTGTCGCAGACCCAGATTCATCTTGGTGCTGGTCAGCGAGACTGGTGTGGTCACTTGTAATCCCGTGCCTATTCGAGGTTGGTGTGCAGGGCGAACATTTCCCGCGTGTCGACCTTGTGCAGCCGCTCGTAGGCGAGCACGAGGGAATCGAAGAACAGCAGGGCCCCTTGCTCGAACAGGGTGCCGACGAACTGGACGGACCGCTCCAGCTCATGGTCCTGGCTGTACTCGGCCAGGTGGATCACCAGGTCGGCCCGCCGGGCCAGATGTGAGTCGGCACTCGCGGTCACGACGGCTATCCGGGCACCCGCGTCCGCGGCACTCTTCGCCATCACCACCGTGGTGGGGGTCTCTCCTGAGCCGCTGCACACCACCAGCAGATCCCCGGGACCGATCGACGGGGTGGTGACGTCGCCCGCGACGTAAGCGCACAGTCCCAGGTGCATCAGACGCATCGCGAAGCCCTCCGCAGAGAGTTTGGAACGTCCGGCTCCGGCGACGAAGATCCTCCTGGCGTCGCGGAGCGCGGTGACGAGGTCGGCGGAGGCCCGGTCGTCGACGTGGGAGAGCATTGCATCGAGTTCCCGCACGACGACGCGCCGGGCCGAGGCGTACGGACCATCGGCCCCCACAGGCGTGTCGGCCTGCGATACCTCGATCTCGATGTCTTTGTCTTGATCGACCATGACGTGTCTGTCCTGTTCCTGGTGGTGGGCTCGTTCGTCGCGTTCTGTAGAGCGGAATGGTCAGGAGCGCCAGAAATCCTGGTGCACCACTTCCTCGACGCCTCTGCGGGGCGCAGGGCGGAAGGACGTACCCGTCGGATGAGCCACGGCCAGGAGTCCGGCCTGGGTGACGTGGTCCGGCAGACGCAAAATCTCGGCGGCCTCCTGGGCGTGGGCCAGGTGCAGTGCCGTCACCGCACAGGCCAGTCCGCGCAGCCGCAGGGCGAGCATGAGACTCCACATGGCGGGCCAGATCGATCCGTAGTACACCGAGTGCGCCACGTGGTCCACCGGAGCAGGCAGCCCCAGCTTCCTGAACCTCTCTTCGAAGTCGCCAGGTGACAAGCTCAGGCAGGGCACCACGAGGACGGGCACGCGGTGCAGGTGTTCCGCCAGGTGCGCGGACGCCCGCCAGACGCCGGTCCGTCCGGGTTCCTCGGCCGCCTGGTCCGCCATCGCCTCCAAGTAGGGCCGGGCCGCCCTGCGGTAGCACTCGGCCAGTCGGCGCCTGCTTCCGGCGTCCGTGACCACGACCCACTGCCACGGCTGGTCGTTGGAGCCGTTGGGTGCCTGCAATGCGTCCGACAGGGCCGCGTGCACCAGACGGATGTCGACCGGACGCTCGAGGTCCAGACGCCGCCGTACGGACCGGGTCGTCGTCAGTAGTTCCTCGCCGCTCAGCTTTCCGATCGCTGGCGCGGGGTGCGAGGCCCGGGGATCGGCTTCTCCTCTCTCAACGCAGGGCTCTTCCTGCTCGCATGGACGAAGCGGGTCGTTCACAGTCGTGCGCCTCCTGTTGAGGTCTTTCGGCTTCGCTACCGGGTCGGGGGTCGGTCCGACTCCGGCGGGGGCGGCGTCCCCCCGCAGCCATGCAGTGCGGCTGTCCCTGAGCGGCCTCGCCACACGGACCGGTGCGACGGCATGCGTGAACGCGTTGAACGCCCGGCCGATTGCCCGGCGTCGCCGCCCCGCTCAGTCGAATGGAGCGATCGCGCGTGCTCCGGACCGGACCGCACTCGGCGGCCCGGAAGCGAGGCCGGGAGCGAGGGTGGATATCCTGCTCAGGAGCACAGCAGCCTCCGGGACGCGCCGGAAGCGTACGAGCCGTGCCTGTAACTCCTTCAGGAGCACCGCTGATCGATGGGAACGCAGGAAAAGGTACTCATCGATGAACAGACGGCCGTACACGCAGGCTTCGTCGACCCGTCCCAGATCCAGCAGGACGAGGGCGACACGAACCTGACTGAACGCCCTTCTGCGGCGTTCGTCGACAGGCCGGTCCTGTGCCGCGTACCTCAGGGCGTCGAGCGCCGCCTGGGTGTGCCCGAGACGCAGGAGCACCTGGCCCTTCCGGTAGGCCATTCCGGCTTTCGGGTAGCACGTGAAGTGTCCGGGGCGAGAAGCAGCCCGGGTCATGCACGCCTCGGCTGTCTCCATGTCCCGGTAGACGGTGGTACGGGACTCGCCGGACAGCACCCGGGCATGGGCGCGCTGCACGTGCACGAACGCCCGTAAGTCGTCGCTGTCCTCGGTGTCAGCGGCGGTGACCGCCGCATCGGCGAGGTCGACCGCGTGGCGCAGCGCACCCATCCGGACCGCTTGCACACTCAACGCCCTCAGCGTGATGGCGCGTGTGCGCCGCTCCTGGTTCTCGGCGGCGGTTCTCAGCGCTGCGTAGTAATAGCGCTGCGCCAGTCCCTGGTAGCCGGCATCCGCCGCCATGTCCCCCATTATGTGCGCGAGTTGTGCGGTCACTGACAGCAACTCTTTGCGTAGCGCCGGTGACGCCGGTTTCAGCAGCAGACGACCGATGTCGTCGCCGATGTATGAGGCGGACGAGGCACGGGCGTGCGCTCCTCCGAACAGGGACCAATTCCCGGCTAACTGGTCCAGCATGTACCGAGCTCTCTCCACGTCGGCTTCGCTGACCCCGGCGCAGCGAGCGCCACGCCCGAGGCCCTCCGGGAGGCCGGCTGGTTCGGGGCCGGGCGGGACCGACTGCCTGAAGACGGCACGCAGAAGCCTCGAACGACGAGCTGGGTCGGCGTCGGTTCTCGCCAGGGTCACCAGGCTGCGGAGCGGGTCCCCAGGCTGCTCCCGCTCCGCGTCGTCGTCCCACCTGTCGTCGGCAGCGGGCACGGTCAGGCCCGTATCCTCCGGACTGACCGGACGCCCCGTCCGGCGGGTCAGTGCTTCCGCAACGAAGTCGGGAACGGGAGCCTTCGGCCGGGAGCCGGAGAGCCAGTGGGCCACCGCGGTACGGTCGTAGCGCAGTGACAGGCCCTGGGCAGCAGCCAGGCGGTCGACGTCCCTCGCCAGTTGCGCGGCACTCATGTCCGCTTCGGCCAGCAGTTCCGCGAGTAAAGCGTTGTGCCTGCGGTGACGTGGCACTGGTGTGCCCCTCCTTCACATCGACTTCATGTCGCGACGACTCGGCATCCTCCCGGCGTCCGGACGGAACGGTTTCCATCGTGCATGCGGTGCGAGCTGCGCCAATGGCCTCATCGGGGCAGTGCGCGCACTGGCCCGTGTCGCTGACACCCGTACGCGCTGGTGCACACCCCGTGTGCGCACGAAACCTCGGGAGAACGGTCGTTAATGCGTGGGCGTGTACGTCGGACGATGATCCATCGAGGTGGGACTGCGGGGTTGCCACCTGGGCTCGGTGAGTCAGGGAACAGTCGGGACGATGCCTGCCCGACCTCTTGTTCTCTGTCTTCTCATGCTGTCACCCATACATGCTCGAACCCGCGCCTTTGACTGATTTCTCCTGTCGCCCCGGTAGTCATGCCGGCCAGGGGCGCGCAGATCCGTACGACAGGACTACGGCCGGTGCGAACATGCCCTGCCCGCGGCTCACCGGAGCAGGGCTCTGGCACTGCCGTTCCCCTCGGCGTTCAACGTGCACACGCATCGCCGGTGTGTCCGCAGGTGTGCGACGCACGCTCATGGTGAGACGCAGTACATGCTTTTCGGCGGGGGAGCGCTGGGAGCACGTCAGGAACTCGGTCTCCCTTTCTTCGCGTGCCCAAAATTCAACACTGGAGGTGCCGCTCAATGGGTCCCAGGGCCTGTTCCTGTCATTTCGATGACAATCCTCTTCCCATAGCTCAAGACGCTTAGTAGCGTGAGGCTCACGTACTTCCGGACGCGGTTCCCTGAGAACACGCGCTCCCTGCTGTGGAAGATTCCGTAATTCCCCTCGCTCCTGCACCTGTTAGTTTACTTTGCGGGGTCCGGAAAGGGGGATCTGGAGGCCATTCAGGAGAATTAGCATGTCGAGTGCCGAGGGAACGCCACCGCGATCTTCCGAGACATCTGCCGCCTACCGCATCGCGGAGGAAGTGGCAGGAGAGGAGGCAGTCCAGAACTTCGTTGAGGCACTCGGTCCGGTCGGCGGGTATGTGGCCGATCTTGTGATCGATGTCGTCTTCGGCAAACTCCACAGCCGGTCGGCGATGAGCCACGAGGAGCGCGAGATGGTCACTCTTGCGATCATCGCATCACTCGGTGGCGCGGAGGAGCAACTGACCACGCATCTTCACATTGCCCATCGCCTTGGGATATCTCCGGAAAAGGTGATCGAGATATTCGTGCACACCGGAGCCTATGCCGGATTTCCGCGCACACTGAACTCCGTGGAAGCAGCCAGGAAGTTCTATGAAGAACTGGGCGTACTTCCCTTGGGTCGGGCACCTCGCCACTCTTGATGTGCTCGCCCACTCAACGCCTGAAAGGATTGATCATGTCCTTGCACACAGCCGTTCTGTTTCCCGGGCAGGGTGCCTACCTGCCCGGGGTCCTCGCCGACAGGGCGAGCCGCTTGCCGAGGGCCTCTGAGGCACTGGCCGCCATCGACGAGGTGATCACCGCCCAGGGCCACGACCCGATCGCTCCGCTGGTGCTGGACCGTGAGGCACCGTCCTTGCAGGACCTCCTGAAGAGCGACAGTGATCGGCTGGATCTGGCGATCTATGCCACCAACGCGGTGGCGGCCGAACTACTGGCCGGCATGGGAGTGCGCGGTGACGTCCTCATGGGACACAGCTTCGGTGAGTTCGCCGCCCTGTCCGCCGCCGGGGCGGTGCCCGTCTCCGATGTCGCGCGCATGGCGTGCGCGCGGATCGACGCGTTCCGCAGTGCCGCGCCCGAGGACGGAGGACTCGTGGCACTCGACGTCCCGGCCTGGCGTGCCGACCATCTGGTGGGGGTCTTGGACGAACCCGGTCTGCGCACTGCGATCGACAACGGCCCTGGTCAGACGGTTGTCTCAGGACCGTCCGCGTCCCTCGAGAAGGTCGAGAAGATCGCGATGGACCTGGGCCTGCGGGCCACTCGGCTTCGCGCCCGGTACGCCTTCCACAACCCTCTGCTCAGCGACGCGGCCGAGCGCTTCCGCAAGGCCGTGGCGGACGTGACCGTCCGAGCCCCCCGGGTCGCCGTATTCTCCCCTGTTCTGGGACGGTTCGTGCACAGCGCCGCGGACGTCCGGGAAGTCGTTGAACGGAACATGATCGCGCCCGTCCCCTTCTACGACGCGCTGCTCACCCTGTTCCGCCAGGGCACGCGCGTGTTCATCGAAGCTGGTGCGCGTCAGGCCCTCTCCGGGATCGTGCGGTCCTCCCTCCCCGCCGCAGTCACCGCGATCCCGCTCCTCGCGAACCGCGGCGACATGGAAGGTCTCGCGGCAACCTTGACGAGTGCCGGTGTGCCGGCCCGATGGCCGGCGAAAAAGGACGGCGCGTCCGGCGCCACGGACAACGAACAGGCGAACGACGACGTGCCCTCTCCCACCGGCAGCAAGTCCCCCGACGGGCATGCCGAACTGCTGGCCGAGCTTGCCGCCCTGTACGCCGAAGACCTCGGCTTCCCGGCCGAGATGCTGACTGCCGACATCGATCTGGAGGCGGATCTGGGTGTCGACTCGGCGAAGCAGATCGCGCTCTTCGAGCGTGTCCGGCGCCATTACGACCTGCCCGTCGTCCCAGGCGAACGACGCAACGAGGCGACCACCCTGGAGCGCATAGCGGACCTGGTCGAGGATCTGCGCGGATGAAGACACCGGAGAACGCCGGGGAACTCGTCGCCGTGGTGGGCATCGGGCTCGCAGTGCCCGGAGCCAGCAGCCCCGCCGAGTTGTGGCGGCTGCTCAACGGAAGCCGGGACGCCTTCAGCGAACCGGGGGACCGCTTTCGTCTCGACCACTTCTGGTCCGGCGATACGCAGCAGGAGGACAAAACCTACGCGCGCCGTGCGGGATACCTCCACGGGTTCCGTCCCCACCCGGCCCTGAGCGAGGAGGAGCGTGAGGGGGCCGGCCGCGACGCCGCGGTGCGATGGCTGCGGCACGCTCTCCTACAGGCCCGCCAGCACGTCCGCACGGAGTCCGGCCGCCGGTGTGCGGCGTTCATCGGGGCCTGGCCCGGAGGCAGTCAGAGCCTCGTCGAATCGGTACTCGTGGATGTGGTGACCCGCGATCTGAAGGACAGAGAGGAAACCGCACGCGTCCGCGAGGCACTGTTCTCGCACTACCGGCACGCGTTGCCGGCGTGCGAGGCACTCACACCGGACGCGGTCGTACGGGATGTGTTCTCCCGGTTGCCCGAGCGGCTTACGGAGTCCTGTGTCGTGGACACCGCCTGCGCCTCATCGCTCTACGCGGTGGATCTCGGCGTCAAGGCGCTTCTGGCCGGCGAGTGCGAGACCGCTTACTGCGGTGGCATCACCGTGGTCGATCCCACCATGGCAGTGATGTTCGCGAAGCTGAACGGCCTATCACGGCACGGGCGCGTACGCGCGTTCACGAAGGAAGCGGACGGAACTCTCTTCAGCGACGGCGCCGGTGTGGTGGCTCTGAAGACGCTGCAACGGGCGCTGGACGACGGGGACACGGTGCACGGCGTACTACTGGGTTTCGGAGGAGCCGCGGACGGCCGGGGCAAGTCGATCTCCGCGCCCAACCCGGCCGGTCAGCGCCGCGCGATAGAACGCGCCCGCTCCGTCAACTCCCTGACGCCCAAACAGATCGACTGGATCGTGGCACACGGAACCGGAACAGTCGCCGGTGACCGCGTGGAGTCACAGGTGCTGTCCGCCCTCGGTAAGCCCTCCGGACAGCGCTGTACCAGCAACAAACCGGTCGTCGGACACACCGGATGGACGGCCGGCGTCGTATCCCTCATCCACGCCCTCCTCGGACTTCGTCATGGTTGGATTCCGGCCCAGCTGGGCGCCCGGGGACACCGGGACGAGCCTGCCGACGGCCTCGAAGTACCGACCGGGCCCATCAGGCTGCTGCCCCGGCGCCAAGGACGCCGGACCGTCGGTGTCTCGGCGTTCGGGTTCGGAGGAACCAACGGCCACCTCCTGGTGGCCGATCCCGGTGAGGTGACCGGCCTCCGCTCCGCGCCCCCACGGAAGGCCGACGACGACATGGTCCTGGTCGCCTGGTCCGCGCATCTGCCCGGTGCTCCGTCCCGCACCGCTCTGCGGGACTGGCTCCGCGGCTCGGCAGCCGCACCGCCCGCTGCGTTCCCGGCCCCCTACCCTGCTCCTCCGCCGTCCGAAGTGAGGCTGTCCGCCCGTACCCTGCCCGTCGTCGATCCGGGGCAGTTGATGGGCTTGCAGGCCGCAGCACAGTTCGTCGACGACCACGGCGAAGTGTGGGCGGACCTGCGGGACACCACCGGAGTGATCGCCGCGCACACCGGCATGCCCCGCGGACTCGTCGGCGCCACTGTCCGCTGCTACCACGACGACGCCACCGCGGTGCTGCGGGAGCACGCCTCCGAGCCGGGCTTCACGACCGCGGCCGCATGCCTGGAGACGATGCGGGAGTCGTTTCCCGCCTGCACCGAGGACTCCCAGGCAGGTGTTCTGCCCAACGTCATAGCGTCGAGACTCGCTGCCCGATACGACCTGCACGGGCCCACCATGGCCGTGGACGCCGGCGTGGACAGCACGCTCACAGCGCTCCGCGTGGCCCAACGGTACCTGCGCACGGGCGAGCTGCACCTGGCCCTGGTCCTGGCCGTCAACGGAAACGCCACGGCCACCAACGCGGCGCTGACGAGCGCCGAAACGACACCGCTCGCCGAGGGCGCCTTCCTGCTTGCGGTGACCACGGAAAGCCTGGCCGAACGCCACGGGTGGCAGGCACTGGCACGGTTGTCCGACGACCGAAAGAACTCGGCCGACGCAACAGCAGCGCCGACGAAACCCGAACAAAGTTACCTGGCCGCCGACCACGCCGTCGCCCTCCTGCATGCCGTCGAGTCGGACGGCACCCCGGTCCGGCTGCGCGCCCGCCACGGCGACACGGCACTGCGTGTCCAGCCGGTACGTGCCGGGCGCTCGATCTCCCCGGAGCCCTCTTCGCCCCGCCTGACAACGCGGTACGCACCGAGCTTCGTGCGCGAACCCCTGCCCGCGTCCCGCAACCGGCCCTCGCGCTCGCCGCTCCCATCGCTGGGAGTCGTGCTCGCAGACTCCTCCGAGACTGCCGCACGGATCAGGCACGATGCGAAGGCGGCCGATTCCACGGTACTGGTCCTCCCGGCCGGCGACGAGCGGCACACCTCGGCTCGAGCCCGGGAGGCGCTGTCGGTCGCCACCCACCAAGCGGCACCGCACCTGACCGTTGTCGGCGACCTTTCGGAGATGACCCTGGACCGTGCCCTCGCACTGCACGAAATGACGTTCCTCACCGTGCAGCGCCTGTGGGCCCGCCCCGCGTCACACGGCTCCCTGACGGTCCTGCTGAGCGACGCGGCGCACTCACCTCGGGCGTCGGCCGTTCCGGCACTGTTCGAAGGGCTGGTGAAGAGCCTGCGCTGGGAACGCCCCGACTGCGCGGCGAGCGTCATGACCACGGACGAGGCAGGGACCAGCACGGTGCTCGCCCATGCGGAGGCGGAGCACGCGGCCTCGCCCGGTCCTCCCCCGGTGGTGCGGTTCCTTCGCGGCGAACGCTGGGTGGAGGCCGTGCTCCCTGCTCCCCTGCCCACCGTGGTCCCTGCCCCTGGTCTGCTCCCGGAAGACTGCGTGGGCGTCGTCACCGGAGGAGCGAGCGGCATAGCACGAGTGCTGCTGACGACCCTGCCGCACCACCTACGCCCGCGCCTGTGGCTCTTGGGCCGCACCCCGGTGGACCGTCCGGAGCCGTTCGACGACCTGCGGGACGGGCCGGGCGAGAACACGCGGACGGACCTCCTCCGACGGGTGCGCAGGGAACACCCCGACCTGCCGATGCGGGCCGTGGTGGCGCAGGTGGACGGCATCTTGAAGCAGCGCACAGTACGAGACTCCCTGCGGGTGCTCAGGACCCAGTTCGGGGTCGATCGCGTGCATTACGCGACCTGCGACGTGACCGACCGGGATTCCGTCCAGGAAGTGGTCGGACGAGTCCTGGAGGCTGAGGGCCGTGTCGACTTCGTCCTGCACGCCGCGGGGCAGGTGGCCTCGTCCCTGCTGCCTGGCAAGTCCCTCGACGCGTTCCGCGCCGTCCGGGACACGAAGGTGCTCGGGCACCGTCATCTCTCCAACGCTCTGGCGTCCCACCCGCCCCGATGGTGGTGCAACGTCGGCTCCTACTCCGCCACCGCCGGAGCGCCCGGGGACACGGACTACGCCTCCGCCAACGCCTACCTGGCCGCCCTGGCCGAGACAGCCATCGGGGCCGCGCAGACGACGATCGGCTTCACTATGTGGGGACAGACCGGTATGGGGGCCGACGCACTGTTCCAGGAACACGTGGCGCGCCAGGCTCAGTTCACGCCGATCTCCACGGAGGAGGGTGCCGAACAGTTCGCGGCCGAGATGCGTGCAGCGCCACTGGCCGGTGGTTCGTCGGTGTACCTGGGTCCGGCGGAGCGCGACCGGCTGCGGCAACACCGGCCGGGCCTCGTCCGAGACGACCGGCCGTCGGCCCCAGTGGTCCGCCGACGGCCGCCCTGGTGGACGCGGCGACCGGACGCCTCCACCGGCGCCGAGTGGGCGTACCTGGTCGATCCCCACTTCGAACGGCACCTTTTCGACCACCTGGTCAGCGGAAAGCCGACCGTACCGGCGACCTTCATTCTCGACATCGCCGCGCAGGCGGCCGAGGCACTGCTTCCCGACGCCGTCACCACGGGATTCCGCGACGCACGATTCGAGACCTTCATCCGTCCGTTCGCCCGCGCAGTGCCCTCCCCGCTGCGGATCCGGGCGTCGGAGACGTCCGCTTCACCCGCGGAGGAGGACACGTCGGGATCCGCCGTCGAGGTGACCATCCATTCGGACACCCTCGACCCTCGCGGAGGAACCCGGCGGGGCGCGCTGCGGCACTTCCGGACCGTGGTGTTGCTGGACCGGCGGCCGCGCGAAGCGACCCAGCAGGCTTCCCGTCCTCTCGAATCCCCTCTGCCGGCTCAAGACGCCTACGCCTCCTCCCACGCCCCGGTCTCCCTGCGCGGCCCCTTCCGCAACCTCTCGGACTGCCTTGTGGACGCCACGGCCGCACGTGGCACGTGGACGCCCTCGCTGGCCGGCCATCCCCAGTTGCGCACGATGACCACTCCGGCGCTCTTCCTGTGCGCCGCGCTGCGCACCCTCGCCCTCAGGCCCCGGTCAGCCGGCCACCAACCCCTCTTCGTGCCCCGTTCCATCGGCCGGATCGACCTGTACACGCAGGGGGCCAACGACCACGACCTCGTCCTGCAGTACGGGCACAGCCTGAGCGTGGCCGTCGACGACGCGGGCGTGTGCAGCGGGACCACACCCGACGGGCGCCTGCTGGCGCGGCTGTCGGAAGTGGAACTCGTCGACATCGCGGATCCGCCGTCGCCGACGGGCAGGAGCCCTCACGCCTGCGTCGCCCGCCACCGGCCCAACACGTCCTCGGATCGGTGGGCCGGGGACGGCAGCCGATCCGGGGAAAGTGAGAGGACCGCGCCATGAGGGACTCGCACTGCGTCGTCACCGGCGCGACCTCCGGTATCGGCAGGCAGATCGCCCATGGACTCGCAGCGGCCGGAGCCCGGCTGGCCCTCGTGTGCCGGAACCGCGACAGAGGCGCGGCCACCGTCGCGGAGCTGGCTGCCGATTGGCCAGGGACGGACGTCCGGCTGTTCGTCGCCGACCTGGCCGCTCTCGACGAAGTTCGCTCGGTCGCACGGGAGATCAGCCGCTGCTGGGAGCACGTGGACGTGCTCGTGAACAACGCCGGGACGCACGACATCCGGCCCTCGACGACTCCCCAGGGCTTCGACAGAATGATCGCCACCAATCACCTGGGGCCCTTCCTGCTCACCCAGCTCCTTTTCGAGCAGCTGCGCCGGGGGGCTCCCTCGCGTATCGTCACGGTGGCGTCCGAGGCGCACCGCAGCGTCTTGCGTCTGGATCCAGTCTCCTTCGCGGAGCCCAGGCCCTACGGGCCGATCGGCTCGTGGACCGTCTATGCACGCTCGAAACTGCTGAACGTGCTCACCACCCAAGAGACGGCACGCAGGTGGGCACGTCACGGGGTCGCAGCCCACGCCTACTGCCCCGGTCTGGTGTCCACCGGTCTGGTCAGGAACATCCCGCTGGCGCCCCGTCTGCTCGCGCTCGCGGAGCACACTCCCCTGGTGCGCAGCTCCGAGGAGGGGGCGCGGCCGGCTCTCCGTCTGGCCGGCGATCCGTACTTCGCCCTCCGCGGCGGAGGATTCCACTCCTGGATGCCCGGGGTGCGCCTGCTGCCACCCGCCCCCCTTCGCTTCCATCCCCGCCTGCAGAGGGACGTGTGGGAACGCTCGGTGGAACTGGTGGGCCTGGGGCACACCGGCACCCGGGTCGAGGACGACGAACCCCCTCGAGGAAAGGTCACCCCCTGATGAACGAAGCGCGTCCCGACGGCGGCTGGACCTGGCCCGGCCCCATGAACGGTACGGACACCCTTTTCTGGCGACTGAGCGGTAATGCACTGACCCGTCCTCATGTCGCGTGGGTCTGGTTGCTGGAGGACGTCCCGGACTGGGGACTGTTCGTGCGCGCCTGCCAGGGTGCCGTCGCCCGTCTGCCCCGGTTGACCCACCGAGTTGCGGAGTCGCCGCTGCGGACGGGACCTCCCTCATGGGTCGCGGACCCGGACTTCCGCGTGTCCAGGCACATGCACCGCGTGCGGCTCCCCGCGCCGGGTGGAACGCGCGAACTGATGGAAACGGTGGAATGGCGCATCTCGGCGGCCTTCGACCCCCTTCACCCTCCCTGGGAGATCACACTCGTCGAGGGCTACGAGACAGATCGTGCCGCTGTCGTCCTCAAATGGCACCACAGCCTGGGCGACGCGGTGACCATCGTGGCCGCGGTCCGCCGGCTCATGGACGACGGGCACCCGGCTGCCTCGTTACGCCACCCTGTGTCACCAGCGGACAGGGAACCTCCCGGAACAGGGCCGGCGGACGGTTCCGGGGTCCTGAGGGCCGTCCACGCGCTGGGCATGTCCGCTCGGGTGCTGATGCGGGAGAGCACCCGCGCCCTGGCCGGACCGGGCCGCTCCGGCGAGGGGGTCCGGTCCACCGGCCGCGTCGCCGCCCAGTTGCTCCGTTCAGCGACCCCCTCGCCCCTGCTCTCACGCCGCAGCCCATCGGTCCACTGCGGCATGATCACCGTACCTCTGCCCGAACTCAAGGCGGCCGGCAAGGCCGCGGGAGCCTCGGTGACATCCGCCTACGTGTCGGCGGTCCTCGGCGCGGTCCATCGCTACCACGACCACCACGGGGTCCTTCGCGGCAGTGTTCCGGTGCTCGTTCCCGTCAGCTTCCGCCGGACACACGAAACCGGCGCAGGCAACCTGATTGCCGGGGTCCTGATCGCCGGACCGATCGGTGACATGCCCGCGCGAGCCCGCGTGCTCGCCGTGCACACCGCAATCACCGAAGCCCGGGAGTCGGTAGCCCGAGGGACCTACACGATGATGGCCGGCCTGGGCGCTCTCGTCCCCCACCTGCTGTACCAGCGTCTGGCACCGACTCTGCTGCGGCGGATCGACGTGGTCGTCACGAGCGTCCCCGGGCTCGCAGGCACCGCGCAGGTCGCCGGTACACGCGTGGTGAACGCTGTGCCCTGGGCGCCGCGCGGTGGGGCCGCGGTCAACGTCTCCATGGCCTCGCACGGCGACCTGTGCGGGGTGGGCACGAATCTCGACCCGGCTGCGATAACCGCCCCCGGGCTCTTCCACCGGTTCCTGGAGGACAGTTTCGCGGAAACCCTCCAGTGCTCCGGCGACATTGCCACGCGGACTCCCGTGCAGGGCCAGGAACCACCGGCGTGTGGCGCGCCACGGCCCCATTCCGACGAATAGGAGGAGCGGTGCGTCTTCCACTGGAAACGGAACTCCGGGCGGAGCGACAGCGTCTGCTGCGCACCCTGGACGCCCTGTCCGACGACGTCTTCGACTCCGGTCCCACGCTCTGTGCCGGGTGGTCGCCTCGCGACATCCTCGGACACCTGCTCGGCGTGGACCATCCTCTCGCCTCCTACCGACCGTGGCTCCGCCTCGCAGCCGTCAACGACCGCCAGGTGAGACGCGCGCGACGCCTCTCGCGACGCGCGATCATGGCCGAGGCCCGCGAGTGGGCCGCGAACCCGGCCTGGAGCAGCCGACTTTCCGCGCTTATCACCCTGGGAGACCTGTCGGTGCACCACCAGGACATCGTGCGTGGCGTCGGTGCCGAGCGGGACCTGCCTCCGTCCGTGCCCTCCTACATCCTCTGGGACGGTGCCATGCTGAGCTCCTGGTCCAACCTCCGGATCTTCAGGTACCGCGTGGTCCCTACGGACGGGCACCCCCCGCTCGGTTCCCCCGCCCACCTGCGCGCACCGGAGGTCCTGGGGCCCAGTGAGGCGCTGGGCATGTGGCTGGCGGGACGCGACGGCGTCTCCGAAGAACTCCGTTTCACCACGGCCGGGCCCGTGCGGGAGAAGAGCCACAGTCACACCACCGAGTGGAGCTCGGAGCAGTGATGGCACGGCAGATGAGAACCGAACGCGTCCTGGTCGATGGGATATCCACCCGCTATTACGAGTACGGCGAAGGATCACCGGTCCTGCTGGTGGCCGGTGCAGCGTCCAGTGCACGCGAATGGTTCCCCGTGATGAGGGACCTGGGCGACACCTGCCGTGTCCTCGCCCCCGTGCTTCCCGGGTTCGAAGGCACAAGCCCTCTTCCCGATGTCAGGCCAGTGCGCATGGCGGCCTTCCTCGCCGACTTCCTCGACGCGTTGGGCATCGACCGCGTCACCGCCGTCGGACACTCCTACGGCGGCTCCGTCGTCGCGGAACTGACGATCGCGCACCCGGGGCTCGTGCGACGCCTCGCCCTCGTAGACGCCAACGGCCTGGGCCGCGTCGCCCATCCAGCAGCCATTGCGTTGGGATTGCTGCCATCCCGTGCGGCGGACCTGGTGTCCGTGCTCGCCTCCCTGCCCGGGAGTCAACCGGTCCTGGCCCTGTCCAGTCTGCTGCTGCTGCGTCAGCCATGGCGGGTACCGGTGGAGACGTGGCTCGCCCAGCTACGGCTGGCGCGTTCACGGCAGTCCCTGCGCACCTCTCTGGAAATCTTCCGCGCGTGTGCGGACATCACCGGTCAACGTGCCGACGTCCTCGTCGTGGACCGGCTCTCCAGGCTCCGGACACCCGTACTGATCGTGTGGGGGGACACGGACACCCTGCTGCCCGCCTGGCAAGGGCGCGCGGCTGCCCGCCGGTTGCCGGCCGCGAAATTCGTGCTCCTGACGGCTGCCGGCCACGTCTCCCACCTCGACCGCCATGCCGACTTCATGGACGCCGTCGGTCCCTTCGTGCGGGACGACGACGAACGGGTGCCGCAGGCCCCCACCGAAACGTACTCAGACGAAGGGACCAGCTCGTGACCCCGGAAGATGAACACGCCAGCCCCGCGCGAACATCCACACCAGCGCATGTCGGACGCAGCAGCGCTCGTGAAGGAAACCGCTCCTGTCGGGGCCCGGATCTGCGGATCCGCGAGGAACGGCACGAAGTCGTCATCGTGGGAGCCGGATTGGGGGGCAGCATCGCCGCCTTCCGGCTCGCCCAGGCAGGCGTACGCAACGTCGTGCTGGAGCGTGGACGGCGCTGGCCCGTCACTCCCGCGAGCGCCACATTCCCGGCCTTCCCCTCGACGGACCGACGACTCATATGGCTCGACGACGAATCGGTCCCCCCGGCCCCCTCACCCTCCGGCCCGTGGGCGTCTCTCTCCGAAGCGACGGAAGCGGCCCTCCCGCGCTCGACCGGCCTCTTGGACGTCATCGCCGAGAAGGACGCGCTCATCGTGTGCGGTGCCGGCGTGGGCGGCAGCACTCTCGTCTACGGTGGCGTGCTGGCACAGCCACGACCCGAGGCGTTCCGGCGGATCTTCCCCTCAGGCCCCGATTACGAGGTGCTCGACCGCATCCACTATCCCCGAGCGCGCCGTCGGCTGGGCGGGGCTCCGTTTCCCGTGGATCTCCTCGATCACCCGCCTTACCACGCCCACAGGTTGTGGGACCGCGCGGTGGAGGCCTCCGGTCTGCCGGCGGAAAGGATCTCCAGCAGTTTCGACTTCGACATCGTGCGGGGCGAGCTCAGCGGTGATCTTCCGGCCGCGGCCGTCGTCGGTCAGTACCACTTCACCGGATGCAACAGCGGGGCGAAAGTCAGCGTGGACCGCACCTACCTGGCGCGGGCGGAAACCACCGGGCGGACCTCCCTGCGGCCGCTGCACAGAGTGACGGCGGTGTCCGTGGACCGGTCCGGCCGGTACCGGGTGCTCACCAACCACCTTGGCGAGGACGGGACAGTACGCGAACGTGTGGCCTTCTCGTGTGACCGGCTCGTGCTCGCCACCGGGGTGCACACTCCTCGACTGCTGCTGACAGCCCGGGAAACCGGCGCTCTGGCTGATCTTGACGCGTCCGTCGGAGAAGGCTGGAGTGCGAACGGCGACCACATGACTGTGCTGAGAGTGGCCGGCTTGCCTGCGGACACACCCCAAGGAGGGCCCTCCTCCGTCATGGTGCACAACACGTCCGGCACGGTCGGGGTCATGCACTCACCCCTTTCCCTCCCCCTGGGCGGCAGGGACATCTTGTGCCTCGGTATGACCATTCCGGACCGCTTCGGCAGGTGGGTGCGAACCTCGGACGGGCGGGTCCGGCTCGAGTGGGCGGCGCAGTACGACAGTGGAGCGCGGACACAGACCGATGAGGTGATCAGCCAGGTGGCTCGGCACCTGCCCCACGCGACTATCATTCCCCAGCCGCACGTACACCCACTCGTCGCGCATCCTGTGGGCGGCACCTGGATCGGCAGAGCGACTGACCCGTACGGCAGGCTTCGCGGCTACCCCGGTCTGTACTGCCTGGACGGAGCGCTCATGCCAGGAAGCACCGGCGCCGTCAATCCGGCGTTGACCATAGCCGCGGTCGTGGAGTACTGCCTGGACCACATCATTCCCGACTTCTTGGGTGACGCCGGATGAACGGCCGCCGCACTCATCGAGGTCCTGGAGCAGATTGAGGTGTTCTGCCGCGGCGAGCGAGTGGCCCTGGTCCGGGACGGCCTGTCCGCCCACTGGAGCCGGGCGATGCGGGCCTGGGTCGCCGAACAGGACTGGCTCACCCTGGAACGATCAGCCAACCTCGCCGATGTCGCCGACGCCACCGAGCAAGGCGTCCACCGCATAAACGCCAATCCCCGACTTCCAAGGTCCTCCTCGCCCATACCGGCCTGACCATCCCCCACCGAACTTACGAAAAGATCAGTAGTCTTCTGAGTCAGGAATTCTGCTCAGATAGCGGGCGAGGCGTGAAGGATCTCGTCCGCGGTCTTGGTCCAGACGTAGGGCTTGGGATCGGTGTTCCACGCGGCGATCCAGGTACGGAGGTCCTTCTCCAGCGCTTGGACGCTCTTGTGGACGCCGCGCCGTATCTGCTTGTTGGTCAGCTCTGCAAACCAGCGTTCCACCAAGTTGAGCCAGGACGATCCGGTGGGCGTGAAGTGCAGGTGGAAGCGGGGATGAGCGACCAGCCAGGTTTTGATCGCCGGGGTCTTGTGGGTGGCGTAGTTGTCCAGCACCAGGTGCACGTCCAGGCCAGCCGGCACCTCCTGGTCGAGCTTGACCAGGAACTTCTTGAACTCCTCGGCCCGGTGCCGGCGGTGCAAGGAGCCGATCACCTTGCCGGTGGCCACCTCCAGGGCGGCGAACAGCGTGGTGGTTCCGGCGCGCACGTAGTCGTGGGTGAGGCGCTGCGGGACCCCGGGCATCATCGGCAGCACCGGCTGGGAGCGGTCCAGGGCCTGGATCTGGCTCTTCTCGTCCACGCAGAACACCAGGGCCCGCTCGGGCGGATCCAGATACAGACCGACCATGTCATGGACCTTGTCGAAGAAGTACGGATCCGTCGACAGCTTGAACGTCTCCGTACGGTGCGGTTGCAGGCCGAAGGCCCGCCAGATGCGTGACACGGTCGACTGCGAAAGGCCCATCTCCTGGGCCATGGCCCGCGTCGACCAGTGCGTGGCGTTCTTCGGCGTCGACTCCAGCGTCCGCTTCACCACCGCGGCGACCTGCTCGTCGGTGACCGTCCTCGGGCCGCCCGGGCGCGGCATGTCACCCAGGCCGGCGATCCGGTGCTCGACGAACCGCTTCCGCCAGCGGCCCACCGCATGCGGTGTCGAACCGAGCTGGGCGGCCACGTCCTTGTTCGACGCGCCACTCGCGCAGGCGAGAATGATCCGGCACCGCAAAGCCCACGCCTGCGGCGTGGAAAGGCGCCGCACCCATCCCTCTAGCGCAGCCCGCTCCGCATCCGACAGGATCAACTCGGCCTTCGGCCGCCCAGTACGTGCCACCAGGCACCCCTACACATCTGAATGAATTTCCTGACTCAGGAGAGTAGGGCCTGTATCGAAAGTGGCTGGTTGTGACTCTGTGGCCTGTGTTTCTATGCCGGAGTGAACATCGAGAGCGCCGGGGAGCTTGTTGAGAGGCCGAGCCGCTGGGTTCGGCAGAGGGCTGATGGCGATGTTGAGGAGTGCGTGCGGGTCCTCGCGGAGGTCCATGCACGCCATGGCTATCCAGTGAACTGGCCGGATCAGCCGGCGAGTGGCTGTCACGAGGTCCGCTGCTGGGCTCCTGGGTTGCCGAAGTCGAAGGCGGACTGGTGGGGCATGTCAGTTTGTCGCAAGGTGGTGAAGGTGATCTGGCCCCGACGTTGTGGGGCGAGCGGAACGGGGCGACGCGGGGTATGACCGCCGTGGTGAGCAGGCTGTTTGTTGCCCCGCAGGCGCGGAGACATCGGTTCGGTGCACTGTTGATCGGCCAGGCAGTGGAGGAAGCGCGGCGGCGCGGTCTGCATCCGGTGCTCGGCGTCGTCGCATCCGATATCGCGGCGGCAGCCCTGTATGAGCGGCTGGGCTGGGAGCTGATGGCCACAGTCGAGCAGCAGTGGAGTCCGCACCAGACGGTGGCCGTCCGCTGTTACGCAGCGCCGTCGTGACGTGGTCAGTCCTAGCCACTCGTTGATGGCCGCGACGAGGACGGTCGCCTCGTAGCGGACCGCGAGCTTGTCGTACCTCGTGGCCACGGCCCGGTGCCTCTTGAGGCGATTGATGCCGCACTCGACTGCGTGCCGAGCTTTGTAGTCGTGTGGGTCGAACTTCGGCTGGCGACCGCCGTGCGAACCGCGTTTCTTGCGGTTGCCAGCCTGGTCGGCCTTGTCCGGGATGGTGCAGGGGTTCCCGCGCCGCCGCAGGTAAGCGCGGTTCTTCCGGGAGGTGTACGGCTTGTCGGCCAGCACGCGATCGGGCCGGGTACGCGGCCTGCCCGGCCGTGATCACGGTGGACATGGGCTTCTGGCCCTGTTCGACGGCCAGGTGCGGTTTGGTGGTCAGCCGCCGCGCGAGCGCCCGAGCCCGTGGTCGTCCGGCTCGACGCTGACGCTGCCAGGCGGCTCCTTCTGCAGCTCCCCCTTTTCCTTGCCCCGGCGGCGTGCCGCGCGAGGGCAATGGTCGCGGCGATGACACTCACCACGGTCGTGTGATGGTGGTCCTCGAAGCGAGTGGCCGGGTTGGCGGCGACGGCCCCGTCGTCGCAGGGCATCAGGCCGTCCGAGTGCTGCAGTCTTTTCAGGCGGAGCCAGTCGTCGAGCTCTGTACAGGGCTCGGGTAGACAGACCCCGACGGCCAGTGGTTCGCCCACCAGATTCCCACTGGCAGGTTTCCGCCCAGATGTCGGTCCACACCGGCAGCCAACGGGTGAGGTGGCTGGCCATGTCGTCGTGCAGTGCCGTGGGCCGGCGTCCCCAGTCGGTGAGATGGAAGACGGTGTGAGTGAGGGCGATTTCCCGGTGGATGTGCCACGGCTGCGGGTTGCCTGCGAGCCAGGTTGAGCGTGGAACGCGAGGTGCGCAGGTGACAGAAGGAGGGAGCCTTCGACCGGCTCCACCGGATCCTGCTCCCGGTGCTGCCTGCTGGGAACGCCGAACCGAACTCCACGACGCCTCCGCCCGCCTCGCCCGCAGCCCCATCTGCCACCGACGCCACAGAGAGATCCGACATGATCGTGTTGCGAGGTCTATACGGAGGTGATCTCCAGGACCACGACGCCGTAGGTGCTCGGGACAGTTCCCAGTCCGAGGGTGCACAGGGTGATGTCGGTAGAAGGACCGGTAATGGTCAGGAGAACGGTGTCGCCGGAGAACAGGCCGGAGGTGACCGTGCCGGTATAGGTGATCACGAGGACCGCGCCGGCCACGGTGGTGGTCCGGTTCAGCGACATAGTGCTGCTGGTACCGGTGTTCCAGGTGATGGTCCTCGTCTCGGTGCCCGCAGTGAGCAGATCCAGGCAGGTGCGCACCCTCGGTGCAGGGGTGCTGAGCGATGTTCCTGAGGTGATGGCCGGCGTCGAGACAGAGACGCAGGGGCCTAGCTGAGTGGTCGAGGTCACCCCGACCGACTGAGGTGTGCTGGCCAGCGGTGGGGTGTACACGGTGGTGTTGCTGCTGGGCGGGGTGCAAGTCATGCTCAGCAGCCCAGTCTCACGTGCGCTGGCTGGTCCTGCTGCGGCCACGAGACTAACGAGCAGGAAAAGCGTTATCGTCACGCCGGTGAGCACGGTACGTAGACCGGTTCTGCGGGAAGCGCTGCTACGTTTCGACATACGGTTCCTTTCGATAAGTCTCGCGGAACGGCCGTGGGACGGTAGTGGACGCGTACATCCCCATTTCGGCCTACAGTGGTGATCCGCGCCGGGAACACACCGCCTCGTGAGCTCACTCTCCTGCGGACCTCTGATGTTGTCCAGAGAGTGCGCATGGACACGACTAACGCACGTTTCACACTGGCAGCACGACGGAGCGCCCACGCATACGCGGCAGCGATAACCGATTCGCGGGCCCCTTCGAAGACGTACCGAGATCTTGCTGGAGTTCGAGACAGACACGCTGGTGCCACCTGGACAGGCGGCAAAGGGCGGAAGTCTTCCACCGGCTCCACCGGGTCCTGCTCGTTGAGCCGAACGCGTCCGGCGAACTCGACTGGTCACGCCTGCATGGACGGTTCCCACGTCGACGCAGAAGGGCGCCGATACCGATCCGAGTGCCGGTCGACCGGCGAAAGACGCGCCGCAGTCATCACCTGCTCTGCGACGAACGCGGCACCGGCGCACGATAGAAGGGACGCAACGATGAGTTGGGGGTTGGACCTTCCGCGAACGCATGCCGACGGTCGAAGCACGGACCTTGTGCGTCTGGATGCTCTGCCGACTGACGTTGCCCGCGAAGTGCCAAGTGCAGCCGTTGTCAGCCGACCCCGCCCCGATGCCCCGTGATTCTCCTGGATAACTGCGCGTCTCATGAGGCTGGATTTGCTCGAAGAGGAGGAGCGCGAGCACGAGGCGGAGGAGGCGGCCGAACGGGCCGGCAAGCCCAAGTCGGCCGTCAAGCTGGCCGGCAAGGCCGCGTTCTTCATGTTCCTCTACCTGGAGGTCCTGGACGCGTCGTTCTCCTTCGACGGCGTCATCGGCGCCTTCGCCATCACCAACGACATCGTCCTGATGGCCCTGGGCCTCGGCATCGGCGCCATGTACGTCCGGTCCCTGACCGTCTACCTGGTCCGCCAGGGCACCCTCGACGACTACGTCTACCTGGAGCACGGCGCCCACTACGCCATCGGCGCCCTCGCCGCCGTCCTCCTGGTGACCATCCAGTACGAGATCAACAAGTTCATCACCGGCATGATCGGCGTGGTCCTGATCGGTGCCTCCTTCTGGTCCTCGGTCCGCCGCAACAAGCGGCTCGCCGCGGCCGGGGGCGACGGCGGCAAGGAGAAGGCGGAGGTCTCCTCCGGGGTGTGAAACCCTGCTCCACCCGGGCCGGGTTCACCCCAGGCGCGTCAGGGCAGGTGGTGCGGGCCTGGCAAGGGCATGACGGGGACGAACTGCATGTCGCCCAGTATGACCATTGCACTCACACGGGCGGCGCACTCGGCAAAGGACTGATTGCGCCCCGTCGTTGACCGCTATCAACAGTTCATGGTCATCTCTTTGCTGCGCGGCCTGGCCGCCGCTTCCCTCGCCATCCTGCCCGTCGCCGCGTTCAACCCGGCCCACGCGGCGGAGACGCTCCCGCTCGCCGAAGCCGTCACCCGTCTCCCGGTCTCGACCGAGTCCCGTGAGGGCTACGACCGTGACGCCTTCCGCCACTGGAACACCGGCGACGACCCGGCCGACGGCTGCTCCACGCGCAACGAGGTACTGATCGACGAGGCGGTTGAGCCGCCCGCGGTCGGGCCCCGGTGCCGGCTGTCGGGCGGAAGCTGGTGGTCGTACTACGACCAGGTGTGGGTGACGTCGGCCTCCGGCCTGGACATCGACCACATGGTGCCTCTGGCGGAGAGCTGGGACAGCGGAGCATCCGCATGGACCGCGCAGCGGCGTGAGGCGTATGCCAACGACCAGGGCGCGGCCACCAGTCTGGTGGCGGTCACGGCCCGCTCGAACCGGTCCAAGGCCGATCAGGACCCGGCACAGTGGATGCCGCCGGCCTTCGAGGTGCACTGCCGGTACGTCGCGGAGTGGGTGGGCACGAAGCTGCGTTGGAACCTGACGGTGGACGAGGCCGAGATGGCAGCGCTGCAGGCTGTGGCGGGTGCCTGCCCGGAGCAGAACGTGATCTTCGAGCCCGTCGCGTAGCCCCGGCCCGCCGCGGCCCGGCGATGAAGCAGGATGCCGGCCGCCGGGCGTCTGCCCGGCGGCCGGTCTTCCCGCGAAGGTGCAGGCTCAGCCGTGGTAGGTGATGTAGCCGTTGCAGTCCTTGCCGTTGGCCTTCTGGGGGTAGGCGTGGACGTCGGCGCGTGCCCCGGTGAACTTGTCGGACTTGATGCTGTCCTTGTCGTTGTTCCAGATGAAGTTGCAGTTCTGACGGTAGACGACGATCTTGGCGTCCGAGGCGGTGCCGCGGCCCCCGCGCAGCCTCACTTGGTGGCTTGGCTGCAGAGTGTGGCTGCTCTTGTAGGTGAAGGTGTTGCCGGCGGCGTCGTTAACCCGTCACTCCCCCGGCCCGCACCCCAGGGGAACCGTCCGCATCCTCACCGTCATCGCTCCAGTCATCCCGGGCCGATGCGCCAGGCAGCGGGCATCGGGCCGGTGTCCATGTGATTCATCGGCGCCCGCCGGGCTCCCAGTCGTGGACCTCGATGTCCGCGTACCGGTCCGCGGTCAGGACTGCGCGGGCCGTATCCGGGTCCGGGGCCCCGAGGAGCACCGCCGTACCCAGCCAGGTGCCGCCATCGTCGGACAGCAGCGGCCCATAGGCGATCAGTTCGTCTTGGTCGGGCGGCGGGGCGAGGTCGGCGGCCGGGCCCTGGCCAAGGCCCAGCACCAGGTACCGGCTGCCGCCGCCGCGGTCACCGGGCGCATCCCACATGGTGCGCCCCAAAACGTTGCGCCACCGGCGCAGCAGCACATCCCGGTATACACCGGCCTGGTAGGTGGGCTCGTCGAAGGCGAACGCGCGGGCGTCGCAGGGAGCGGGCAGGTCGACGATGTGCACGCTCCCCGTGGGCGTTTCACCGTCGTCGGCGAAGGTCGGACCGCGGGCTATCAGTTCCTTCGCGTACCGGTCCATGTAGGACCAGTGCTCCTGCTGCAGTTCCTCGCGCAGCGCGAGGGAGCCCAGCCGGTCCCGGTGATAGCAGAAGTACTCCATGACCAGTGACCCTCCCTCACAAGGGGCACCGTCTCAACCGGCTTTCAGTGGCGAGGGCCCCGCGTGCCCTACCGAAACGCGTGAGCAAGCCCCCGTGCGGCGCCGGCGTCCCCGGTGCGGGACGGCCGGCAGCCACCCGATCCCGCCTCCCACACCACCAGCTCGCCGTTTACGTGAGCTGCCACGTGTGCCTCATCGACGGCTTCCCTCAAGGAGACGGTGTGCAAGGTTGAGCAGGTCTGCCAGGTGCAGCACCCGCCCACGGAAGCCTGGGAGGGGGACATGGAGCAGCTGGGTCCAGCGGGCGGGGATGGCGTCCAGCCCGTAGTACGCCCCCGCGACGCCTCCGGTCACCGCGGCGACGGTGTCCGTGTCACCGCCGAGGTCGATCGCCGCGCGTATCGCCTCTTCAAAGCTGGCGGTGGTGCGCAAGGCCCAGACGGCGGAGCCCAGACGGCGTCGACAGCCTCATCGACTGCCACCCCAACCTGCGCCAGGCACTCACCCCCTGACAGCCCTCTTCACGTTCAACGCATCACGCCTAGGGCGGCGGACTTCCACGCCATCTCGATCGCCGGCTGCGACAACGAGCCGTCCCGGCCGGGCAGAGGGGTCGGCCGTCCCGGCCGGGCGAGGCACGGCCGCGCCAGGTTGGGAGAGGTCAGCACGAGCCGCTCCTTTCACGCTAGGCCGTTCTGCCCATATCCGCGCGCGCAGGAAGGCAGCCGCCGAAGCAGGCGAAGGGCTAGGCAGCCGTATGCGCCGGCCCTGGCGCAAACAGGCTTCCCCTGCTGATGCGCACTGCCCCGCTTCTCGACCCGCGTTCCTTGACTGCCGCGGGCCCTAACCGAGGGCCGCATGGCCTCACCGGCCACGTGCCTGTGTGCCGCTCAGCGTGGTGGGGCGGGTGACGGTGATGTGGAGGCGCTCCAGCGCGTCCAGGACGACGGTGTTCCAGTGCCAGGACAGCCACCGTCCGATGTCGGTCCCGGTCTGCTGCAGCGCCGCGAGCTGGGCGGTGGTGAAGCCGGTCAAGGAGTGCTCGTGGTGGGAGGAGACCATGCCGAGCACCGTCCCCCTGCTGGTGGTGAGAGGGACACTGTGGACGGCCCGGCTCCCTGTCTGCAAGATCGCATAGCGGGATGCTTCGTCGAACAACTCCGCGCTCGCCACATCCCGCACGGTGACCTGCCGGCGCTCGGCCGCCGCCTGCGAACACGCTGTCGTAGGAGTATCGACGAACGCGAAGAAGTCGGTGAAGTACGTGTTCAGACCGGTGTGGCGGGCCAGGTGGAGCCGGTTGCCGTCTCTGAGCTGAACGTTGCCCATCGGGGTCTGCGTGATCGACAGCACGCGGTGCAGGACCGCTCTCAGGACGGCTCCCTGACTGCCACGGGAGCCGGGCTCCAGCATCAGGCCGGGCAGTCGGGGCGGACTGGCACGGCGCCGTCCCGGAAACCACATCCTGGCGTCCCGGTCCGGAGCGGGCACGCGGACCACGGCATCCGCCAGCGTATGCAGCTTGACGTTGCACTGCTGCGACACCGTCTTCAGCAGCTCGAACCCCTCACCAGGGCTGCCCAGGCCGTATCGCTCGACCAGCAGCTCCTGGGCGGCCGACACCCCCTCATGAGCCAGGCGCCGGTTACGCGCCTCCAGCTCCTCAGGAGAGCGGCACACCGAACGCCAAGGGGGACACGAGGTGGACGATGCGGCCGGAGCAGACGTCGTCTCTCGTGGAGGACAGGGAGGCTGGCCCATGGGTGAGCTCCAATGCAGAACAGCAGGCAGGCAGGCCGCAGACACGCCCCAGGGGGCGCGCTGCGGGCAGCACCTGCTTCCCAAGCGCTCCACACCCGACCCTAACCACCACCCCCGCGCCCCCGAAAGCCCCCCTCCCGGCCTGCTGACGGCAAAGCGGTGGCCTCCCTCCCCTCACCCAGCGGGCCGTTCGCAGACATCCGCCAGCACTTCCGGGAAGGTGACCTGCCCAGCCTTCACACCAACCGCCCGGTCGCCGAAAGCCACGGTCCCGAGGCATACCCACCCTGCTCCGCTCCGTGCCCTTCCCGCACAGCGAGCCGTTGAACACGATAGGGCGTGCCTGGCTACCCCCGTACGTCAGCACGTTCTCGTAGAAGGAGAGCCCGGAACCGTTCCGGTTCCGGGCCCTTCTGGCAACGCGCGCCTGTCTCCCGGCCGCTATCGCCCACCTAGGGCTCTGAGCGTTCCAGGGGGCCCGTCCTCAGCACCCCTTGTGATCGAGGAAGGCCGGATTAGACCAGGTCAGAGAATCTACGCAGCCCGGGCCAGCGGCGTGGGAACCCCTCGGTGCATGGCAGCGCGTCGCACAACTCGAACAACGCATCGCCCCGCGCGGTCAGGCACGCGTACAGCTCCGACCGGAAGTGCGACACTTCCGCGAACGCATCCCGCAGGACGCCTTGATGCAGCAGACTCACGACCACGGCCTTCGCGCTGATTGCGACGAAGTACGGGATCATGCGGAGGCCGCCTACACGTCCGCCGAACTGCGAAAATGCTGATCAAGTTCGAGACGATCTTTCGATGTCGCAGCCTGGCTCTTTCCAGGCCACCGGCTATCACTCGTTCACGGGATTTGCGGACGCATCCAGGTGCTTGTCGAGGAAGCTGTTGATGAACTCCACTCCGAAGGCGTGAGTGTCCGGAGAGACGTCGGAGGGCGACTCACCGAACCACAGGATGGTCTCCGGGCTGCGCTTGGCTTCATCGAGCCACATGCGAAGCCGGCCGAGACGTCCTCCGCTCAACCGGATCGCAGCCTGATGCACACGTTCACACTCCGCTCCTGCCTAGAGATCAAGAAGCGCCACGGCGCTCGCAGCGTTGCTGTCCGGAAACGCGGTGTCGCAATGCTGACGTGTTGCAGGTGACACGGCCATGTCCGCCGTCTTGCCCATCGCGGAGACCGTTCTCAACACCAACTCTCTTGCACAGGTGTGCAGTCGGACCTCGGCGCTAGCTTCGCGCAGCGCCGCGCTCTCCTGCGCAGACTGTCCGACGTCCACTACGACGACATCCGTCCCCGGAGAGCCGCACGTTGGCACACGACCGGCTGGCGAAGTTGCTGACCGAACTTGCATAGACCGCCACAGAGCCCGCACAGACAGCCGCACGACGACCGCCGCCCCGCCGAAATCCGCAGGCTCCACCCCCGCCCGCCAGGCAGAATCGCCCTCATGTCCCAGCGTGCCGAATACCTGCTCACAGCCGTCGACCGGCTCTCCTACCCACACCGGATGCGTGAGCTGGCCTCCGCTGCCCGGCGCGCCGCGGCAATGGGGGCGGTCGACGAGCTTGTGACCGGGCTCGCCGCCCACGGCGTCCACGGACGGCGGCTCGCCGCCACCGTGGCGGACATGGAGCGCCACGACGCGTATCTGGAGGGCTGCCTCGCGGACCCCGACCGCCTCGTCCGCGCCCCCGCGATCAGGGCACTGCTGCGGGGGCGGCTCACGGACACCACCGTGATCGAGGCCATCGAGGACGCACCCGCCGCCGTGCGGCAGCAGCTCGTGCACGCCATCGCCGTGGCGGGGCGTACGGGCCTCGCCGAGGCGCTGGTCGAGCCGACGTACCGGCGATGGGGCGCCGAGGCCGCCGCGGAACTGCTCGCCGCCTGCACGGCGGAGACCGCCGCCCGGCTGTTGCCCCGCCTTTTCCGCGGACTGAGCTCCTACCGGCTGCTCGCCGCCCGCCATCCCGCTCTGCTGCTCGCCGAGATGGAGCGGCAGCTCGACATTCTCCCCGCCGTCGTACGGGACGGCTGGCTGGCTTCCCACGCGGACGCGCTCGCGTTCCTCGCCGAACGGGATCCGCTCGGCGTGCTGGCTGTGCTCGAGCGTTACGAGACGCTGCCGATGCCCGTGGACCGCAAGCTGCACCTCCTGGTCGAGGCGGATCCCGGCCGCACGGTGCGGCTGCTGCTACGCCCGAAGCTGCGGTCCCGGCTGAACAGCGGCCACCTCGAACCCGCCGTGCTGCGCCGCCTCGTCCGCCACGCCCCGGCGGAACTCACCGACCTCGCCTGCGCCTGGAACGACAACGCACCCGCTCTCGCCCGGCTGCTGGCCTGCCTGCCGCCCTCCCGCCGCGGCGCCCTGTTCGACGCGGCGATGGAGGGCAAGGACCTCGCCCACACGGACCTCAGCCCCGCCCTGCTCGACGTACTGCCGTACGAGCGGCGCACTACCGAGGCACGGCGGATAGCGACGCTGGCCCGCGCCAGGGGCGCGCACTGGACGCAGATACTGACGGCAGCCGCCTATCTGCCGCCGGACGAGGTCCGTGACGACCTTCTCACCGCCGTCCGCCGCTCCGCCGCGGACGACCGCGCCACGGCGTACCCACTGCTCGTCCGCAACGCAGCACGCTCCCGCGACCCACAGGAAGTGAGCCGGTTGCTGCGTGCGCTGCTGCGGCTGCGCAATGAACAGGACCCGGTCCGCAGCGCCGCCCTCTCCGCACTGGCAGAGGTGCGCCCTTCGCTGTTCGCGGAGGACGCCGCCGAGGACCTGGGACGAATCGCCATCGCCGCCGTCGAAGCCCGCGACTCCTCCTGGAGCACCCGTCACGCGCTCAGCACGCTTGCCCTGTCCGTGCTGCGCGAGCACGCCGTCACGGGCGGCACGCGGCTCATCGGCTGGGCCCTCGACACCCTCACCCGGCTGTCCGGCCACACCGGCGGCGCGAACATCGGCCGCCTCGACATCGTGCTGCGGCGCGGCCAGGAGTACGAGGTGCTGGCGGCGCTACGGCCGTGGCTGGAGGCCGCCACCGACAAGGCCGACTACGCGCTCGTCTTCGCACTCGTACGGGCACTCGGGCGGCGCGCGTGGGGGATGGCCGAACTCCAGGAGTACCTGTGGCAGGCCGTCCAGTTCGGAAACGACGCGTCCGTCCGCACCGCCGTCGACCTCTGGCTGGAGCAGCCGAACGGGCGCGACGAGCGGGTGGAGCGGATCGTGCGGCTGGAGCCGTCCGCCGCCGTCCTGCCGTCCGTTCTGAAGGTCCTGACGGGGCGGCGTACGGACCTACTCGACCCGGTGCTGGCCGACACCCCACCATACGGCCGCTTCCTGACCGCCCGCAGCCACTGGACGCCACCCACCTACCAGGCGCACCGCTGGGTGCCGCGCCAGCAGCAGGCGGCGGCGGAGCTGCTCGCGCGCACCGCGGGCGACGCGGGGCAGCTGGTGCATGTTCGCGTCCAGGCCCTCTCGGCGGCGGCAGTGATCCCGGAGGCGGGCCTGGAAGTCGTCCGCCGCTACACGGGATCGTCGAACGTCCCGCTGGCGGAGGCGGCCCTCGGCGCCCTGCCGTGGACCGACCGCCCCGACGAGGTGCTGGCGCTGCTGCTGGAGCACGCAGGCGGCGACCGCGCCCGGGTCGCGCTCTACGCGGCGACGCGGGCCGCGCAGTACGTCGCGCCGTCACGGCTCGCCACGGAACTCCTCAGGCTGCTCACGCCGAAGGACCCGCGGACGGTGAAGGTCACCAGCCGCAGGGAGGCGGTGCGCCTCGCGGCGACGACGCTGCCCCCGGCGCAGGCGGCGCCGCTGCTGCGGGAAGCGTTCGAGCTGCCCGGACAGCACCACGACGTGCAGTCGGTGTGCGTCGCGTTTGCCCAGAGCATGCTGGCGGAGCCGGCCAGCTGGCCCATACTGGAGTCGGCCGCGCAGGGACGCACCAAGCTCCGCCAGGAGCTGGCACGGACTGCCGTCGCCGAGGTGGACGAGGAACATCGGGCCAGGTACGCAGGACTGCTGCATCACGCCTGCGAGCCGCTCGAACCGGAAACGGCTGCGGCACTGTTCCCAGCAATGGCGGAATGGGCACCCTGGCAGCCGGAGATCGCCGAGATGCTGGTGGCCGCCACCACGAACCTTGCCGACCGGGCGGTGTGGACGATGGCCGGGCAGGAGCTGGTGGAGCTCGCAGCGGACGACGACGGCCCGTACCTTCGGGCCCTGCGGGCGATGCTGGAAGCCACAGGAGACCCGGACCAGCCCGACGCAGAGCCCGAGCGCGACCAGCCGGCCCGGCAGCGGGCCGCGAGCCTGCTGCACCACCTCCTGCTCCACCATCGCTACCGGGGCGGGAGCCAGCCGACGGCGGACGTGCTGCTGCGCGCCGCCGACACCGCCGCCGGGCACAAGGATTTCGCGCGCTCCGTCGCCGAACTCCGGCTGCACGCCCTCGAACTGAACAAGGACGCCACCACGCTGTCGTCGGGCCTGCGCCGATTGGCTGCCAACTGCGAAGGACGTCCGCTACTCGCCCGGGACATCGCCGAAGCGCTCAGCTCGCGGCTCAGCGCGATCAGCGACCCCGCGCCAGACGCGTGGCTGGAGACCGCCCGCACGCTGAGTGCGGAACCGGGCCTGGCCCATGGCCTGTTCGCCATCAGGCTCACCGTCTCCGGCGGCCGCCGCTCTCAGTGGACGGAGCCGTGGCGCGGCCAGCTCCGCACCCTGCGCCGGCACACACACCCCGACGTCCGCGCGACGGCACGCGAGACGGTCACGGCACGGGAGGCGCCGCCGTCGGTCCCAGGGACGATCCAGTGGTGACCGGGGCCCGCGCGGTGGCGCCAGGCCGGGGGCCGCCAGGCCCTGATCGCCCCTGCTGCAGGCGGTCGACTCCCGTCAGCTCAGCCCTGCCGCACCCACTGACTGACCGCGCGCTGCGCCGCATCTGTCTGACTGTCATGTGCCGACAGCCCTGCACGGTCGAGAGCGGCCAGCAGTGGCACCGCACGGATGGATACCCGGGTCGGCTTCGCGCAGGCCGAGGATATTTGCGTACCACGACGTTGTCGCCGGTGGCATCCGCGAGAGGGCGGCCTGCTCGAAGGCCCGCTGCTCCTGGTGTTCCATCCCTGAGGCCCCCTTTGATCCTGGGGCCGGTGACGGGTCGGTGCGGGCGCCGGCCGCATGACGATGCGCGCGGACGATGGCGGAGTCGATCGAGAGGTCCCAGTCGATCTCGCCCGCGGCATTCGCTCGGCCTGGACCTGCTGGAGCAGGCGTTCCCAGGTCCCGCCGGCCGACCACAGGCGGTGGCGTTCATAGATGGTCTTCCACGGGACGAACCGTTCGGGAAGATCCCGCCACTGCATCCCGGCCCGCCCCCGGTGCAGAATCCCTTCGATCACCTGCCGGTGATCCCGCCACCTGCCACAACGCCCGTTGCTGACCGCAGCAATGGCCGGAGCCGTTCCCACTCGGCATCACTCAGATCACTCCGTCCCATGCTCACATCAACGGCTGAGGCACGCTGGGCGTCACATGGCCGGCGCGACACCTTTATGCCAGCCACCCTGCGGCCTGGAGAGGAGAACCCGGCGGGTCGGCGGGTCGATTTCCGTGACGACGACGGCGATCTTCTCCCCGGCCTCGAAGTCTTCAACAGGGCTCCCCGCAGGGCGGCCGTGGGTTTCTCCGAAGGGGACCAGCCCGGCGATCCCGTCCCCGAGGTCGACGATGATGCCGAAGGGAAGCACCGCCTCAACGGTCCCTCCGAGTTCCTGGCCCACCGCTGTGCGCTCGGCGAAAGCCTGGAGGGGGTCGGGCTGCAGTGCCTTCAAGGACAGTCAGGCCTCCGCGTTGTAGGTGTCGAACTGGAGGAACTCGCACGAGCGGCCAGCCAGTCGCGGCGGTGATCTGAGGGTTGAGGACAGGGAAGGCGTAGTAGACGATGCCCCAGCTCACGATCTGAGTGGCGCAGAGGGCGGGCAGGGCGGCGCGAGGCCGCGACCGGTCCCCTGTTCCGGTCGCGGCCCCACGTGCAGGGGTGCCCAGGCTGGTCACGAGCCGCAGCAGCCGCCCGCCGGTGCGTCTTCAGCAGCCGCCCCGACCGTGGCGGGGGCTCCAAGCTGTACGAGCTGCGGAGCGGTCGCGCAGCAGCCGCCACCGTCGGCCTCAGCGGCTTGGGGGGGCGTCGAACAGGCCGGCACCGCCGCAGACTCCGGTCTCGGGCAGGGTGAGTTCCACGCGGTCGGCGGACTCGAGGTCACCGGCGATCGCTGCGGCCACGGAGCGGACCTGCTCGTAGCCGGTCATGGCGAGGAAGGTCGGGGCGCGTCCGTAGGACTTCATCCCGACCAGGTACACGCCCTGCTCGGGGTGGGAGAGCTCGCGGTGGCCGTGCGGGTAGACGGTGCCGCAGGAGTGCTGGTTGGGGTCGATCAGCGGCGCCAGGGCGACGGGGGCCTGGAGGCGCTCGTCGAGCCCGAGGCGGAGTTCGTCGAGGAAGGTCAGGTCGGGGCGGAAGCCGGTCAGCACGATGACCTCGTCGACCGGGTCCAGGCGGTGGCCGTCCTCGCCGACCAGGACCAGGCGGCCGTCGTCCGTCCGCTCGATCGCTTCGGTGCGGAAGCCGGTGACCGCGTCCGCGTGGCCTTCGTCGACGGCGGCCTTTGCCGCCAGACCCAGGGCGCCGCGCGCCGGGAGCTGGTCGGCTTCTCCGCCGCCGAAGGTGGAGCCGGAGATGCCCCGGCGCAGGATCCATACGCCCTTCGTGCCCGCGCCGTCGTCGGCGGTGGCGAGGTCGGCGAGGTAGGCGAGGGCGGTGAACGCCGAGGCGCCGGAGCCAATCACGGCGGTGCGGTTGCCCGCGTACCGGGCGCGGACGGCGGGGTCCTGCAGGTCCGGGACGCGGTAGGTGATCCGGTCCGCTGCGGCCTTCTCGCCGAGCGCGGACAGTCCGCTGCCGCCGGCCGGGCTGGGCGTGGTCCAGGTGCCGGAGGCGTCGATGACCGCGCGGGCGAAGACGCGCTCCTCCTGGCCGTCGGTGTGGGCGACGTGCACGACGAACGGCTGAGCCTCGCGGTCGGCGTCCACGATCCGGTCCCGGCCGGTGCGGGAGATGCCGGTGACGGTGGCGCCGGTGCGGACACGGTCGCCGAGGATGTCGGCGAGCGGCTGCAGGTAGAGGTCGGCCCAGTCGCCGCCGGAGGGGTAGGTGGCGGGGTCGGGGCGGGTCCAGCCGGTGGGGGCGAGGAGCTTCTCGGCGGCGGGGTCGACGACCTCGCCCCAGGTGGAGAACAGGCGCACGTGAGACCACTCGCGCACCGCGGCACCGGCGGTGGGCCCGGCTTCCAGGACCAGGGGTTCGATGCCCTGGTCGATGAGGTGGGCGGCGGCGGCCAGGCCGGCGGGTCCGGCTCCGATCACGACGACGGGCAGCTCGGTGGTGGCGGGCGCGTTCACGGCGACTCCTTGCGTGTTTCGACATCTGTCGATGGCTTGCGCAGCCCAGCATGGCACCTGTATTGATGAGCGTCAATATAGACATTCGTCGAACCCAGGGGGATTCGCTGATGGAGCACATCGACATCGTCGTCATCGGCGGTGGTCAGTCCGGCCTCGCCGCCGCCCACGCGCTGCTGCGGCGCGGGCTGCGGCCGGTGGTGCTGGAGGCGTCCGACCATGCGGCCGGGTCGTGGCCGCACTACTACGACAGCCTCACGCTGTTCTCACCCGCCCGGTACAGCTCCCTGCCCGGAATGCCGTTCCCCGGCACCGACCGCGACCGCTACCCGCACCGCGACGAGGTCGTCACCTACCTCACCGCCTACGCCGACCGCCTGGACGCCGACATCCGCACGGGCTGCCGCGTCACCGCGGTCCGTCGCACCGGCGACGGCTTCGCAGTGGACCTGGAGGGAGGCGGCCGGCTGTCCGGGCGGGCCGTCGTGGCGCCTCCGGGACGTTCGAGCACCCTCACCGGCCTGCGCTGCCGGGCCTGGCGGAGTTCACCGGCCAGGTGCTGCACGCCGCCGACTACCGCAGTCCGGCCCCGTTCGCCGGCCGCCGGGTGGTCGTGGTCGGGGCCGGGAACTCCGCGGTGCAGATCGCCGCCGAGCTCGCCAAGACCGCACGCGTCACGCTCGCCACCCGGGCGCCGGTGAAGTTCGCGGCGCAGCGCATCCTCGGCCGCGACCTGCACTTCTGGCTGGCCCGCACCGGCCTGGACACCGCACCCCTCGGCCGGTTCCTGCCGCACCCGCCGGCGCAGCCGGTCCTCGACGACGGCCGCTACCGGGCCGCCCTGGCCGCAGGCCAGCCCGACCGGCGGCCGCTGTTAACCGGCGCTGACGGGACCAAGCTCGTCTGGCCGGACGGACAGCGGGAGGAGATCGACGGAATCGTGCTCGCCACCGGCTACCGCCCCAACCTGCCCTACCTCACCGACCTCGACGGCGCTCTCGACACCGAGGGAACCCCCCGGCACCGCGAGGGCCTCGCCACCGCTGTGCCGGGGCTGGCGTTCGTCGGGCTGGAATGGCAGCGCAGCCTGTCATTGAACTCGCTGCGCGGCGTGGGACGGGACGCGGAACGGATCGCCCGGCGTCTGGCCGCCTATCCCGCGCGCCGGTGACGGACCTCCCTGCACTGGTTCGATGTGTGTCAACATAGACGCATGTCGAATGCGAAGGTGCTGCCGCTGCTCGAGCCCGCCGATGGGCAGGGTGTGGCGCCGTGCTGCCCGCCGCTGACCGAGCGCCCGATGACCGCCGAGGAGGCCGAGACCGCCGCGCGGATGTTCAAGGCCCTCGGTGACCCGGTCCGCCTGCGGCTGTTCTCTGCCGTGGCCTCGCATGAGGGCGGGGAGGCGTGCGTGTGCGACATCTCAGACGTCGGCGTCTCCCAGCCCACCGTCTCCCACCACTTGAAGAAGCTCAAGGAAGCCGGGCTGCTCACATCCGAGCGACGCGGCACCTGGGTCTACTACCGCGTCGAGCCGTCCGTGCTCGCCGCCATGGGCCAACTGCTGGTAGGTGCATCGGCTGCGGCATGACCACGCTCGGACGCCCGCCGGCAACGCCCAGGGACGCTGCGGCGGCGGGCAGTTGCCAAAAGCGGTAGTGGACGAGGCGGGCGGTTGCCATCCTGACGGGATGGAGGAAGCAGAAGACCGGTTGAGCCTGCCCCGGCCTCGCTGGGCCAATGCCGAGATCGCCGTCTGGGGCGGTGCCAGCGAGGACGATCTCGCCCTCGCTGGCGGCTATCTGCGAGTCGCCGAGACTGCCGCCCGACACTGGATCGCACATGGCCCGGACGACCTGCTGCCCCTCCCGATCCTCTACAACTACCGGCACAGCATCGAACTATCGCTGAAGTGGCTGATCCGCAAGGCCGCCCAGTGCGTGCTGCGCGAGGGCTACACAGGAGAAGAAGACCTCAGCCCTGAGCAGTTGGACAAGCGTCTGCGCACGCACAACATCAGGAGACTGGCGGACTGCCTGAACCGGTACCTGGCCCTGCTGGACCTGCCCAAGGTGGAACAGCGCATCGATCCGGAGTCCTGGGGTCAGCTGAACTGGCTGGACAGTGAAGATGCGACTGGGGAGGCCTACCGGTACGCCGTGGTTGGCCACGGCGCCGGCCGGGCTCCTGCCCGGCCCGTGCAGCAGAACGTTAACTTCTACGAGCAGGTGAACGAGCTGCACAAGCTGGCGCACCTGCTGTGGGGCGGCTACTCGGCTCATCTCGGTGAGTACGAGAACTGGCAGATCGAGTACATGGAGGCCATGGACACGGCTGGCTACTGAAGCGGTGCGTGCTGTCGCTACGGTGTCGGCTTCTTGTGGCGGGTGAGGAGCTCGGTGAAGAAGTCGGAGATGAGTTGCGGGCTGTCGGGCCGGGTGAGTTCCCAGCCGCCGAAGCGGTAGATCTCATAGCCGGCCAGCCGCAGGCGGCGGTCCTCGGCGACCATCTCCGAGTACAGCCTGGGCGAGGCGGTGTAGGTGGTGCGGCCGTCCGGTCCGGTGGGGTTCTTGATGCCGTAGTGGTGGGCACCGTCGACCTCGATCACGATGCGGGAGCGGTCGGGGGCCAGCAGCAGGAAGTCCATGCGCTCGCGGTGCAGGGCACCGCTGTGTCCGCCGCTCTTGCGGGTGTAGGGGTCGTAGTGCAGGTAGACCTGCGGGATAAGGGCGGGCAGGTCGAACCCGTCTGGTTCGGCGTAGCGGGCGCAGTACGTGCGCAGGACCGTCTGCTCTGGCAGGGAGTCCAGGGAGCGGTACAGCCGCCGGTACAGGGCATCGGCGGCCTCCGGTTCCTCGGTGTCCGGCATGTGGTGCGCCTGCCACCAGGTGACCATCTGCCGCCAGGTCAGGCCCTGTAGCGGCAGCGGGTCCTTATACACGAGGCAGTTCTCGGCGTTCCGGACGATCTCTACCTCGTTGCTCACCGCATCCCGCAGCACGATCTGCGGCTTCGGGCCGATGGCCGCGAAGATGAGGTTCTTGAAGGTGCCACGGGGGCCGTTCTTAAAACGCTGCTCGTACTCGGCCTCCTGCAGGTCCTCCAGGGCCCACCTGGTCGGCCCCAGCAGCTCTTCGATGCACTCGCGGCGCGCCTGCCATCCGCCGCCCCCGGACATGTCGTTCTTGCGCCAGTAGTCGTAGAAGCCGCTGTGATGGCGAAACGGCAGCTGTGGCGGCTCCAGGCCCAAGCGCTCGAGGACCGCCCGGTGCGCTTTGACAGCGAGGACGACTTCCTCGTCATTCATGCGTTCGTCGTGGCGTGTGCCCCGGGCGACGAAGTCCTCGTGCAGTAACCGGGTCAGCGCCACGGCCACGTCCAGGTCCGGGTGGGGACCGAACCGCAGGGACTCCATCAGCTCGACATCCAACTCCCACAGCTGACACACCCATTCGCCCTGCCTGTGGTCAGGCCAGTCCGGGTGCTCATCGGGCCTGTCGCGGAAAAAGTCGTCTGTCTGCATGCGTGCGCATCCCCCTGCCCCACGGCACTGTCCGGAGGAATTGTCGCTGGTACCACTGACAAGGGGGAGCTGCGTGCAACGGGATGAGCAGGGCGGTGACAGTGCGGCGTCCGCTGAGGCGCCTATGTGAGCAGACCGGTGACCTCCCGGGTGGCGTCGCGGGCGGTGCGGCCGACGCCGATGAGGGTGGCCGAGGCCGGGCCGGTCCAGTCGCCGTAGCCGAGCAGGTGCAGTCGCGCCTCGCCGAGGGCGCGTGTTCCGTAGGTGGGGATGTGTCCGCGCGGGCCGCGGAGGTTCAGCGGGGCGAGGTGAGCCAGTGCTGGGCGGAAGCCGGTGCACCAGATCACGGCGTCCGCGTTGCTCTGGCTGCCGTCGGCCCACCGGACACCGGTTGCGGTGAGCTGGGTGAACATCGGCTTGGTGGTCAGGAGTCCGGCGTCGCGGGCGGCGCGGACGGGCGGCACGGCCACGATGTCGCCGAGCGAAGCGACTCCGCCGGTGTCGGTGCGGCCGGCGTCCAGGGCGCGGCGGCGGGCGGTGGCGACATCGAAGAGGACGCGGCCGTCGATGTCGTCGGGGAGGAACCGCGGCGGGCGCTGGGTCACCCACGTCACCTCGGCACGGCCGTCCAGGGCGAGGTCGGCGGCGATCTGCGCGCCGGAGTTCCCGCCGCCGACCACGACGACACGCTGGTCGGCGAAGTCGGCCGGAGAACGATAGTTCACGGTGTGCAGCTGCCGCCCGGTGAAGACGGATCGGCCCGGGACTGCGGGCAGAAACGGCCGCGACCAGGTGCCGGTGGCGCTGATGACCGCGCGGGCCCGCCAGGTGCCGGAGTCCGCTTCGACCAGGAGCCGGCCTGCGTCGCGGCGTACGGCGTTCACGCGGGTGCCGTGCTGGACGGGCAGGTCGTAGCGCTTTTCGTAGTCGGCCAGGTAGTCCACCACGTGCCCGGCGCCCGGGTAGGTCTCGCCCGCCTGGGCGGGCATGAGCCGTCCGGGCAGCGAGGAGTGCTCGGCCGGGGAGAACAGGTGCAGGGAGTCCCACATGTGCTGCCAGGCCCCGCCCGGCGCCGCCTCCGCGTCCAGGATCACGAAGTCCAGGCCGCGCCGGCGCAGGTGGTAGCCGGCGGCGAGTCCTGCCTGGCCGCCGCCGACCACCACCACATCCGCGTGCTGTGTCACGGGGCCGTCGTCACCGTGCCGTCGGCGAACTTCCTGCGCCAGGCGAGCGCGACGTAGACCAGGCCGATCAGGACCGGCACTTCGATGAGCGGGCCAACGACGCCGGACAGGGCCTGGCCGGAGGTGACGCCGAAGGTGGCGATGGCTACCGCGATGGCCAGCTCGAAGTTGTTGCCCGCCGCGGTAAAGGCGAGGGTCGCGGTGCGGTCATAAGCCAGGCCCAGGCCCTTGCCCAGGAGGAAGCTGCCGAAGAACATCACCGCGAAGTAGACCAGCAGCGGCAGCGCGATCCGGGCGACGTCCAGCGGCTCCGAGGTGATGCTCTTCCCTTGGAGGGCGAAGAGGATGACGATCGTGAACAGCAGCCCGTACAGCGCCCAGGGACCGATCTTCGGCAGGAACCGCTGCTCGTAGTCGGCACGGCCGAGCTTCTTCTCACCGAGGCCGCGGGTGAGGAAGCCGGCGGCGAGCGGGATACCGAGGAAGATGACCACGTTGAGCGCGATCTTCCACATGGAGATGTCGAGGTGCTCGCCGTCGCCGAGGCCGAGCCAGCCGGGCAGCAGGTCGAGGTAGAACCAGCCCAGCAGACCGAACGCGAGGACCTGGAAGACGGAGTTCAGGGCGACGAGGACGGCGGCGGCCTCGCGGTCACCGCAGGCGAGGTCGTTCCAGATGATCACCATGGCGATGCAGCGGGCCAGGCCGACGATGATCAGGCCCGTGCGGTACTCGGGCAGGTCCGGCAGGAAGATCCACGCGAGGCCGAACATGACCGCCGGGCCGACGATCCAGTTGATGACCAGCGAGGAAATCATCAGCTTCCGGTCACCGGTGACGGCGTCGAGCCGGTCGTAGCGGACCTTCGCCAGCACCGGGTACATCATGATCAGCAGACCGAGCGCGATCGGCAGGGAGATCCCGCCAATCTCCACCTTCGCGAGCGCGTCGTTCAGGCCAGGGATGAGCCGCCCCAGACCGAGACCGGCGGCCATGGCGAACAGGATCCACACCGCGAGGTAACGGTCGAGGGTGGAGAGCTTTTTGACGATCGAGTCGTCCCCGGCCGCCTCAGCGCTCTGGGCGCGGGTAGCGGTGGGCTCGGTGGAGGTCACGGGCAGGCCCTCTTGTTCTCGGCGGCGGTGCGGGCGGATTCGGCGAGCTCGGCGAACTGTCCGGACAGGCCGGCCAGGACGTCGGGCTTGAGCTTGTAGTAGGTGAAGCGGCCGCACGGCTCGGTCTCCACCAGCCCGGCCTCGCGCAGCACCTTCATGTGGTTGGACAGGTTGGTCTGCTTGGCCCCGGTCTCCTCCACCAGGTGCGTGGTGCACAGCGTCTCGCGCGCCAGCAGGGTCACGATCTGCAGCCGGAGCGGATCGCCCAGCGCCCGGATCACATCAGGATCGACTGAAGTCAGCATGCGCTGATACTGTCACATCACCGTTCGCTGATACCAGCGGGTGCTGATGTCATGGGTGGCGTGCAGCCGCCGCGAGACGAGAGAGCCCCTCATGCCCGAGAACCCCGGCACGAAGCCGTCCGTCCTGTTCGTCTGCGTCCACAACGCCGGCCGTTCCCAGATGGCCGCCGCCTGGCTGACCCACCTGGCCGGGGACCGCGTCGAGGTCCGCTCCGCCGGCTCCAAGCCGGGCGAGCAGGTCAACCCGGCCGCCGTCGCCGCGATGGCCGAGGTCGGCATCGACATATCCGCCGAGGTCCCGAAGATCCTCACCGTGGACGCGGTGAAGGAGTCCGACGTGTGCATCACCATGGGCTGCGGCGACACCTGCCCCGTCTTCCCCGGCAAGCGCTACCTCGACTGGAAGCTCGACGACCCGGCCGGCCAAGGCGTCGAGGCCGTCCGCCCGATCCGCGACGAGATCAAGACCCTGGTCGAGGGCCTGATCGCCGAGATCGCCCCGGGCAAGCCGGAGGCGACCGCGTGAGCGAGATAAGCGAAGTCGTCATCATCGGCTCCGGCCCCGCCGGGTACACCGCCGCCCTTTACACCGCCCGCGCCAAGCTGGGGCCCCTGCTGTTCAGCAGCAGCATCTTCGTCGGCGGCTCGCTCACGACCACGACGGCCTGTCGCAGGAGGACACGGCGGCCGACGCCGCGAGCTGGGTGAAGCCCTCCGACCGCGCCGTCGAGGGCGGCTCGCCCCCGCTCGGCCTCCTCCCGCAGCCCGGCCACCTGTTCCCACACCTTCTTCTGTCGGGCCTCCACCAGACCGAGCACCGGCGGCACCAGCACCACAACGAGCAAGATGAACGGACGAGCCATGCTCACCTCTCCCGCCGTCAGTCGGAGTTCTCACGGCCTCGCGGAGGGACAACGGCTTCTGACTTGGACCGGCTCCTCAGGGACGGTTGTCCCAGCGGGCTGGACGGCTTATCGCTGTAGCAGCCAGATCAGCCAACCGATGATCGCTGCCCCCGCCGCCGAGGAGGCACCGCCGACGGCGTTTCGGAAGATGAACCGGAGCAGAGGGCTCAACCGTCGAGACTGCTTCTTCGGCGGCTGGTAGGTGGTGCACGGCTCGGCAGGATAGGGATCGTTGTGGTCGGCGCTCATCGTGCTCTCCTGAAATTGATGTCGCATGATCAGAGACTTGCCCGCGGCGATGCCGGCGGCTCAGGCCGCTGGTGGGTCCCTGATTTCATTGCTGAGCCTACGAATTGGGGCTTCAGAGAAGTACAGGTGAGCCGCTCGGATCCGATGTAATTTCCAGAGGTGATTACTGAACCGGGCACGATCGATGATCTGGTCGCCGATGCTGCCGCGGCCGGTCACCAAGTGACCAAGCGCCTCGTCCATGACTGGGTGGCCAGAGGGCTGCTGGCTCAACCTCAGCGTCGGCGGACAGGACAACGCGGCTCAGAGCAGGCGCTGCACACCGGTGCTCAACGGAGTCTGTTCCTTGACCTGTTGCGCATGAGACAGCCGTCATCGGTCCGGCCGCTGGCTGAGTTTGTGCTCGTCTGTTGGCTGTTCATTCGTGATGACGATTTCGTGAGCACGCGACAGGCCCTCCGGGCACTCCGCACGTACGTCGGTGACCCTCGCGGTAGCCGAGCGTGGGCTAAGACCAGGGCCGCTCAGTTCGTGCAGCCGCTATGTGACCCAACACTCGGAACCGCTCGTAGCCGCCGCGAAGTCCTGACGGCTTTCGCCGAGGCCTTCTACACAGGCACCTACAACCGGGAAGAACTCATTGCGAAGTCCGCCCCTCAGTTCGAAGACAGGAACGCATTTAGCGACGTGCTCCGGTCACTCAAGCGCGGACCAGTCCCCGGGGAGCCCGAATCGCTCCTGATGCACCTCGATGTCGTTCTCCAAGCAGGCAAGGCGGTTCAGGACGGGGTCGTCGATCAGGAGGCCCTGGAGGAAGTCAGGGTCCAGTATCTGCAGATGCGCAGGGCCGATGTTGAGTGGCCGACGCAGAGCGACATGGAGGGCGCCATGTCACTGCTGCTCGTAGGCCTTGGTGTTGCCACCCTCGCACGATCGAGCGGGCTGTCGCCTGCCTGATCTCACCGGGATGTCCGGGCGAGGTCACCGAAGTCCGCCTGCGTGGAATTGCCGCTGTAGAAGCGCACCCTCCTGTGTCCGTGGACCGTGGTGGCCGCGAGGTAGCCGCTCGGCGTGCGATGGCCGCTGGCGTCCTATGGCCCTCTTCCCGCCGGGCCGCCCACCGCCAAGTGACCGTCCGGGCGCGTGACGGCGGGTCGCGAGCACAACGGGCGTTGTTCTTCAGTGGTGAAGCGGGCAGCCTCAACGCCCTTTCAAGTTCCTGTTCCGACCGAGGCCGAGTGCCTACGGGAACGTCCTGGGCGCGCTGCCCGCGGGCGGGTGCCCTTGACGACGTACCAGAAGCATCGCGGCGTCGTCGTGCGGCGGCCCGGCGGCATGTTCCGACAGATTCTTCCGCACCGCCTCCAGGGCATGGTGTGCGTCGGGTTCATCGAGCAGATACGCCCGGTCGGCGAGGGGATAGAAGGCGCCGTGTTCGTCACGGGCCTCGGTGACACCATCGGTGTACAGCAGCAGTTGCTCGCCCGGCGAGAATTCGACACGATGCGGCTGCGGCTCGTCGGCGTCAGTCATCCCCAGCCCCAAGGGCGGCGCGTAGGACGAGGGCTCCGCAAAGTGGACCGTGCCGTCGGCCCGTATGACCATGGGCGCCGGGTGTCCAAAGTTGAGAAAGGCGACCTCGTTCCCGGCAGCGACCTCCGCCAAGACGGCGGTGACAAATTTCTCGCCCTCCAGTTCACGGGACAGGCTGCGCTCCAAGCGGTTGCCCAGCTTGATCAGGTCCGGCTCGTCGTGCGCGGCCTCGCGGAACGCGCCGAGCACCACCGCAGCCGTCTCGACCGCGGCGAGCCCCTTGCCCTGCACATCTCCGACGATCACGCGGACGCCGTATGGGGAGGCGACCACCTCGTAGAGGTCGCCACCGATGCGGGCCTCGGCGATGGCCGAGGTGTAGGAGACCGCCATCTGAACCGGCCCGACGGTCAGCGGCACCGGGCGCAGCAGCACCCGCTGGGCGGCCTCGGCGATGGACCGCATGCTGGCGAGTTCTTCTTCCCTCCGTTTCCTAATGACCGCGGCAGCGATGCCGGCGCCGGTGACTCCCGCCACCGACGCGCAGGCGGTAAGGCCCCTGCGCCCCTCAAACAGGCCGTCATAGAGCCCGAGTGCCACCGTCAGTGCGAAAGCCACCGCGCCGATCAGCGTGGTGCGGCGCCAGCCGCCGACCAGCCCGGCGAACGCCGGTCCCAGCGAGACCAAGGGCAGGAAACCGACGTCGGGACCCGCCGAAATATCCGTGATCGCCACGACGGTCATCGCCGCCCACGGCATCCAGGCCAATACCGCCGAACCTGATGTCGGCTTGTTCAGGGTCATGGCTCTCCCCCACCCTCTCGCGGCCTCGAAACCCCGGCGTCCTTCTCCGCACGCCACTCCATCAGCTTTAGACTATGCAAACATTGCGTCGCAAAGTGACGTTCCCGGGCCAGCATTGCCTAGCTGTACTGACCCGTGAGGTTGGGGACGCGGCTGGCGGGTGGTTGGCCTTTCAGCGCGGTGTGTCCGCGGTGGTGATTGTAGGTGTGCAGCC
>NZ_JBIDCI010000024.1:0-96849 GCF_043204535.1 Streptomyces sp. NPDC047853 | reverse complement strand
GCCCGGTTACATTCCGAACCCGGAAGCTAAGCCTTTCAGCGCCGATGGTACTGCAGGGGGGACCCTGTGGGAGAGTAGGACGCCGCCGAACAATTTTTCAAAGGGTTGGACCCCGAACTTCGGTTCCGGGTCCAACCCTTTTTTGTTCTCCGTCACTTGGAGTTCACGTTGCGCTATGACCATCGGACGTATGGGTACCGCAGCAATGCTCAGGGCCGCCGGCGTAGGCGTCGGTGACGAGGTCGTCGTACCTGCCTTCGGTAACGTCGAGGTCGCCGAGGCCGTGGTCGCGGTCGGCGCCTTGCCGGTGTTCGCCGACATAGATCCGGACACGTACTGCCTGGACGCCTCCGCGGTGGAGGCGTCGGTGACGTCCAGGACCGTGGCCCTGGTCGCCGTGCACCGCTTCGGGCGGCCGGCCGACATGGGATCGTTGCACGGAGTGGGGCAGCGGCACGGGCTGCTCGTGCTGGAACAGGGCGAATCCGAGGCGTCGTACGACGAGACGGCGCGGCGCAGGCAGCGGGCGGCCTATCTGGACGGGAAGTTGCGAGGCGTGCGCACACCGGACTGGGGCGACGGACACACCTATCAGCAGTACGTGGTGCGCGTCCCCGGCAACGGGCGGCCGGACCGGGACGCGTTCGCGCGGGCCGTGCGGGGCAGGGGAGTCGAGTGCCGGGTGCCGGTGAAGACGCCCGTGCACCGCATGCCCGGCTTCCGGCGGTGCGTGTCCCTGCCGGAGACGGAACGCGCCTCGGACGAGACCCTCGCGCTGCCGGTCGACGCCTCGTTGACCAAACGGGACATGCAGCGGATCGTGTCCGCCTGCAACGCCCTGGGCGGTTTGCTGCAGCCCGCCTTCTGACGGCGTGGTTGGGAGCACCGCTCTGTTCGGGGTATGATCTATTCCGTTGCCGCGAGGGAAACCCCGCAAGCGACAGGCCCCTATAGCTCAGTCGGTAGAGCGTCTCCATGGTAAGGAGAAGGTCAACGGTTCGATTCCGTTTGGGGGCTCCAACGCAAAAGGCCCCGCCCGAATGGGCGGGGCCTTTCGCATGCCCGGACGGCCGGCGCGCTAGTCCGCGTGGGGCTCCGGGACCCGCATCGCGAGAATGGCCATGTCGTCCGACGGGGCGTCCGAAGCGAAGCGCTCGACCGCGCGCATGATGCGGGCGGCGACCGCCCCCGCCGTCAGACCCGTACAGGCCGTGAGGACGTCGGCGAGACCGTCGTCACCCAGCATGCGCGTGCCCTCACGGCGTTCGGTGACGCCGTCCGTGACACAGAGCAGGACATCGCCCGGGTCGAGGATGACCGTCTGCTCGTACAGCTCCAGGTCCTCGATGACACCGAGGAGGGGCTGCGGCTCCGCCGCGGGTTCGACCGTGCCGTCCTGCCGCAGGCGCAGGGGGAGCGGATGGCCCGCGCAGACCACCTTCAGCTCGGCGCTGCCGTCCTCCTGCGGGCGCATCTCCCCGTACAGCAGGGTGAGGAAGCGGCTGCGGGCGCCCTCGTCGAGGATCGCGGAGTTCAGGCGCTCCAGGACCGCGGGACCGCTGAGGCCCTCGCGGGCCAGCAGGCGCAGGGCGTGCCGGGCCAGGCCCGTGACCGCCGCCGCGTTCGGGCCCGTACCGCAGACGTCGCCGATGGCGAACCCGTAGGCGTCGTCGCGGATGGGGAAGACGTCGTAGAAGTCACCGCCGACCTCGTTGCCCTCGCCGGCCGCGCGGTAGATGACCTCCACCTCCACGCCGTCGATCACGGGGAGTTCCGGCGGCAGGAGGCTGCGCTGGAGGGACTGGCTGATGGCCGTGCGCTCCGAGTACAGGCGGGCGTTGTCCAGGGCCAGGGCGGCCCTGCGGGACAGGTCCTCGGCGAGTTCGAGGATCTCCTGGCGGAAGTGCTCGTCCGTCGGCTTGCCGAGCGTCAGCATGCCGATGACGCGGTTGCGGGCCACCAGCGGGAGGACCACGGTCTCGCCGCCGACCGCGGACGCCGTGGCCAGGGTCGGGCCGATGCCGGTGCGCAACTGGCGGGACGGGTTGCCGCTGAGACCGAGGTCGCGCATGGACGTGCGCAGCGCCGCCTGGTGGGCCATCTCGGCCGGGGCCGACCAGACACGGGCGCCCGGAGTGGGCACCGGGTCGGGCGGGGCGATCTTGGACAGCAGCGACTTGATGCCGTCGATGAGCTCCTCGTCCTCGTGCAGGACGTAGGAAAGATACGGCTCCGACGCCTGGTCCGCGATCGTGTACACGGCACACCAGGTGGCCAGGGTCGGGACCGTCATCTGCGCCATCAGGGCCAGGGTCTGGTCGCGGTCCAGGGTGCCGGCGAGGAGGTCGGAGGCCTCGACGAGGAAGCTCAGCGAGCCGCGGCGCAGGCGCTCCAGCTCACCCAGGCGGGCCGACTCGACGGCCAGGGCGATGCGGTCGGCGGCGAACTGCAGGCGCAGCGCCTCCTCGTTGGAGTACCGGCCCGACGCCTCCGCTGCGACACCGAGGGAACCGGTGAGGCGGCCCTCGACCTTGAGGGGGACGGTCACGACCGAGCGCATGCCCGTGCCGTTCAGCAGCGGGACGGCGCCCGGGACCGCGGCCAGGTCGTCGTGGACCGCCGGCATGCGCGCGGAGCCGTAACGGCCGGGGCCGGCCTCGACGGGGACGCGGGCGAAGCGCTGGCGCGCGGAGGGCAGGCCGGTGGAGGCGCGGACCTCCAGCTCCGTCTCGTCGTCGGTCGCCAGGAGCAGGAAGGCCGCGTCGGCGTCCAGCATGTCGCGGGCGCGCTCGACGGTGCGCTGGAGGAGGCCGTCCAGGTCGTCCGGGGCGGGCGAGCCGATGAAGACCTCGAAGGGGTCGGTGCTCTGGCCCTCGGCGGAGGCGCCCGCGTCGGAGGACGGCACGCGCAACGGCGTCTGGAGCACCGCGCGTTCGTGGTCGCGGACGAGGAGGCAGACCGTGGAGGGCTCCCCGCCGGCGTCGCGGACCCGGAGGTGGGAGGCGTAGACCGGGGTGACGCGGCCGTCGGCGTGCCGTATGCCGTAGCTGCCCTCCCAGCGGGAGAGCTGGAGCGCCTCGGCGATGCCGGTGCTGGTGCCCGGGGTGTGGGGCCAGGCGGCCAGGTCGGTCAGCGGCTTGCCGGTGACCTGCTCGGCGGGGTAGCCGAAGAGCTCCTCGGCGTCCTCGTTCCAGGACGTGACGGCGCCGGTGCGGTCGATCTGGACGACGGCGACGCGGACCCGGCCGTCGGCGAGCGGGAGCAGTTCGGCGGGCAGGGCGGGGCCGGCGCTGCGGGTGCCGACCGCGCGCTCCGGCAGGTGGAGGTGGAACCAGACGTTCTTCAGCGTCGGCGTGTACTCGACGCCCCAGCGGTCGGCGAGGGCCGCGCACAGCTGGAGGCCGCGCCCGCCCTCGCGGTCGGGGCTGCCCATGTCGGCGGGGGAGCCCTGGAGGGGGACCTCGCGCTCCGGATAGTGGTCGGCCACCTCGATGCGCACGCCGTCGTCGCTGCGCAGACACATGACGTCGGCGGTGGTGCCGGCGTGCACCACGGCGTTGGTCACCAGTTCGCTCGTGAGCACCACGGCGTCGTCGACGATGTCGGCATGGCCCCAGCCCTGGAGCGTGTCGCGGACGAAGGACCGGGCGCTCGCCACCGATCGTCCGACGGGCTCGAAGCTGGCGGCCGCACGCGCGGTGATCACAGAACTCCTCGACCCTCTCTCCCCTTGCACGGCCTCCTGGCCGACCGGCTCGCGCCGCTGCTGCGGCAGATCCCCCGTCGGCCCGGGATCCGGGGGCTGCTCCCCCGGGATCAGTCCGGTGGTCATTCCGGCCGCCCCTCCGATGCCCGCTCGTCTCCGTGCCACCGCCCAGGCCGGACGGACCGGTATGGCTGGACAGCCGCATGCAAGGTTACTTACCTTCGCCGTCCACGCGGATGCCGGTCTGCAGTGTTTCCGCCCAGAGGGTGTGCGGACGATGTGCGAAGCTGCCGAACTGTTATGGCCTGGTTGGGCCGGGGTGAAACACTGGGCAGGCTTCCCATGAGGATCCGGGCAGGTTGAATGCGCAGCGAGTGCGGCGGGCAGCAGCCCTGGGAGCGGTCCGGTGAACCGGTCCGGATCGCGCAGCAGCACAGGAAGTACGCGGCAGTAACCGGTCCGCCGAGCGGTGGCAGCCGGGCACAGCGGTAACGGTCGACCCCTGCGGGAGGGACACAGTGGAGTCTGGCGCAGCGACGCGGGGCACTAAGGCGCGCGCGAAGGGCGGAGAGTCCCTGAGTAACCAGGGCAGGACGCGGGGTGGCAGTACGACGGTGGACACGGCCGCGTTGAATCGCCTGCTGGCGGCCCTGGTGTCGATGCGGGAGGGCAACTTCCGCAAACGGCTCACGGTGTCCGGCGACGGCGTGATGTCGGAGATCGCGGCGGTCTTCAACGAGGTGGCCGACCGCAATCTCCACCTCACGGGTGAGCTGGCGCGGGTGCGGCGCATGGTGGGCCGTGAAGGAAAGCTCACGGAGCGGCTGGAGACCGGCGCCTGCGGGGGGTCCTGGGCGGCCGCGATCGACAACTCGAACGCCCTGGTGGACGACCTCGTACGGCCGGTCGCCGAGGTCAGCCGGGTGCTGTCGGCGGTGGCGGACGGTGATCTGTCGCCGCGCATGGAGCTGCGGACCCAGTCGGCGGACGGCGCGGGCCAGCCGCTGCGCGGCGAGTTCCTCAAGGTCGGGCGGACCGTGAACAACCTCGTCGACCAGTTGTCGACGTTCACGGACGAGGTCACGCGGGTGGCCAGCGAGGTCGGCACCGAGGGCAAGCTGGGCGGTCAGGCCCGGGTGCGCGGCATGTCCGGTTCGTGGAAGGACCTCACGGACTCCGTCAACACGATGGCGTACCGGCTCACCGCGCAGGTGCGGGACATCGCGCTGGTGACGACGGCGGTCGCCAAGGGCGATCTGTCCCGGAAGGTCACGGTGCACGTGGCCGGCGAGATGCTGGAGCTGAAGAACACCGTCAACACGATGGTGGACCAGCTCTCCGCGTTCTCCTCCGAGGTGACGCGCGTGGCGCGCGAGGTGGGCACCGAGGGCGCCCTGGGCGGGCAGGCGCAGGTGCCGGGCGTGGCCGGGGTGTGGAAGGAGCTGACCGACTCCGTCAACACCATGGCGGGGAACCTGACGGCTCAGGTGCGCGGGATCTCCGAGGTGACGACGGCGGTCGCCAACGGTGACCTGTCCCGGAAGGTGACCGTGCCGGCCCGGGGCGAGGTCGCGCAGCTCGCCGAGACGATCAACCAGATGACCGAGACGCTGCGGATCTTCGCGGACGAGGTCACGCGGGTGGCCAGCGAGGTCGGTGCCGAGGGGCAGCTGGGCGGACAGGCGAACGTGCCGGGTGCGGCCGGGATCTGGAAGGACCTGACGGACTCCGTCAACACGGTCTTCCGGAACCTGACGACCCAGGTGCGGGACATCGCCGCGGTGACGACGGCCGTCGCGAGCGGTGACCTGTCGCAGAAGGTCACCGTGGACGTGGCCGGCGAGATGCTGGAGCTGAAGAACACCGTCAACACGATGGTGGACCAGCTGTCCTCCTTCGGTGCCGAGGTCACGCGGGTGGCCCGGGAGGTCGGTGTCGAGGGTGAGCTGGGCGGTCAGGCGCAGGTGCCGGGAGCGGCCGGGACGTGGAAGGACCTCACGGACTCCGTCAACACCGCGTTCCGCAACCTCACCGGCCAGGTGCGCAACATCGCCCAGGTGACGACGGCGGTGGCCAACGGCGACCTGTCGCAGAAGGTCACGGTGGACGTCTCGGGCGAGATGCTCCAGCTGAAGAACACCGTGAACACGATGGTGGACCAGCTCTCCAGCTTCGCCGACCAGGTGACGCGGATGGCCCGGGACGTGGGCACCGAGGGCCGCCTCGGCGGTCAGGCCCGGGTGGACGGCGTGTCGGGCACGTGGAAGGAGTTGACGGACTCCGTCAACTTCATGGCGGGCAACCTGACCTCCCAGGTGCGGCAGATCGCCCAGGTGACGACGGCGGTGGCGCGGGGCGACCTGTCGCAGAAGATCGACGTCGACGCGCGCGGGGAGATCCTGGAGCTGAAGAACACCATCAACACGATGGTCGACCAGCTCTCCGCCTTCGCCGAGCAGGTCACCCGGGTCGCCCGGGAGGTGGGTACGGAGGGCCGCCTCGGCGGTCAGGCCCAGGTGCCCGGCGTCGCCGGCGTGTGGCGCGACCTGACCGACTCGGTGAACGGCATGGCCGGGAACCTGACCGCTCAGGTGCGCAACATCGCGCAGGTCGCGACGGCGGTGGCCCGCGGTGACCTGTCCCAGAAGATCACCGTGGACGCGCGCGGGGAGATCCTGGAGCTGAAGAACACCCTGAACACGATGGTGGACCAGCTGTCGTCGTTCGCCCAGGAGGTCACCCGCGTCGCGCGGGAGGTCGGTACCGAGGGCATCCTCGGCGGCCAGGCGGAGGTGCAGGGCGTCTCCGGCACCTGGAAGGACCTCACGCAGTCCGTGAACGGCATGGCGAACAACCTGACCATGCAGGTCCGCAACATCGCCGAGGTGACGACGGCGGTCGCCAAGGGCGACCTGTCGAAGAAGATCACCGTCGACGCGAAGGGCGAGATCCTCGAGCTCGTCACCACGGTCAACACGATGGTCGACCAGCTGTCGTCCTTCGCCGAGCAGGTCACGCGCGTGGCCCGCGAGGTGGGCACCGAGGGCATCCTCGGCGGCCAGGCGAGCGTGCCCGGTGTCGTGGGCATCTGGAAGGACCTCAACGACAACGTCAACCTGATGGCCAAGAACCTCACCGTCCAGGTGCGGAACATCTCCCAGGTGGCCGCGGCCGTCGCCAACGGCGACCTGACGCGGACGGTGACGATCGAGGCCCGCGGCGAGGTCGCGCAGCTCGCCGACACCTTCAACACCATGGTGCGGACGCTGCGGTCCTTCGCCGACCAGGTGACCAAGGTCGCCCGTGAGGTGGGCACCGACGGCATCCTCGGCGGCCAGGCGCAGGTGCCGGGCGTGGCGGGCACCTGGAAGGACCTCACCGAGTCGGTGAACCAGATGGCGTCCAACCTGACCGGTCAGGTGCGCAACATCGCCATGGTGACGACGGCGATCGCCAAGGGCGACCTCACCAAGAAGATCGACATCGACGCGCGCGGCGAGATCCTGGAGCTGAAGACGACCATCAACACGATGGTCGACCAGCTGTCGTCCTTCGCCGAGGAGGTCACCCGTGTGGCCCGCGAGGTGGGCACCGAGGGGCAGCTCGGCGGTCAGGCACGCGTGCGTGACGTCGACGGCACCTGGCGGGACCTCACCGAGTCGGTGAACGAGATGGCCGGGAACCTGACCCGGCAGGTGCGTGCCATCGCGCGCGTGGCGACCGCGGTGACGCGCGGCGACCTGAACCTGAAGATCGACGTGGACGCCTCCGGGGAGATCTCCGAGCTCCAGGACTACATCAACAAGATGATCGCCAACCTGCGCGACACCACGATCGCCAACAAGGAGCAGGACTGGCTCAAGGGCAACCTCGCCCGGATCTCCGCGCTGATGCAGGGCCGCCGGGACCTCCAGGACGTGGCCTCGCTGATCATGAGCGAGCTGACCCCGGTGGTCTCCGCGCAGCACGGTGCCTTCTTCCTCGCCATGCCGCTGGTCGACGGCCAGGAGCAGGCGGGCGCCGAGCACGACCAGTACGAGCTGCGCATGCTCGGGTCGTACGGCTACTCGATGGGCTCGATGCCGACGTCGTTCCGGCCGGGGGAGGCGCTGGTGGGCACGGCCGCCCAGGAGAAGCGCACGATCCTCGTGGAGAACGCGCCGAGCGGCTACCTGAAGATCTCCTCCGGACTCGGGGAGGCGCCGCCGGCCCAGGTGATCGTCCTGCCGGTGCTCTTCGAGGGGCAGGTGCTCGGGGTGATCGAGCTGGCGTCCTTCACCCCGTTCACGCAGATCCAGAAGGACTTCCTGAACCAGATCGCCGAGATGATCGCGACCAGCGTCAACACGATCTCCGTCAACACCAAGACGGAGGTGCTGCTGAAGCAGTCGCAGGAGCTGACCGAGCAACTGCGGGACCGGTCTGAGGAGTTGGAGCAGCGGCAGAAGGCCCTCCAGTCGTCCAACGCCGAACTGGAGGAGAAGGCGGAGCTGCTGGCGCAGCAGAACCGCGACATCGAGGTGAAGAACACCGAGATCGAGGAGGCGCGGCAGGTCCTGGAGGAGCGCGCCGAGCAGCTCGCGGTCTCCATGCGCTACAAGAGCGAGTTCCTGGCCAACATGTCGCACGAGCTGCGGACCCCGCTCAACTCGCTGCTGATCCTCGCCAAGCTGCTCGCCGACAACGCCGACGCGAACCTGTCCCCGAAGCAGGTCGAGTTCGCCGAGACGATCCACGGGGCCGGCTCCGACCTGCTCCAGCTCATCAACGACATCCTGGACCTGTCGAAGGTCGAGGCGGGCAAGATGGACGTCTCCCCGACGCGCATCGCGCTCGTCCAGCTCGTCGACTACGTGGAGGCCACCTTCCGGCCGCTGACCGCGGAGAAGGGCCTCGACCTGTCGGTGCGGGTGTCGCCGGAGCTGCCGGCGACGCTGCACACCGACGAGCAGCGGCTGCTCCAGGTGCTGCGCAACCTGCTCTCCAACGCGGTGAAGTTCACCGACTCGGGAGCGGTCGAGCTGGTCATCCGGCCGGCCCGGGACGACGTGCCGAACGCCATCAGGGAGCAGTTGCTGGAGGCCGGTTCGATGACCGAGCCGGACGCCGAGCTGATCGCGTTCTCGGTGAGCGACACCGGCATCGGCATCGCGGCCAGCAAGATGCGGGTCATCTTCGAGGCCTTCAAGCAGGCCGACGGCACCACCAGCCGCAAGTACGGGGGCACGGGCCTCGGGCTCTCCATCTCTCGGGAGATCGCGCAGCTGCTGGGCGGCGAGATCCACGCGCAGAGCGAGCCGGGTCGCGGGTCGACGTTCACGCTCTACCTGCCGTTGCACCCGAGTGAGCTGCCCGCTCACGGTTACCAGCAGGCACTGCCGCCGCTGGCGTCGGGCGAGTCGCTTCCCTCCGGGGGCGCCCCGGCCGAGGAGGCGGTGCCGCCGGCCCAGCCGCCGGCCGAGGCGAGGTCGCACCGGGACGCGCAGAACGGAACCGGGGCGCTGTTCAGGCGCCGGCGCCGGGGTGCTTCGGAGGCCGAGGACCGGTCCGCGGCACGGCAGGACCGGTCCGCGGCGCAGCAGGACGGGTCCGCGGTGCGGCAGGAACACCAGACGGCCGTCGAGCACGAGGCGACGCCGCAGACACACCGCGGCCTCCGGTTCGCCGGGCAGAAGGTGCTGATCGTCGACGACGACATCCGCAACGTCTTCGCCCTCACCAGCGTCCTGGAGCAGCACGGTCTGTCCGTGCTGTACGCCGAGAACGGCCGTGAGGGCATCGAGGTGCTGGAACAGCACGAGGACGTGGCGGTCGTCCTGATGGACATCATGATGCCCGAGATGGACGGATACGCGACGACCACGGCGATCCGCCGGATGCCCCAGTTCGCGGGGCTGCCGATCATCGCGCTGACCGCCAAGGCGATGAAGGGGGACCGGGAGAAGGCCATCGAGTCGGGAGCGTCCGACTACGTGACGAAGCCGGTCGACCCCGACCATCTGCTGACGGTGATGCGGCAGTGGATGCGGGAGGAGTGAGGCCCGGGCCCGGGCGGGCACCGCAAGGCGCGGGCGGGCACCAGCGGGGTCTGTCCGGTCGCCTGGCCGGTGGTGCGTCCGGGCACCACCCGCGCGGGACGTTCGGGCAGTGTGCGAACGTGGGGTGTGCGCGAGTGCCGGGAACCTTCGGACCGCGCCCGGAGTTGCTGACTCAGTGTGCCCGAAGTCGTGTAGAAGGACGGGATTCGGGGAACCTTCTGGTCTCCCACTGCGTTTCTGCTACGTGCACAGTGACATCGCGGTGACAGGGTGTGTCGACAGGCGGGGTGCGGCTACGATGACCGGCACAAGGACGGACGGCGCAAGGGAGCCGTCCCCTGGGGCGGCGCCCGCCGGTGCTGCCCCAAGTCCTGCGGACAGGGGAGGCCCCACGCCGGGGCGAGGAGGGCGGGCCATGGTGCAGAAGGCCAAGATCCTCCTGGTCGATGACCGGCCGGAGAATCTGCTGGCGCTGGAGGCGATCCTCTCGGCGCTCGATCAGACGCTGGTGCGGGCATCGTCCGGGGAAGAAGCGCTCAAAGCACTGCTCACGGACGACTTCGCGGTCATCCTGCTGGACGTCCAGATGCCGGGCATGGACGGTTTCGAAACCGCCGCCCACATCAAGCGACGGGAGCGGACCCGGGACATCCCGATCATCTTCCTCACCGCGATCAACCACGGACCGCACCACACCTTCCGCGGTTACGCGGCGGGCGCGGTGGACTACATCTCCAAGCCGTTCGACCCGTGGGTACTGCGCGCGAAGGTCTCGGTCTTCGTCGAGCTGTACATGAAGAACTGCCAGCTGCGCGAGCAGGCGGCCCTGCTGCGCCTGCAGTTGGAGGGCGGCGGCAAGGACGCGGCGGGTGAGGCGGCCAAGGAACCGGCGGGGCTGCTCGCCGAGCTGTCGGCGCGGCTCGCGGCCGTCGAGGAGCAGGCCGAGGCGCTCTCCAAGCAGCTGGGCGACGAGTCGACGGACGCGGCGGCCGTGGCGACGGCGGCCCATCTGGAGCGCAAGCTCACCGGACTGCGGCGGGCACTGGACGCCCTGGAGCCGGGCTCGGCCGGGGGCCAGGCCGGGGTCAACTGAGGGCCGATCGCCGGGCCGGCCCGGGGCGGGCCGGCGGGTTCTTCGGTGAACGCGCGTCAGAGGACGTACCGGAAGCGTCAGTTCCGCCGTACCGTGCGGGCGACACGAACGGGTGAAGCGGTAGGCACACGTGTCGACCGGCGTCTCCCCCGGTAACCTCACACCTATGGCCTCACGTCCCTCCGCAGCCAAGAAGCAGCCCGCGAAGAAGGCGGTCGCTCCCGCGAAGGGTCCGGCGAGGAAGGCGGCCGCGAAAAAGGCGCCCCCGAGGAAGGCACCCGTCCGGAAGGCCGCGGCGAAGAAGCCCGCGCCCCGACCGGCACCCAGCCCCACCGGGGGCGTCTACCGGCTCGTCCGCGCCCTCTGGCTGGGCATCGCGCACGCCGTCGGCGCCGTCTTTCGCGGCGTGGGACAGGGCGCGAAGAGCCTCGACCCGGCGCACCGCAAGGACGGCGTCGCGCTGCTGCTGCTCGGCATCGCGCTGATCGTCGCCGCCGGCACCTGGGCCGACCTGAAGGGCCCCGTCGGCGACCTCGTCGAGATCCTCGTGACCGGCGCCTTCGGCCGGCTGGACCTGCTCGTGCCGATCCTCCTGGGCTCCGTCGCCGTGCGCCTCATCCGGCACCCGGAGAAACCCGAGGCCAACGGCCGCATCGTCATCGGCCTCTCCGCACTCGTCGTCGGCGTCCTCGGCCAGGTGCACATCGCCTGCGGTTCACCGGCGCGCGGCGACGGCATGCAGGCCATAAGGGACGCCGGCGGCCTCATCGGTTGGGGTGCGGCGACCCCGCTGTCGTACACGATGACCGACGTCCTGGCGGTGCCCCTGCTGGTGCTGCTCACGGTCTTCGGGCTGCTGGTCGTCACGGCCACGCCGGTGAACGCCATCCCGCAGCGGCTGCGGCAGCTGGGGGTGCGGCTCGGCCTCGTCCGCGACGTGGAGGTCGACGAGTTCCTCGCCGACGACGAGCGGTACGAGGAGCAGTGGCGCGAGGCGCTGCCCGCCCGGCCCCGCAGGCGCGGCGGACCGGCCGCCGACGAACCGTACGATCCCGACGCCGCCGAGCAGGAGGCGCTCACCAAGCGCCGCGGCAGGCCCCGGCGGTCCGCGGTGGCGCAGCCCGAGATGAACCGGCCGATGGACGCCGTGGACGTCGCCGCGGCGGCGGCCGCCGCTCTCGACGGCGCCGTGATGCACGGGATGCCGCCCTCGCCGCTGGTCGCCGACCTCACCCAGGGGGTGAGCACCGGGGAGCGGGAGTCGACCACGCCGACACCGACGCCCGTCCCGGCCGCGCGTCCGCAGCCCGGGAAGCTCAGGAAGGAAGCACCCGCACCACCCGTACCCGAGCCGGCGGGCGGCGTCCCCGACCTGACCAAGACCCCGCTGCCCAAGGAGCGGGACCTGCCGCCGCGCGCGGAGCAGCTCCAGCTCGCCGGCGACATCACCTACTCGCTGCCGGCCCTCGACCTGCTCACCCGGGGTGGCCCCGGCAAGGCGCGCAGCGCCGCCAACGACGCCATAGTCGACTCGCTGACCACCGTCTTCACCGAGTTCAAGGTCGACGCCCGGGTCACCGGCTTCACCCGCGGCCCGACGGTCACGCGCTACGAGGTCGAACTCGGACCGGCCGTCAAGGTCGAGCGGATCACCGCCCTCACCAAGAACATCGCCTACGCCGTCGCCAGCCCCGACGTCAGGATCATCAGCCCGATCCCCGGCAAGTCCGCGGTCGGCATCGAGATCCCCAACACCGACCGGGAGATGGTCAACCTCGGTGACGTGCTGCGCCTCGCGGAGTCCGCTGAGGACGACGACCCGATGCTGGTCGCGTTCGGCAAGGACGTCGAGGGCGGCTACGTCATGCACTCGCTGGCGAAGATGCCGCACATACTGGTCGCCGGCGCCACCGGGTCCGGAAAGTCGTCCTGCATCAACTGCCTGATCACCTCGATCATGATGCGGGCGACCCCGGAGGACGTCCGGATGATCCTGGTCGACCCCAAGCGCGTCGAGCTGACCGCGTACGAGGGCATCCCGCACCTGATCACGCCGATCATCACCAACCCGAAGCGGGCCGCCGAGGCGCTGCAGTGGGTCGTCCGCGAGATGGACCTGCGCTACGACGACCTGGCGGCCTACGGCTACCGGCACATCGACGACTTCAACCGCGCGGTGCGCGAGGGCAAGGTCAAGCCGCCCGAGGGCAGCGAGCGCGAACTCCAACCGTATCCGTACCTGCTGGTGATCGTGGACGAGCTGGCCGACCTGATGATGGTCGCGCCGCGGGACGTCGAGGACGCCATCGTGCGCATCACGCAGCTCGCGCGCGCGGCGGGCATCCACCTGGTGCTCGCCACCCAGCGGCCCTCCGTGGACGTCGTCACCGGCCTGATCAAGGCCAACGTGCCCTCCCGGCTGGCCTTCGCCACGTCCTCCCTGGCGGACTCGCGGGTCATCCTCGACCAGCCCGGTGCCGAGAAGCTGATCGGCAAGGGCGACGGCCTCTTCCTGCCGATGGGCGCGAACAAGCCCACCCGTATGCAGGGCGCGTTCGTGACCGAGGAGGAGGTCGCCGTCATCGTCCAGCACTGCAAGGACCAGATGGCGCCCGTCTTCCGGGAGGACGTCACCGTCGGGACCAAGCAGAAGAAGGAGATCGACGAGGACATCGGCGACGACCTCGACCTGCTGTGCCAGGCGGCCGAGCTGGTCGTCTCGACGCAGTTCGGGTCGACCTCCATGCTCCAGCGCAAGCTGCGCGTCGGCTTCGCCAAGGCCGGGCGGCTGATGGACCTGATGGAGTCCCGGAGCATCGTCGGACCGAGCGAGGGCTCGAAGGCCCGTGACGTTCTCGTGAAGCCTGACGAGCTGGACGGAGTGCTCGCGGTGATCCGGGGGGAGTCTGAAGGGTAGGAGGCGGTACGCGAGGGGGTCCGTCGACGGAGGGTCACGAGGGCGATGGCTGATCGTGACTCACCCGTTAGGGATCATTGAGCAACCGTTTCCCCAAGGCGCACGTCAAGTTGAGGGAAGCGACGAACAGGTAGTCCACCATCGGGATGCCGGGCCATTCCGATGGCGTACAAAGTCGTATCGCCCGGTTGCCCCACCCGTTCGTACCCCCCCTAGACTGAACGTCCAGCGCAGGCGGTCATACGCTCGAAAGGCGCCCCCGTGTCCAAAGGCAACTCCCCTGACGACGAGCGTCCGATCGAAGACGTGTCCCAAGACGTTCCCGAGGACGTTTCCGAGGAATCCCGCCCCTCCGTCGGCCGTGTCCTGCAGCAGGCGCGGATCGCCGCCGGACTGACCGTCGACGACGTCAGCTCCGCCACCCGTGTCCGGATCTCCATCGTGCACGCCATCGAGGCGGACGACTTCGCCCCCTGCGGTGGCGACGTCTACGCGCGCGGGCACATCAGGACCCTGGCCAAGGCCGTCGGACTCGACCCCGCCGAGCTGCTCGCCCGGTTCGACGCCGCCCACGGCGGACGCCCGGCGCCGACACCCGCCGCACCCCTGTTCGAGGCGGAACGCATCCGCCCCGAGCGGCGCGGACCCAACTGGACGGCCGCCATGGTCGCCGCGATCGTCGCGGTGATCGGTTTCGTCGGCTTCACCTTCGTCAAGGGCGGCGACGGCGGCGGCTCCGAGGCGAGCGTCGCCGAGGGCTCCCAGGCGTCGGCCGGCGCGTCCGCGTCGGCGAGCGCCCCGCCGAAGAAACCGGCCGACCCGAAGCCGGACCCGACCGAGAGCGCCATCGCCGCCGCGCCCCGCGACAAGGTCACCGTCAAGGTCAGCGCCACCGAGGGCCGCAGCTGGATCTCCGTCAAGGACCACAGCGGCCGGCAGGTCTTCGACGGGCTGCTCAAGGAGGGCGACTCCGAGACCTTCCAGGACGACGAGAAGATCAACCTCGTCCTCGGCGACGCGGGCGCCATCCAGCTGTACGTCAACGGCAAGAAGATCGAGGACGATTTCCAGCCCGGCTCCGTGGAGCGTCTCACGTACACGAAGGGCGACCCTCAGGTCGGCTAGCAGGCCCGAAGGGCGAGTCACCACGGGGTTGGCCGAGATCGGCCAACCCCGTCGACATGGGCTGTCGGCGGGACGAAGTAGTCTTGAGCCCATGCCTGAAAGCCGTACCGTCGCACTCGTCACCCTTGGCTGCGCCCGTAACGAGGTGGACTCGGAGGAGCTCGCAGGCCGTCTGGAGGCGGACGGCTGGAAGCTCGTCGAGGACGCCGAGGAAGCGGACGTCGCCGTCGTGAACACGTGCGGCTTCGTCGAGGCCGCCAAGAAGGACTCCGTCGACGCCCTCCTGGAGGCCAACGACCTCAAGGGCCACGGCAGAACGCAGGCCGTCGTGGCGGTGGGCTGCATGGCCGAGCGGTACGGCAAGGAGCTGGCCGAGGCCCTGCCCGAGGCCGACGGCGTCCTGGGCTTCGACGACTACGCGGACATCTCCGACCGCCTGCAGACCATTCTCAGCGGTGGCGTCCACGCCGCCCACACCCCCCGCGACCGGCGCAAGCTGCTGCCCATCAGCCCCGCCGAGCGGCAGGAGGCCGGAGCCGCCGTCGCGCTGCCGGGGCACGGCCCCACCGACCTCCCCGAGGGAGTCGCCCCCGCCTCCGGGCCCCGCGCGCCGCTGCGTCGCCGCCTGGACGGCTCCCCGGTCGCCTCGGTGAAGCTGGCCTCCGGCTGCGACCGGCGCTGCTCCTTCTGCGCCATCCCGTCCTTCCGCGGGTCCTTCATCTCGCGCCGCCCGAGCGACGTGCTGAACGAGACGCGGTGGCTGGCCGAGCAGGGCGTCAAGGAGATCATGCTGGTCTCCGAGAACAACACCTCCTACGGCAAGGACCTCGGCGACATCCGCCTGCTGGAGTCCCTGCTGCCGAACCTCGCCGACGTCGACGGCATCGAGCGGGTGCGCGTCAGCTACCTCCAGCCGGCCGAGATGCGCCCGGGACTCATCGACGTCCTGACCTCGACGCCCAAGGTCGTGCCCTACTTCGACCTCTCCTTCCAGCACTCCGCGCCGAACGTGCTGCGCGCCATGCGCCGCTTCGGCGACACCGACCGCTTCCTGGAGCTCCTGGACACCATCCGGAGCAAGGCCCCCGAGGCGGGCGTGCGCTCCAACTTCATCGTGGGCTTCCCCGGTGAGTCCGCCGCCGACCTCGCCGAGCTGGAGCGGTTCCTGACCCACGCGCGGCTGGACGCCATCGGCGTGTTCGGCTACTCCGACGAGGAGGGCACCGAGGCGGCGACCTACGGCGACAAGCTGGACGAGGACGTCGTGGCCGAGCGGCTGGCACGGGTGTCCCGCCTGGCCGAGGAACTCGTCTCGCAGCGGGCCGAGGAGCGCGTCGGCGCGACCGTGCGCGTGCTCGTCGAGTCCGTGGACGCCGCCGATGACGGCGACGGCGTCCGCGGCCGCGCGGAGCACCAGGCACCCGAGACGGACGGCCAGGTGCTGCTCACGAGCGGCGAAGGCCTCACTGTCGGTCGTATGGTCGACGCGAAGGTGGTCGGTACGGAGGGTGTCGACCTGGTGGCCGAACCGCTGCTGGGGTCGCCCGAGTGGAGTGAGGAGGCCGGCAGATGACCGGAGTCCCGGCGTCCGCGGCGGGCGGCTCCTCCGGTGCGCGCAGGGCCGGCCCGCGCGGAACCTCGGGAGCCGCACAGGAACCGGCGGAACGGACGACTCCGGGCGGAGCTACGGAACGGGGCGCCGTGGGTGCCGTGGGTGCCGCGTCCAAGGGCGCCTCGGACGGGGGCGCTGCGGACGGGCGCCCCGCGGAACGAGGTGCCACCGAGGGCGGTGCGACCGGGCGCGGCGGCAAGATCGCGGCCGCGGCCGTCAACCAGGCCAGCGTCTGGAACGTCGCCAACCTGCTCACGATGCTCCGGCTGCTCCTGGTGCCGGCCTTCGTCGCGCTGATGCTCGGCAACGGCGGGTACGACCCGGCCTGGCGCTCGTTCGCGTGGGCCGCCTTCGCCGTCGCCATGATCACCGACCTCTTCGACGGTCATCTGGCGCGCACCTACAACCTCGTCACCGACTTCGGGAAGATCGCCGATCCCATCGCCGACAAGGCGATCATGGGGGCGGCGCTCGTCTGCCTGTCCGCGCTGGACGATCTGCCGTGGTGGGTGACGGCCGTCATCCTGGGCCGGGAACTCGGCATCACGGTCCTGCGTTTCGTGGTCATCCGGTACGGCGTCATCCCCGCCAGTCGCGGCGGCAAGCTCAAGACCCTCACCCAGGGCGTGGCCGTCGGCATGTACGTCCTGGCGCTGACGGGGCCCTTGGCGACCCTGCGGTTCTGGGTGATGGCGGCGGCGGTCGTTCTGACCGTGGTGACCGGGCTGGACTACGTAAAGCAGGCCATTGTGCTGCGCCGCCGGGGAATCGCCGAGCGCAGAGCGGCGTTGAAGGGGACGGAAGCTTGAGTTCCACGGCTGCCGACGTGGTGCGACTACTGACGGTGAGGGGCGAGACCCTAGCCGTCGCCGAGTCGCTCACGGGTGGGCTGGTGGCGGCCGAGATCACCTCGGTCGCCGGGGCGTCGCGCGCCTTCCGAGGATCGGTCACCGCCTACGCGACGGAGCTGAAGCGGGACCTGCTCGGTGTCGACGGGGCGGTGCTCACGGCGCGCGGAGCGGTGGATCCGCAGGTCGCGGCCCAGATGGCGGCGGGAGTCCGCGTGTCGCTGGGCGCCGACTGGGGCATCGCGACGACGGGCGTGGCCGGTCCGGACCCGCAGGACGGACAGTCCGTCGGCACGGTTTTCGTGGCCGTCGACGGGCCTTTCGGAGAAGAAAACGGTTCCGCCTCTGGCGGAAAAGTGGAGGCGCTGCGGTTGAACGGCGACCGCGCGGAAATTCGTATGGAGAGTGTACGGAGCGTACTCGCACTCCTTTTGAGAGAGCTTGCGGGCGAACAGACCGGGAATGAGCGGGCACAGGATACGGAACGGAACGGGGGGTTTTGATGTTTGCAGCCCTGAGTGAACACGACATCGCTCCCCGCACGGCCGCGGCGCGAGGCGGTACGGTGGGGCGTGAAGGATGCGGTTACACGGTCCGAGGAGGGAGCCACCGATGATTCTGCTCCGTCGCCTGTTGGGTGACGTGCTGCGTCGGCAGCGCCAACGCCAGGGCCGTACTCTGCGCGAAGTCTCCTCGTCCGCCCGAGTCTCACTCGGCTATCTCTCCGAGGTGGAGCGGGGGCAGAAGGAGGCGTCGTCCGAGCTGCTCTCCGCCATCTGCGACGCGCTGGACGTACGGATGTCCGAGCTCATGCGGGAAGTCAGCGACGAACTCGCCCTCGCCGAACTGGCGCAGTCCGCTGCCGCCACGTCCAGCGAGACCGTACCCGCGCCGGTGCGCCCGATGCTGGGTTCCGTATCGGTGGCCGGTGTGCCACCGGAGCGGGTGACCATCAAGGCGCCCGCGGAGGCGGTGGACGTCGTCGCCGCCTGAGCGCCGAGAACGTGTGCGTGTGAGGCCCCGGCCGGGGTCTCTCCGGGAGACCGGAGAGGTGCGGTCGGGGTTTTTGCGTGGTGGGGGAGCTGCGTGGTGCGGGGGGTTTCGCCTGTGGGCGCGGGCGGCTCGGGTCGCAGGAGGTCCCGTGGGCGGTTCCGCCCCCGTTTGCCGGTCCCTGGTCGTGCGGTCATCGTGGAGGGACATGGCCGGGGGGCCGACCGACGGAGGTGTGCATGTACGTCGTGAAGAGCCCGTTGTCCGACGCCGACCTGAAGATCGTCTCCGACGCACTGCAGGGTGGCCTGGTCGACCTGGTGGACCTGGCGCTGGTGGCTAAGCAGATCCACTGGAACGTGGTCGGTCCGCGGTTCCGCTCCGTACACCTCCAGCTCGACGAGCTCGTCGACACCGCGCGCACGCACTCGGACACCGTGGCGGAGCGCGCCTCGGCGCTCGGTGTGTCCCCGGACGGGCGGGCGGCGACCGTGGCCGTCGGCAGCGGCATCGACGTGACCCCCGAAGGGTGGGTCGACGACACCACCGCGGTCCAGACGATCGTGGACGCCCTGGGCGCGGTCATCTCGCGGATGCGGGAGCGGATCGCCGCGACCGGGGATCCGGACCCGGTGAGCGAGGACATCTTCATCCAGATCACGGCCGACCTGGAGAAACAGCACTGGATGTTCCAGGCCGGGAACGGATGACACGGTTGTGACGCCGGTGCGGGCTGCTCGCGGGGCGGCCGCGCTGGGGCTCGGTGCGCTGTGGTGGTGGGCGGTGCTGCGTCTGGCGCTGGAGCCCGGCGCGGGGGTGTTGGAGGGGGCCGTCGCGGTCGGCGGGTGGGGGCTGAGCGTGCTGCCGGTGCACTGCGTGCCCCGGCGTCGCGCCGCGGGGGCCCTCGGTGAGGGGCGGTGGCGTGGGGCTCTGCGTGCGGTCAGGGGGAACGACGGGTCGGCGGCGTCGGGGGCGGGTGCGGTCCAGGACGGGTCGAGCTTCGGTAGGGAGTCCTGAGGGGCGGACGGGCGGGCCGGGCGGGTGGCTCTCGGTGGGAGCGCTTTACAACGGGGTCGGCCTGGACTAACGTACAACCAAATGGTTGTAGATGGTGTTCTTGAGGAAGCCGATGAGGGCGTGGACCGTCTGTTCCACGCCCTGGCGGACACGACGCGCCGCGACATAGTCCGTCGCTGCATACGGGACGACCTCTCGGTGTCGCGCCTGGCCGAGGCCTATCCGATGAGTTTCGCCGCGGTGCAGAAGCACGTCGCGGTGCTGGAGCGGGCCGGCCTGGTGGTCAAGCGGCGTCGCGGACGGGAGCAGCTCGTGCGCACCGATCCGGATGCCGTGCGACGGGCCCGGCAGGCCCTCGACGAACTGGAGACCGCCTGGCGTGGCCGCGTGGAGCGGATGTCCCGTCTGCTCGACGAGGACGCGGGCCTCGAAGTGCCCAACCCCACGGAAGGACAGGACTGATGACTGTCACGAGCCTGGACAAGGATCCGGACCGTCTGACCCTCACCCTGATCGCCGACTTCACCGCGCCCGTCGCTCGGGTGTGGCAGCTGTGGTCCGACCCCCGGCAGCTGGAACGCTGGTGGGGCCCGCCGACCTACCCGGCCACGGTGGAGGAGTACGACCTGACGCCCGGGGGCGAGGTCACCTACTTCATGACCGGTCCGGAGGGTGACCAGTACCGGGGCTGGTGGCGGATCACCTCGGTGGACGCGCCGACGTCCCTGGAGTTCACCGACGGCTTCGCCGACGCGCAGGGGGTGCCGAGCGCGGACATGCCGACGACCTCTACACGGGTGACGCTCACCGAGCACGACGGCGGCACCCGGATGGAGATGCGGTCGGTCTTCGACACCGCGGAACAGATGGAGCAGCTCATGAAGATGGGCATGGAGGAGGGGCTGCGGGAGGCGGTCGGCCAGATGGACGGTCTGCTCTCGGGCTGAACCGGTGGCGGGTGGCCGTCGGCCGAGTCGACCGGTCGGCCGGGTGCGCCCGCCGGCCGGGTGCACCGGTCGGCCGGGTGCACCGGTGGGGAGTGTCAGCGCGCCCCGCGCCGCCGCCCGGAGCCCGCGAAGCCGCCCGGGCGCGGTGCGGGACCGGCCTGGCAGGTCGGGCACCAGTACGTGGGGCGTTCGCGGGCCCCGTCGCCCTGGTCCGCCAGGCGGATCGATGTGCCGCAGCGCAGGCAGGGGCGCGGCGCGCGGCTGTACACGAACAGGTCCTGACCGCGCAGGCCCGTCGTACGGCGGACGGGGCGGTCGCGATTGGCCTCCAGGAGCTTCTTCGCGAGTACGAGCACCTTCACCGCGAGACCGGGGGGCAGGTCCCCGACGGGGAGCCAGGGCGTGACGCCGAGCAGGAAGCAGAGCTCGCACTTGTAGACGTTGCCGATGCCGGCGAGATTGCGCTGGTCGAGCAGGGCCTCACCGAGCGCACGGGCCGGGTCGGCGCGCAGGTTGACCAAGGCCTGCTCCGGGTCCCAGTCGGGGCCCAGCAGGTCGGGGCCGAGGTGACCGACGGCACGCTCCTCGTCGGCGGTGCGCAGGAGTTCCAGCACCGGGAGGCGGTAGCCGACGGCGGTGCGGTCGGCGGTGCCGAGGATCACCCGGATCTGGTGTGCCGGGCCGCCGCTCCAGCGCTGCCCGGCCGCGAACACCTTCCACGAGCCGTCCATCCGCAGGTGCGAGTGCACCGTCAGGCCCCCCTCGACCCGAGTGAGCAGGTGTTTTCCGCGCGCGGTGACGTCCAGGACCGTGCGACCGGTGAGGTCTGCCGTGGCGTACCGGGGTACGCGGAAGTCGCTGTGGATCAGCACCTTGCCGGCGAGGGCCTCGTGCAACCGCCGGGCAGCCTGCCAGACCGTGTCTCCTTCGGGCATGGGTCAAGGGTGACAGGCTCAGGCTCTGATGCGCAGACCGCGCGGGGTGGCGATGAAGCCCGCTTCCTCCAGGAGGGGGCCGAGGGGGGACGTCAGAGCCGCCGTCCCGTTGACGCGTTCGACCGTCACCGTGCCGAGGGAGCCGGCGCGGGCGGCCGAGCCGAGCGCCTCCGCGGCTGCGCGCAGGCGGAGGTCGTCGCCGGGCGGGGCGTCCGGATCGGAGGGCCAGAGCAGCAGCGTCTTGCCGCCGCGCTCCATGTACAGCGCCGGTTCACCCTCGACGAGCACCACCAGCGACCCGGCCTTGCGACCCGGCTTGTGCGTGGCACCGGCCGGAGGCTCGGGCCAGGTGAGGGCGGCGCCGTACGCGTTCGCCGGATCGGCGGCGGCCAGGACGACCGCCCGTGTGCCGGTGGAGGGGCGGTCGCGGCGGCCGGGGAAGCCGGTGGAGAACGAGCCCCGCGGGCCGCCGAAGCCGCCCTGCGAGCCGCCTCCTCGTGGCCCGCCGAAGCGGCCCTGCGCGCCGCCGCCGCGCGGTCCGCCGGCGCCCGGTTCCGCGTAGTCCAGAGGGGAAACGTGGTCGCCCCGGGCGGAGGGCTGGTGCGGTGCGGACGTGAAACCGTCGCCGGATCGGCCCGGGGCGCCTGCACCCCCGTCGTTGCCGTCACCGCCGAAGGGGAAGTCGTCGAAGGGGAAGTCACCGATGGCCGGGTCACCCGACCCGTCGGCACCGCCGGGCCCGTCGGTCCCGTCTCGCCCATCAGCTCCGTCGCGCCCGTCGGCCTCGCTCGAACCGCCCATCCAGTCCGGTCCGACCCGAGCGGCGGGGTCGTGCAGACCGCCGCCGAAGTCGGGTCGTCCGGGTGGGCTCTCGCCTCGGTCCCGGGCATTGGAGACGGCGCGCAGTCGGTCGACGGCGCCCTCCATGGCGAACTGCGCCGCGCCCAGTCCTTCCACGACATACCCGCGCCTGGCCTGCCCGCTCTCCTCGAAGGCGGCCAGGATGCGGTACACCGCGGAGAAACCTCCCTCGACCCCCTCGGCGGCGACGGCACCGCGGGTCACCACGCCGTGCCGGTCGAGCAGGGTACGGGCCAGGGCATGCGCGCGTACCGTGGCGTCGGCCTCGCGGTCCGGGAGCAGCGACCAGCGCCCCGCCACGGTCGGCGGGCCGGTGCGGGACGCGGTGCGGGCGGCGGCCGTCAGTGAGCCGTAGCGCCCGCGGGGCACGCCGCGCTTGGCCCGGTGCGCCGTGGACCCGGCGGTGCGCCCGGAGCCCAGCAGGGAACGCAGGGGCGAGAGCGTGTCGTTCGTCAGCCGGCCGGACCAGGACAGCTCCCAGAGGGCGTCGGCCAGCTGAGGATCGGTGGCCTCGGGGTGGGTGGTGGCGCGCACCTGATCGGCGATCTGCCGGAAGAACAGCCCGTACCCGCCCGAGAGGCTGCTGAGGACGGACTCGTGGAGGGCGGTCGTCTCCAAGGGCAGCGGGGGTGGCAGCAGCAGGGGAGCGGCGTCCGCAAGGTAGAGCGACACCCAGCCGTCCTTGCCCGGAAGCGAGCCGGCTCCCGCCCACACCACTTCGCCGGCGGCCGTGAGCTCGTCCAGCATCGCCGGGCTGTAGTTCGCCACGCGTGAGGGCAGGACCAGCTTCTCCAGGGCGGAGGCGGGCACGGAGGCGCCCTGCAACTGCTCGACGGCGCGGACGAGGCCGTCGATCCCGCGCAAGGCGTGCCCCTTGCCGATGTGCTGCCACTGGGGCAGGAACTGGCCGAGCGCGGCCGGCGGCACCGGCTCCAGCTCGTGGCGCAGCGCGGCCAGGGAGCGGCGCCGCAGCCTGCGCAGCACCGTCGCGTCGCACCACTCCTGGCCGATCCCGGCCGGATGGAACTCGCCCTGCACGACCCGGCCCGCCGCGGCGAGCCGCTGCAGGGCACCCTCGGTCACCGCGACGCCCAGGCCGAAGCGTGCCGCCGCGGTGACCGACGTGAAGGGGCCGTGGGTGCGAGCGTACCGGGCGAGCAGGTCGCCGAGCGGGTCCTTGACCGGCTCGGTGAAGGCCTCGGGTACGCCGACGGGCAGCGCGGTGCCCAGCGCGTCGCGCAGCCGGCCGGCGTCCTCGATGGCCGCCCAGTGGTCGGCACCGGCGATGCGCACCGGGATCGCCCGGCGGGCGGCGGCCAGCTCCTGTGCCCAGGCGGGGTCGGCGCCCCGCTCGGTGAGTTCGGCGGCCGTGAGCGGGCCGAGCAGACGCAACAGGTCCGCGACGCTTTCCGAGTCCTTGGCCCGGCGGTCCTCGGTGAGCCACTGCAGCTCGCGCTCCAGCTCGGTGAGCACCTCCGCGTCGAGCAGCTCGCGCAGCTCCGCCTGGCCGAGCAGCTCGGCCAGCAGCCGTGAGTCCAGGGAGAGGGCGGCGGCACGGCGCTCGGCGAGCGGCGAGTCGCCCTCGTAGAGGAACTGGGCGACGTATCCGAAGAGCAGGGAGCGGGCGAACGGGGACGGCTCGGGCGTGGTGACCTCGACCAGGCGTACCTTGCGGGACTCCAGGTCGCCCATCAGCTCGACCAGGCCGGGAACGTCGAAGACGTCCTGGAGGCACTCGCGGACCGCCTCCAGGACGATCGGGAACGAGCCGTACTCGCTCGCGACCTCCAGCAACTGCGCGGCGCGCTGGCGCTGCTGCCACAGCGGGGTCCGCTTGCCGGGGCTTCGGCGCGGCAGCAGCAGCGCGCGGGCGGCGCACTCGCGGAAGCGGGACGCGAACAGGGCCGAGCCGCCGACCTGGTCGGTGACGACCCGGTCGACCTCGCCCTTGTCGAAGACCACGTCGCCCGCGCCGACGGGCGCCTGCTCGGCGTCGTACTCGAGACCGGGCTTCGCCGGCTCCCCGTCGAGGAGGTCCAGGCTCATCAGGTCGGCGTCCGGCAGGCGCAGCACGATCCCGTCGTCGGCGTGCATGACCTGGGCGTCCATCCCGTACCGCTCGGTGAGCCTGGCGCCGAGAGCGAGAGCCCAGGGGGCGTGGACCTGGGCACCGAAGGGGGAGTGGACCACGACCCGCCAGTCGCCCAGCTCGTCCCGGAAGCGCTCCACGACGATGGTGCGGTCGTCGGGGATGTGGCCACAGGCCTCGCGCTGCTCGTGGAGGTACGCCAGGACGTTGTCCGCGGCCCAGGCGTCCAGGCCCGCGGTGACCAGGCGGAGCCGGGCGTCCTCCTCGGTGAGGGAGCCGACCTCGCGCAGGAACGCGCCCAGGGCCCGGCCCAGCTCCAGCGGGCGGCCCAGCTGGTCGCCCTTCCAGAACGGCAGGCGTCCCGGCACCCCTGGTGCGGGGGAGACCAGGACGCGGTCGCGGGTGATGTCCTCGATGCGCCAGGAGCTGGTGCCGAGGGTGAAGACGTCACCGACGCGTGACTCGTAGACCATCTCCTCGTCGAGCTCGCCGACCCGGCCGCCGCCCTTCTTCGGGTCGGCGCCGGCGAGGAAGACCCCGAAGAGTCCGCGGTCGGGGATGGTGCCGCCCGAGGTGACGGCGAGGCGCTGCGCGCCCGGGCGGCCCGTGACGGTGCCGGTGACCCGGTCCCACACCACGCGCGGGCGCAGCTCGGCGAAGGCGTCGGAGGGATAGCGGCCCGCGAGCATGTCCAGGACGGCGGTGAAGGCGGATTCCGGCAGTGAGGCGAACGGGGCGGCGCGGCGGACGGTGGCGAGCAGGTCGTCGACCTGCCAGGAGTCCAGCGCGGTCATCGCCACGAGCTGCTGGGCCAGGACGTCCAGCGGGTTGGCGGGGACCCTGAGGGCCTCGATGGCACCGCTGCGCATCCGCTCGGTGACCACGGCGGCCTGCACCAGGTCGCCGCGGTACTTGGGGAACACGACGCCCGTGGACACGGCGCCGACCTGGTGTCCCGCGCGGCCGACGCGTTGGAGGCCGGAGGCGACTGAGGGTGGTGACTCGACCTGGATGACGAGGTCGACTGCGCCCATGTCGATGCCCAGCTCGAGACTGGAGGTGGCGACGACCGCCGGGAGGCGGCCCGCCTTCAGGTCCTCCTCGACCAGGGCACGCTGCTCCTTGGAGACCGAGCCGTGGTGGGCGCGGGCGATCACCGAGGGAGCGCCCTGGGCGGCTCCCGAGCCGCCCATGAGTTCGGCGGGGGAGTGGTGCTCGTTCAGGGACTCGCCGGTCGCACGCTCGTACGCGATCTCGTTGAGCCGGTTGCAGAGGCGCTCGGCGAGGCGCCGGGAATTGGCGAAGACGATGGTGGAGCGGTGCGACTGGACGAGGTCGGTGATCCGCTCCTCGACGTGCGGCCAGATGGACGGGCGCTCCGCGCCCTCGTTTCCGTCGGCGACCGGGGACCCGCCCAGCTCGGCCAGGTCCTCGACCGGGACCACCACGGAGAGGTCGAACTCCTTGCCCGAGGCCGGCTGGACGATCTCCACCTTGCCGCGCGGGGCGAGGAAGCGTGCGACCTCGTCCACCGGCCGGACCGTCGCCGAGAGGCCGATGCGCCGGGCGGGCTTCGGCAGCAACTCGTCCAGCCGCTCCAGGGTGAGCGCTAGGTGGGCGCCGCGCTTGGTGCCCGCGACCGCGTGCACCTCGTCCAGGATCACCGTCTCGATGCCGGTCAGCGCTTCGCGCGTGGCCGACGTCAGCATGAGGAACAGGGACTCCGGCGTGGTGATCAGGATGTCCGGCGGGCGGGTGGACAGGGCGCGGCGCTCGGCGGCCGGGGTGTCACCCGAGCGGATACCGACCTTGACCTCGGGCTCGGGCAGGCCCAGCCGGACGGATTCCTGGCGGATGCCGGTCAGCGGGCTGCGGAGATTGCGCTCCACGTCGACGGCCAACGCCTTGAGCGGCGAGACGTACAGGACGCGGCAGCGCTTCTTGAGGTCGGCCGGTGGGGGCGTCGAGGCCAGCTGGTCCAGGGCGGCGAGGAAGGCGGCCAGTGTCTTGCCGGAGCCGGTCGGGGCGACCACCAGGACGTCCGAGCCCTGCGAGATCGCCTTCCACGTCCCCGCCTGGGCGGCGGTGGGCGCGGAGAAGGCACCCGTGAACCAACCGCGGGTCGCGGGGGAGAAGCCGTCCAGGGCTCGGTGCGCGGAGCTGACCATGGATCCATCGTGCACCCGAGCACTGACAATCGGCCTGATCCCCCGAGCCCGCCGAGCCCGCCGAGCCCGCTGAGCCCCCCCGAGCCCGCCGAGCCCCCCCCGAGCCCGCCGAGCCCCCCCCGAGCCCGCCGAGCCCGCTGAGCCGGTCGAGCCGGTCGAGCCGGCCGATCACGACGGCAGGCCCGGCAGCGGCACGCCCCGGGTGGGGGTGGGGCGCCCGGCGGAGGCCGGTGGGCGCGCCCGGTGACGGAGAATGGAGGCATGGCGGGATCGGGTGAGCGGGCACGGCACTGGCGGTACGCGGAGCTGCCCCACGTCGACCTGCTGCGGGCCCGGTACATACGGAAGACCTTCGTACGCCACACCCACGAGCACTTCGTCATCGCCGCCATCGCCGACGGAGTGGACGTCTTCCACCACGGCGGCAGCGATCAGTACGCCGGAGCTGGATCACTCGCCCTGGTCAACCCCGACACCCCGCACACGGGGCGGGCCGGAGGGCCGGAGGGATGGCGCTACGGTGCCGTCTACCCGGCGCCCGGACTCGTGGCCGGGATCGCGGCGGAGACGACCACGCTGCGCGGGACGCCCGGCTTCGTGCGGCCGGTGCTCGACGACCCGTACGCCGTCGAGCTGGTGCACCGCGTGCTGCGGGCCGCCGACGAGGGGAACGCGCTGGCCGCCGACACGCTGCTGCGGGTGGCCGTGACCCGGCTGCTGCGGTTGAACGGCGGCCCGCTGCCGCGGCGGCAGGTGCGGACGGCAGGGTCCAGGAGCGCGGCACGCGCGCGTGCCGCGCTGGAGGAGCGGATGGCCGACCCGCCGAGCCTGGAGCGCCTCGCCGGAGAGCTGGAAACCAGTCCCTTCGCGCTGCTGCGCGCCTTCCGGGCCACCTACGGCATGCCGCCCCACACCTGGCTGACGGACGCCCGTGTGCGCCGGGCACGGCGACTGCTGGACGCCGGTACGAGCCCGGCCGAGGCCGCCGTCGCCGTGGGTTTCACCGACCAGCCGCACCTGAACCGGCACTTCGCGCGGATCGTGGGCGTGCCTCCCGGGGCGTACCAACGCGAGCGCAAGAACGTACAAGACGCGCGGTGGCGGCCTCTCCTACCGTGCGGGGCGTGACAGAACAGACAGCCGATCCCGGCACACGTGCCGCCGAATCCACACCGGACGCCGCCGTCGTACGGGACGCCCTCGGGGTGGGAGTCGCCGTCGGGTTGTCCGGCTTCGCCTTCGGGGTGACCTCGGCAGGCAGCGGACTCACACTGCCGCAGACCTGCGCGCTCAGCCTCCTGGTGTTCACCGGAGCGTCCCAGTTCGCCCTCGTAGGGGCCCTCGCGGCCGGCGGCAACCCGCTGACCGCCGCGGCGGGAGCCTTCTTCCTGGGCGTGCGCAACGCCTTCTACGGACTGCGGCTGTCGCAGCTGCTGGCCCTCCCGCGCGCGGTGCGGCCGTTCGCCGCGCAGTGGGTCATCGACGAGACCACGGCCGTGGCCCTCGCCCAGCCCTCGCGGCGCGGTGCCCGGATCGGTTTCACCGTCACCGGGCTCACCCTGTACCTCCTGTGGAACCTGACCACGCTGCTCGGCGCGCTGGGGGCGGAGGCCATCGGGGACACCGACGCCTGGGGGCTCGACGCCGCCGGCCCCGCGGTCTTCCTGGCCCTGCTGGCGCCGATGCTCACCACCACCACCGAGCGCGCGGTCGCCGCGCTGGCCGTTCTCCTGGGGCTCGGCCTGCTTCCCGTGCTGCCCGCGGGTGTGCCCGTCCTGGTGGCCGCGTCGGCGGCACCGGTCGTGCTGTGGGCGCGCGGTCGCCGCGCGGACGGCGCCGCAGAGGGCCCCACGCGGGAGGGCGAGCGGTGAACGTCTGGATCGCCATCGGGGTGACGGCGGTGGGCTGCTACGCCGTCAAGCTCCTGGGCCTGCTGGTGCCCGCGGGCGCCATGGAGCGGCCTCTGGTGCGGCGCCTGGCCGCCCTGCTCCCCGTCGCCCTCCTCGCCGCGCTCACCGCCCAGCAGACCTTCGCCGACGGGCAGGCGCTCGTGCTGGACGCCCGGGCCGCGGGGGTCGCCGCGGCCGCCGTCGCCCTGGTGCTGCGCGCACCGTTCCTGCTCGTCGTCGCGGCGGCCGTGGCGGTGACCGCGGGCGTACGAGCCATGGGCGGCTGAGCCGGGTCAGTCGAGGCAACGGCCGTACGCCCGGAGGGTGCGCAGGGCCTCCAGCGTCACCCCCGGGCGGGCTTCCAGGGCGGGGGCGGGCGCCCAACGGCGCCAGCGGACGGGCCAGCCTCCGTCCTCGTCCTGCGCCGCCGCGAGGAAGTCGAGGGAGCGGGTCATCTCGTCGTCCGTGAACCACGCGCGCGCGAGGGAGTGCGGATGCCTCGCGTAGTCGTGGGGGAAGTGGTGCTCGCCCGGGGCATAGCCGGGGGAGACCGGGTAGGCGTCGAGGTCGTCCGGGTCCAACGCCGCGAGGCGCTGCTCGCGCACCAGGCGGCCCAGCCGGTCGGCCGCCGCCTGCGCGCGGGGGCGGTCGGGGGCGGCGTCCAGGAAGGCCACGGCGGCCTCGACCTCGTACGGGTGCGAGGTCGTCAGCGACTCGACCGCCCGCCAGCAGAAGTCCGTGGCCCGGAAGAGCCAGGCGTGCCAGACCTCGTTGCGGTGCAGCAGACCGACCACCGGACCGGTGGCGAGAAGCTCGCCGGGCGGGTCGTCGACGACCGGGACGAAGGGCGCGGTGGGATACCCGCGCTGGCTGGGACGGATCGCCGGCAGGGCACCGTCCGAAGTGGACACGGACGTGAGATAACGGCACATCCGTTCCACGCGCTGCCCGCCGCAGCGTCCCACGGCATCCAGGACACGCAGGGCGTGGGCGGTGTGCAGCGGCTGGCTGACCGGGCCGCGCAGATCGGGTTCCAGCGCGTGGGCGTATCCACCGTCCTCGTTGCGGTAGGCGTCCAGCGCGGTCTCCACCGGGTCGGCGGCGCCGCCGCGGAAGTGGAAGGCGAAGAGGCGCTGTTCCAGCACGCGCGCGGTGAGCCAGACGAAGTGCTCCGCGCGCGCGAGCGGGGAGCGCGTCCCGGAGGTCGGGGGAGTCTGGGGGAGTGGGCAAGCTCCGTTTTCGGCCATGGTCAGACCGTAGGGCGGAAAGCGGTACCGGCATGTGGTCCGGGCTCAGGGCCCACCCTCAGGGGCGGGATACTGGAGTCATGCGGTTGACGGTCTTCTGGGAGCGGATGACGGATCACTTCGGTCCGGGCTACGCCGACACCTTCGCGCACGACCACGTGATGTCGGAGCTGGGCGGGCGTACGGTGCACGAGGCGCTGGACGCGGGCTGGGACGCCAAGGACGTGTGGCAGGTGGTCTGCACCGTCATGAACGTGCCCCGGGAACATCGCTGACCGGTCACGAAGAGCGCCGGACTGGCGTTCGCCGCCGTCGGCGTGGGCGAGACTTGCTCCGTGGCACCCACTGACGAGACCGGGCAGGCGCCCCGGCACGCATCCCCGACCGGCACGATGCCGCCCTCCGGGCCCCCGGCCGACGGCACAGCCGGGCCGGGCGCCCGCATGCCGCGCTGGCTGCCGCGGGCCATGGTGCTGGCCCTCGCGCTCATCGCCGTCTTCCAGTTGGGCAGTTGGGCCTTCCACCAGCTCACCGGTCTGCTGATCAACATCCTCATCGCGTTCTTCCTGGCCCTCGCCATCGAACCCGCGGTGAGCTGGATGGCCGGACGCGGACTCCGCCGCGGGCTGGCCACCTTCCTCGTCTTCATCGCCGTGGTGGTCGCCGCCGCGGGGTTCGTCACCCTGCTCGGTTCGATGCTGGCGGGCCAGATCGTCAAGATGGTCGAGGACTTCCCGGACTATCTCGACTCCGTCATCAACTGGGTCAACGGCCACTTCCACACGGAGCTGCGGCGGGTCGACATCCAGGAGGGCCTGCTCCGCTCCGACTGGCTGCGCAACTACGTGCAGAACAGCGCCACGGGCGTCCTTGACGTGTCGGCTCAGGTCCTCGGCGGACTCTTCCAACTGCTGACGGTCCTGCTGTTCTCGTTCTACTTCGCCGCCGACGGCCCCCGGCTGCGGCGCGGGCTCTGCTCGATCCTGCCGCCCGCCCGGCAGGCCGAGGTCCTGCGCGCGTGGGAGATCGCCGTCGACAAGACCGGCGGCTATCTGTACTCCCGCGGTCTGATGGCGCTGATCTCGGGAATGGCGCACTACATCCTCCTGGAGATCCTGGAAGTGCCCTACGCCCCCGCGCTCGCCGTGTGGGTGGGCCTGGTGTCGCAGTTCATCCCCACCATCGGCACCTACCTCGCGGGCGCCCTGCCGATGCTGATCGCCTTCACGGTCAACCCCTGGTACGCGCTGTGGGTGCTGATCTTCGTCGTGATCTACCAGCAGTTCGAGAACTACGTGCTCCAGCCCAAGCTCACCTCCAAGACCGTGGACATCCACCCCGCGGTCGCCTTCGGCTCCGTCATCGCGGGCACCGCCCTGCTCGGCGCGGTGGGCGCGCTGATCGCCATTCCGGCGATCGCCACGCTGCAGGCGTTCCTCGGGGCCTACGTGAAGCGCTACGACGTCACGGACGACCCGCGTGTCCACGGGCGCCGGGTCCGCCGCTCGGTGCCCGGGACTTCGACGCGTCTGCGGAAGCTGTGGGCCCGGCGTCCGGAACCCGGGAGTCCCGGAACGGACGGGGCGGAGGACGGCGGCTCCTCCGAGGGCCGCGCCGACACCTGACCCGGCCGGATGCGCGGGGTCGACCCGCGGCTCCTACTGTCCCTGCTGCTCCTGCTGCTCCTGCTGCTCCTGCTGTCCCTGCTGTTCCTGCTTTCCCTGGGTTCCTCGGTTCCTGCGTTTCTCATGCTCCCGCGGCCCTGGCAGTCCCTGCCGCGCCTGCCGCCCGGTGTCGATCCCCGCCTCGACGCCGGTGCTGATCCAGGCCATGGTGTCCCCCTCCTCACGTGGCCTCCGCACGCCGGCCACCGGTCGCCGGTCGGGCGGACGTACGCTCGGAAGTGCCGCGTGGTGCGCTTGACACGAAAATCGAACATCCATTCTCATGGAGGCTCTGGCGAGGCTCGGGACGGGCGATTCGACTGGGTTCGGGCGGATAAGTGCCCGAGTTATCCACAGGCCGGACCCGCATCAGGGCGGATTGTCAGTGGCAGGCATTAGCGTCTTTGACGTGAAGCGATCGAATCAAGCAAACCGGGTGGAACCCATGGCAGGAACCGACCGCGAGAAGGCTCTCGATGCCGCACTCGCACAGATTGAACGGCAGTTCGGCAAGGGCGCGGTCATGCGCATGGGCGACCGGTCCAAGGAGCCCATCGAGGTCATCCCGACCGGGTCGACCGCGCTCGACGTGGCCCTCGGCGTCGGCGGTCTGCCGCGCGGCCGTGTCATCGAGGTCTACGGTCCGGAGTCCTCCGGCAAGACGACCCTGACCCTGCACGCCGTGGCGAACGCGCAGAAGGCCGGCGGCCAGGTGGCGTTCGTGGACGCGGAGCACGCCCTCGACCCCGAGTACGCGCAGAAGCTCGGCGTCGACATCGACAACCTGATCCTGTCCCAGCCGGACAACGGCGAGCAGGCCCTGGAGATCGTGGACATGCTGGTCCGCTCCGGTGCCCTCGACCTCATCGTCATCGACTCCGTCGCCGCGCTCGTCCCGCGTGCGGAGATCGAGGGCGAGATGGGCGACAGCCACGTCGGTCTCCAGGCCCGGCTGATGAGCCAGGCGCTCCGGAAGATCACCAGTGCGCTCAACCAGTCCAAGACCACCGCGATCTTCATCAACCAGCTCCGCGAGAAGATCGGCGTCATGTTCGGCTCCCCGGAGACCACGACCGGTGGCCGGGCGCTCAAGTTCTACGCCTCGGTGCGACTCGACATCCGACGCATCGAGACGCTCAAGGACGGTACCGACGCGGTCGGCAACCGCACCCGCGTCAAGGTCGTCAAGAACAAGGTCGCGCCGCCCTTCAAGCAGGCCGAGTTCGACATCCTCTACGGCCAGGGCATCAGCCGCGAGGGCGGCCTGATCGACATGGGTGTGGAGCACGGCTTCGTCCGCAAGGCCGGTGCCTGGTACACGTACGAGGGCGACCAGCTCGGCCAGGGCAAGGAGAACGCGCGCAACTTCCTGAAGGACAACCCCGACCTCGCCAACGAGATCGAGAGGAAGATCAAGGAGAAGCTGGGCGTCGGAGTCCGTCCCGAGGAGCCGAAGGCCACCGAGTCCGGCCCGGACGCTGCGACGGCCGAGTCCGCACCGGCGGTGCCCGCGCCCGCGACCGCCAAGGTCACCAAGGCCAAGGCCGCGGCAGCCAAGAGCTGACCCGTGACACGACGAACCGACTGGGCCGAGTACGCCTTTCCGGATGCCGCTGCGCGGGAGCGTGAGCGGAGGAGACCGGGTGGTCGCGGCTCCCGGACGGACGACGGCGCGTACGGGGTGGTTGCGGCCCCGTACGGGACGGGCCCGTCCGCCGCCGCGGATTACCCGGCCGGCTCTTTCGCGCCGACCGGCGCGGGGGGCACGGACGACGCCGAGGGCCGGTACGACACGGGGGAGGCGCACGACGCCGGTTCGCCCGACGGCGGCGCGACGCGCCGCGGTGACGGCGGGGCGCGTCGCGGCGGGCGGGGCACCGGCGGCGGGCGCGGGCGCCGGCGGCGCGAGCGGGCGGAGTCGTCCGCCGAGGACGGAGGTGACGTCTCCTCGTCGAGGGCCGAGCAGGGGGAGCCTCCGCGGGACCCGGTCGAGCAGGCACGGGCGATCTGCCTGCGCCTGCTCACCGGGACCCCGCGCACACGTAAGCAACTCGCCGACGCCCTGCGTAAACGGGAGATCCCCGACGAGGCCGCAGAGGAGGTGCTGTCCCGGTTCGAGGAGGTCGGGCTGATCAACGACGGCGCCTTCGCCGACGCCTGGGTGGAGTCCCGGCACCACGGGCGCGGGCTGGCCCGCCGCGCGCTCGCCAGAGAACTGCGCACCAAGGGCGTCGAACCCACGCTCATCGACGCGGCGGTCTCCCAGCTGGACTCCGAACAGGAGGAGGAGACGGCGCGGGACCTGGTCGACCGGAAGCTGCGCGCCACCCGCGGCCTCGACCGCGACAAGAGGCTGCGTCGCCTCGCGGGCATGCTGGCACGTAAGGGCTACCCCGAAGGCATGGCCCTCCGTGTGGTCTGCCAGGCGCTGGAGGAGGAGGGCGAGGACACGGACTTCCTCGGCGAAGAGGGGTTCTGATGCCCGACGCCCGCTGGGTCGCGGCCGGCTGACGGACGACGGCGCGCGCACGGGGCCGCCGCACGCTTCGACCGCGCACGCCGCTGCGGCGTGGGACGCGGGCCCGGGGGAGAGGGCAGACGGACCGGACTGCGCTGTGTACTCCGAGGTCGAGTCCGCGCCGGAACGCGGCACGGTCCACGAGGCCGCGCTTGGACCGGAACGCGGCATGGTGCGTGAGGCTGCGCCTACCGGGACGCGGCATGGTGCGTGAGGCTGCGCCTACCGGGACGCGGCGCGGTGCGTGAGGCCGCGCCTACCGGGACGCGGCACGGTGCATGGGGCCGCGCCCGGATCAGGACGCGGCACAGGCCGACCCGGCCCCGAGCAAGGCGCCGGACCCGCCTAGGGCGAGGTCGCGTGGGGACCGGGTGACGCGCAGATCGGGGCCGCGAACGGACCGGGTGACGCGTAGACCAAGACCGGTTTGCACCCGGGTCGGGGTCCCGGTCGGGGCGGGGCTGGGGCCGGTGCCCCCGTCCGTGCGTGCCCCGGGGCGATGTCCCGGTCCGGGCGGAACCTGGGTCGGTGTCCCGGTCCGGGCGGAACCTGGGGTGGTGTCCCGGTCCGGGCGGGACACGGGTCAGTGTCCCGGCCCGGCTCCCGGGGGACGGGGGACGGCGGACGTGCCGACGACCTCCGGACCGGGACAGCCCGGTCAAGCAGCGGCCACCGGCAGTCCGGCCGCCCGCCACGCCTGGAACCCGCCGATCAGATCGGTGGCCCGGTACAGACCCAGGCGGTGCAGGGACTCCGCCGCCAGGCTGGAGGCGTAGCCCTCGTTGCACACCACGACCACGCGCAGGTCATGGCCCGTGGCCTCGGGGAGACGGTGGCTGCCCTGCGGATCGAGGCGCCACTCCAGCTCGTTGCGCTCGACCACCAGGGCGCCGGGGATCACGCCGTCCCGTTCGCGCAGGGCTGCGTACCGGATGTCCACCAGCAGCGCCGCACCTGCCTCGGCGGCCTCGTACGCGGCGTCCGGCTCGATCCGTCGGTAGCCGCTGCGCACCCGCTCCAGCAGTGTGTCGATTCCGGTCTGCTCACTCACTGCCAGTCCTCCGGGCGCTCGACCTGCTCCAGCCGCAGGGTCTGCCCGCTGCGGCTGTAACGGCGGATCTGCGGCAGGGGCGGATAGTAGGCGTGCACGGAGATTGCGTGCCGGTCGGGCGACTCGTTGAGCACCTCGTGCACGTGGTGCCGGCCGAAGGCACGCCCTACTCCGGCCGACAGCCGGCGCTCCCGGTCCACACCGTCGGTGAGTTCCAGGGTCTTCCAGCCGTCGGAGGGGAGACGGGCGGCGAGGGCATGCTCCGTGAGTTCGCCCGCGGCGGTCACGAGGGCGCCGACGGACTCGGCGTGGTCGTGCCAGCCGGTGCCCGTGCCGGGCGGCCAGCCGATCAGCCAGGCCTCGCTGCCGCCCGGTCCGGCCAGCCGCACCCAGGTGCGGCCCTCGGGGTCGAGCGGCAGGGAGTCGATCAGGTCCGCGTCGGCGGCCGTGCGCCGTGCGAAGTCGAGGAGTTCGGCCTGGGTGGGAGCGGATGCGGACACAGGGGCGGGTGAGGAGACAGACACGGGTACCGTCCTGGAGGTTTCGCAAGGGAGCGCGCGGCAGTCCGCCGGAGCGGCGCGCGCGGGGAAGTAGTGCGAAGTCAGCAGGACGGGCGACACACGCAGCCCGCATAGCGGACGAGGTCCATATGGACCCTCCGCCACAGGCGCACATAGGTGTCGGTCACGATCCGGAGTAGACCATGGCGGATTCGGCCGGTCAACTCACCGTCACCATACGGACAGTGACCGACCGATGCAGTCACCTTCCGGAGGAGGGCACAGGCACCTGGCGGCGGATGCCGGTGCCGACAGCACGACCGGCGCCGGTACGACTGCCGACGGCACGACCGCCGACAGCCGAAGACCCGTGCAGCGATGCCCCGGTCAGCGAGGCCCGGTCCCCGCGGCCGCCCTCGCCTCCGCCGCCTCCTGCGTGGCCGTCGGCGCCCCGCCGAGCACCGCCTCGGCCGCCGCGTACAGGTCGGCCGGCCGCACCCCGCCCAGCGCCGTGACCAGGTGCCCGTCGGGCCGCACCAACAGCACCGTGTGCGCCGCGGCGCCCGGGTAGGCCTCCGTCACCAGCAGCTCGGCCCGGCACGGCAGGGCCGTCACCGCAGCCGCCAGGCGGGGCATGATCCCGGCGGTCACCCAGTGCTTGCGGTCCCACACCCCCGTACCCGGCGCGACCAGCAGCACCAGCAGAGCCCCGCGTCCGAGCCGGTCGCGCAGCCGCACGAAGGTGCCGTCCTCGGCCGTGACCCGCACATCGGTGACGGGCTCCCCGGGCGGGGTGGCGACAGCCACTTCCCCGGTGAGCCCGGCGGGCGCCAGCGGCGACTCGGCGTACGTCCCCGGCGCACCGAGCGCCCCGCGCCCCAGGTGACCGTCCGCGAGCAGCGCGTCGTTGCCGCGGGCCGAGCCGGGGACGTAGGAGCGCAGGCCCCCGCCGCCGCGCAGCAGCGGCAGCACCTGGTCGGCGGCGCGCAGCCGCGCGGCGATCGCGGTGCGCCGCTCCTCCTGGTAGCTGTCGAGCAGGGCCTCGTGCGGCCCGTGGTGCCAGGCCAGGGCCAGTTTCCAGGCGAGGTTGTCGGCGTCCCGCAGCCCCTCCTCGAGGCCCTGCGTGCCCAGGGTGCCCAGCAGATGCGCCGCGTCCCCGGCGAGGAGCACGCGCCCCACCCGCCAGCGGCGGGCCAGCCGGTGGTGGACCGTGTGGACGCCGGTGTCGAGGAGCTCGTAGGACGGGGTCGTTCCCTCGGCCCAGCCGGTGAGGGTCTCGCGGACCCGGTTCACCAGGAGTTCCGGGGTGACGAGGTCCTTGCCGGGCGGCAGCAGCCAGTCCAGGCGCCACACGCCGTCCGGCAGCGGGCGGGCGACGATCTCGCCGGCCGACGGCCCGGAGGTGCGCCACGGCGGCATCCGGTGGAGCAGCGCCTCGTCGGTCCACGGCAGTTCGGTGCGCAGCGCGGCGACGGCGTATCGTTCCACCGCCGTGCGGCCGGGGAAACGGATGTCCTGGAGCTTGCGCACGGTCGAGCGTGCGCCGTCGCAGCCGACCAGGTAACTGCCGCGCCACCAGGTACCGCCGGGGCCGCGGGTGTGGGCCGTGACGCCCGAGGTCTCCTGCTCGATGGTGTCGAGCCGACTGTCCACCGCCGTCTCGACGAGCGGCTCGCGGGCGATCGCGGTGCGCAGGACGCCGGTCAGCTCGTGCTGGGCGATGTGCAGCGGCGCCGGATCGGCCTCGCCGAACTCGACCTGACGGATCACCTGCTTGCGCCGCATCGACCGCCATCCGGCCCAACGGGAACCCAGCCCCGTCAGGGGCGTGCCGGTCAGCCGCTCGACGAGGGAGACGGTGTCCTCACGCAGTACGACCGTGCGCGAGGGCCGGGGCTCATCCTTGCCCGGACTTTCGTCGAGGACGACACTGGGCACCTCCTGCCGCGCCAGAGCCAGGGCGAGCGTGAGCCCGACGGGCCCCGCTCCGGTGATGATCACCGGGTCCACGGCGCGGCGCCCCCTGCCCGTGACGGTGTCCCGGGGGACGTGGGTGAACAGGACATTGGGGCAGGGTGCACGGTCACAGAACGTATGCAACCTATTGCCGCTGCTTGCGTCAAGCGACGGAGGCAGTGGCGATCACGCCACTGCCTCCATGATGGTCATATGAACTGACCGATTGTCAGGGGGCGCCGCCCGCGCCGGTCGCGCCCGTGCCGGCCATTCCGGCGTCGTCCGCCTTGAGCACCGCGCCGGTCGACTTCTTGGCCCGCCGCAGCCGCTGCTCCAGCCAGCTCGCGAAGGTGGTGAGCGCGAAGTTGAGCGCGATGTAGATCACGGCGACCACGGTGAAGCTGGCGATGACGTTGGCGCCGTAGTAGCCGCTCATCGTGTTGGCCGAGGCGAGCAGTTCGGGGAAGGTGAGGACGGCGCCGCCGAGCGCCGTGTCCTTCAGGATGACGACGAGCTGGCTGACGATGGCCGGCAGCATCGTGGTGACCGCCTGCGGCAGCAGGATGGTCCGCATCACCTGGCCCTTGCGCAGGCCGATCGCCATCGCGGCCTCGGACTGGCCCTTGGGCAGGGCCAGGATGCCCGCCCGGACGATCTCCGCGAGGACCGAGGCGTTGTACAGCACCAGGCCGGTGACCACCGCGTACAGCGGACGGTCGTCCGAGCTGACGTTGGTGTACTCGGCGAACAGGGCGAGCCCGAAGATCATCAGGACCAGCACCGGGATGGACCGGAAGAACTCGACCACGATCGCGGCCGGGACCCGCACCCACACATGGTCCGACAGGCGTGCGATGCCGAGGACCGCACCCAGCGGCAGCGCGATGACCACCGCGAGCGCCGCGGCCTTGAGGGTGTTCTCCAGACCCGGCCAGATGTACGTGGACCACGCCTCGGTACCGGAGAAGAACGGCTCCCACAGGGCCCATTCCAGCTGGCCCTTGTCCTTGAGGGTGCCGAACACCCACCAGAGCAGGGCCGCGAGGGCCACCACGAAGACCGCCGTGAAGACGATGTTGCGCCGCTTGGCCCGGGGGCCCTGGGCGTCGTACAGAAGGGAACTCATCGCTTCACCGCCACCTTCTTGCCCACCCAGCCGAGGATCAGACCGGTCGGCAGCGTCAGAACCACGAAACCGAAGGCGATGACCGCGGCGATCAGCAGCAGCTGTGCCTCGTTCTCGATCATCTCCTTCATCAGGAGCGCCGACTCGGCCACACCGATCGCGGCGGCCACCGTGGTGTTCTTGATCAACGCGATCAGCACGTTCGCCATCGGGACGACGGACGAGCGGAAGGCCTGCGGCAGCACGACCAGGCTCAGCACCTGACCGAAGCTGAGGCCGATCGCGCGGGCCGCCTCCGCCTGTCCGACCGGCACCGTGTTGATGCCGGAGCGCAGCGCCTCGCAGACGAACGACGAGGTGTAGAGGATCAGGCCGAGGACGGCGAGCCGGAAGTTGATCGTCTCGACATCGTTCGCGCCGAGGGACACTCCCAGGGTCTGGTTCAGGCCCAGCGACGTGAACAGGATGATGACGGTGAGCGGGATGTTCCGCACGATGTTCACGTAGGCGGTCCCGAAGCCGCGCATCAGCGGCACCGGGCCGACCCGCATGGCCGCCAGTGCGGTGCCCCAGATCAAGGAGCCGACGGCCGACAGCACAGCGAGCTGCACCGTCGTCCAGAAGGCTCCCAGCAGGTCGTAATCCTTAATAAAGTCGAACACGATCTCCCGCGCTTCCGCGTGTAGGGATGCCCGCCCCAGTGCGCCGCCCCTTCCGGAGGGCGGCGCACTCTGTCAGGCGCTGCCTCAGCTCTTGATGTCGCCGATCTTGGGCGCCGGCTCGTTCTGGTAGTTGGCCGGGCCGAAGTTGTCCTCGACGGCCTTGTCCCAGGACTTGTCGGAGACCATCTCCTCGAGGGCGGTGTTGATCTTGTCCTTGAGGTCGCTGCCCTTCTTGACGCCGATGCCGTAGTTCTCGTTCGTCAGCTTGAAGCCGCCGAGCTTGAACTTGCCCTTGAACTGCGACTGGGCGGCGTAACCGGCGAGGATCGAGTCGTCGGTGGTCAGCGCGTCGATGGCGCCGTTCTGCAGGCCGGGCAGGCAGGCGGAGTACGTCGGGTACGGCTGGAGCTGGGCCTTGGGCGCCAGCTTGTCCTTGACGTTCTGCGCGGAGGTCGAGCCGGTGACCGAGCAGAGCTTCGCGGAGTTCAGGTCCTCCGGCGTCTTGATCTTGTCGTCGTCGGCGCGGATCAGCACGTCCTGGTGGGCGAGGAGGTACGGGCCGGCGAAGTCGACCTTCTCCTGGCGCTCCGGGGTGATCGAGTACGTGGCGGCGATGAAGTCGACGTCACCGCGCTGGAGCATGGTCTCGCGGTCGGCGCTCTTCGACTCCTTCCACTCGATCTGGTCCTCGGCGTAGCCGAGCTTCTTGGCGACGTACGTGGCGACGTCCACGTCGAAGCCCGCGTAGCCGTCGGGGGTCTTCTGGCCGAGGCCCGGCTGGTCGAACTTGATGCCGATGGTGATCTTCTTGTCGTCACCACCGGAGCCGCCGTCCTTGTCGTCGCCGCCGCACGCGGTGGCGGTGAGGGCGAGCGCGAGCACGGTGGCCGAGGCGGCGGAGACCTTGCGGAGCTTCATGGTGAACATCCTTTGACTGTGATCGGTCGATCAGACGATCAGATGCGAGAGGCGTACCGGGCCGGCCGGGCGCGCAAGGCGCCGCGCGCCGGAGCCGGACGGTGTCAGTGGTGCAGGATCTTCGACAGGAAGTCCTTGGCACGGTCGCTGCGCGGATTGCTGAAGAACTGGTCCGGCGTGGCCTCTTCGACGATGCGGCCGTCCGCCATGAACACCACGCGGTTGGCCGCGGAGCGGGCGAAGCCCATCTCGTGCGTCACCACGATCATGGTCATGCCGTCCTCGGCGAGCTGCTTCATGACCTCCAGGACCTCGTTGATCATCTCCGGGTCGAGAGCCGACGTCGGCTCGTCGAAGAGCATGACCTTCGGGTCCATGGCCAGCGCCCGCGCGATGGCGACGCGCTGCTGCTGACCACCGGAGAGCTGCGCGGGGTACTTGTCCGCCTGGGCGGCCACGCCGACCCGGTCGAGCAGGGCGCGCGCCTTCTCCTCGGCCTTCTTGGAGTCGACCTTGCGGACCTTGATCTGTCCCAGGGTCACGTTCTCGAGCACGGTCTTGTGCGCGAAGAGGTTGAAGGACTGGAACACCATGCCGACGTCCGCCCGCAGCCTCGCGAGCTCCTTGCCCTCCGCGGGGAGGGGCTTGCCGTCGATCGTGATCGACCCTGAGTCGATGGTCTCCAGGCGGTTGATGGTGCGGCACAGAGTGGACTTGCCGGACCCGGAGGGCCCGATGACCACGACGACCTCGCCGCGGGTGATCGTCAGGTCGATGTCCTGGAGCACGTGCAACGCGCCGAAGTGCTTGTTGACACTCTTCAGGACGACCAGTTCGCCGGTCGCGGCCACATCTTCCTTGGCCACCGATACTTCGGTCATCGCTCTCGGGCTCCGTCCTCCTCGGTTTCGGAGGACAGTAATAACGGGGAACGACCTGCGTCTCTACATCTGAGGGGAATCTGAGCATCACGATCCGATAGCAATCGGACACGAGTCGTAGCACTTGTGAGCAGGGCGCATATCGGCCGGATAACTTCGAGCGGCCGCAACCGGAACCCTCTTGACGCCGTCCCTCTCCATCGGCGTCACTGCACAGGGCGCACGCGCGTGTGCCCGCGTCTTTGTACCCATCCCGAACGTACGGCCGATGAACCGAAGGGGGCCCGGATGAGACTGCTGCTCGTCGAGGACGACAACCACGTAGCCGCCGCTCTGTCCGCGATCCTGGCACGGCACGGCTTCGACGTCACCCACGCGCGCAACGGCGAGGAGGCGCTCCAGGCGCTCGTCCCCGAGAGCGACTGCTTCGGCGTCGTCCTCCTCGACCTCGGCCTGCCCGACCAGGACGGCTACGAGGTCTGCGGCAAGATCCGCAAGCGCACCGCCACCCCGGTCATCATGGTCACCGCCCGCTCCGACGTCCGCTCCCGCATCCACGGGCTGAACCTGGGCGCCGACGACTACGTGGTGAAGCCGTACGACACCGGCGAGCTGCTCGCCCGCATCCACGCCGTCAGCCGGCGCACCGCCCACGAGGACGCCACCGGGAGCACCGAGACCGTGGTCCGCCTCGGTGCCGTGCGCATCGAGCTGCCGACCCGCCAGGTCACCGTGGACGGCGCGGCCGTCCAGCTCACCCGCAAGGAGTTCGACCTCCTCGCCCTGCTCGCCCAGCGCCCCGGCGTGGTCTTCCGGCGCGAGCAGATCATCAGCGAGGTGTGGCGCACCAGCTGGGAGGGGACCGGGCGCACGCTGGAGGTCCACGTCGCGTCACTGCGGGCCAAGCTGCGCATGCCGGCCCTCATCGAGACCGTCCGCGGCGTCGGCTACCGCCTCGTCGCCCCCACCGCGTAGCGGGGCCGGGTGAGTACACGCCTGCTTCCGCTGCTCATCGTCCTGATGGCGGCCGTCCTGCTCGCCCTGGGGGTGCCCCTGGGCGTGAGCGTCGCCCGCGCGGAGCAGCAGAAGGTCGTCATCGACCGCATCGACGACACGGCGCGCTTCGCCGCCCTCGCCCAGTTCGTCACCGAGGACGTCCCGGGCGGTTCGCGCCGGACGACCACCGACGAGCGCCTGGAGACCCTGCAGACCGAGCTGATCAGCTACCACGAGGTCTACGGCATCAAGGCGGGCGTCTTCTACCGCAACCACATCCCCATGGCCAACGCCCCGACGACCTGGTTCCTCCCGCAGACCGGCGAGGTCCGCGACTCCTTCGACGAGGCGCTGCTCAGCCGGCGCAGCCACGATCCCCAGCAGGTGTGGCCCTGGGAGGACGGCACGCTCGTGGTCGCCTCACCGGTGATCCGGGACGGGGACGTGGTCGCGGTCGTGGTCACCGAGTCACCCACCGACTCCATGCGCTCGCGCACCCTGCGCGGCTGGCTGGTCATCGGCGCCGGGGAGATCGCCGCCATGCTGCTCGCGGTGGGCGCCGCGCTCCGGCTGACCGGGTGGGTGCTCAAGCCGGTACGGGTGCTCGACGCCACCACCCACGACATCGCCACCGGCCGGCTCAAGTCCCGGGTGGCACCGGCCGGAGGACCACCGGAACTCAGACGTCTGGCCGGTTCCTTCAACGAGATGGCCGACCACGTCGAGGACGTGCTGGAGCAGCAGCGCGCCTTCGTCGCCGACGCCTCCCACCAGCTGCGCAACCCCCTCTCGGCACTCCTGCTGCGCATCGAGCTGCTCGCCCTGGAACTGCCCGAGGGCAACCAGGAGATCGCCTCCGTCCAGGCCGAGGGCAAGCGTCTGGCCCGGGTCCTGGACGACCTGCTCGACCTGGCCCTCGCCGAGCACAGCGAGGCGGACCTCCAGGTCACCGACATCGGCGCACTGGCCGCCGAGCGCGTGGCGGCCTGGTCACCGACGGCCGAGGCCAAGGGCGTACGGCTGGTGGGGGACTGCCCGCCGACCACGGGCTGGGCCGACCCGGTGACGCTGTCCAGCGCCCTGGACGCGGTCATCGACAACGCGGTGAAGTTCACGCCGAGCGACGAGACCGTCCGGGTCGTGGTCGCCTCCAACGGGGACGCCGCCACGGTCGTCGTCACGGACAACGGCCCCGGACTGACCGAGGACGAGCTGACGCGCGTGGGCGACCGTTTCTGGCGCAGCGGCAGGCACCAGAACGTCAAGGGGTCCGGGCTCGGCCTGTCCATCTGCCGGGCACTGCTCGCGGCGGGCGACGGCTCGATCTCCTTCGGCCACCACACGCCGCACGGCCTGGAGGTGACGGTCACCGTGCCGAGGTCGGCCCCGCGCACCGAGCCGGAGCTTCCCTACGGCTTGACGGACCGGTAGTAGCGCCGGGCGCCCTCGTGCAGCTCCAGCGGGTCGGTGTAGATCGCCGTCCGCAGATCCACGAGCTGCGCGGAGTGGACGTGGGCCCCGATGCCGTCGCGGCTGTCGAGCACCGTCCTGGTCAGCCACTCGGTGAGCCGCGGATCCATGTCCGCGCGGGTCATCAGCAGGTTCGAGACGGCCATCGTGGGCACCACGGCGCCGTTCTGCACCGTGGGGTACGCCGACTCGGGCATGTTGGTGGTCCGGTAGTAGCGGGTCGCCCCGCCGGACGCGTGCAGCCTAGTGACGAGGTCCTCGCCGATCGGCACGAACCGGAACGCGGACTTCTCGGCGATCTGCCGCAGGCCGTCCGTCGGCACCCCGCCCGACCAGAAGAACGCGTCCAGCTCGCCGCCCAGCCGCCCGGGGCCGGTGTCGATACCGTCCGCGCGGGGCGTGATGTCCTTCTCCGGGTCGATGCCCTCGGCCTTCAGCAGCCGGGTGGCGATCAGCCGGACGCCCGAGTTCGGCAACCCGATGGCCACCCGCTTGCCGCGCAGGTCGGCGACGGACTGGATGTCCGAGTCGCTCGGCACCACCAGCTGCACGTAGTCGTCGTAGAGGCGGGTGACGCCACGCAGCCCCTCGGCGCCGGGCCTGCCGGCGATCTTGTACGTCTCCACCGCGTCGGCCGCCGCGATCGTGAAGTCGGCCTTCCCGGAGGCGACCCGCTCCACGTTCTCCTGCGAGCCCGCGCTGGTCATCAGCCGCACCTTCAGTCCCGGCATGTCCTTGCGCAGCTCGGCGCGGAGCAGCTCGCCGTACTTCTGGTAGACCCCCGCGCGCGTGCCGGTGCTGAAGGTGATCGTCCCGCTCGGCGGCTCCTCGCCCAGCGGCAGCAGCCACCACAGCAGCGGCCCGAGGGCGACGGCACCGGCGACCGCGCCCTGGACGGCCCGGCGCCCGCCGATGCGGGAGAACAGCGTGGACATGGGCGCGATCCTGCCAGTCCGCAACGGTGCTGACCAGGGCCGAGCTCACACGGCGACCGCACGGAGGCGGGCGTCCACTGTCAGTGGTGCTCGCTACAGTCGTCGGCATGAGCTCTTCGCCCGCCGACCTGGTCCGTGCCTTCCACCGCGCCTTCGGGCTGGACGCCCGCTCCACCCCGGCCGAGGTCGCCCCGGACCTGGCCGCCCACAGAGGGGAGCTGCTGGCCGAGGAGGCGGCCGAGGTCGCCGAGGTGTCGGTGCGGGGCCCGCTCGACCGGCTCGCGCACGAGCTGGCCGACGTGGTCTACGTCGCCTACGGCACGGCCCTCGTCCACGGCATCGACCTCGACGAGGTGATCGCCGAGGTCCACCGCTCCAACATGACGAAGGTGGGCCCGGACGGCCAGGTGAGCCGCAGGGCCGACGGCAAGGTCCTCAAGGGCGAGCACTACGAGGCGCCGGACGTCTCGGGCGTCCTGCGCAGACAGGGCTGGACGCCGACGGGGGCGCGGACGCAGGGCGCCTGACCCGGGGCGGGGGGCCCGGCGCGGCCTCCGCCGACGCCGAAGCACGACGACCCCGGCACCTGCGTACCGGGGTCGTGCGGTGGCCTGCGGGACGGTGTCCCGGGCCAGGGAACGGGGGTCAGTCGCCCACCGACGCCTCGGCCGTGCGAGGCGCTCCGTCGGCCCGGTCGGGAACGCCGCCCGGGCGGCCGGGGCCGTCGGGGTCGCCGCGGTCGCGGAACAGGCGCGACGCCAGCGGTTCCGTGAAGCGCGCCGTGAGCGGACCGAGAACGACCAGGATGAGGACGTAGGCCGTGGCCAGCGGGCCCAGGGAGGGCTCGATGCCGGCCGAGACCGCCAGACCCGCGATGACGATCGAGAACTCGCCGCGTGCCACCAGCGCGCCGCCCGCGCGCCAACGGCCCTTGACGGAGATCCCGGCCCGCCGCGCGGCCCAGTACCCGGTGGCGATCTTGGTCACGGCAGTGAGCAGAGCCAACGCGAGAGCGGGCAGCAGGACCGGCGGAATGCTGGCCGGGTCCGTGTGCAGGCCGAAGAAGACGAAGAAGACCGCGGCGAACAGGTCCCGCAGCGGACTGAGCAGGGTGTGCGCCCCTTCGGCGACCTCGCCGGACAGCGCGATGCCCACCAGGAACGCGCCCACCGCCGCCGACACCTGCAGCTGCTGTGCGACACCCGCGACCAGGATGGTCAGGCCCAGCACCACCAGCAGCAGCTTCTCCGGGTCGTCGCTGGAGACGAAACGCGAGATGACACGGCCGTAGCGCAGTGCCAGGAAGAGCACCAACCCCGCCGCGGCCAGCGCGATCGCCAGCGTGATGCTGCCCGTCATCAGCCCGGCACCGGCGACCAGAGCCGTCACGATGGGCAGGTACACCGCCATCGCCAGGTCCTCCAGGACCAGCACGCTCAGGATCACCGGGGTCTCCCGGTTGCCGACGCGTCCGAGATCACCGAGTACCTTCGCGATGACACCGGACGACGAGATCCACGTCACCCCGGCGAGGACCACGGCGGCCACCGGGCCCCAGCCCAGCAGCAGCGCGGCCACCGCGCCCGGCACGGCGTTGAGCGCGCAGTCGACGAGGCCCGCCGGGTAGTGGGACTTGAGGTTGGTCACCAGGTCGCTGGCCGTGTATTCCAGGCCCAGCATCAGCAGCAGGAGGATGACGCCGATCTCGGCGCCGGCCGCGACGAACTCCTCGCTCGCGCCCAGCGGCAGCAGTCCGCCCTCGCCGAACGCCAGCCCGGCCAGCAGGTACAGCGGGATGGGGGAGAGACGGTACCGGCCGGCGAACCGGCCGAGCAGCCCGAGCCCCAGGATGATGGAACCGAACTCGATCAGCAGAACCGCGGAGTGCACCGGCTCACTCCTGCCCGAGTATCGCCGCGGCCGCGTCGACGCCCTCGCGGGTGCCGATGACGATCAAGGTGTCACCGCCCACCAGCCGGAAGTCGGGTGCCGGCGACGGAATGGCCTCGGCCCGGCGCAGCACCGCGACGATCGACGCGCCGGTCTCGGTCCGCAGGCACGTCTCGCCGAGCAGACGGCCGTTCCACCGGGAGGTCGCGGAGACCTCGATCCGCTCGGCGACCAGCCCGAGGTCGGTGGTGTAGAGCAGGCTCGGGCTGTGGTGGGAGGGCATCAGCGCGTCGATCAGCGCGCCCGCCTCCGCCGCGGCCAGCCGCAAAGAGTGGGCACAGGAATCGGGGTCGTCGGTCCGGTACACGTTCACCGTGCGGGCGCCGTCGCGGTGCGCCACCACCGACAGGTGGCGGTGTTCGCGGGTCACCAGGTCGTACTGGACCCCGATACCCGGCAGCGGCGTCGCCCTCAGGCGTGGAGCTGACACGAGCTTTCCCCTCATTCGTCTTGCTTTCCTGACCGCGCTTGCCGCACGTGTGTGACGTGCTCGCGGCCTCGCCATGCTGTCATCCGCACGTACCGTGGCGATATGGGTGTCGCGACGGATATACGAAGCCGGCCGTGGGCGGCGAAGGTGGTCGCGGCGGTGTCGTGCGCGAAGGCCGGGAGGAGCGGAAAGAGGAACGTGTCGCTGTTCTGGCGGATCTTCTCGCTCAACGCCGCCGGCCTGGTCGTGGCCACCGCACTGCTGCTGGGACCGGTCACCGTGTCCACGCCCGTCCTCCCGGGAGAGGCGCTGATCCTGCTGGCGGGCCTCACCGCGCTGCTGGCGGGCAACGCGGTCGTCCTGCGCATCGGGCTCACTCCGCTGCACCGGCTCGGCCGGGCCATGGCCACCGCCGACCTGCTGGTGTCCGGGGCCCGTCCCACGGTCGCCGGACCGGCCGAGGCGGCGGAGCTGATCGCCACGTACAACACGATGCTGGACCGGCTCCAGGCCGAACGGGCCGCCGGCGCGGGCCGCGCGCTGCAGGCCCAGGAACGCGAACGCCACCGCATCGCCCGCGAGCTCCACGACGAGGTCGGCCAGACCCTCACCGCCGTCCTCCTGCAACTGAAGCGGGTCGCCGACCGGGTCCCCGGTGAACTGCGTGAGGAAGTGTCCCTGGCCCAGGAGGCCACCCGGGCCGGCCTGGACGAGATCCGCCGCATCGCCCGCCGCCTGCGGCCCGGGGTCCTCGAGGAGCTCGGCCTCGCCAGTGCCCTGCGTTCGCTCGCCGCCGAGTTCACCCACCACGGACTGACCGTCCACCACCACGTCCACGGCGACCTGCCCCGGCTCGGCCCGGAGGCGGAACTCGTGATCTACCGGGTCGCCCAGGAGGGCCTGACCAACACCGCCCGCCACGCCTCCGCCGACCGCGCGGAACTCAGCCTCCGGCCGCTGCCCGACGGTGTCGAACTGCTCGTCCGCGACAACGGCACCGGTCTCGGCGCGGCCCCCGAGGGAGCCGGCATCCGGGGGATGCGCGAGCGGGCCCTGCTGACGGGGGCCGATCTCCGCGTGGCCCCCGCACCCGGCCGGGGCACGGAGGTACGCCTGCGCGTCCCCGCCCCGGACCGGGGACCGCACGGTGGGCACCAGTCCCCACCCGTAACTCCTGCCCCCGCCCCCGCGCACCCCGTCGGCGACCGCACCGCAGACAGCACCGCAGACCGAACCGGAGACCGCCCTTGATGCCCCCACGGCCCCCGATCCGCGTCCTGCTGGCCGACGACCACACCCTCGTGCGCCGCGGGGTGCGCCTCATCCTGGACGGCGAACCGGACCTGACCGTGGTCGCCGAGGCCGGTGACGGCGCGGAGGCGGTGTCCGCGGCGCGGGCCACCGAGGTCGACCTGGCCGTCCTGGACGTCGCCATGCCCCGCATGACCGGTCTCCAGGCGGCGCGCGAGCTCTCCCGCCGCCTGCCCGAGCTGCGCATCCTCATACTGACGATGTACGACAACGAGCAGTACTTCTTCGAGGCCCTCAAGGCCGGTGCCTGCGGATACGTTCTCAAGTCCGTCGCCGACCGCGACCTCGTCGAGGCGTGCCGCGCCGCGGTGCGCGACGAGCCGTTCATCTACCCGGGCGCCGAGCGGGCCCTGGTCCGCTCCTACCTGGACCGCCTGCACAGCGGCGGCGGCCTGCCCGAGCGCCCCATCACCGAGCGGGAGGAGGAGATCCTCAAACTGGTCGCCGAGGGCCACACCTCGAAGGAGATCGGCGAGCTGCTGTTCATCAGCGCCAAGACCGTGGAACGGCACCGCGCGAACCTCCTCCAGAAGCTGGGCGTCCGGGACCGCCTGGAACTCACCCGGTACGCGATCCGCGCGGGCCTCATCGAGCCCTGAGCGTCAGGCGCCCCCCTCCGGCCGCCCGCTCCGAACAGCCTCCGACCAGCCGTGTCCCCCGCCCCGGCCGTCCGTCGCCCAGGTTGTCCACAGGCGGCCCGGGTCATCGCCGCGGACCGCCTACCCTTAGTGCCATGAGCAGCATCGACCGGAGCCAGTCAGTGGGCGGCACGCGCACCTACGAAGTACGCACCTACGGGTGCCAGATGAACGTCCACGACTCCGAGCGATTGTCCGGTCTGCTGGAGGGCGCGGGCTACGTGCGTGCCCCCGAGGGTGCCGACGGCGAGGCGGACGTCGTCGTCTTCAACACCTGCGCCGTCCGGGAGAACGCCGACAACAAGCTGTACGGCAACCTCGGCCACCTCGCCCCGAAGAAGGCGAGCCGGCCCGGGATGCAGATCGCGGTCGGCGGCTGCCTGGCGCAGAAGGACCGCGACACCATCGTGAAGCGGGCCCCCTGGGTGGACGTCGTCTTCGGCACGCACAACATCGGCAAGCTGCCGGTGCTGCTGGAGCGCGCCCGCGTCCAGGAGGAGGCGCAGGTCGAGATCGCCGAGTCCCTGGAGGCGTTCCCCTCCACGCTGCCGACGCGCCGCGAAAGCGCGTACGCGGCCTGGGTCTCCATCTCCGTCGGCTGCAACAACACGTGCACCTTCTGCATCGTCCCGGCGCTGCGCGGCAAGGAGAAGGACCGGCGTCCCGGCGACATCCTCGCCGAGGTCGAGGCCCTGGTCGCCGAGGGCGTCTCCGAGATCACCCTGCTCGGGCAGAACGTCAACGCGTACGGCTCCGACATCGGCGACCGGGAGGCGTTCAGCAAGCTGCTCCGCGCCTGCGGGTCGATCGAGGGCCTGGAGCGGGTCCGCTTCACCTCCCCGCACCCGCGCGACTTCACCGACGACGTCATCGCCGCCATGGCCGAGACGCCGAACGTCATGCCGCAGCTGCACATGCCGCTGCAGTCCGGCTCCGACCCGGTACTGAAGGCGATGCGCCGCTCCTACCGCCAGGAGCGCTACCTGGGCATCATCGAGAAGGTGCGGGCCGCCATCCCGCACGCGGCGATCACCACCGACATCATCGTGGGCTTCCCCGGCGAGACCGAGGAGGACTTCGAGCAGACGCTGCACGTGATCCGCGAGGCCCGCTTCGCGCAGGCCTACACCTTCCAGTACTCCAAGCGTCCCGGCACCCCGGCCGCCGAGATGGACGGCCAGATCCCCAAGAAGGTCGTCCAGGAGCGTTACGAGCGTCTCGTCGCCCTCCAGGAGGAGATCTCCTGGGAGGAGAACAAGAAGCAGGTCGGCCGCACCCTGGAGCTGATGGTCGCCGAGGGCGAAGGCCGCAAGGACGGTGCCACCCACCGGCTCTCCGGCCGCGCTCCCGACAACCGCCTGGTGCACTTCACCAAGCCGGACCAGGAAGTCCGCCCGGGCGATGTCGTGACGGTCGAGATCACCTACGCCGCCCCGCACCACCTGCTCGCCGAGGGCGAGGTGCTGGGCGTGCGCCGCACCCGCGCGGGCGACGCGTGGGAGAAGCGCAACGCGACCGAGAAGGCGAAGCCCGTGGGCGTGATGCTGGGCCTGCCCAAGATCGGCGCTCCCGATCCCCAGCCCGTCGTGGCCGGCGGCTGCGGCTGCGACTGACCGCACGGAGGACGGCGGCCGCCCGCGGGTGCGGCGGCCGCCGACGCGGGACGGGACTACGCTGCCGATCATGCTTGTCGCCGCCGCTGTCTGTCCCTGCCCGCCGCTCCTCGTGCCGGAGGTCGCCGCGGGCGCCGCACCCGAGCTGGACGCCGCACGGGCCGCGTGCACGGACGCGATGGGGGTGCTCGCGGCCGCCCGGCCCGACCGGCTGGTGGTCGTCGGACCCGGTGACGGCCCCGGACCGGAGGTCTTCCCCCAGGGCACGCCGGGCTCGTTCCGTGGCTTCGGCGTGGACACGGACGTGTGCCTGGGCCCGGAGGCCGGTGCGCGGACCGGGCGCACGGGGCGTGAACTGCCGTACGGACTCGCCGTCGGTGCCTGGCTGCTCGGACGGACCGGCTGGGCGGAGGTCCCCGTCGAGGGCGTCGGCGTGGGCGAGTCCCTTCCCGCCGGGCGCTGCGTCGACCTCGGGCGGGAGGTCGTGGCGGGGGGCGGCAGAGTGGCGCTGCTCGTGCTGGGCGACGCCAGCGCGTGCCGCACGCTCAAGGCTCCGGGTTACCTCGACGAGCGGGCGGCTCCCTTCGACGCCGAGGTGGGGCGGGCGCTGGGAACGGCGGACTTGGCCGCCCTGGCGGTGATGGACGTGGTGCGGGCCCGCGAGCTGAAGGCGTCCGGCCGGGCGCCGTGGCAAGTGCTGGCGGGCGCGGCGGAGGGTGCCGGGCTCGCCGGCGAGCTGCTGTACGAGGACGCGCCCTACGGGGTGGGTTACGTCGTGGCCGCCTGGTCGTAGCGCGGCGCCGGGAGGGCCGGGCAGGCCGGGCAGGCCTGGCGGGCGGCCGGAGGGAGCGCGGGAGACCGCGGGGCATCGCGGCGCCCGGCACGGGGCATCGGCCGCGCGCGATCGGCGGACGGCCCGGAGCTGGCCGCTCGTGACCGTCCGCCGCCGCGGTGGCGGTGACCCGTGTGCGGGCCGATGCCTGGGGCGTACTCGGCCCGTTCCCGGTCAGGAAGCAGGCGGCGGACCGGCGGGCGGGGTGCCGCCCGGGGTGCCGCCCGGCGCGCCTCCGCTTCCGTCCGTGCCGTAGGCGTCCTTGTGGGCGAGGCGGTCCATGGCGCCCTTGGCCTTGCCGGTGCCGGTCTGGATCCGGTCGCTGTACTTGCCCTTGGTCTTCTCGTCCACGGTCCTCGCCACCTTGTCGAGACCGCGGTCGATCTTGTCCCCGTGCTGCTGCGCGAGGTCGGTGACCTTGCCCTTCGCCGGTTCCAGCTTGGCTTTCAGATTGTCCAGGAGACCCATGGTTCGCCTTCCCTCACGGAAGCAGTCAGGTGCGGGCGCCCTTGTCGGCCTCGTTGTCGACGGCCTCCCCGGCGGACTGCTGCTTGGGGATGCCGACGCTGTCCGAGTCGGCGGCCTCGTCGGCCTCCGCGGGCTGTGCCGTGTTCCGGGGGCCGGCTTCGGCCGCCTCCGCGGTCTCGGCCGCGCCTTCCTCCGCCGCGCGCTCGGTGTCCGGGGTGTCGGCCTCGGTCTCGGCGACCGGTGCCTCCTCGGAGGTCTTCGACTTCTGGAAGAACCGTGCAAAAACGCCCATATCAACTCCATACGTTACTCGTGCGGGCGAAATCCCGCGGCATCCGGTGCGTCCGTTTGCGTGGCCGGGGCCATGGCCCCGGTGATCCGGGGAGCGGGAACCTCGAACGAGCAACGACCCCGGACCCGCACCGTCACGTAACTCGTTCGAGGGCGGAGAGAGAGGTTTGCGAGACTGGTGCGGTGAGCAGCGCGCATCCCGCACCCCGAGTCATCGCCGTAGTCGGACCCACCGCGGCCGGAAAGTCCGATCTGGGCGTTTTCCTGGCCCAGCGGCTCGGCGGCGAGGTCGTCAACGCCGACTCCATGCAGCTCTACCGTGGGATGGACATCGGCACCGCCAAGCTGACGCCCGGGGAACGCGGCGACGTGCCCCACCACCTCCTCGACATCTGGGACGTCACGGTCACCGCCTCCGTCGCCGAGTACCAGCGGATGGCGCGGGAGCGGATCGACGCCCTGCTCGCCCAGGGCCGCTGGCCCGTCCTCGTCGGCGGCTCCGGCCTCTACGTCCGCGGCGCCGTCGACAACCTCGAGTTCCCCGGAACCGACCCCGAGGTCAGGGCCCGGCTGGAGGAGGAGCTCGCGCTGCGGGGCCCGGCTGCGCTCCACGCCCGGCTGGCCGCAGCCGACCCGGAGGCGGGACGGGCCATCCTGCCGAGCAACGGGCGCCGGATCGTGCGCGCCCTGGAGGTGATCGAGATCACCGGCAGGCCCTTCACCGCCAACCTCCCCGGCCACGACTCGGTCTACGACACCGTGCAGATCGGTGTGGACGTGGCGCGCCCCGAGCTGGACGAGCGGATCGCCCTGCGGGTCGACCGGATGTGGGAGGCGGGGCTGGTCGAGGAAGTGCGCGCACTCGAAGCCCAGGGGTTGCGCGGGGGGCGTACGGCGTCGCGCGCGCTCGGCTACCAGCAGGTGCTCGCGGCCCTCGCCGGCGAGTGCACGATGGACGAGGCGCGGGCCGAGACCGTCCGTGCCACCAAACGCTTCGCGCGCCGCCAGGATTCGTGGTTCAGGCGCGACCCGCGGGTGCATTGGTTGAGTGGGGCTGTGGCGGATCGCACGGAACTTCCGCGGCTCGCGCTGTCGTTGGTCGAACGACCGGTTACAGCCTGATCACGTGATGGCATCGGGACGCCCCGGCCGTCATCGCGGCCTTCGGCGGCGTGCCATCATCGAGCTTCGATCGACCGAGTGAGTCCTAGTTGGGAGGGCGCGTGGCGATGGAGGCCGGCCCTCGCGACACCGCACCGAGTACCGAGCACGAGCCCGCCGAGCACGACGGGCCGGAGCCGGCCGGAGCCGCTCTGAGCCCCGACGGACCCGACGAGACGCCGGTGGGTGTGGCGGCCGACGGTCCGCAGCCCGAGGAGATGTACCCGGACGAGGTCGAGGTCGAGCTGCGCCCGCAGCGGCGACTGCGGATCTGGCAGCTCGCGCCCATCGTGTGCCTGGCCGCGGTCGGCTCCCTGATGTTCGCGTTCCCGCTCGCCTTCGACTTCGGCGACAGCGGCGCCGTGATCGCGATGCTCGGACTGCTGATCTGCTCCTGCGCGGCGGGCTGGGGCATGATGGCCGCCCGCCGGGTCGGTTACACCTGGCCGGGCCTGCCGCAGCGCGGCTCGGGACGCCGTGCCGACTGGCGGATGATCCTGGTCTACGTGCTGGCGGTCGCCGCCGTGGTCGTCCTGGCCGTGTGGCGGGTGGCCCGCCTGCGCGGCTGACCCGGCGCACGACCGCGGGTCCGGCGGTCGAGCGCACCTGACGCGCGCCGCGTCACGCCCCCGCTCCCGTCCGTGGCCGGGCCGACGTGTCCGCTGTTCGTCACCGCCGGGTCCGGCGGCACTCCGTCCCGTTCCCCGTCCGTGGCCGGGCCGACCGGCCTGTGCCGCCGTGGCGCCCGCCCCCGTCGTCCTGTCGTCACCACCCCGTACGATCGAGGAATGAGCACGCGGATCGCCTTCCTCAAGGGTCACGGCACCGAGAACGACTTCGTGATCGTCCCGGACCCGGAGAACGCCATCGACCTGCCCCCCGCCGCGGCCGCGGCCCTGTGCGACCGCCGCGCGGGCATCGGCGCCGACGGGCTGCTGCACGTGGTGCGCTCCGCAGCGCACCCCGAGGCCAGGAGCATGGCGGCCGAGGCGGAGTGGTTCATGGACTACCGCAACGGCGACGGCTCGGTAGCGGAGATGTGCGGCAACGGCGTCCGGGTCTTCGCGCGCTACCTCCAGCGTGCCGGACTCGCCACCGAGGGCGACCTCGCCGTCGCCACGCGCGGTGGCGTGAAGACCGTGCACATCGCCAAGAACGGCGACATCACCGTGGGCATGGGCCGCGCCCTGTTCCCCGAGGGCGACGTCTCGGTGAGCGTCGGCGAGCGCAGCTGGCCCGCGCGGAACGTGAACATGGGCAATCCGCACGCCGTGGCCTTCGTCACGGACCTCGACCACGCGGGCGACCTGTTCGCCCCGCCGCCGTTCGAGCCCGCGGCCGCCTACCCGGACGGGGTGAACATCGAGTTCGTCGTCGACCGCGGCCCGGGCCACGTCGCGATGCGCGTGCACGAGCGCGGCTCCGGGGAGACCCGCTCCTGCGGCACCGGCGCCTGCGCCGTCGCCGTCGCCACCGCCCGCAGGGACGGCGCCGACCCGGCCGTCACCGGCACCCCGGTGACGTACACCGTCGACGTCCCCGGGGGCACCCTGGTGATCACCGAGCGGCCCGACGGCGAGATCGAGATGACGGGCCCCGCGGTGATCGTCGCCGAGGGCGAGTTCGACGCAGACTGGATGGAAGGGGTACTCGGCTGAACCACAGCCCGGTCCAAGACACTCAGTGCGAAAACGTAAACCCTCGGTCCATCGCTCGAATGGGTGATCCGTTTCACGCTCGGCGAGAGGCGGTCAGCCGCACGTGATGGGCTCGATAGCATCAAGCACCGGCCCGGACGGGGGACCGACACCATCCCCTGAGCCGTGTCCGCCCTGGGATACCCCGTCCGCCGGTCCGCGCAGCCGGAGGTGCCCATGAATGCGGAGGCCGTGAATCCAGCGAGCCCAGGCCCGATGACGCCCGCGGTCGCCGGCGGCGTCGCGCCGTCCGCGCCCCGCCGGAAGTCCCGCCCCCGGATCGACCTGCGCCGCCTGGGTCGTGCCGCACTGCTCGGCTCCACCGCCCGTGGCCGGCTGCCCGACGCCATCGGCCACGTCGTCGAGGCCCACCGCGCCCACCACCCCGACGCCGACCTGGACCCGCTCCGTCGCGCCTACGTCCTGGCCGAGTCCTCGCACCGCGGCCAGATGCGCAAGAGCGGCGAGCCCTACATCACGCACCCCCTCGCCGTGACCCTGATCCTCGCGGAACTGGGTGCGGAGACCACCACGTTGACCGCCTCCCTCCTCCACGACACGGTCGAGGACACCGAGGTGACCCTCGACCAGGTGGGCGAGGAGTTCGGCGCCGAGGTCCGCTATCTCGTCGACGGCGTCACCAAGCTGGAGAAGGTCGACTACGGCGCCGCCGCCGAGCCCGAGACCTTCCGCAAGATGCTCCTCGCCACCGGCAACGACGTCCGCGTGATGTCGATCAAACTCGCCGACCGGCTGCACAACATGCGCACCCTCGGCGTCATGCGCCGCGAGAAGCAGGAGCGCATCGCCAAGGTCACCCGGGACGTGCTCATCCCGCTCGCCGAGCGGCTCGGCGTCCAGGCGCTCAAGTCCGAACTGGAGGACCTCGTCTTCGCGGTCATGCACCCCGAGGAGTACGAGCACACGCGGAAACTGGTCGACGAGAACGCCGCCCGCGCGGACGATCCCCTGGCGGCGGTCGCCGACGAGGTGCGCAAGGTGCTGCGCGAGGCCGACATCACCGCCGAAGTCCTCATCCGGCCCCGCCACTTCGTCTCCGTCCACCGCGTCTCCCGCAAACGCGGTCCGCTGGGCGGCGCCGACTTCGGCCGTCTCCTGGTCCTCGTGCAGGAGGACGCCGACTGCTACGCGGTCCTCGGCGAGCTGCACACCTGTATGACGCCCGTCGTCTCGGAGTTCAAGGACTTCATCGCCGTCCCCAAGTTCAACCTGTACCAGTCGCTGCACACCGCGGTGGCCCGTGCGCACGACGGACAGGTCGTCGAAGTCCTCATCCGCACCCACCAGATGCACAAGGTCGCGGAGGCCGGCGTCGTCGCCCTCGGCAACCCCTACGCCCAGCCGCCGGAGGAGCAGACCACCGGCGACGGCGAGCGGATCGACCCGACCCGGCCCGGCTGGTTGTCGCGGCTGCTCGACTGGCAGCGGGGCGCCCCCGACCCCGACACCTTCTGGTCCACCCTCCGCGAGGACCTCGCCCAGGACCGCGAGATCACCGTCTTCCGCCCCGACGGCCGGGCCCTGGGCCTCCCCGAGGGCGCGACCTGCGTCGACGCCGCGTACGCCCAGTACGGAGAGGACGCGCACGCCTCCATGGGCGCCCGGGTCAACGGCCGTCTGGCGACGATGAGCACGGTGCTCCGGGACGGCGACACCGTGCAGCTCCTGATGGGCCAGGACCCGGCCTCGCAACCTTCCAGGGAGTGGCTGGAGCACGCCCACACGCCCGCCGCGCGGATCGCCATCCAACGCCGACTCGCCTCCCACCCGGAGCCGGCCGCCGAAGTGGAGCGGACCTCCGAGAGCTCCGAGGGCTCCGAGAACCCCGAGGGCTCCCTTTCCGGCGACGCGCCCGCCCCGCGCCCCGCGGCCGACGGTCCGGCCACCCGCCCCGCGTCCGCCGACGTCCTGGTGGACCTGCCGGGGACGACCGTACGGCTGGCCGGCTGCTGCACCCCCGTGCCGCCCGACGAGATCACCGGCTTCGCCGTGCGCGGGGGAGTGGTGACCGTGCACCGCGCGGAGTGCGCCGTGGTGACGCGGATGACGAGCGCGGGGCGCCCGGAGGTGGGCGTGCGCTGGGGAGAGAGCACCCAGTGCCGGGTCACCCTGCTCGCCGAATCGTTCGGCCGCCCGCACCTCCTCGCCGACCTCACCGAGGCCATGGCCCTCGAAGGCGCCGAGATCGTCTCCGCGACCGTCGAGCCGCCCGACCGGCAGCGGGTACGCCACAGCTACACCGTCCTGCTCCCGGACGCGGCCAGGCTGCCCGCCCTCATGCGCGCCATGCGCGACGTGGCCGGCGTCTACGACGTGAGCCGGGCCCAGCCGCAGACCACGGGCGTCTGAGCCGCACCGGGCCGGACCGAGTCGTGAGAAGGCCGGGCGGCGGGGGCGCCGAGCCGCACGGGCCGCACCGGGCCGAGTCGTCAACAGGCCGGGCCACACGGGTCGGGCCGCACCGGGCCGGTCGTCGGAAGGTGAGCCGCACCGATCCGGGCCGCCGAGCCGTGGAGAGCCGGGCCGCACCGGGCCGGTCGTCGGAAGGTGAGCCGCACCGATCCGGGCCGCCGAGCCGTGGAGAGCCGGGCCGCACCGGGCCGAGTCGTCGGAAGGTGAGCCGCAGCGATCCGGGTCGCGAAAGGCCGAGCCGGAAGAGCCGGGCCGCACCGGGTCGGTCGCGGCAGCCCGGACCTACACGTTCGGGTGTCCCGGGCGCGCGCCGTCGCCGCGACGCACGTGCGCGTTGATAGCCGTGAGGGATGCCGCACACCCCGCACACCTCGACTCCGCGCCCCCGTGGCCGGGCCCGCCGCCGGCTCAGGCTCGCCGCGCTGCTCGCCTCGGCCGTCTCCGTCTGCATGGTCGCCGCGAGCGCCCCGCCGGTCCCCCTCGGCGTGGGCGACCGCCTCTTCCCGCACCTGGGCAACCCCGGCTACGACGTGGCGGCGTACGACCTGTCCTTCACCTACACCGGCAGCAACAGCGAGCCGCTCAAGGCCGTCACCACCATCGACGCCCTGACCACGGCCGACCTGGACCGGGTCAACCTCGACTTCGCCCACGGCACGGTCGACTCCGTCGAGGTCGACGGTGAGCCCGCCGGGTTCGCGACGGCCGGCGAGGACCTCGTCGTCACGCCCGAGGACGCGCTCGACGAGGGCGACTGGACGCGCATCACCGTCCGGCACACCAGCGACCCCGTCTACCCCGAGGACCGCGAGGGCGGCTGGGTGCGCACCGCCGACGGCCTCGCCATGGCCAACCAGGCCGACGTCGCCCACCTGGTGTTCCCCTGCAACGACCACCCCTCCGACAAGGCGCGCTTCACCATCCGCGTCACCGCTCCCGACGGACTCACGGCCGTCGCGAACGGCCTGCCGGCGGGTGTGGAGCGCGACGGCGGAGCGACCACCTGGACGTACCGGCACGACCACCCCATGGCCACCGAGCTGGCCCAGGTCTCGATCGGCCGCTCCACCGTGCTGCGCCGCACCGGCCCGCACGGACTGCCCCTGAGGGACGTCGTGCCGACCGGGCACCGCGCGGCGCTCGAACCGTGGCTGGCGAAGACCCCCGACCAGATCACCTGGATGGAGGACCAGGTCGGGCCCTACCCCTTCGAGACGTACGGCCTGCTCATGGCCGACGCCACCACCGGATTCGAGCTGGAGACCCAGACGCTCTCCCTCTTCGAACGGGAGCTGTTCACCGAGCCCGGCTACCCCGAGTGGTACGTCGAGTCGATCATGGTGCACGAGCTGGCCCACCAGTGGTTCGGCAACAGCGTCGGCCCCGCCACCTGGTCCGACCTCTGGCTCAACGAGGGCCACGCCACCTGGTACGAGGCGCTCTACGCGGAGGAGACCGCCGACAGGCCCATGGAGGCGCGCATGAAGGCCGCCTACGGTGCCTCCGACCGCTGGCGCGCGAAGGGCGGACCGCCGGCCGCCCCGAAACCGCCCACCTCCGGCAGCAAGACCGGTATCTTCCGGGCCAACGTCTACGACGGCGCGGCCCTCGTGCTCTACGCCCTGCGCCAGGAGATCGGCCGCGCCGCCTTCGAGCGCCTCGAACGGACCTGGGTCGCCCGCCACCGGGACGGCACCGCGACGACCGCCGACTTCGTCCGGCTCGCCTCCGAGGTCTCCGGCCGTGACCTGGGCACCTTCCTCCAGGCATGGCTGTACGGCCAGAAGACCCCGCCGATGCCCGGCCACCCGGACTGGAAGCCCACGGCGGCCGACCAGGCGCCGGCGTCGGCACCGGCGTCGGCACCGGTCGCGGCCGGGGCGCACGGGGAATAAGCCGGTGACGAGACGGCCCGTGCCGTGCGACCATCTTCGCGGCGACGCGGTGCGGGCCGCGGGAATCTCCCCGATGGCTCGTGCGTTGTGCAGAGTGATGCGGTAGCAGTGCCGCACGCCACGTTTCCCAGCTACGTAAGGATCCAATGACCTCCTCTTCTTCCCCCTCCCAGGACACCAAGCGTCTCGCGCAGACCTATCCCGAGGGCCTTCGGGCCGATGCCCTGATGGAAGAGGACGTCGCCTGGAGCCACGACATCGCGTCCGAGTGGGACGGCGAGCAGCTCGACCGCGCCGACCGCGCGGCCCTGCGCCGGGTGGCGGGCCTCTCCACAGAGCTCGAGGACGTCACCGAGGTCGAGTACCGCCAGCTCCGTCTGGAACGGGTCGTCCTCGTCGGCGTGTGGACCTCGGGCACGGTGCAGGACGCCGAGAACTCCCTCGCCGAGCTCGCCGCGCTCGCGGAGACCGCGGGTGCGCTCGTGCTGGACGGTGTCGTCCAGCGCCGCGACAAGCCCGACGCCGCCACCTACATCGGCTCCGGCAAGGCCGAGGAGCTGCGGGACGTCGTGCTCGACACGGGCGCGGACACCGTCATCTGCGACGGTGAGCTGAGCCCGGGCCAGCTGATCCACCTCGAGGACGTCGTCAAGGTCAAGGTCATCGACCGCACGGCCCTGATCCTGGACATCTTCGCCCAGCACGCCAAGTCCCGAGAGGGCAAGGCGCAGGTGGCGCTCGCGCAGATGCAGTACATGCTGCCGAGGCTGCGCGGCTGGGGTCAGTCGCTGTCCCGTCAGATGGGCGGCGGCAAGGGCGGCGGCCTCGCCACCCGTGGCCCCGGTGAGACCAAGATCGAGACGGACCGGCGCCGCATCCGCGAGAAGATGGCGAAGATGCGCCGGGAGATCGCGGAGATGAAGACCGGCCGCGAGATCAAGCGCCAGGAGCGCAAGCGCCACAAGGTGCCGTCCGTCGCCATCGCGGGCTACACCAACGCGGGCAAGTCCTCGCTGCTCAACCGCCTCACCGGAGCGGGCGTGCTGGTCGAGAACGCGCTGTTCGCGACCCTCGACCCGACCGTGCGCCGGGCCGAGACGCCGAGCGGCCGGCTGTACACGCTGGCGGACACCGTCGGCTTCGTCCGGCACCTGCCGCACCACCTGGTCGAGGCGTTCCGCTCCACGATGGAGGAGGTCGGCGACTCCGACCTGATCCTGCACGTGGTGGACGGTTCGCATCCGGCTCCGGAGGAGCAGCTGGCCGCCGTGCGCGAGGTGATCAGGGACGTCGGCGCCACCGACGTGCCCGAGATCGTCGTGATCAACAAGGCCGACATGGCGGACCCGGTGGTCCTCCAGCGGCTGCTGCGGGTGGAGAAGCGCTCCATCGCCGTCTCGGCCCGCACCGGCCAGGGCATCGCCGAGCTGCTCGCCCTGGTCGACAACGAGCTGCCGCGTCCGTCGGTCGAGGTCGAGGCGCTCGTGCCGTACACCCGGGGTGGTCTGGTCGCCCGCGCCCACGACGAGGGCGAGGTGCTGTCCGAGGAGCACACCCCGGAGGGCACCCTCCTCAAGGTGCGGGTGCACGAGGAGCTGGCGGCGGAGCTGACGCCGTACGCTCCGGCGCCCCTCGGCTGAGGCACGCACGGCAAGGACGAGGGCCCGCTTCCCACGCCGGGGGAGCGGGCCCTCGCACGTGCCGATCACTGACCGCCGTACGTCCTGCTCATGTTCTGGTACATCGCCTCCGCCTCCCGGCCCAGCTGCGGGCCCGCCAGCCAGGTGTTCTCCAGCGGCCCGATCGAGGTGTTCGAGACCAGCACGGTCTCACCGTCCACCACCCGGAACCAGCCGCCGCCGGACGAGCCCCCGGTCATGGTGCAGCCGATGCGGTACATCGTCGGCAGCGACGGGCTGAGCGACAGCCGGCCGGGCCGGTCGACGCACTTGAACATGGTCAGGCCGTTGTAGGGCGGAGCGGCGGGGTAGCCCCAGGCGCCCATGCTGGCGATCTCCGTCGCGGACGGGGCGGAGAAGTCCACCTCCAGCGCCGCGCCCACCGTCTCCTCCAGGGACTTGCTGCCCTGCTCCGGTTTCACGTGCAGCACGGAGTAGTCGTACGCGGCTCCGTCGCCGCCGTCCTGCGCTCCGCCCTGGATCCACTGGTTCGAGGTCGACGCCCAGTCGGCCCACCAGGTGCCGTACGGGGCCATCTCGCCGGTCGTCGCGTCCGCCAGCTCCGTCTCGCTTTTGTCGAGATCGTTGTACGACGGCACGAAGGCGAGGTTGCGGTACCAGCCGCCGCTGCCCCCCGCGTGCACGCAGTGGCCCGCCGTCCAGACCAGGTTGGACTTGCCCGGGTGGTTCACGTCCTTGACGACCGTGCCGGAACAGACCATCGAACCCTCGGGGGAGTCGAAGAAGACCTTGCCGACCGGGGCGGCGTTGCGGTGGTACGGCGTCTTCTCGGCCACGGCCTCGACGGGGGCCGGCTCCGGGTCGGTGGCGCCCTGGTCGACGGCGGCGTCCTTGGTGCCGATGGTCTTGTCGGCCTCCTTCGCGGACTTCATCCGGTCCGGCTGCCACAGGCCTTCGATCACCGGATTGACGAAGTCCTTGGCCTCACTGAGCCACTTGTCCCTGTCCCAGTCCTTCCAGCCGCCGTCCTTCCACCGGTCGACGTCGATGCCGTGCTCCTCGAGCCGGTCGGCGAGGCCGGCCGGGACCTCCACCTGACCGTCGGCGCCGGTACCGGCGGCCTGGGAGGTGCCGCCGCCGGGCTCCGCGTCGGCCTCGCCCCCCTCCGAACCACCGCAGGCGGTCATGGTGAGGGCCAGGGCGGCGACGAGGCCGGTGGCGGCGAGTGCCGTGCGCCGCCGAGGGCGTGGCGTGGCGGGCGCGGGTGTGGAACGCATGGTGAGAGGACCCCCGTTGACTTACCTGTGAGTGCGGACGTGCGAGTGCGCCCTGTGAGTGCGGACGTACGAGTGTGCGGGCACGTGCGGTGCGGTGCGGGGCGCTCGCCCTGCGCACCCCACCGCTCACCACATGCGGCGCCGTGCCTCAGCGCGTGCTCACTGGCCGGCGAACTTGCCGCTCACCGCGTCGAACACGCCCTTGGCCTCCTCGCCCAGCCGCGGACCGGCCAGCCAGCCTGCCGTCACGGGGCCGATCGAGGTGTTGGACACCAGCGCGGGCTTGCCGTCGGAACCGGCCGCGATCCAACCGCCGCCGGACGAACCTCCGGTCATGCTGCAGCCGATGCGGTACATCGTCGGGTCGGTGGCGTTGATCGACAGCCGCCCGGGCTTGTCCTCGCACTGGAACAGCTTCTGGCCGTCGTAGGGCGGCGCGGCCGGGTAGCCGATCGCCTTGATGTTCTCGACCTGCGGCACGGCGGGCGCGTCGAAGTCCACCGGGAGCGCCGAACCGACCGTCTCCTCCAGGGACTTGCCGTCGCTGCCCTTCTCCGGCGTCACGTGGATGACGGCGTAGTCGTGCGGGGCGCCGTCGCCGCCCGTCGCTCCGCCCTGCTCGATCCACTGGTCCGAGGTCTGCGCCCAGTCACCCCACCAGACGCCGTACGGGGCGACCTCTTCCTTGGTGGCCTTCTGGAGTTCCTCGTTCGACTTGCCGGCGTCGTTGTACGACGGCACGAAGGCGATGTTGCGGTACCAGCCGCCCTTCTTGCCGGCGTGCACGCAGTGGCCCGCCGTCCACACCAGGTTGGACTTGCCGGGGTTGGCCGGATCCTTCACGACGGTCGCCGAGCAGACCATCGAGCCCCCGGGAGAGTCGAAGAGCAGCTTCCCGGCCGTCGCGGCGCTGTCGTGGTACTTGGGCGGCACGGCCTGTGCCTCGACCGGCACCGGCTCCGGATCGGTCACGCCCTGGTCACCCGAGAGGTCGTTGTCGTCGACCTGCTGGTCCGGCTCCTCGGCCTCCCGCATCCGGTCCGGGTTCCACAGGTCCTCGATGATCGGGTTGACGAAGTCCTGCGCCTCACGCAGCCAGTCGTCCTTGTTCCAGTTCTTCCAGGCGCCGTCCTTCCACTCGTCGACGTCGATCCCGTGTTCCCTGAGCTTGTCCTTGATGTGCTCCGGGATCCGGATCTCGCCGTTGCCGCCGTCCGCGGCGGTCGCGGAGGCGGAGGCGTCGCCGCCCGCCTCGGCGTCACCGGAATCACACGCCGTGGCGGTGAGGGCGAGCGCCGCGACGAGTGCCACGGTGACCGGCACGGGGGAGGTGGTGCGCCGCCCGCGCCCGCGCCTGTGCCCGCGCCCGGTGAAGGACGGCCGTATGGATCGCATGGTGTTGACTCCCCCTGCTGTGAACTGCACTGGAACGGCACCACACACTATTGGTTCGCTGTGGGGGAGTTCCGACGGAACGGCAACGGTTCGGATACAAGCCGTCTGACCTGGCCTGTCGCCCCCAGCGGTGGGCGCCCCGTCCGGAGACACCCGACGGGCCGGCGGCGTCCCCGACGGATCTCCGGGCAACCCGTAACCCGGCCGACGGGCGGCGGTTGGTAGCGGTGGGGCCTGCTGTCCGGACGCGGTCCCTCGTGCCGTGGGCCCCCCGACACGGTGGCGCGTCTCCGGACAGCCGGGAGGTCGGGAGCCGTGGCGGAATCCGCGTACGGGGGAGCTGCGTTCGGGGGAGCCGAGCTCGGGGGAGCCGCGTCCGGGGGCCGGAACGCCGGACCGCTCACGGCGAGACCGGCGGCAGAGGCTCCCGCGCGAGCCCCCTCTCCGCGCAGGAGCGGCCCGACGCGTGAGCCTTCGGCCCGCATGTACGCGGGGCCCTCCCGCTCGTGCCGGTCCGGGCCCGGGGGCTCACCATCGAGGGCGCCGACGGCCGCCGCTACCTGGACTGCGTGTCGGGCGCCGGGACCCTGCCCCTGGGGCACAACCACCCGGTCGTGCGGGAGGCGATCCGCGGGGTCCTCGACTCGGAGGCCCCCTTGCAGGCCGGGGGACTCACCACTCCGGTGGAGGACGCCTTCGTCACCGAGTTGCTGCGCACCCTGCCGGCCGGGCCGGGCCACCCCCCGCGCGTGCGGTTCTGCGGGCCGGCCGGTGCCGAGCCGGTCGCCACCGCCGCGGCCCTGGTCCGTGCCGCCACCGGACGGACCCGCATCGTCACCCTCACCGAGTCCGACCACGGCGAGACCACCGACCTCCTGGGCCTCGCCGGCGCCGGGCGACGGCCGGCCGGGGTGATCTTCGAGCCGGTCCGCGGCGCGGCCGGTGTGCTGCCCGCCCCGGAGGCCTGGATGAGGGACCTGCGCCGCGTCACGGCCGAAGGGTCCGTCCCGCTGATCGCCGACGAGACCGAGTCCGGCGTCGGGTGGACCGGTGCCTTCTGGGCGGTCGAGCACGGCGCCGTCACCCCCGACGTCCTGGTCCTCTCCCACGCGATCGGCGGCAGCCTGCCGCTGGCGGCGGTGGTGTACGCCGACGACCTGCACACCGGAGGGTCCGACGCCGGCACCTTCCGCGGCAACCAACTCGCCCTGGCGGCGGGCGCGGCCACCCTGGCCCACGTCCGCGAACACCGCCTCGCCGAACACGCCGCCACGCTGGGGGCCCGGATGCTGGCCCGACTGCGGTGCCTGGCCCAGGAGTTCCGGTGCGTCGGCGAGGTGCGCGGGCGAGGGCTGATGATCGGGATCGAGCTGGTGGCGTCGGCCGAGGGCGCGCGCGAGACGCCCGGCGACGGTACGGGGAACGCGCGGGACGTCGCGGGCGGCGGGAGGGGTGGCGCGGGTCACGCGCTCGGCTCCGCCGCCACGGTCGCCGCCGCCGTCCAACGGGAGTGTCTGCGTCGCGGGTTGATCGTCGGCCTCGCGGGCCCGGCCGGCAACGTCGTACGCCTGCTGCCGCCGCTGATCATCACCGAGGAGCAGACGTCGGCGGTTCTGGAGCGCCTCGCCGACGCCCTGGAAGCCGTCGAGCGCGGTCGCGGCGACCACGCCTTACCGGGCGCGGCGCGCGCCGCACGCTGAACTCCGCCGCCCAGCTTCCAGCTCGCCCTGAGGACTCGCGTTGCACACCAACCCCCTGCCCGAACGGGCGCCCGCCGACCTCGCCGAACCGCCCTCGGCCGCCGCTGCCGCTGCGGCTCCGGACCCGCACCTCGCCCGGTCCGCGCCGGCCTCCACCGGTGGTCCGGTGCTTCCCGGGCACCCTGCCGCCGGTCCGGTGCTTCCCCGGCAGGCGTCCGCCGGCCCCGTGGTCTCCGGCCGGGCCCTCGCTGACCCCGTACGTCCAGGTCAGGCCTCCGCCGTCCATCGCGTGCCTGTTCCTGTGCCCTCCTCGGCGGCGGCATCCGAGTCCCACGCCGACCCGGCGGCGGCATCAGAGACCCCGCCACCGGTCGATGCCCGGGACGACCCTGCTCCCGACCTCGGCCTGGGCCTCGGCCTCTACGCCGAGGCGCAGGCCGAGGCCCAGGCCGCGGCCGTGGAGAACCTGCTGCGCTGCTGGGTACGCGAGACCGGCGCTGCCGCACCCGGGAGCGGCAGCCTCCGTGTGTCTCTGCCGGCCAGCGGAACCTCCCTGACCGTTCCCGTCCGCTACTGGTCGCCGACAGGCTGCCACCGCTTCGGCCTCCCCCGCCTGGCGGACGCTCCCGCCCCCACGCCCCCCGTCGACGCCGTCACGCTCGCCGCGCTGCTCGTCCGGGAGGCGGTCGGCGGTCCGGGCACCGACGGAGCCGATCTCGTGGCGCGCGTCGCCGACTCCGTACGCCGTACGGCCGTGTTCCTCCGCGAACGCGAGCTTGAGTGTGAGCGTGAGTGCGAAGGCGTCCGCGACAGCGATGACCGGGATGAGGGCCGGGATGAGGACCGGGACGAGCGTGACGACCGCCGGGTGAGTCGCGAGCACCACCGCCCCGGCACCGACGGCTCCGACCTCTTCCTCGCCGCCGAGCAGGCGCTCCTCCTCGGGCATCCGCTGCATCCCACCCCGAAGAGCAGGGAGGGCCTCACCGAGGCCGAGGCACGCCGGTACTCACCCGAACTGCGCGGCTCCTTCCCCCTGCACTGGATGGCCGTCGCCCCCTCCGTCCTCGCCGCCGACTCGGCCTGGACCGAGCGCGGCCGACCGGTCACGGCGCCCGGGCTCACCGCCCGCCTCGCCGGCGACGGTCCGGTGCCGCCGGACGGCTACGCGCTACTGCCCCTGCACCCCTGGCAGTTCCGCGCGGTACGGCATCGGCCGGAGACCGCGGCCCTGCTGGACGCGGGACTGCTCAGGGACCTCGGCGTCGGGGGCGGTGACTGGCACCCCACCTCCTCCCTGCGGACCGTCCACCGACCCGGCGCCGCCGCCATGCTCAAACTCTCGCTGGCCCTGCACATCACCAACTCACGCCGGGAGAACCTCCGCAAGGAGCTCCACCGCGGAGTCGAGGTCCACCGTCTGCTGCGCAAGGGCCTGTCCCGCCAGTGGCGGGCCGTCCACCCGGACTTCGACATCGTCCGCGATCCGGCCTGGCTCGGCGTCGACGGACCCGACGGCGGACCCGTGCGCGGGCTCGACGTCGTCATCCGGCACAACCCGTTCCGGCCCTCGGACGACGTCTCCTGCGTCGCCGGCCTCGTCGCGCCGCGTCCGTACGGGCGGGTGGACGGCACGGACCGGCGCACCGCCCGCGTCCCGCGCTCCCGGCTGGCCGGGATCCTCACCCGGCTCGCCGTCCGGACCGGCCGCCCGCGCGCAGCCGTGACCGTCGAGTGGTTCCTGCGCTACCTGCGGCACGTCGTACGTCCCGTCCTGTGGCTGGACTCCCACGCCGGTATCGCCCTGGAGGCGCACCAGCAGAACACGCTCGTCCTGCTGGACTCCTGCGGCTGGCCCGTCGGCGGCCGCTACCGGGACAACCAGGGCTACTACTTCCGCGAGTCCCGCCGCGCGGAACTCGACGCACGCCTGCCCGGAATCGGCGAACACAGCGACACGTTCGTGTCCGACGAGGTCACCGACGAGCGCCTCACGTACTACCTCGCCGTCAACAACGTCTTCGGCCTGATCGGAGCCCTCGGCTCCCAGCTCTTGGCCGACGAACGGCTTCTGCTGACGGCCTTCCGGGGCTTCCTCCGTGACCTGGCCTCGGGCCCTGCCCCCCTGCGCTGCCCGCCGGCCGAGCATCTCCTCGACTCGTCCGTCCTGCGGTGCAAGGCCAACCTGCTGACCCGGCTGCACGGCCTCGACGAACTGACCGGCCCGGTGGACACCCAGTCCGTCTACGTCACCATCCCCAACCCGCTGCACGCATGAGCGGGCCGCCGCCCGTGCCGTTCGGCCTCCGACTCGGAAACCGAGCCCCCTGCCGACCCTGCCCCGATCTTCCTCCGCAGAAGGAGCGACACCGTGACCTCCACCGATGCGAGCACCGAAGACACCCTGGACCTCCAGCTGCCCGAGGAGTTCGTCGCCCTGCTCGGGCAGGAGCGCCGCGACCGGGCGGAAGCGGACGCGCCGACCCGCGAGGACCTGCTCGACCGCGTCGCCGACTGGGGGCCGGCTCTCACCCCCGAAGGCGAGTTCCAGCTGGTGCCCGTCCACGTCGAACAGGACGTCCCGCTGATCGCCCGCTGGATGAACGACCCCGCCGTCGCCGCGTTCTGGGAGCTGACCGGCCCGCCGGGCGTGACCGAGGCCCACGTACGGGCCCAGCTCGCGGGCGACGGCCGCAGCGTCCCCTGCGTCGGCGTCCTGGAGGGCGTGCCGATGAGCTACTGGGAGGTCTACCGGGCCGACCTCGACCCGCTGGCCCGGTACTGCCCCGTCCGCCCGCACGACACCGGCCTCCACCTGCTGATCGGCGACTCCGCCGACCGCGGGCAGGGCCTCGGTACGACGCTGCTGAGGGCCGTCACCGACCTCGTCCTCGCCAGGCGGCCCGCCTGCACGCGTGTGCTCGCCGAACCGGACGTCCGCAACACGCCCTCGGTCGCCGCGTTCCTCGGCGCCGGGTACCGGTTCTCCAGCGAGGTCGACCTGCCCGCCAAGCGTGCCGCCCTCATGATCCGTGAACGGTCCTCCGGTGCACGGCCGTAGCGCCCCGCCGCTCAAACCCGGCCCCGCCGCACCGCCCCTTCCCCATCGGCCCCGCCGACCCGTCCTCGCCCATCGGCCCCGCCGACCCGTCCTCGCCCATCGGCCTCGCCGACCCGTCTCGCCCATCGGCCCCGCCGTCCAGGAGCCCCCGTGTCACCGCTGTACCCACGGCCCCGCCGGCCCCACGTGTCCGCCTTGCCGACCCGTCTGTCAGTCCTGGGCCGTAGGGTGGTCGCGCTATGACGAAGCCCTCACTCCCCGAACTCCTGCACGCCGCCGTCACCGCCGTCGGCGGCACGGAGCGTCCCGGCCAGGTGGCCATGGCCGAAGCCGTCGAGGAAGCCATCGACGGCGGCTCCCATCTGCTGGTCCAGGCCGGCACCGGCACCGGCAAGTCGCTCGGGTACCTGGTGCCCGCGCTGGCGCACGGGGAGCGGGTCGTCGTGGCGACCGCGACCCTGGCCCTCCAGCGCCAGCTGGTGGAGCGGGACCTGCCGCGGACGGTCGACGCGCTCCACCCGCAGCTGCGCCGCCGCCCGGAGTTCGCGATGCTCAAGGGCAGGTCCAACTACCTGTGCCTGCACCGGCTCCACGAGGGGATGCCGCAGGACGAGGAGGAAGGCCTGTTCGACCAGTTCGAGGCCGCCGCCCCCACCAGCAAGCTGGGCCAGGACCTGCTGCGCATGCGCGACTGGGCGGACGAGACCGAGACCGGCGACCGGGACGATCTCACGCCCGGTGTCTCCGACCGGGCGTGGTCCCAGGTGTCGGTGTCCTCCCGGGAGTGTCTGGGCGCCTCGAAGTGCGCGTACGGCGCCGAGTGCTTCGCCGAGATGGCCCGCGAGCGCGCCAAACTGTCCGAGGTCGTCGTCACCAACCACGCGCTGTTGGCGATCGACGCCATCGAGGGCGCCCCGGTGCTGCCGCCGCACGAGGTGCTGATCGTGGACGAGGCGCACGAGCTGGTGTCCCGGGTCACCGGGGTGGCGACCGGTGAGCTCACGCCCGGGCAGGTCAACCGCGCGGTGCGGCGGGCCGCGAAGCTCGTCAACGAGAAGGCCGCCGACCAGCTGCAGACGGCCGCCGAGGGCTTCGAACGGCTGATGGAGCTGGCGCTGCCGGGCCGTTTGGAGGAGATCCCGGAGGACCTCGGCTACGCCCTGATGGCGCTGCGCGACGCCTGCCGCACGGTCATCTCGGCGATCGGCGCGACCCGCGACAAGTCCGTGCAGGACGAGGACGCGATCCGCAAGCAGGCACTGGCCTCCGTGGAGTCGGTGCACGACGTGGCGGAGCGGATCACGAACGGCTCCGAGTGGGACGTCGTCTGGTACGAGCGCCACGACCGCTTCGGTGCCTCCCTGCGCGTCGCCCCCATGTCGGTCTCCGGTCTGCTGCGCGAGAAGCTCTTCACGGACCGCTCGGTCGTCCTGACCTCCGCGACCCTGAAACTGGGAGGCGACTTCAACGGCGTGGGAGCCTCGCTGGGCCTCGCCCCGGAGGGCACCGAGGGCGACGACCTCCCGCAGTGGAAGGGTGTCGACGTCGGCTCGCCCTTCGACTACCCGAAGCAGGGCATCCTGTACGTCGCCAAGCACCTGGCGCGCCCCGCGCGGGACGGCGACCGGGGCGACATGCTCGACGAGCTCACGGAGCTGATCCAGGCGGCGGGCGGCCGTACGCTGGGGTTGTTCTCCTCGATGCGGGCGGCCCAGCTCGCCGCCGAGGAGCTGCGCTCCCGCATCCCGGAGTTCCCGATCCTGCTCCAGGGCGAGGAGACACTCGGCGAACTGATCAAGAACTTCGCCGCCGATCCGCGGACCTGCCTCTTCGGCACGCTGTCGCTCTGGCAGGGCGTCGACGTCCCGGGACCGAGCTGCCAGCTGGTCGTCATGGACAAGATCCCGTTCCCGCGGCCGGACGACCCCCTGATGAGCGCCCGCCAGAAGGCCGTCGAGGAAGCGGGCGGCAACGGCTTCATGGCGGTCGCCGCCACGCACGCCGCGCTGCTGATGGCCCAGGGCGCGGGCCGTCTCGTACGGGCGTCGGGCGACCGCGGGGTGGTCGCCGTGCTGGACCAGCGCCTGGCCACGGCCCGGTACGGGAGCTATCTGAAGGCGTCGCTGCCCGACTTCTGGTTCACCACGGACCGCAATCAGGTCCGCAGATCACTCGCCGCGATCGACGCGGCGGCCCGCCAGACGGAAGGCGACTGACCGCGGGGGCCTGCCACCGGCCCCGGGGGCCGTCGGCCCGCCACCGCCACCAGGGCCGACGCGACCGCAGGCCCGCACCGGGGCCGTAGGGCCCTGGGCCCCCCATCCGCCACTCGGTGCGGCCGCGGGGCTCCATGCCCGTCAGCCGGGGCCGTGAGCCCGCACGCCGGTCGCCGGTTACGGGCCTCGACCGCCCGATACCGTGCAACGGCCCGCCCGGACAGCGCTGGGCCCCGGAACCGGCGCAGAGGTTCCGGGGCCCGGTCGGGTCGGCGGGGCGCTGCCGTCTCGGCGCGCCCGCCCGCCGTGGCGCTCAGACGCGGCGCAGTACGGCCACCACCTTGCCGAGGATGGTCGCGTCGTCACCGGGGATCGGCTCGTAGGCCGCGTTGTGCGGGAGGAGCCAGACGTGGCCGTCCTCGCGCTTGAAGCGCTTCACGGTCGCCTCGCCGTCGAGCATCGCGGCCACGATGTCGCCGTTCTCGGCGACCGGCTGGCGGCGGACCGTGACCCAGTCGCCGTCGCAGATGGCGGCCTCGATCATCGAGTCGCCGACGACCTTCAGGACGAACAGCTCGCCGTCACCGACCAGCTGTCGGGGCAGGGGGAAGACGTCCTCGACCGACTCCTCGGCGAGGATCGGCCCACCGGCGGCGATGCGCCCGACGAGCGGCACGTACGACGCGGCCGGCTTGCCCGCGGTGTCCGTGGGCTGGACGGAGGAGGCCTGGTCGGAGCCGCGCACCTCGTAGGCGCGCGGACGGTGCGGATCGCGGCGCAGGAAGCCCTTGCGCTCCAGCGCCATCAGCTGGTGAGCGACGGAGGAAGTGCTGGAAAGGCCGACGGCCTGACCGATCTCCCGCATCGACGGCGGGTACCCCCGTCGCTGCACGGAGTCGCGGATGACCTCGATCACCCGGCGCTGCCGATCGGTGAGCCCCGAGCTGTCCGCCCGGATGCCGGGAGGTCGGCCCGGCAAGGAGCGCTTGTGCCCCTCTGGGTTCGTGGCGTCGCTCATCGCGTGCACCGGCTCAGGTCGGCCCTGGGGGCGGTCCTGGGCAGTGATGATGGCACTGTCGGCGGTGGTGGTCACGTCGGCCCCTCTCGATGGTCTCCCTGCTGCACAACGGTAGTAGCTTTCGAAAGGTTGCGCCAAACACACGTTCGAGTGAAAAAAGGCGAATCGCTCGTCCGGAACGCATGTATGGGTGTATGGCTACCGTGGTGCCCGACGGACAAAAGGGCTCATTGCTGTACTCTTCACCGCCGTGGTGACAACCTCGGGGATGTCGCTCCAGTCTGCCATCCGGCATCCCGTTCGACCGGGCGGGTCCCGTCATCTCTGCGGTAGTGCCACGCCCCCTCCTCGCGGCGCCCACGGTATCTCCGCATGCCCCGGGGTGATACGGCCGTGCGGGTGAGTCCCCGCCCGCGTCGGCGCGTGCCGACGCGGGCGCGTGCGGCCGTACGCGAGAGGTGTCACGTGTACGCACGGGTGCGACACGCGTGCAGGGTGTGAATGTAAGAGCCAATCCCCATATCTAGTGGTTGGATTGCATCAGCGGCCCACAAGTTGTGGTCCCCCGGGTCTTCGGGCCCGCTGCGATCGCCTATGCTGGGGGCTGCTTCGAGGGGCCTGAGTGGTCTTTCGAGGCTGTTGATTCTGCTGTGAGGAGGGTTCGGAGTTCATGCACTGCCCCTTCTGCAGGCACCCCGACAGCCGTGTCGTCGACAGTCGTACGACGGACGACGGCACGTCGATCCGCCGCCGCCGCCAGTGCCCTGACTGCTCCCGTCGCTTCACGACGGTGGAGACGTGCTCGCTCATGGTGGTGAAGCGGTCCGGGGTCACCGAACCGTTCAGTCGCACCAAGATCATCAACGGTGTGCGCAAGGCCTGCCAGGGCCGCCCCGTCACCGAGGACGCGCTCGCCCAGCTCGGCCAGCGGGTCGAGGAGGCGGTGCGGGCCACCGGAAGTGCCGAGCTGACCACCCACGACGTGGGGCTGGCCATCCTCGGCCCGTTGCAGGAACTCGACCTCGTCGCCTATCTGCGGTTCGCCTCCGTCTATCGGGCTTTCGACTCGCTCGAGGACTTCGAGGCCGCGATCGCGGAGCTCAGGGAGGCGACGAGGCCCCCCGGCCCGGACGGCGACGAGGCCGGCGCGGGGAGCCAGGAGAACGACCGCGGGTCCACGGGGGCGGCACAGGTCCCCGAGCCCGCAGGCGCCGCCGACTGACCGGTGGGCCGGACCCGGTGCCCGGGCCCGGCCGCACGGCGGCGAGTGACGAAGACCTGTTGCGGGCGGAGCGAGAGACGTCCGCAACACCAGACAGAACATCGTGCCACGGGAACAATCGGGGCACTTCAGGGCGTTTTCGCCCGTACAGGGAGGCGGCATGACAGAGACGGCGAGCGGTCCGGCACGGAGTTCCCGCGCCAAGGGCCCCAAGGCGGGCAAGGGCCTCCGGGTCGAGCGCGTCCACACCACTCCCGGCGTCCACCCCTACGACGAGGTGGCCTGGGAGCGTCGTGACGTCGTCATGACCAACTGGCGCGACGGCTCGGTCAACTTCGAGCAGCGTGGCGTCGAGTTCCCCGACTTCTGGTCGGTGAACGCGGTCAACATCGTCACCAGCAAGTACTTCCGGGGCGCCGTGGGCACCCCGCAGCGCGAGACCGGGCTCAAGCAGCTGATCGACCGCATCGTGAAGACGTACCGGAAGGCCGGTGAGGACCACAGGTACTTCGCCTCGCCCGCCGACGCCGAGATCTTCGAGCACGAGCTGGCCTACGCCCTCCTGCACCAGATCTTCAGCTTCAACAGTCCGGTCTGGTTCAACGTCGGCACGCCCCAGCCGCAGCAGGTCTCCGCCTGCTTCATCCTGTCCGTGGACGACTCCATGGAGTCGATCCTCGAGTGGTACAAGGAAGAGGGCATGATCTTCAAGGGGGGCTCGGGCGCCGGCCTGAACCTCTCCCGGATCCGCTCCTCCAAGGAGCTGCTGTCCTCGGGCGGCAACGCCTCCGGCCCGGTCTCCTTCATGCGCGGCGCCGACGCCTCCGCCGGCACGATCAAGTCCGGTGGCGCCACGCGCCGGGCCGCCAAGATGGTCATCCTCGACGTCGACCACCCCGACATCGAGGGCTTCATCGAGACCAAGGTCAAGGAGGAGGAGAAGATCCGCGCCCTGCGTGACGCGGGCTTCGACATGGACCTGGGCGGCGACGACATCACGTCCGTCCAGTACCAGAACGCCAACAACTCGGTCCGCGTGAACGACACGTTCATGAAGGCCGTCCAGGACGGCGGCAAGTTCGGCCTGACGTCCCGGATGACCGGCGAGGTCATCGAGGAGGTCGACGCCAAGGCGCTCTTCCGCAAGATGGCCGAGGCCGCCTGGGCCTGCGCCGACCCGGGCATCCAGTACGACGACACCATCAACAACTGGCACACCTGCCCGGAGTCCGGCCGCATCAACGGCTCGAACCCCTGCAGCGAGTACATGCACCTGGACAACACGTCCTGCAACCTCGCCTCGCTGAACCTGATGAAGTTCCTCAAGGACGACGGCAAGGGCAACCAGTCCTTCGACTCCGAGCGCTTCGCCAAGGTCGTGGAGCTCGTCATCACCGCGATGGACATCTCCATCTGCTTCGCGGACTTCCCGACCCAGAAGATCGGCGAGAACACCCGCGCCTTCCGCCAGCTCGGCATCGGCTACGCCAACCTCGGCGCCCTGCTGATGGCGACCGGCCACGCCTACGACTCCGACGGCGGCCGCGCCCTGGCCGGTGCCATCACCTCCCTGATGACCGGTACGTCGTACCGCCGCTCCGCGGAGCTCGCCGCGATCGTCGGCCCCTACGACGGCTACGCCCGCAACGCGCAGCCGCACCTCAGGGTCATGAAGCAGCACTCCGACGAGAACGCCAAGGCCGTCCGCATGGACGACCTGGACACGCCGATCTGGGCCGCCGCCACCGAGGCCTGGCAGGACGTGCTGCGCCTCGGCGAGAAGAACGGTTTCCGTAACGCGCAGGCGTCCGTCATCGCCCCGACCGGCACCATCGGTCTGGCGATGTCCTGCGACACCACCGGCCTCGAGCCCGACCTCGCCCTGGTCAAGTTCAAGAAGCTGGTCGGCGGCGGCTCGATGCAGATCGTCAACGGCACCGTTCCGCAGGCCCTGCGCCGCCTGGGCTACCAGGAGGAGCAGATCGAGGCGATCGTCGCCCACATCGCCGAGAACGGCAACGTGATCGACGCTCCCGGCCTCGCGCACGAGCACTACGAGGTGTTCGACTGCGCCATGGGCGAGCGCTCCATCTCCGCCATGGGCCACGTCCGCATGATGGCCGCGATCCAGCCGTGGATCTCCGGTGCCCTCTCCAAGACGGTGAACCTGCCGGAGTCGGCCACCGTGGAGGACGTCGAGGAGGTCTACTTCGAGGCCTGGAAGATGGGCGTCAAGGCGCTCGCCATCTACCGCGACAACTGCAAGGTGGGCCAGCCCCTCTCCGCGAAGACCAAGTCGGTCAAGGAGGCGGAGAAGACGGCGGTCACCGAGAAGGCCGAGGCGACCATCCGCGAGACGGTCGAGAAGGTCGTCGAGTACCGCCCCGTCCGCAAGCGCCTCCCGAAGGGTCGTCCCGGCATCACCACCTCCTTCACGGTCGGCGGTGCCGAGGGCTACATGACGGCCAACTCCTACCCGGACGACGGTCTCGGTGAGGTCTTCCTCAAGATGTCCAAGCAGGGTTCGACCCTCGCGGGCATGATGGACGCCTTCTCCATCGCGGTCTCCGTCGGCCTCCAGTACGGCGTGCCGCTGGAGACGTACGTCTCGAAGTTCACCAACATGCGCTTCGAGCCGGCCGGCATGACGGACGACCCGGACGTGCGGATGGCGCAGTCGATCGTCGACTACATCTTCCGCCGCCTGGCGCTGGACTTCCTGCCCTTCGAGACGCGCTCCGCGCTCGGCATCCACTCCGCCGAGGAGCGTCAGCGCCACCTGGAGACCGGTTCGTACGAGCCGTCCGACGACGAGCTGGACGTCGAGGGCCTGGCCCAGTCGGCGCCGCGCGCCCAGGAACTGAAGGCCGTCGCCACGCCGAAGGCCGAGGTCGAGGCGGCCAAGCCCGCTCCGCAGCAGGCGCACACCAGCGCCGAGCTGGTGGAGATGCAGCTGGGCATCCAGGCGGACGCCCCGCTGTGCTTCTCCTGCGGCACGAAGATGCAGCGGGCCGGTTCCTGCTACATCTGCGAGGGCTGCGGCTCGACCAGCGGTTGCAGCTGACGAGTAGCTCCCCGTAGTAGCCCGTGAGTAAGGGGCGCCCGCAATGGCGGGCGCCCCTTACTCATGCGTCGGCAACCACGCGTCGGCCCGCGCGCGTCGGCCCGCGCGCGTCGGCACGCGCGCGTCCGCGTCGTCACGGCCGGCGTGCCGCGCCCATGGTGGCGGTGAAAGCCGCGGGATCACCCTCGAAGCCGTGCACGCCGGCCCGGAACTCCCACGCCCCCGTCTCGTCGCGCACGAACTCCGCGACCGTGGCCGCCGTGGCGCCCGAAACGCCGCTGAAGTCGTCCGTGGCCAGGTCGGTGTACCCCTCCCTGATGCGCAGGCCCGGACTGGACACGTCGGCGAAGGAGCGGTCCTCGGCGCGCTGCTGTATGGCGACGCCCACCACCACGCGCGCGTACCGGGGGGCCAGCCGCCCCAGCTCCAGCGTCATGACCTCGTCGAAGCCGAAGCCCTTGCCGTCCTGGCTGTCCCGGTTGAGATAGATGGTGCCGTCGGGGGAGCGGCTGTCGAAGTGCACCACGTAAGACGGATCGCCGTACGGATCGTCCACCGTGTACGTCCCGGCGACCAGGTCCAGATCGGCGGGTGGCTGCCCCGCCGGACTCGGATCCCACCGCAGCGCGACCTCGACCTTGCCCACGCCCTTGCTGAGGCCGTTCACAGCCTTCCCCTTCCCACGTCCCCCGCCCCACCCGGCTGCATCAACTGCCGAGCGGTGACGGCCGGTTGTCCATCCTGCCACGCACAGCGACGCCAGTGCGGGCAAGTGGTCGTCCCGAGAGTGACCGGTGCCACGCTCCTGGCCTTACCATGGCGCGGTGCTGGTCAAGTGGATTCGCTGCACCGTGGTGGACCGCCGCGGTTTCGAGCGGGGGCAGCGGAAGTGGGCGGGGCTTCCGGGAGAGCCGGGTTTTCGGGGGCAAGGGGGCGGCTGGAGCCGGGGGCGGCAGGACGTGGCGCACGTCTTCGCCTTCTGGGAGAGCCGCGCCTTCTACGACTCCTTCATGGCCCGCTCCCACGACCGGCTCGCCTCGGCCCAGGTGGGCACCTTCAAGGACGCGCAGGTCAGGCTCTTCGACTACCGGTTCGACGTGAAGACGGGGTTCGAGCCGCGCTTCACCGACGCCGACCTGCTGCGGGTGGCCCTCTGCCGCGTGCACGAGGAGCGGGCCGAGCACTACGTCCTCATGCAGGAGAAGGTGTGGAATCCCGCGATGGCCGGTTCGCCGGGCATGGTCCGCGGGCTGTTCGGCGAGGCGCCCGGGCACGAGTACCTGGTCCTGTCCATGTGGCGGTCGGCCGCCGAGCACGGGAAGTACCGCACCGAGCGGGTGGAGCGTCTGGCCCTGCGCGCCCAGACGGAGGCCGACATCGCGGCGCTGACCGGGGACATCGTGCAGCTGGAGCCGTCCTGGACGGTCTGAGATCCGGCCCGGCCCGGTGCCGCTGGGCGATGCCCGTGATGTGGGGACTGTGTGAGGTACGCCGTATGGGGCCCGTTCGAGTGCTTGGTTCCGCCCGTCTCGATCTAGGGTTCTGACATGGCACGACCACGGCGCATCGTTCTTGTCCGGCACGGAGAGTCGATCGGCAATGCCGACGACTCCGTGTACGAGCGGGAGCCCGACCACGCGCTCGCCCTCACCGAGCAGGGCTGGGCCCAGGCGGAGGAGACGGGCAAGAGGCTGCGCGAGGTGTTCGGTCCGGAGCGGGTCAGCGTGTACGTCTCCCCGTACCGCCGGACGCACGAGACGCTGCGCGCCTTCCACCTCGATCCCGAGCTCATACGGATACGGGAGGAGCCCCGGCTGCGCGAGCAGGACTGGGGCAACTGGCAGGACCGCGACGACGTGCGTCTGCAGAAGGCCTACCGGGACGCCTACGGCCCCTTCTTCTACCGCTTCGCCCAGGGCGAGTCCGGAGCCGACGTGTACGACCGGGTCGGTGGGTTCCTGGAAAGCCTTTTCCGCAGCTTCGAGGACCCCGACCACCCGCCGAACGTGCTCCTGGTGACGCACGGTCTGGCGATGCGGCTGTTCTGCATGCGGTGGTTCCACTGGACGGTCGCGGAATTCGAGTCGCTGAAGAACCCCGGGAACGGCGAGGTCCGGATGCTCGTTCTCGGCTCGGACGGCAAGTACACCCTCGACCGTCCCTTCGAACGCTGGCGAGATCCGGAACCGTACGGGATCACCGGATAGAGTGGCAGGGCGATGACCGCTCATTCATCTCCTGACGAGCGCCTGGACCGGGCGCTGTCCAGCCTGCGCGGACTGTCGGTGGGGGACGCGCTGGGCTCACAGTTCTTCGTGCCCGAGAACTACCCGCTGCTGAAGCGGCGCGAGCTGCCTCCCGGCACCTGGCAGTGGACGGACGACACGGAGATGGCCTGCTCCGTGGTCTCCGTCCTCGCCTCTCACGGTCGTGCGGACCAGGACGCCCTGGCGCTCTCCTTCGCCCACCACCACGACTTCGACCGCGGATACGGGCCCGCGGTCAACCGGCTGCTGCGCCTGGTCCGGGAGGGCGGTGACTGGCGCGAGCTCGCCGCCGCGCTCTTCAACGGCCAGGGGTCCTGGGGCAACGGGGCCGCGATGCGCATCGCACCGCTGGGCGCCTGGTACGCGGACGACCCGGAGCAGGCGACCCACCAGGCGGAGATCTCGGCCTACCCCACGCATCAGCACCGCGAGGCGGTGGTGGGCGCCATGGCGGTCGCCGCGGCCGCCGCCCTGGCCGCGGACCCCGGCGGTCCGCCGACCCCGCACGCGCTCCTCGACGGGGTGATCGCGTTGGTGCCCAAGAGCGCGGTGGGCGCCGGACTGCGACGCGCCCGGGACATGCTGGACTACGGCGACGCGGCCACGGTCGCGGCCGTGCTGGGCTGTGGCAGGCGGACGACCGCCCACGACACCGTGCCCTTCGCCCTGTGGTCCGCCGCCCGCGCTCTCGGGGACTACGAGCGCGCTTTCTGGACGACCGCTCAGGTCGGCGGGGACGTGGACACGACCTGCGCCATCGTGGGCGGAGTGGTCGCCGCCGAGAAGGCGGGAGCGCCGCCGGTCGAGTGGACGGCGCGGGTGGAGGCCCTGCCCGAGTGGATGGCGGCGTCCGTCTAGCGGACTCGGCCCCGGTCGGCCGACGTGCCGGGCCGGGGTTCGCACTCTCCGCTTTCGGTGCTCTTCGCTTTCAGCGCTCTCCGCTTTCGGTGCTCTTCGCGTGTAGCGGTCGAAACTCTCCGTGTGCGGCGGGAACTCCGAGTGACGGCCCGCGCGTTGTCGTGACATGTTGCCGCGCGGGTCCGGGCCCTGCCCGGCGGCGGGACTGTCACGAGGGGGTGGAGCGTGGGCGCGCTGTTCGTGCTGGTCGGCGTGGTGTTTTCCCTGGTGCTGCTCGGGCCGATCCCGGGCTCTCTGTCGGCCCCGGGTCGGCGCGAGGGGGGCCGGCGGGCCTCCGTGACGCCCGCCGGCTCCCCTCGCCCGGCCCGCGCCGGCGAGCGGTCAGCCGATCCCCGGCCCGGCCGAGCCGGACAGGGCCTCCAGGTCGCTCTTGCGCACCCGGATCACCAGCCACGCCGTGGCCAGGGCGAGTACGGCCATGGCGGCAGCCGGGATGAAGGCCGCCGATATGCCCTGTGCCAGTACGTCGTGCGCCCAGGGCGCCGGCAACTGGTGCGTCTGCGCGAACTCCGCCTTCTGCTCCGCCGAGCCGTGGGCGAGGAAGTCCTGCACCTGCTTCTCCGCCTCGTCCTTGCTGGCCGTGCCGAACACCGTCGTCAGGATGGCGAGCCCGATCGACCCGCCCACCTGCTGCATCGCGTTGAGCAGGCCGGACGCCGCGCCCGCCTCGTGCTGGGCGACCCCCGAGACGGCGGTGAGCGTCAGCGTGACGAAGTTCAGCCCCATGCCGAAGCCGAAGATCAGCATCGGACCGAGGATGCCGCCGACGTAGGAGCTCTCCGAGCTGATGAGGGCCTGCCAGCCGAGCCCGAGCGCGGCGAGCGCCGAGCCCACCACCATGAACGGCTTCGGGCCGAAGACGGGCAGGAACCGCTGCGAGAGCCCCGCACCGAGCGCGATCACCACCGTGACCGGCAGGAAGGCCAGACCGGCCTGGATGGGCGTATAGCCCAGCACGTTCTGGACGAACAGCACGATGTAGAAGAACATGCCGAACATCGCGGCGGCCAGGCTCAGCATGATCACATACGTACCGGAGCGGTTCCGGTCGGCGAACATCTTCAGTGGGGTGATCGGCTCCTTGGCCCGCGACTCGATGAGGGTGAAGGACAGCAGCAGGACCACCGCGGCCGCGAACGAACCGATCGTCAGACTGTCCCGCCAGCCCTCGTCGGCGGCGCGTATGAAGCCGTAGACGAGAGACGCCATGCCCGCCGTCGAGGTCACCGCCCCGGCGATGTCGAAGCGCCCGGAATGCCGTTCCGACTCGCTGATGTACAGCGGGGTGAGCACGGCGATCAGAACGCCGATCGGCACGTTGACGAAGAGCACCCAGCGCCAGTCGAGCCATTCGGTGAGCATGCCGCCCGCCAGCAGTCCGATGGCGCCACCACCGGCGGACACCGCGGCGAAGACGCCGAAGGCCCGGTTGCGTTCCGGGCCTTCTGGGAAGGTCGTCGTGATCAGCGCCAGCGAGGTGGGCGAGGCGATCGCGCCTCCGACACCCTGCAGGACGCGGGCCGCCAGCAGCTGCCAGGGTTCCTGGGCGAAGCCGCCGAGCAGCGAGGCGAAGGTGAACAGCAGGATGCCGGTCATGAAGACCCGGCGCCGGCCGAGGATGTCTCCGGCTCGGCCGCCGAGCAGGAGCAGACCGCCGAAGGTGAGCGTGTAGGCGCTGACGACCCATGTGAGGTCGGTGGTGCTGAAGCTGAGCGCTTCCTGGATGTGCGGGAGCGCGATGTTCACAATCGTCGCGTCGAGGACCACCATGAGTTGGCAGGCCGCGATGACGGTGAGCGCGATGCCGGGGTGCCCCTCCCGGCGGGCGGCTCCCGGCTTCTGATCTTTGACCAAGGAAGAGGTTGTCACTATGTGTCCCCCACGCATGACTTAGTGAACGCTGGCGTTCACTGTTGCTTCAACGTTAGTGACACCCGGACAGTGAACGCAAGCGTTCACTTCCCGTGCCGCCGTGTGGTCCGTCCCCCGTTGTGGCCGCCTGGCGCACCCTGCCCGACACCCGAGATTCCGCTTACTGGAGATCCCCGACATGGTTGCTTCGCACTGGGCGGCCGCCTCCGCCCCCACACCCTCGCGCCGACGAGGCGTCGTCCTGGAACGCGCGATCCTCGAGGCCGCCCTCGATCAACTCGGCACCGTCGGCTGGAACGGCCTGACGATGGAGGGGGTGGCCGCCGGCGCCCAGACCGGCAAGGCCGCGGTGTACCGCCGCTGGCCGTCCAAGGAGGACCTCGTCGCGGACGCCCTGCTGTCCGGCCTCCCGAACTTCGACGCGGCGCCGAATCTCGGGAACGTGCGCGACGACCTCCTGGCGCTGTGCCTCAGAGCGCGGGACGCGATGTACTCCCGATCTGGGCACGCCGTGCGATCGGTGATTCACGAATGCGACAGCGCGCAGGCGGAACGCTTCCATTCGGTGATCGTCAAAGGGGTGGTCGAGCCGACCCTTGCCCTGCTTCGCGAGGTCATCAACCGCGGAATAGAGCGAGGTGAGGTGCGATCTGACGCGATGCACTGGTGCGTCTTCGATGCCGTCCCCGCCATGATGATGTATCGGTCAAAGATTCGCGGGAGTGAATGGACGGATTATGAGGTCGAGGAACTGATCGACCAGCTGATGGTCCCGCTGCTGCGCCCCGACCCCGTCTGACAGCGGCCCGTGCGGACGCCGATCCGGTAGGGGGAACCGGGTGTCGCCGACGGATCGGGGCGGCGTACGCTAAGGGCGTCATGCCGTACGAACCGCCTACTCACACCGTCGAGCGCTCTCTCCGCGCCACGACCGGAGCGAAGATCATTGCCGGTGTCGACGAGGTGGGGCGGGGTGCGTGGGCCGGCCCGGTGTCCGTCTGCGCCGCGATCACCGGACTGCGCCGGGCCCCGGTCGGCCTCACCGACTCGAAGCTGCTCACCATCAAGCGCCGCACCGAACTCGCCGAGGAACTGCGGACGTGGGTGACCTCCTACGCCCTGGGCCACGCGTCTCCCGAGGAGATCGACGCCCTGGGTATGACGGCGGCGCTGCGGCTTGCGGCCGTGCGTGCCCTCGAGTCCCTGCCGGTCCGTCCCGACGCCGTCATCCTCGACGGCAAGCACGACTATCTCGGGGCGCCCTGGCGGGTTCGTACGGTGATCAAGGGCGACCAGTCCTGCGTGGCTGTCGCGGCGGCCTCGGTGCTCGCCAAGGTCCAACGCGACAAAATGATGGCCGAACTGGGCATCGACCATGCAGACTTCGCCTTCGCGGACAACGCCGGGTATCCATCACCCGTGCACAGGGCCGCACTGGCGGAGCGGGGCCCCACCCCGCACCACCGGTTGTCGTGGGCGTATCTTGATGCGCTGCCCCAGTGGCAGCACCTCAAGAAGGTCCGCAGCGGGGTGGACGGAAGCGCTCCGGAAATCGAGGGTCAGCTCGGCTTCGATTTCTGACAGTTCCGCTCGCAGGTATGTGCCACCCGCCGACGCGAGCCGCACCAACGTTTGATAAATATCAGCTCATGCCTCTCATTCCCGAGGAGCCTCAGATTCACGAGAAGGCCCAGGGTCCCCGCGCCACTCCGGCCAGCGGCCGTACCGCGCCGACCCCCCGCCCCGTACCCGGCCCCCGTCCCGCGGCTCCACCGCGCCCCGGTCGCCCCGGTCCCGTGCGGCCGGCGCCGCCGACGCAGCGTGCGTCGCGCGACTCGGCCGTGGCCGACCCCGGCCCGTCGCGTCCGGCTGCTCCGGCCGCCGCCCCGGCCGCCCCGCAGATCCAGCTGATCCCGGCCTCGCCCGAAGGCGCGCTCGACGCCGCCGAGGAGGCCGTGGACCTGCTCCTGGACGCGGGGCGCACTCCCGGCGACGTGTTGGTGATCACCACTGGTGAGCCGCACCCGTGGGCCGCCCACGAACTGTCCTTCGGCGATGCCGCCTACTGGGCGCAGCACGACGCGGGCGACGACGTCTTCTACGCGGACGCCGCCGTCGCCGACCGTGCCGTGTCGCGGGCCGTGGTCGTGGTCGCGCTCAACGGCGGTCCCGAAGCCGCCGCTGACACGGCCCTGTCCGCGGCCCGCTCCCGGGCCGGCGCCCTGCTGATCGTCTGCGGTGACCCGCAGCGCATCAACTCGGTGCTGGGCGCGGGCGTCTGAGCCCGTACCGCCGCGTGCGGCGGTCGTCGCTGTGACCCAGGGGGCCGCGGGACCGGCTCCGCACGGTGGTCGGCGCGGCATGCCCCGGGGCGCACGCTCCGGGGCTTAGCAGGGCGTCGACGCTCTCGCGTAAGCCGCACGTCGACACCGGTCGTCACGGTGGTGTCCGTGTGGCGCCGGAGCGACGGTGCTCAGCGAGCCGCCGCGCGGCGCAGCACGTCCGAGGCGACACCGCCGGTGCGCGGTGGCGGAAGCGGTGCCTCGGACGTGGCGAACGGCTCGGGCGCCGACGCCGCGTTGGGCCGGCGCCCGCCGCGGCCCTCGCCGAGGACCTGCCAGCCGTCCTTGGTCAGCGTGATGTAGGCGCCGCAGCGCAACCCGTGCAACGTGCACGCGTCCCGCAGCCCCCACATCCACGCGCCGTCCTCCTCCGTCCAACGCGCGTCGCCCTCACGGCAGTAGACCAGCACAGCGGTACGCACCGGAGTGCGGCGCCGCAGATCGTGGGGGATGACGCGGCGCAGCTGCGAGAGCAGCGCGTTGCGGAACATCCACCCGTCGGCCGGGGCCGGCCGGCTCGTGAACGAGGCGCTGGCGCGCAGACGTTCGTCCGCGTCGAGTACGGCCACGATCGCGGTCGCCGGCTTGGGGCGGTGCCTCGCGTGCAGCCCGCTGACCACCTCCCGCGGATTGCGCAGCAGGGGGATTCCGGCGGCGGCCCACTCCGCCGGTTCGAGCATGCGAGTGGCGGAAGCGGCGGACGATGACAATGACGCCGCCGAGGACGGAGCGAATCCGAAGGTCACGTTCCTCCCTTCGGCTACGCGCCCACACTGGGGGCGGGGTCGGATTCGGGGGAGCGCGCACCGCAGTGAAGCCCTGCCGGATCACGGACGAGCCGTGCGGGGAGCGGACTTCGATTCTTCCTGTCGAACTTGGATGCGGCAACGAGCAATTGGGGCCGACGACCGTTATCGGATGATGCGCGTCCTATATCCCTACCCAGAGGACGACCGGGTGACGCACCGGGCGTACCGGACGCAGCCGGGCGAGGGCAGGCCGCGGTCCTGCGTGCTCGCGGCGGGCCATCACCCCTGCACGGCCAGGACCAGTGGGAACACTCCCTGAGCGCCGGCGCGTCGGAGCAGTCGGGCCGCCACGGCGAGGGTCCAACCGGTTTCGGTGCAGTCGTCCACGAGGAGAACCGGCCCCGCGAGGTCGGCGAGCGCGGCGGCGAGCGCGGGGGGCACGGTCAGGGCGCCGTCGAGCGCCTTGAGCCGCTGCGCGCTGTTGCTGCGGGACGCCTTGGGCGCCTCACCCGTGTACTCGACGGAGCCGAGCAGCGGCAGCCGGCCGACCTCGGCGATACGCGCCCCCAGGGACTGGACCAGCTGGGGCCGGGTGTGGGAGGCGACGGTCACCACGCCGACGGGACGCGGTGGGGCGTCGGTCGCGCCCGAGGCCCAGCCGTCGGGCCCCTTCGCCCAGTCGGCCAGCACCCCCACGACGGCCTTGGCGACGTCGTCGGGCACCGGGCCGTCGGGGGCCTGCGGGGAGAGCATCGGCCGCAGCCGGTTGCCCCAGCCGATGTCGGAGAGCCGGCCCAACGCCCGCCCCGGTCCTGCCTGGTCCCCGGCCGGGATGCGTCCCTTCAGGTCGACGCCGATCGCCGGCAGCCCGGTCGGCCACATGCGCCGCGGCTCCACCTCCACCCCGGCCCGGCCCAGGTCGACCCGGGCCGCGTCGAGGGCGTCGGGCGAGGTGTCCGCGGTGAAGCGCGGGCCGGCGCAGTTGTCGCAGTGGCCGCAGGGCTTGGCTCCCTCGTCGTCCAGCTGTCGTTGCAGGAACTCCATCCGGCAGTCCGTCGTCGAGGCGTAGTCGCGCATCGCCTGCTGCTCGGCCTTGCGTTGCCGTGCGACCCAGGCGTAGCGCTCCGCGTCGTACGTCCACGGCTGCCCCGTCGCGATCCAGCCGCCCTTGACCCGCTTCACCGCACCGTCCACGTCGAGCACCTTGAGCATGGTCTCCAGGCGGGAGCGGCGCAGCTCCACCAGCGGCTCCAGAGCGGGCAGGGAGAGGGGCCGCTCCGAGTGGGCCAGGATGTCGAGCGTGCGGCGGACCAACTCCTCCGATGGGAAGGCCAGAGAGGCGAAGTATTCCCAGATCGCCTCGTCCTCCTTCCCCGGTAGGAGGAGCACCTCGGCGTGCTCGACACCGCGCCCCGCGCGGCCGACCTGCTGGTAGTAGGCGATGGGGGAGGACGGCGAGCCGAGGTGCACCACGAAGCCCAGGTCGGGCTTGTCGAAGCCCATGCCCAGCGCCGAAGTGGCGACCAGCGCCTTGACCCGGTTGGCGAGCAGGTCGTTCTCGGCCTGCTGGCGGTCCGCGTTCTCGGTCTTGCCGGTGTAGGAGGCGACCGTGTGGCCACGCTGTCGCAGGAAAGCGGTGACCTCCTCCGCGGCGGCCACGGTGAGTGTGTAGATGATCCCGGAGCCCGGCAACCGGTCGAGGTGGTCGGCGAGCCAGGCCATCCGGTGCGCCGCGTCGGACAGCCGCAGCACCCCCAGACTGAGACTCTCCCGGTCCAGCGGTCCCCGCAGCACCAGTGCGTCCGATGTGCCTCCGGTGCCGAGCTGCTCCGCCACGTCGGCGGTCACGCGGGCGTTGGCGGTGGCGGTGGTCGCCAGGACGGGCACGCCGGGCGGGAGGTCGGTGAGCATCGTGCGCAGCCGTCGGTAGTCCGGGCGGAAGTCGTGGCCCCAGTCGGAGATGCAGTGCGCCTCGTCCACCACGAGCAGCCCGGTGGCGGCGGAGAGCCTGGGCAGGACCTGGTCGCGGAAGTCCGGGTTGTTGAGCCGCTCGGGGCTCACCAGCAGCACGTCGACCTCGCCGGCGGTGATCTCGTCCTGGACCACCTCCCACTCCTCGGTGTTGGAGGAGTTGATGGTCCGGGCGCGGATGCCTGCCCGCGCCGCGGCCTCCACCTGGTTGCGCATGAGGGCGAGCAGGGGGGAGACGATCACCGTGGGGCCGGCGCCGCGTTCGCGTTGCAGCGCGGTGGCCACGAAGTAGACGGCGGACTTTCCCCATCCCGTGCGCTGGACTACGAGGGCCCGGCGCCGGTCGGCGACCAGCGCCTCGATCGCCCGCCACTGGTCGTCCCGCAGTCGGGCGGTGCCGGACGGGTCCCCGACGAGTCGGGCGAGGACCGCGTCGGCCGCTGTCCGGAGATCCGCGTTGCTCGTGTGCTCCATGCGTTCCATACAACAGGACGGGACTGACAGCCGGGCGACGGGGCGGGACGGCGCGGTCGTCGCCTCGCGGGATTGACGTGGTCCTGATTGAAGTTATCCACAGGGCAAAGCGGAATCTGGTGATCCGCGAGATGGTCGGGCCATGGCGAACCACAGCGAAACGACTGGATCCTCCGAGAACGGCGACATCCCGGGCCCCGTGCCCCGGAGCCGGGCGGCCCGCACCCCGTACGACAGCCCTGGTGACGAGCACCAGGTCACCCTGCGCACCCCGGCCGAACTGGCCGATGCCCTGCCCTACCTCCTCGGGTACCGCCCCGAGGACAGCATCGTCCTGGTCGCCCTCCGCGACAGGGACGGCCGGGGACGCTTCGGCGGCCGCGCCCGGCTCGGCATCCCCGCCCACACGGAGGACTGGCCGGGTGCGGCCGGCCAGCTGACGCGAGGCCTGGTGACCGGCAGCGAGCGCCGAGGTGTGCGACCCGAGCAGATGGTCGCCTATCTCTGTCAGGAACCGGGGCGGGGAGAGACCGGACGGCAGGTGATGGAGCGACTGAGGCCTCTGGCGCAGCGGCTGCGGGTGGAGTGCGGCCGGCTCGATGTTCCGGTGGTCGAGGCGCTGTGCATCTCCGCCGGGCGTTTCTGGTCGTACTGCTGCGACGACGAGGCCTGCTGCCCGTCCGAGGGCGTCCCCATGGGACTGCCGGGTACGTCGGTACTGGCCGCGGCGGCGACCTACGCCGGCATCCAGGTGCGCGGCTCGCTGAGCGACCTGCGGGCCCGGCTGCTCCCCCGGGAGGGCGCCGTGGCCGGTGAACAGGAGGTCGCCCTGGACGCGGCCGCCGTGCCGCTGGTCTCCCGGATCCTCGACGCCACCGGTCGTTCGGAGGTGGCCGGGGAGACGCTGGACCTGGCACAGCGGATCATGCGACGCCTCGCGCGCGCCCGGCCCGTGTCGGGCCTTCCCGCCGAGGACCTGCGCGACGACCAACTGCTGGCGAACGACGAGGCGGCGGCGCTGATCCTCGGCCTCCAGGACCGTACGACACGCGACCGCGCGGCCCAGTGGATGGAGGGTGACGAGGCCCTTCCCGCACTGCGTCTCTGGCGCGCCCTGGCCCGTCGCTGTGTCGGTTCCTACGGCGAGCACGCGGCCGCGCCCCTCACGCTGGCGGGGTGGGTCGCCTGGTCCACCGGCGACGAGCTGGAGGCCCGCGAGGCCTTGGCCATGGCTCTCGGCGCAGACCCCGACTACCTCTTCGCGCGGCTTCTGCACCAGGCGTGCAACGAGGGTCTCGACCCCGAGTCGGTCCGCCGGTGCCTGCGCGCGGAACGAGAGAACCACGAGGACGCGGGAGACGGCGCTCCGGACGAGGGCGTAGAGGCGGACGGGGCTGCGCAGCGCGAACGGCCCGGGTCCTCGACCACCGTGCCGGCCGCATCCGGCCGTCGGCGTCGCACCCGCTCCGTCGTCCCGTCCGACGGTGTCCGCCGCCGTGCGAGGTGGCAGGGCCGTGCACCGGCCGGGAACCAGACGCGTCCCCGTACCCCGGCCGCCGGTGGCGCTCCGCGGACGGGCTCCACGCCCCCGCGCGCCTCGACGAAGCAGAGTTCGGGCCGGAAGGAGGCCTGCCCGGGCGGGGCGCGCAAGGGGACGAGCGGGACGGGTGGCGGCGCCGAGGGCGTCTGAAGAGGCGCCGGCGGCTCATGGGCGGCCCCGAGCCGGCGACACCGGGCGGATGCGGGTCCGGGTGCGGACGCAGACGCAGACGCAGACGCAGACGCGGGACGGAACGGGTGCCGTGACCGGGCGTGGGCCGACCGACGCGAGCCGCTCCGGGCTGGGAAGCGGCCGCCGCCCGAGCGCGAGGCAGGGGCCGAGGCGGCCTGGTGATCAGGGTTTCTGATGTAGTGCGCGTTCCGTGCCCCACGCATCTGGTCACGGCCCCCGACACCGCGGGCGTGACCCGCAGGACATCCGCTCCGTTCACCTGAGTGGCGGAACGCCCGGGTCGGCCGGGACACCGCTCCGCGCCGCACGCGTCCGGCCGCGACCTCGCACCGCACCACCTCCGCCCGGCCGACACACCGCACGGCGTCGTTCCGTCCGAAGCGCACCGAGTAGACACGAGGCGCACCACGTACAGAGGGGGAGCCCTCCCATGCACCAACCGACTTCGTCCACCACCGTGCCGGGTGCCGCTGCCTACGGCGGGCGGGCCGCTCCGCCGTACCGAGCCGAGCCCACGGCGCCGGTCCAGCGGCGCGGCCCCGGGCAAAGCCGGAGCCTCGGCCCGCCGACGGTCCGATCCGGGCCGGCCTACGCCCTGGCGTCGTCGCGACCCGGGAGAGAGCCGGGCGTCCCACGGAGCGCGCCGCCCGCGGCGTCCGCCCGCCGGTGCGGTGACCTGCCCCCGAACCACGGGACGATGATCGCAGTGGCCCTCCCCGGCCTCGTGATCTCGACGGAGCAAGCGCAGCTGACCGGTATCGGGCTGGAGGGGTTCTACCGAGCGGGCCGGCGCCTGCTCTCCCGGTGCCGCCTCCTCGTGTCCGGGTGCGAACCGCTTCCCTTGCAGGCCCGGATGACAGGAGCCGACCGAACCGTCTTCGTGGGCGTGCTCCGGACGTCGTCCGCCCCGGGACCGGACCCGGACGTCATGGTCGAGCGGATGCGGCACGCCGACGGCACGGAGCGGATTACTCTGCGCAACGGAACGCCCCGTCCACTGCGCCTGCCGGTGGAGGTGGCTCTCGGTACGGACCTGGCCGACCTCGGGTCGATCGCCGCGGGCACCGCAGGCCCCGACCTGCCGGCCGGCGTCCACGCCTCCGGGCTGCGGTGGTCCAGCGCCGCGGGCACCGCGTCGGTCACGGCCGTACCACCGCCGGGCGATGCCCTCGCCTCCGCCGGTCTGCTGCGGTGGGAGTGCGTGGTGCCGCCGGGCGGCAGCACGAGCATCGAGCTGCGTGTGCGGCCCGACGGAGCGGGTCCGGTTCGGGCGGTGGCCCGCACGGCGGCGGACCCGCTGGCAGCCGCCGGCGCCACCGGTGACGACCCAGGAGCCCCCGCCCTCCTGCGGACCAGCATCGAGGACCTGCGTGCCCTTCTGCTGCGCGATCCGGCACACCCCACCGACGTCCATCTGGCGGCCGGCGTCCCCTGGCGCTGCGGTCCGGCACCCGCCGAGGCCCTCGCCGCCGCCCGGATGACGCTGCCCCTCGGCACCCGGCTCGCCGCCGGCACCCTGCGCGTTCTCGCCCGCTCGCAACAGCGCGGTCCCGGGCCGGGGCACGGCATGATTCCCGGACCGAGCCGCGACACCGGCCCCCACCTGCCACCGGGCTGCACCGGTACCGAGGCGACCCTGCTCTTCCCCGCGCTCCTCGCGGAAGCCCGCCGCTGGGGTCTCGGGGATCAGGAGACGCAGGAGCTGCTGCCCGCGGCCGAGGGGTGCCTGGGCTGGCTGCGGGCCGCCGTGGGGGACGGCACGTACGTCTCCGACCCGCACCCCGGCGGCCCCGTCCGCTGCGAGACGCAGGCCCACGCGCACCGCGCCGCCCTGCTCGGCGCCGAGCTGCTCGACGCCTTCGGCAGACCGGGCGGCGACGCACTGCGCCAGTGGGCCCGGGAGCTGCGCGAGGCGTTCCGGCGTGACTTCTGGATCCACGACCCGGCAGGAGGGAGGCCCGCGGCGGCGCGCACCGCGGACGGACGCCTGGTGCCGTCGCTCACCGCGGCCGCCGCCCACCTCCTGGACACCGGACTGCTCGGCGGAGGCACAACCGCCCCGGGGCTGCTCGACACGGGGCAGACCGCCCGGCTCGCCCGGCTGCTGGGCAACCCGGTCATGGACTCGGGGTGGGGACTGCGCGGCCTGGGCGTGAAGGAAGCCGGGTACACCCCCTTCGGGCATCGCGCCGGAGCCGTGCGCGTCCAGGAGACGGCGATCGCGGTGGCGGGTCTCGCCGCCGCCGGTCACGAGAACGAGGCGGGCTCGCTGCTGCGCGGCGTACTGGCCGCCGCCGGCGCCTTCGGCCACCGCCTGCCCGAGATGTACGCCGGGGAGCAGCGCACCGACGGGAGTACGCCCCTGCCGCACCCGGCGGCCTGCCGTCCCGCCGCCACCGCGGCCGCCGCCGGGGTGCTGCTGCTGACCGCACTGGCGGGCATCCACCCCGACGCCCCGGCAGGGAGCGTCACCCTGCGTCCCCTGCGCAGCGCCCCTCTGGGCGAGATCGGCCTGACCGGGCTGCGGGTCGCCGGGGAGCCCTTCTCGGTGCGGGTCAGCCGACTGGGCATGGCCATGGTCGAAGAGGCCGCCGACGGGCTGCAACTGCGAACCTGACCTGGCCCGACGTGCTCTCGCACGGCGCTCGGGAGCGAGCGGAAGGGCACGGGAGACACGGCTCCGGCGGAAGTGGACCAGCCGTCGGTGGTGCTCGGCGAAGGGAGTGTTTATCGTCAGGCAGACGACTATGATCGCCGCATGCCCTACGACCCGTCAGCCTTTCCGCCCTTCGCCGTCACTGTGGACCTGGTCGTGCTGACCGTGCGTCGCCACTCCCTGTGCGCGCTGGCGGTGCGCAGGGGCGAGCCGCCGTTCCAGGGGCGCTGGGCCCTGCCCGGCGGGTTCGTGCGGGCCGACGAGAATCTGGCGCAGGCGGCGGCGCGTGAGCTGGCCGAGGAGACGGGCCTGTGCGTCCACGACCCCGCCGCGCCGCCTCAGGACAACGGCGCTCACCTGGAGCAGCTCGCGACCTACGGAGATCCGGAGCGGGACCCTCGGATGCGCGTGGTCAGCGTCGCCCACCTCGCGCTCGCTCCCGACCTGCCCGCCCCACGGGCGGGCGGTGACGCCAGCAACGCCCGCTGGGCGCCGGTCGAGGAACTGCTGGAGCAAGCGGGATACGGCCGTGGCGGCGAGCCGGTGGCGCCGCTCGCCTTCGACCACACCCAGATCCTCGCGGACGGGGTGGAACGGGCCCGCTCCAAGATCGAGTACTCGTCGCTGGCCACCGCGTTCTGCCCGCCCGAGTTCACCGTCGGCGAGCTGCGCCGCGTCTACGAGGCGGTGTGGGGCGTGGCCCTCGACCCGCGCAACTTCCACCGCAAGGTGACGGGCACGCCGGGCTTCCTCGTCCCCACCGGCGGCACGACCACTCGCCAGGGCGGCCGTCCCGCCCAGCTCTTCCGGGCGGGCGGCGCCACTCTGCTCAATCCGCCGATGCTGCGTCCCGAGGTGTGAGGCCGAGGCCGGAGAGGCCCCGGACCGGACGACGAACAAGGAGCCCACAAGCCCCTCGCCCGCACCAGGAAGCCCAGCGGTACCCGAAAAACCGGTCATAACAGGCTATCTTGCTGCGGTGATCCAGGCCTTCGGACTGACCAGCACCCCCCGCAAGGACCTTCCGCCCGCTGTCGACGACGTCTCCTTCGAGGCACGCGCGGGGCGTGTCACCGCACTGCTCGGAGCATCGGGCGCCGGCAAGACGACGGCGCTCAGACTCATGCTCGAACTCCAACGGGGCCGTGGTCTCACGTACTTCAGAGGCCGCCCCCTGCACCGCATCGCCCACCCCTCACGCGAGGTCGGCGTCCTGCTGGGAGACGTGCCGGGGCACCCGGCCCGCACGGTCCGGGGCCATCTCCGCATGCTGTGCGCGGCGGCCGGGGTCCCCGTCCGGCGGGCCGACGAAGTCATGGAGGCGGTGGGCCTCGTGGGTCTGCGCGACGAACGCCTGGGGATCCTCTCCCGCGGCATGGACCGGCGCCTCGGACTGGCCTGCGCGCTGCTGCCCGATCCGCACACCCTGGTGCTCGACGACCCCGCCCGCGCGCTTTCCGTCCGCGACGCCCGGTGGCTCCACGGGACGCTGCGTGCGCACGCCGCCCAGGGTGGCACCGTCCTGTTCAGCACGGCGGACCCTAAGGAAGCCGCGCGCGCCGCCGACCACGTCGTCACGCTGGACCGGGGCCGGGTGGTCGCCGACCAGGTGGCAGCGGACTTCTCCCGTACCCGACTGCGGCCGCGCGTCGCCGTCCGCACCCCGCACGCCGCCCGCCTCGCCGCTCTCCTGATCAAGGAGGCACGCACGGCGCGTCGTTCCGTCGAGGTCGTACGCGAGGGCGGCAACCGCCTCGCGGTGTACGGCAGTACGTGTGCCGACATCGGCGACACCGCCTTCCGGCACGGCATCCTCGTACACCAACTGGCGGACGAGGTCGGCGACATGGGGCCGGGTGCGGGCCTGACGCCGCTCGGTACGAACGCCGGGCACCTCGCCGCACACGCTCCGGCGCGGGCCTCCGGCGCCGGGGCCGCCGCCGGAAGACCGTCGCTCCTTCCTGCCGCCACCCCACCCGCACGGCCGGTCGAGGAGCGACCCGGGACGGCCATCGAGCGGCTGTCCGCGCCCCGTGACGCGGGACGCTCCCACACCGACGCCGAGCCCTCGACGGAGGCCCCCGGGGCGGCCAGCGCCCCCCGCCCGGCCTCCGCCGGCCCCCAACCGCCGGCCGTCGACGCCCCTCGACCGCTGACCGCCGACGCTCCTCGACCGCTGACCGTCGCCGGCCCTCAGCCGGTGGCCTCCGACAGTCTCCGCCCGCAAGCCTCCGACGGCCCGCAGGCTTTCGACGGCCCCCGGCAGGCTTTCGACGGCCCCCGGTCGCTCGCCGAGGCCTCCCGTACCCCCGCCGACGCGCTGCCGCCCCTCAGCCGTGCCGGGCGCACGCCGGCCGTGGACGGGGGTGCCGCCACGCCGCACGACCCTCCCGCCCCGGGTGCCCGGCACGAGCCACCGGCGCAAGCCGCCTCCTGGCCCCTTCCTCGCCCCTGGGCCACGCTCACCCCCGCCGTCGCCCGAAACGCGGCGTCCTCGCTGCCGCCTCCCGTCTCCGTCCGTTCCGCCCCCAGCCCCCTCCGCCCCCTCCGGTACGAACTCCGGCGCGTGGTCGGCATCGGGACGGCGTTCGTCACCGGCGCCGCCGTCCTCGTCGTGTCCGCCGTCACCGCCGTGGTCCTGGCCCGCCTCGGGCACACCCCGCAGCCGCGCCTCCTGGCCGCCTGGCCGCGGGAACTGCCGCTGCCGCCCGCGGCCCTCGGCGCGGGGCTGCTCGGGGCGCTGGCCTTCGGTGACGAGTTCCGCCACCCCGCCCTGGCGGCGGACCGCGGCACCGTGCCCCGTCGGATGGGACTGCTGGCCGCCAAACTCCTGGTCTCCGCGGCCACCGCGTCGGTGCTGGCTGTCCTGGCGGTGGCCTGCGACGCCGAAGTGCTCCGTCTCCTCTACGGACGGGAAGTCGCGGGGGTCCCCGCCGACTGGCCCGCGTTGAGCGCGGCTTGGCTCGGGCTCGTCGTCGGATGTGCCTGGTCCGGCCTGCTGGCCGCGGGGGTCTTCCGGTCCACCACCGCCGGGCTCGCCGCCGTGGTCGCCGTTCCCGTCCTGCTCGTACCACTCGTACAGAAGCTCTGGGACGGGCCGTCCGTGCGGACCGCCGCCGACCTGCCCATGAGGATCCGCGAGGCCCTCCTGACGACGTGGCCGTTCGGTGGAGAGCGGTACCTGGCCGAGGCGCTGCGTGTGATCGTCCAACCCGTGGGCGGCGCCCTGACGTTGTCCCTGACCACTCTGCTCTGCGCCTATCTGCTCATGACCCTCCGTAGCAGGGTCCGGTGACGTCCGCCGTGCCCTTCCGGTCGATCGCGTGCGCAACTCCCCGCTGAAAGCCCATTTCTTTCCGATAAGGCGTCAATTGCGACGGGGTGAGCGATCACCCTTTCGTGTGCTTTTCACCAAAGACCTCAAGGGAGTTGGTGTGGGCGCCGACAAATGATGCGTGACTACCCTTGCGCACTCCATGATGACCGCCGCCCGTTCCGCCGACTCCGGCCTCACGAACCCGGGCGACCTCGACCGCTACCCCTTCGCCGAGACGCCTGCCGTCGACCGCGTCGCGATGCCCGCCTGGGAAGGCGCTGACCCCGAGCTGGGCCGCGTGGGCAGGCGCACCGGGGGCAGCCGGGGCCGGGGGCTGCACGGACAACTCGTCCAGCAGCTGGGCCAGATGATCGTTTCCGGTGACCTGGGCGCCGACCGCCCGCTGGTGCCCGAGGAGATCGGGCAGCGTTTCGAGGTGTCCCGCACCGTGGTCCGCGAGTCCCTGCGGGTCCTGGAGGCCAAGGGGCTGGTCAGCGCCCGACCGAACGTCGGCACCCGGGTGCGCCCGGTCAGCGACTGGAACCTCCTCGACCCGGACATCATCGAGTGGCGTGCCTTCGGGCCGCAGCGTGACGATCAGCGCCGCGAGCTCAGCGAGCTGCGCTGGACGATCGAGCCGCTCGCCGCGCGCCTCGCCGCCGGGCACGGGCGCGAGGAGGTCCAGCAGCGGCTGTCCGACATGATCGGGATCATGGGCCACGCCATGGGGCAGGGTGACGCGCTCACCTTCGCCCGCGCCGATGCCGAGTTCCACGGGCTCCTCATCCAGGTCGCCGGCAATCGCATGCTGGACCACCTCTCCGGAATCGTCTCCGCCGCCCTGCACGTCTCCGGCGGCCCGGTCACGTCCTGTGACCGGCCGAACGATGTCACGCTGGCGCAGCACGGCAGGATCGTCGACGCCCTCGCCACGGGGGACGGAGCGGCGGCCGAGGCGGCCATGCGCCAGCTTCTGACCGTCCACCCCGAGGTGGAGCGAGTGGTGCCCGCCCCCCGCGAGCACTGACCGCGTCCCACCGGAACGGCGCGGGCCGGGCACGCCGGACCCCTCCTACGGCAGTGGCCGGCCGGTGCGCCGTCCCCGCCGGACCCCGTGGAATCGCGGTGATTCCACGGGGTCCGGCGGTGTGATGAGAGGGTGAGACCCCCGACGTGGGCGGGTTGCGTTCGCCGGTGACCTCATTAATACGCTTCTGACCGGTTTTGAATGCTTACGGGGTGTGACTCGGGCCACGCGGATTGGGCGTAACGCTCGTGGGAGCAACGCGATGACCTAAGAGGTGACAGCCGCGGAGGGAATACGGACGCCGTACACGGCGCTGTGCCTCTCCCGGTACGCCCGCGCCGTCGGCCCATTCCAAGCCGGTGGTCGGCTCCCGTCCGTCACGGACGGGGCCGGAAGCCGTTTTCCAACGTTCCGAGAGGTTGTTCGTGTCGGCCAGCACATCCCGTACGCTCCCGCCGGAGATCGCCGAGTCCGTCTCTGTCATGGCTCTCATTGAGCGGGGAAAGGCTGAGGGGCAGATCGCCGGCGACGACGTGCGTCGGGCCTTCGAAGCTGACCAGATTCCGGCCACTCAGTGGAAGAACGTACTGCGCAGCCTCAACCAGATCCTCGAGGAAGAGGGTGTGACGCTGATGGTCAGTGCCGCGGAGCCCAAGCGCACCCGTAAGAGCGTCGCAGCGAAGAGTCCCGCCAAGCGCACCGCCACCAAGACGGTCGCGGCCAAGACGGTGACCAGCAGGAAGGCCACCGCCCCCGCCACCCCGGCGGCGCCCGCCACCGACCCGTCGGTCGAGGAAGAGGCGCCCGCCAAGAAGGCGGCGGCCAAGAAGACGACCGCCAAGAAGGCGACTGCGAAGAAGACGACCGCCAAGAAGACGGCCGCCAAGAAGACCACCTCCACGAAGGAGGACGGCGAGCTTCTCGAGGACGAGTCGATCGAGGAGCCGAAGGCCGCGACGGAGGAGCCCGAGGGCACCGAGAACGCCGGCTTCGTGCTGTCCGACGAGGACGAGGACGACGCCCCGGCCCAGCAGGTCGCCGCGGCCGGTGCCACAGCGGACCCGGTCAAGGACTACCTGAAGCAGATCGGCAAGGTCCCCCTGCTCAACGCCGAGCAGGAGGTCGAACTCGCCAAGCGCATCGAGGCCGGTCTGTTCGCCGAGGACAAGCTGGCCAATGCCGACAAGCTCGCCCCCAAGCTCAAGCGCGAGCTGGAGATCATCGCCGAGGACGGCCGCCGCGCCAAGAACCACCTGCTGGAGGCCAACCTCCGCCTGGTGGTCTCCCTGGCCAAGCGCTACACCGGCCGCGGCATGCTCTTCCTGGACCTGATCCAGGAGGGCAACCTCGGTCTGATCCGCGCGGTGGAGAAGTTCGACTACACCAAGGGCTACAAGTTCTCCACGTACGCCACCTGGTGGATCCGTCAGGCGATCACCCGCGCGATGGCCGACCAGGCCCGCACGATCCGTATCCCGGTGCACATGGTCGAGGTCATCAACAAGCTCGCGCGTGTGCAGCGCCAGATGCTCCAGGACCTGGGCCGCGAGCCCACCCCGGAGGAGCTGGCCAAGGAACTCGACATGACCCCGGAGAAGGTCATCGAGGTCCAGAAGTACGGCCGCGAGCCCATCTCGCTGCACACCCCGCTGGGCGAGGACGGTGACAGCGAGTTCGGTGACCTCATCGAGGACTCCGAGGCGGTCGTCCCGGCCGACGCGGTCAGCTTCACGCTCCTGCAGGAGCAGCTGCACTCCGTCCTCGACACCCTGTCCGAGCGCGAGGCGGGCGTCGTCTCCATGCGCTTCGGTCTCACCGACGGTCAGCCGAAGACCCTCGACGAGATCGGCAAGGTGTACGGCGTCACGCGCGAGCGCATTCGCCAGATCGAGTCGAAGACCATGTCGAAGCTGCGCCACCCCTCGCGCTCCCAGGTGCTGCGCGACTACCTCGACTAGATGTACTGACCCGTGAGGTTGGGGACGCGGCTGGCGGGTGGTTGGCCTTTCAGCGCGGTGTGTCCGCGGTGGTGATTGTAGGTGTGCAGCCACTGC
>NZ_JBIDCI010000023.1:0-99007 GCF_043204535.1 Streptomyces sp. NPDC047853 | reverse complement strand
CACAGCACGACGCTCGAAAAGCGTCCGCGTCGAGACCAGCGAGAAAGCCACATCCCGCAGATCCACACCCGACCGCCCCACCAGCTCACGCAACCCCGCCGCCTGCGCCCGCAACGCCCCCTCCGACCGCGCGGAAAGCACCAACGGCGGGACACCCGTCAGTGAGTCAGAGCCGGATTCAGCGCCGGAGTCAGCGCCGGAGCCGGAGTCGGCCACGACCGGGACAGGCCGGGCCAAGTGCTCCAGCACCACATGGCAGTTCGTGCCACCGATCCCGAAGGAGCTGACGCCCGCCAGCAGAGGTGCGCCGCCCAGCGGCAGCTCGGCCGCGGTGGTCTGCACCTTCAGTCGGAGCCGGTCCAGAGGGATGGCCGGGGAGGGGGTGGCGAAGTTCAGCGAGGCGGGAAGGGTGCGTTCCCGCAGGCACAGTGCGGCCTTGACCAGGCCCGCGATGCCGGCGGCGCCCTCCAGGTGGCCGATGTTGGTCTTCACCGAGCCGACCAGCAGGGGCTCGTCGGCCGGCCGGCCGGAGCCGTGCACCGCGCCGAGGGCGTGTGCCTCGACCGGGTCGCCCACCGGGGTGCCCGTGCCGTGCAGTTCGACGAAACGTACCTCGGCGGGGTCGACGCGGGCCTCGGCGCAGGCGGCCCTGAGCACCGCCTCCTGTCCCTCGCGGTCGGGAGCGGTCAGCCCGGGGCCGCCGCCGTCGTTGCCGACGGCGACGCCGCGCACCACGCAGTACACGGGGTCCCCGTCGGCCAGGGCGTCGTCGAGGGGCTTCAGGACGACGGCGGCGCCGCCCTCACCGCGGACGTATCCGTTGGCGCGGGCGTCGAAGGTGTGGCAGCGGCCGTCGGGTGAGAGGGCGCCGAGGCGTTCCATGGCGGCCGTTCCCTCGTCGGCGAGGACGAGGTTGACGCCTCCGGCGACGGCGATGCGGGACGTGCCGGCCCGCAGGCTCTCGACGGCGAGGGCCACGGCGACCAGGGAGGACGACTGCGCGGTGTCGACCGCGAGGCTGGGGCCGCGCGTCCCCAGGACGTAGGAGAGCCGGTTGGCGAGCATGGCACGCTGGAGGCCGGTGGCGGTGTGGGCGCCGACCGGTGCGCCGGCGCGGTGCAGCAGGGTGGCGTAGTCGTCGTGCATGGCCCCGACGAAGACGCCGACCGCCTCGCCGCGCAGGGAACCGGGGACGATGCCGGCGTCCTCCAGGGCCTCCCAGCCGAGTTCGAGCATCAGGCGCTGCTGGGGGTCGGTCTCGGCGGCCTCGCGGGGTGACATGCCGAAGAAGGCGGCGTCGAAGTCGCCGGGCGCCTCGATCATGCCGCGCCGACGGCCGTCGGCGTCCCGGCCGATCGCTTCCCTTCCGTCGGTCAGCAGTTTCCAGAATTCCGCGATTCCGGGTGCGCCGGGAAATCGGCACGCCATTCCGACCACGGCAACGGCGTCGGAGCGGTCGCCACTTCGGGAAATCGCGAGTTCTTCAGACACCTGCATCCCTCATATGTTCGCCGTACCACGCCGTAGCTTTTCTGCCTTTTCTTGATCTTCATGAGCGTACAGCGGGCGAACTGCCGGGCGACAGGAGCGACCGACGAACGACAATCAATTGTGTCAAGTTCGTAGGTGCCCGCGGATTCTCTTCGCACGGCAGCACAGGGCAATCGCACGGCATCGCACGGCATCGCACGGCATCGCGGGGCAGCCCACGGGGTCGCCCGGCGCGGCCGGCGTCCCCCCGGGGGTCGGGCGAGTTCGCCGGGCACGGCCTAGGGGTGGCTTGGACATCGAGCCAGGTCAGCTGGGTCGATGCCCCGACGCCCGACCGGTCACGCTAGGCCGCGCACGGCTGTCCACGGCACCCGGATATCGGGCGGATATCGGACGAGCGGGCAAGATTTCAGCACCGAGCGGCCCGGGACAACGAATTCGGGACGAATATGTCAGGTCTCCCCGAGCCCTCCGCCCTGCCCCGTCCCCGCCGCTCGCGCGCCGCCCGGACCGACATCTCGGCCGCTTTTTCAGACGGATACTCATTGTGTCAGGTCCGCCTTGCCGACATTCTCCGGCGATTCCTAAGCTCTGCCGGTAACCGGGACCGGAACCACCGTGCCGCGCGTTCGGTCCACACACCGCTTTTCGAGGAGTTCGACTGATGCGTGAGGCCGTGACGGGACCGATGGAGCTGAGCAAGGACGCGGACGCCCGGGGGCTGCTCGACTGGTTCGCGTACAACAGGACACGTCATCCGGTGTTCTGGGACGAGACCCGGCAGGCGTGGCAGGTGTTCGGCTACGACGACTACGTGACGGTGTCGAACCACCCGCAGTACTTCTCCTCGGACTTCAACATGGTGATGCCGACGCCGCCCGAACTGGAGATGATCATCGGTCCGGGCACGATCGGCGCGCTGGACCCGCCCGCGCACGGGCCGATGCGCAAACTGGTGAGCCAGGCCTTCACCCCCCGGCGGATCGCCCGGCTGGAGCCCAGGGTGCGCGCGATCACCGAGGAGCTCCTGGACAAGGTGGGGGAACAGGACGTCGTCGACGCCGTCGGTGACCTGTCCTACGCACTGCCGGTCATCGTGATCGCCGAACTGCTGGGCATACCCGCCGGCGACCGCGACCTGTTCCGGGAGTGGGTCGACACCCTGCTGACGAACGAGGGCCTGGAGTACCCGAACCTCCCGGACAACTTCACCGAGACGATCGCGCCGGCCCTCAAGGAGATGACCGACTACCTCCTGAAGCAGATCCACACCAAGCGGGACGCGCCCGCCGACGACCTGGTCAGCGGGCTGGTCCAGGCCGAGCAGGACGGCCGTCGGCTGACCGACGTCGAGATCGTCAACATCGTCTCCCTGCTCCTGACGGCCGGACACGTCTCGTCCAGCACCCTGCTGAGCAACCTCTTCCTCGTCCTGGAGGAGAACCCGCGGGCGCTGGCGGACCTGCGGGCCGATCGCTCCCTGGTGCCCGGGGCGATCGAGGAGACGCTGCGCTACCGCAGCCCCTTCAACAACATCTTCCGGTTCGTCAAGGAGGACACCACCGTCCTGGGTCCGCTCATGGAGAAGGGCCAGATGGTGATCGCCTGGAGCCAGTCCGCCAACCGGGACCCCCGGCACTTCCCGGACCCGGACACCTTCGACATCCGCCGCTCGGACGGGACCCGGCACATGGCCTTCGGGCACGGCATCCACCACTGCCTGGGTGCCGCCCTCGCCCGCCTGGAGGGCAAGGTCATGCTCGAACTCCTCCTGGACCGGGTCGCGGGCTTCCGCATCGACCACGAGCACACCGTGTTCTACGAGGCCGACCAGCTCACTCCGAAGTACCTGCCCGTCCGGGTCGACTGGAACTGACCCCGAGGGTCCCGTCCCGGAGTCCGGGGCCGTCCCGAACCGGCCGGCCCCGGACCTCACGACCGCCCGATCACGACCGCCCGATAAGGAGCGCCGCCATCGCCGAGAACACAGCCGAGCCTCCTGCCCGGCGGGTCGGCAGGATCAAGCCGTGCCGGCTGATCAGGCTGGAGCAGCACATCGACCCGCGCGGCAGCCTCTCCGTGATCGAGTCGGGCGTGACCGTGGACTTCCCCGTCCGACGCGTCTACTACATGCACGGACAGACCCAGTCCTCGCCCCCGCGCGGCCTGCACGCGCACCGCACCCTGGAGCAGCTCGTCATCGCCGTCCACGGCGCCTTCTCCATCACCCTCGACGACGGCTTCCAGCACGCCACCTACCGTCTCGACGAGCCCGGGGCCGGGCTCTGCATCGGGCCCATGGTCTGGCGCGTCCTGAAGGACTTCGACCCCGACACCGTGGCGCTGGTCCTCGCCTCGCAGCACTACGAGGAGTCGGACTACTACCGCGACTACGACACCTTCCTGCAGGACGCACGGAGCCTGACATGACCATCCCCTTCCTCGACGCGGGCGCCGGCTACCGGGAGTTGCGGGACGACATCGACGCGGCGCTCCGGCGGGTGGCCGCCTCCGGCCGCTATCTGCTCGACGCGGAACTGGCCGCCTTCGAGGAGGAGTTCGCCGCGTACTGCGCCAACGACCACTGCGTGGCCGTGGGCAGTGGCTGCGACGCGCTGGAGCTGTCCCTGCGGGCGCTGGGCATCGGTCCCGGGGACGAGGTGGTGGTGCCCGCGCACACCTTCATCGGGACCTGGCTGGCCGTGTCCGCCACCGGGGCGCGGCCGGTGGCCGTCGACCCCACGCCGGACGGGCTCTCCCTCGACCCGGCGCTGGTGGAGGCGGCCCTCACCCCGCGCACCAGGGCCCTGATGCCGGTGCACCTGCACGGGCACCCGGCGGACCTCGACCCGCTGCTGGCGATCGCCGCACGGCACGGCCTGGCCGTGGTCGAGGACGCGGCCCAGGCTCACGGGGCCCGCTACCGGGGACGCCGGATCGGCTCGGGTCATGTGGTCGCGTTCAGTTTCTACCCCGGCAAGAACCTCGGTGCCATGGGGGACGGCGGCGCGGTGGTCACCGGGGACTCCGGTGTGGCCGAACGCATCCGGCTGCTGCGCAACTGCGGCTCCCGGGAGAAGTACCGGCACGAGGTGCGCTCGACCCACTCCCGGCTCGACGAGTTCCAGGCGGCCGTGCTGCGGGCCAAACTGCCGCGGCTCGACGCCTGGAACGCCCGCCGGGCCCGCATCGCCGAGCGGTACGGCCGGGCCCTGGGCGCACTGCCGCAGCTCGCCCTCCCCGTGGCCGCTCGCTGGGCCGACCCGGTGTGGCACCTGTACGTGATCCGCTGCGCGGAGCGCGACGAGCTGCGCCGCCGACTGGACCGGGCCGGGGTGCAGACCCTGATCCACTACCCCGTGCCCCCGCACCGGTCCCCGGCCTACGCCGACGACCCGGCGGGCGCGCCGGAGGGGGCCCACCCGCTCAGTGAACGCCTGGCGGCACAGAGCCTGAGCCTCCCCCTGGGACCGCACCTCGGGGAGGACGAGGCCCGCGCCGTCGCGGCGGCGGTCCGGGCGGCGTCCGCGGGGCTGGCGGCGTACCCGACAGGGCCGGCGGCGTACCCGACGCCGGACGGCCAGCGTTTTCCTCTAGTGACGGAGAAACGATGACCGAGGTCATGTCAGGGCGTCCCGGAATGAAAGGGATCATCCTCGCAGGCGGCGGAGGAACCCGCCTCCGCCCCTTGACCGGCACGCTGTCCAAGCAACTGCTGCCCGTCTACGACAAGCCGATGATCTACTACCCGCTGTCCGTCCTGATGCTGGGCGGCATCCGGGAGATCCTCGTCGTCTCCTCCACCCAGCACATCGAGCTGTTCCAGCGGCTGCTGGGCGACGGCTCCCGGCTCGGTCTGGACATCACGTACGCCGAGCAGGCGGAGCCCGAGGGCATAGCCCAGGCCATCACCATCGGCACCGACCACATCGGCGACTCCCCGGTCGCGCTCATCCTGGGCGACAACATCTTCCACGGCCCCGGCTTCTCGGCCGTGCTGCAGGGCAGCATCCGCCACCTCGACGGCTGTGTGCTGTTCGGCTACCCGGTCAGCGACCCCAGGCGCTACGGCGTCGGCGAGATCGACGACCAGGGCGTGCTGCTGTCCCTGGAGGAGAAACCCGCCCGTCCCCGCTCCAACCTCGCCGTGACCGGCCTCTACCTCTACGACAACGACGTGGTCGACATCGCCAAGAACATCCGTCCCTCCGCGCGCGGCGAGCTGGAGATCACGGACGTCAACAAGGCCTACCTGGAGCAGAAGCGGGCCCGGCTCATCGAACTGGGCCACGGCTTCGCCTGGCTGGACATGGGTACCCACGACTCCCTCCTCCAGGGCGGCCAGTACGTCCAGCTCATCGAGCAGCGCCAGGGCGTGCGGATCGCCTGCATCGAGGAGATCGCCCTGCGCATGGGGTTCATCGACGCCGACACCCTGCACCGGCTCGGCAGCGAACTGGGCACCTCCGGATACGGGGCGTACCTGATGGAGGTGGCCACCCGTGCAGGCACCGCATGAGACCCCGCGCGGGCCCGCCCGCACCGCCGGCCGGCGGCCGCCGGCCCGGATCCTGGTCACCGGGGGCGCCGGCTTCATCGGCTCGCGCTTCGTGACCGCACTGCTGGACGGTTCCCTGCCGGAGTTCGGCAAGCCCGAGGTGAGGGTGCTCGACGCGCTCACCTACGCGGGCAACCTGGCCAACCTCGCCCCGGTGGGCGACTGTCCCCGGCTGCGGATCTTCCCGGGGGACATCCGCGACCGCGCGGCGGTGACCCAGGCCATGGCGGGGGTGGACCTGGTGGTGCACTTCGCGGCCGAGTCGCACGTGGACCGGTCGATCGACGACGCCGACGCCTTCGTACGCACCAACGTGCTGGGCACCCAGGTCCTCCTCCAAGAGGCGCTGGCCGTACGCCCCGGGCTGTTCGTGCACGTCTCGACGGACGAGGTGTACGGCTCGATCGAGGCGGGGTCGTGGCCCGAGGAGCACCCGTTGAACCCCAACTCGCCCTACGCCGCCTCCAAGGCGTCCTCCGACCTGCTGGCGCTGGCGCATCACCGTACGCACGGGCTGCCGGTGTGCGTCACCCGTTGCTCCAACAACTACGGGCCCTACCAGTACCCGGAGAAGATCATCCCGCTGTTCACCAGCAGCCTCCTCGACGGCGGCACCGTCCCGCTCTACGGCGACGGCGGCAACCGGCGCGACTGGCTGCACGTGGACGACCACTGCCGGGGCATCGCCCTGGTGGCGCGGGGCGGCCGGCCCGGCGAGGTCTACAACATCGGCGGGGGCACCGAGCTGAGCAACGTCGAGCTGACGGAGCGCCTGCTGAAGCTGTGCGGAGCCGACTGGTCGGCGGTGCGGCGGGTGCCCGACCGCAAGGGCCACGACCGGCGCTACTCCGTCGACTACACCAAGATCGCGGACGAGTTGGGTTACGCGCCGCGGATCACCATCGACGAAGGGCTGGAGCGGACCGTGCACTGGTACCGGGAGAACCGCGCGTGGTGGGCGCCCGCGAAGAGGGGGCGATGACGGTGACGTCCGCATCCGTGGACCAGCTCGACCTGTGGCTCCGCCGGTACCAGCCGTCCGCGTCGCCCGCCGTGCGGCTGGTGTGCTTCCCGCACGCGGGCGGCTCGGCGAGTTCGTTCCTGCCGTTCACCCGACAACTGCCCGACCGGATCGAGGTCGTGGCCGTCCAGTACCCCGGACGCCAGGACCGCAGGGGCGAGCCGCTGATCGACACCATCGAGGGCCTGGCCGAACCCCTGGCCGGCCTGCTGGAGGCGCAGGCCGGCCCGCCGGTGGTGCTGTTCGGGCACAGCATGGGCGCACTGGTGGCGTACGAGGTCGCCCGCGCGCTCCAGCAGCGGGGCGCGGCTCCGGTGCGCCTGGTGGTCTCCGGGCGCCGGGCCCCCGCCGTGGACCGGCCGATGACCGTCCACCTCTACGACGACGACCGGCTGGTGGAGGAGCTCCGCGAGCTCGACGGCACCGACAGCCAGGTGTTCGCCGATCCGGAGCTGCTCCGTCTGGTGCTGCCCGTGATCCGCAACGACTACCGGGCCGTGGCGGCCTACGCCCACCGCCCGGGGGCGCCGCTGGAATGCCCCCTCACCGTGTTCACCGGCGCCGAGGACCCCTCCGTGACCGCGGCCGAGGCGGCGGCCTGGCACGAGGCGGCGGCGTCCGGCGTCGAGACGCGGACCTTCCCCGGTGGCCACTTCTTCCCCTACCAGCGGACCGCGGAGGTGTGCGGGGCCCTGGTGGACACGCTCGAACCGCTGCTCTCGGCCGGTACGCGCACCGTCCGGCGGGTCCGCCCGGGGGACGTGGGCACGGTCGGGTACGCCGTCCACCGGCGGACCGCGGAACGGGTGCTGGCCTCCGCCGACACCCTCGACAGTCCGGTCACCGCGCTGGCGGAGGTGCCCCGCTGGCTGGCGGAGTACCACCGGGCGCACCGCTTCCACGTCGAGCGGATCCCCTTCGACCGGCTCCGGCGGTGGTCCTTCGAGCCGGGCACCGGCGACCTGCGGCACGAGACGGGCCGCTTCTTCTCCGTGGAGGGGTTGCGGACCAGCTCGGACGCCGATCCGGTCGCCCGGGTGCAGCCCATCATCGTGCAGCCCGAGGTGGGGCTCCTCGGCATCCTGGCCCGGGAGTTCGGCGGGGTGCTGCACTTCCTGATGCAGGCCAAGCCCGAGCCCGGCAACGTCAACGGGCTGCAGATCTCCCCGACGGTGCAGGCCACGCGCAGCAACTTCGACGAGGTGCACCACGGCCGTTCCACGCCGTACCTCGACCACTTCATCCACCGTCCCGGCCGCCGGGTCCTGATCGACAGCATCCAGTCCGAGCAGGGCGACTGGTTCCTGCACAAGCGCAACCGCAACATGGTCGTCGAGATCGACACCGACGTCGAGGAGGACGCCGCCTTCCGGTGGCTGACCCTCGGGCAGATCCGCAGGCTGATGCTCCAGGACGACCTCGTCAACATGGACACCCGCAGTGTGCTGGCCTGTCTGCCCACCGTGCACGGCACGCCCGACGACGGCGACGACGCCTTTCCGGCGGCGCTGCGCCGCTCCCTCTACGGGGAGGCCGCGCCGCTGCACGACCTGCACGCCATCACCAGCTGCCTCACCGACGTCCGGGCGCTGCGCGTGCTGCGCCAGCAGAGCGTGCCGCTGGACGACGCCCGGCGGGACGGCTGGGAGTGGACCGGGAGCGCGATCCGGCATCGCAGCGGCAGGGACTTCGAGATCATGGCGGTGGAGGTGACGGCGGAGCGCCGTGAAGTGGCCTCGTGGACCCAGCCGTTGCTGCGCCCGTGCTCCCAGGGGCTGTCGGCCCTGATCACCCGGCGGATCAACGGGGTGCTGCACGCCCTGGTGGCGGCGCGGTCGGAGGTGGGCACGCTCAACGTCGCCGAGTTCGGGCCGACCGTCCAGTGCCGGCCGGACGAGCCGGACGGCCAGTCGCCCCCGTACCTGGACCGGGTGTTGACGGCCGGAGCCGACCGCGTCCGTTACGACGTGGTGCAGTCGGAGGAGGGCGGGCGCTTCTTCCACGCGCGCAACCGCTACATGGTGGTCGAGGCGGGGCCGGAACTCGACATCGGCTGCCCGCCCGGCTTCTGCTGGGCGACCTTCGGTCAGCTCACCGAACTGCTCGCGCACGGGAACTATCTCAACGTCGAACTGCGCACCCTCCTGGCGTGCGCACACGCCTCCTACTGAATGCTCACGGAAGCTGCACCGCCGGAGAATCGGCGGCGCGCGCCCCCGGCCGGCCGCCACCCGGAAGGTAAAGCGGCGGCTTCCCGTATCGGCTCGGTACGGGAAGCGGCTGTACGGCCGCCCCGAACCGCGCGCAATTGCCGGGGAGAACCCCGCGGAACCCCCTTCGGGTAACCGCTTTCTCCCGCCGCGGTGCGCCCCGACGCGGGACCGCCCTCACCGCGTGCCCGAATAACGGAATACCACTCCGACGGGCGGCGGAATTCCCTTTCAGGTTCCCGGAAATGGGCGTCTCACGAGCGCCCGGCGAATACCCGGCGCAAGGGACGGCGTCTTCGCGGGGACGGCGGTCGGCGGCGGCGCTCCTGCCCGGGTCCGGACGAGACAGCGCGACGCGAAAGGCGATAATGATCAATCTTTTCCAGCCTCAGATGGGGGCCGAGGAACTGGCGGCGGTGTCCGAGGTCTTCGAGGACCAGTGGCTCGGTCACGGCCCCCGGACCGCGGCGTTCGAGTCCGCGTTCGCCGATCACCTAGGGGTCGGGGCGGAGCACGTCGTCTTCCTCAACTCGGGCACCGCGGGCCTCTTCCTGGCCCTGGAGTCGCTCGGTCTGCGGCCCGGTGACGAGGTCGTGCTGCCCTCTCCCAGCTTCCTCGCCGCGGCGAACGCCGTGCAGCTGTCGGGAGCGCGCCCGGTCTTCTGCGACACCGACGAGCGGACGCTGAACCCGGCCCTGGAGCACGTCGAGGCGGCCGTCACCCCGCGCACCAGGGCCGTCATCGCCCTCCACTACGGCGGCCACCCCGGGGACATCGTGCGCATCGCCGGGCACTGCCGGGAGCGGGGCATCACCCTGATCGAGGACGCCGCCTGCTCCGTGGCCTCCCGTGTGGACGGCCGGCCGGTCGGCACTTTCGGCGACCTCGCCATGTGGAGCTTCGACGCCATGAAGGTCCTGGTCACCGGGGACGGAGGCATGATCTACGTCAAGGACCCCGAGTCGGCCGCCCGGATCCGGCGCCTGGCCTACCACGGCCTCACCCGCTCCAGCGGCCTGGGATACGCGAGGGTGTCGGCACGCTGGTGGGAGATGGAGGTCCCCGAACCGGGCCGGCGCGTCATCGGGAACGACCTCACCGCGGCGATCGGCGCGGTGCAGTTGCGCCGGCTTCCCGGCTTCGTGGCCCGCCGCAGGGAGATCGTCGCCCTGTACGACAGCGAACTGAGCACCCTGGAGGGTGTGCTGACGCCGCCCGCGCCACCGGCGGGGCACGAGTCGACGCACTACTTCTACTGGATCCAGCTGACCCCCGGCCTCCGGGACCGGGTGGCACGCGACCTGCTCAACGACGGCATCTACACCACCTTCCGCTACGCGCCCCTGCACAAGGTGCCCGCCTACGGCCACGCCGGAGGCGAACTGCCCGGCGTGGAGCGGGCGTCCGAGCGGACCCTGTGCCTGCCCCTGCATCCCGGCCTGTCGGACGGCGACGTCCGGACCGTGGTGTCCTCGCTGCGCAGGGCCGTGGGCGCCGCGGCCCGGACCCCGGCCTGACGCACGCGCCGCGGCCCCTGCACCGGCGGTGACCGCCGGTGCAGGGGCCGCGGCGCGGTCCGGACGGTCCGGGTCCGGGCCACCGTCGCCGTGTCGGCTCGTCGCCTCGTCAGCCGCGCGTGCCGAGGAAGAAGCCGGGTGAGCCGCCGCCCGTCTCGACGTACTCCACGTCCAGGCCGGCCTTGCGGTACGCGGTCTCGTACTGCGCCCGCGAGAACAGCGTGAGGTAGTCCACCTCACTGCGGTGCCGGATGCCCCCCTCGGTGTGCGCGATCAGGTAGTGGATCTCCATCCGGGTCCGCCCGCCCTCCCGGGTCGAGTGGGAGACGCGGGCGACGCCCCGGTCCCCCGGTTCCGTCCGCAGGGCGTGCGTGGAGACGTGGCCGTCCAGGAAGGTGTCGGGGAAGTACCACGGCTCGACGGCGAGGACGCCGTCCGCGGTCAGGTGCCGTGCCATGGCGGCGACCGCGTCCTCCAGGTCGGCCGTGGTCTCCAGGTAGCCGATCGAACTGAACATGCAGACCACCGCGTCGAAGGTCTCGCCGAGGTCGAACGAGCGCATGTCGCCGCGGTGGAGGGTGACGCCGGGGAGCCGCTCCTCGGCGCGGGCCGCCATCCACTCGGAGAGCTCCAGGCCGCTCACCCGGTCGTAGAGCTTGGCGAAGGCCTCCAGGTGCGTGCCGGTGCCGCAGGCGACGTCGAGCAGGCCCGCGGCGTCCGGCGTGCGCTCCCGGATCAGCTCGGTGATCCGGGCGGCCTCGCCCGCGTAGTCCTTGCGGTCCTGGTAGAGCAGGTCGTAGACCTCGGCGGCACTGTCGTTCTCGTACATGGGAATCCTCCGGGCCGTAGGGGGAACCGTGGGGGTGTGGGGAGGGGAAGAGGAGTGCGCCGTGCGCTCGGGAGCGGGAGCGGGCGCCGTCCGCCGCCGTCCTCGCGATGATCTCCGTACGGACACCCAACAGTTCACGCCGAGTCGCGGTCAAGGAACGGCGGCCCGGTCAGTCAAGTCGGGCGGCCCGCCTTCGGGGCGAGGGCTCGCGGAAGACGGGCGCGGATTCGGACAACCGGTTGCCGGTTCTACCGAAAACGACGGTGTGCGGCCCGGGTCGCCGGGTAGCTTAAGCCTCGTTCGGTGCAACGGTTGAACAGGCAGCGTTCGGCCCGGAACCGGCTTTTATGGAATTCATTTCCATCGCGCCGCGACGTCATGGGGGCGCGGTCGTCTATCGGCCACGAAGCCCCGGCTTTTCGGCCAGCCACCCTCTGGCGGCGAATAGGCTAAGCCCTTCGAGGAAGCCGCCGGAACCGGACGAAGGGGACGAACGGTTGGACTGGACGATCTGGACGGGGTGCTTGAAAGCGTAATAGCCTGTCAATGCTTTGGTAAAGCACGGGGATGGGGGTGCCTGCGGGATGAGTGACCTGGGTTCTGGCGAAGAAGGGTCCGACGAAGACGAGTCGGACGACGCGCTCGCCTTCCTCGAGTTCATCGCCCGGTCGGCACCCCGGAGCGAATACGACGGGCTCATGGCACGTGCCGAACGCTCGGGCGCCGACGAGGACCGGATGCGTCGGCTGGAGCGTTTCAACCGGCTCGCCCTCACCGCGCAGTCGATGATCGAGTACCGCCGTGACCGGGAGGCGGAGCTGGCAGCGCTGGTCGACGCCGCCCACGAGTTCGTCGCGGCCCGCCGGGCCAAGGACCTGCTCGACTCCATCGCCCGCCGGGCCCGGCTGCTGCTGAAGCTGGACGTCTCCTACGTCGGCCTGCACGAGGAGGACCGGCCCGGCACGGTGGTGCTGAGCGCCGACGGCAACGCGGTCAAGGTCGCCGAGAGTTACCGGCTGCCTCCCGACGGCGGACTGGGCGCCATGGTGCGCACCTGCCGCGCTCCCTTCTGGACCCCGGACTACCTCGGGGACAACAGCTTCGTCCACGTCGAGGCCATCGACGACATCGTCCGCGCCGAGGGCCTGCGCGCGGTCCTGGCCGTTCCCCTGACCGCCGGGAGCGAACCGATGGGGGTGCTCTACGTCGCCGACCGCCAGGTGCGGCACCTGACCCCCAACGAGGTCACCCTGCTGTGCTCGCTCGCCGACCTGGCCGCCGTGGCGATCGAGCACAACCGGTTGGTGGAGGAACTCCGCGACACCATCGGGCAGTTGCGCCAGGACATCGGTGAGGCCCGCACCGCCCTCGCGTGCACCCGCAGGTCCGCCGATCTCCAGTCCCACCTGATCACGCAGGTGATGGACAGGCGCGGGGTCGACTCGTTGCTCGCCACGGCCGCCGAGGCGCTCGGCGGCGGAGCCGGCCTGTGCAGTCCGCTCGGGCGCCCGCTCGCCGAGTACGGGACCCTGCGCCCCGTCGCCCCCGCGGACCTGCGCGCGGCGTGCCGCCGGGCCGCGGAGACCGGCCGGCCCACCTCGGTGGCCCCGGGGCTCTGGACGGTGCCCCTGCTCCCCGGCGGCAACGCCGGCTTCCTGCTGACGGACCTCGGACCCGACGCGGACCACACCGCCGTCCCCCTGCTCCCGATGGTCGCCCGTACCCTCGCGCTGCATCTGCGCGTCCAGCACGACGACTCGCCCAAGGTGCAGAGCCACCAGGAGTTCTTCGACGACCTGATCGGGGCGCCGCGCTCGCCCACCCTCCTCAGGGAACGCGCCCTGATGTTCTCGCTCAGCTTCCGCCGCCCGCACGTGGTGCTGGTGGCCGGCGGGTCCCGCGGGGCCTCACCGCGGCTGGAGGCCTCCGGCGCCGACTACGCGAAGGAGCTGGGCGGGCTGTGCAGCGTGCGGGACGGCACCGTGGTCCTGCTGCTGCCCGGCGACGACCCCGTCGCCGTGGCGCAGACCGCCGCCCCGGAGCTGACCGACCGGGCCGGACACCCGGTCACCGTGGGCGTCGCGGGCCCCGCCTCGACCGTCGACGGCATCGCCGACGCGCACCGTGAGGCCGCGAAGTGCCTGGAGACGCTCCGCGCGCTCGGCGGCGACGGTGGCACCGCCTGCGCCTCCGACCTGGGGTTCCTCGGCATGCTCCTGGCCGAGGAGAACGATGTCCCCGGGTACATCCGGACCACGATCGGCCCGGTGGTCGACTACGACACCCACCGCTTCACGGACCTGGTCCCCACCCTGCGGGTCTACCTGGAGTCGGGCCGGAGCCCCACCCGGGCCGCGGAGACCCTGCGCGTGCACCCGAACACCGTCTCGCGGCGGCTGGAGCGCATAGGCGTGCTGCTGGGAGAGGACTGGCAGTCACCGGAGCGGGTGCTGGACATCCAACTGGCCCTGCGGCTGTACCAGGTGCGTTCGGCGCTCTCCTCGCACCCCTCGTCCGAGACCCGGGCCGTGCTCGGATCGCTGCGCGAGTGACCTCCGGCGCCGTCGGCGCCGGACCCGCCCACCCCGCCGGCCGACGGGCACCTCGGGCAACGGTTTCGCCCGCCGGCGCGGAGTGCGCCGGCGGGCGAGCGGGCACCGGCCGCCGGTCCCCCGCGGGACGGGGCCTGGGGCCGGCCCGGCTCAGCCGGCACTGAACTCGGCGATGCGCCCGTCCCCCATGGTCAGCCGGGCGCCGGTGAACCGGGACCGCATCCGCCGGTCGTGGGTGACGACCACGACGGCGCCGCGGTAGTCCGCCAGTGCCTGCTCCAGCTCCTCCACCAGCACCGGGGTGAGGTGGTTGGTGGGCTCGTCCAGCAGCAGCAGGTCCATCGGATCGCTCACCAGCCGGGCGATCTCGATCCGGCGGCGCTGCCCGTACGACAGGTCCTTCACGCGTCGCCGCAGGTCGGGCGGGCTGAAGAGGCCGAGCGACAACAGTTTCTCCGCGTGGTCCTCCAGGTACCCCTCCCGGCCCTGGGCGAAGGCCCGCAGCACGGTCAGTCCGGGCGCCCAGGGCGTCTCGTCCTGCCGCAGGTGCCCGACCCGGCAGCCGACGCTCACCGAGCCGCTGTCCGGCTCCAGTTCACCCGCCAGCACCCGCAACAGGGTGGACTTGCCCGCCCCGTTGGGGCCCGTGACGAGGAGCCGTTCCCCGGGCCGGATCGTCAGCGAGTCGACGGAGAGCCGGCCCGCGACGCTCACGTCGGTGAGTTCGGCCACCGTCTCCTGAACCTCCGGGCCCGCGGTGTCGATGCGGGCGGCGAAGGACAACGGGTCGGCGGGGGCGTGCACCGGGTTCTCGGTCAGCTGCGCCACGCGTTGCTTCGCGTTGCGGATCCGGACCATCGCGCCGTGGTCGCGCCCTCGCCTGCGGTAGGCGCCGTGGCCGAAGACGGAGAGGGACATCTTGCGCGGGATGCCGTCCATCCGCGCCACGTTGGAGGTGATCAGGCCGCGGTTGCGGTCGAGTTCGGCACGCCACTCCTCGTACTCCCGCAGCCGCCGCTCGCGTTCCACGGCCTTGGCCGTCAGGTAGCCCTCGTAGCCGTTGCCGTAGCGGGTGACACTGCCGGAGTCGACCTCCAGGATCGTGGTGGTGAGCCGGTCGAGGAAGACCCGGTCGTGGGTGACCGCGATCACCGTGCCGCGGTGGCCGGCCAGGTGGTCCTCCAGCCATTCCATCGCCCGGTCGTCGAGGTCGTTCGTCGGTTCGTCCAGCAGCAGCAGCTCCGGCGACGACGCGAGGGTCGCGGCGAGCGCGAGGCGCGAGCGTTCGCCCCCGGAGAGGGTCCCGAGCTTCCGGTCGCGGTCCAGGCTCGGCAGTCCGAGACCGTGCAGCGCGACCTCCACCCGCACGTCGGCCTCGTAGCCGCCGCGCGCCTGGTACTGCTCGACCAGGGCGGAGTAGCGCTGGAGGACGGCGGACAGCTCGCGCTCGGAGCCCTTCTCGTCGCGCTCGCCCAGCTCCGCCTCGGCCTCGCGCATCGCCGCTTCCAGCTCGCGCAGGTCGGACAGGGCCAGGTCGACGGCGTCCTGGACGGTGGCGTCCAGGGGCAGTTCCAGGGTCTGTGCCAGGTAGCCGACGCCGCCGGGGGCGACCACGGTGAGCGTGCCGTTGTCGGGCTCCACGCGGCCGGCGAGGATCTTGAGCAGCGTGGACTTGCCGGATCCGTTGTCGCCGATCACGCCGACCTTCTCGCCGGGCCTGATGCTGAAGCCGACCCGGTCGAGCACGACGACGTCGTGGTAGCGCTTGGTGATGTCGTGCAGGGCGTATTGCGCAATCGACACGCGTGAGTCTCCTGTTTCCACGATGAGGATGAGTGGATGCGTGAGCGCGCTCGCAGAAGGAACGGAAAGCAGAACGGACGCCACCACTGCGGACATGACCGGTCAGGGGGTGTCACGAGCGCGCTGCTGGATGCGACAGGCGGAGTCAGCTCAACGCCGGGCATCCTCATCTATCACAGAGATCCCATGCGCAGAACTATAGCCCTGCTACCCGGCGCCGCGCAACGGTATGCGTGCCGCACCGGCCGACGTGATGCAGTCACCACGGGATGATCGCTCGTCCGGCGGCCGGTTGCCTAGCCTCGGGAGCAACCACAGCGGTCTTTCAGGAGAGGGTCGACCATGGGCGATCTCAGGCACCGCATCACCGAGCTGGTCCGCGCGTACCACCGGGAACAGGCGCCCGGGGACTTCGTTCCCGGGACGACGCACGTACCGGTCTCCGGCGCGGTGCTGAGCGAGGAGGACCGGCTGGCGCTGGTGGAGACGGCGCTGGAGATGAGGATCGCGGCCGGCCCGTCCTCCCGGGGCTTCGAACGGCAGTTCGCCCGGTACCTGGGGCTCCGGAAGGCGCACCTGACCAACTCCGGCTCCTCCGCCAACCTGCTCGCCCTCACCGCGCTCACCTCGCCGCACCTGGAGGAGCGACAACTGCGTCCGGGGGACGAGGTCGTCACGGTAGCCGCCGGGTTCCCGACGACGGTCAACCCGATCTTCCACAACGGGCTGGTGCCGGTCTTCGTCGACGTCGAGCTGGGCACGTACAACACGACGCCCGAGCGCATCGAGCGGGCCATCGGCCCCCGGACCAAGGCGATCATGATCGCGCACGCCCTGGGCAACCCCTTCGAGGCCGAGGAGGTGGCCCGCCTCGCGGACGAGCGGGACCTGTTCCTGATCGAGGACAACTGCGACGCGGTGGGGTCCCGCTACCGGGGCAGGCTCACCGGCTCCTTCGGCGATCTGTCGACCGTCAGCTTCTACCCCGCGCACCACATCGCGATGGGTGAGGGGGGCTGCGTGCTCACCGACAACCTGGCCCTGGCGCGGATCGTGGAATCACTGCGCGACTGGGGGCGCGACTGCTGGTGCGAGCCGGGTGAGGACAACCGCTGCCTCAAGCGCTTCGACCAGAAGATGGGCGACCTGCCGCCCGGGTACGACCACAAGTACATCTTCTCGCACGTCGGTTACAACCTGAAGTCGACCGACCTGCAAGCGGCTCTCGGGCTGTCCCAGCTGACCCGGATCGAGGAGTTCACCGAGGCGCGGCGCGCCAACTGGCGTCATCTGCGCACCGCGTTGGACGGGCTGCCCGGTCTGCTGCTGCCCGAGGCCACACCGGGCAGCGATCCGAGCTGGTTCGGGTTCCTCATCACGGTGTCCCCGGACGCCGCGTACAGCAGGGCGGCCCTCGTCGACCACCTGGAGTCGCGCCGGATCAGCACCCGCCGCCTGTTCGGGGGCAACCTCGTGCGCCACCCCGCCTACACCGACCGCCGGTACCGGGTGTCCGGGTCCCTGGAGAACAGCGACCTGATCACCGACCAGACGTTCTGGATCGGGGTCTTCCCGGGCATCACCCCGGAGATGATCGCCTATGTCGCCGACACCGTACGGGAGTTCGTGCTCAAGCACTCCTGACGGGCGGCGCTGCCCGTGGAGGGGAGGATGCCGGTCCTCCCCTCCAGGCGCTTCACGGACGCGGAAGCGTGCTCAGCTCCGAGGCGAGGTCGGGGTGGACCCGCGCGGTGAGCAGGGTGCCCTCCGGCGTGTGCTCGGTGCTGAGCACCTCGCCCTCGTCGTGCACCCGCGCCACCAGGCTCCCCTCGTCGTAGGGGATCACTACCTCCACCTCCACCTCGGGGTGCGGCAGCAGGCGGTCGATCAGTTCCTGAAGTTCGTCGATGCCCCGGCCCGATCGGGCGGAGACGACGATCGCCTCCGGCTCCTGCTCCAGCAGCCGGGCGAGGACGTCCGGGTCCGCGACGTCGGCCTTGTTGACGACGACGACCTCGGTGGACTCGCCGGCGCCCACGTCCCGCAGCACCTCGCGCACCGAGGCCAGCTGCGCGCCGGGGTCCGGGTGCGACCCGTCCACCACGTGCAGCACCAGATGCGCGTCCGCCACCTCTTCGATCGTGGAGCGGAACGCCTCCACCAGGTGGTGCGGGAGATGCCGTACGAAGCCCACGGTGTCGGCGATGGTGTAGGAACGCCCGCTCGGCGTCGTCGCCCGCCGCACGGTCGTGTCCAGGGTGGCGAACAGGGCGTTCTCCACCAGCACGCCGGCTCCGGTGAGGCGGTTGAGCAGCGACGACTTGCCGGCGTTGGTGTAGCCGGCGAGGGCGACCGACAGCACCTTGTTGCGCCGCCGCTCCTCCCGGTTCACGTCGCGGCCGGTCTTCAGCTGCTCCAGCTCCCGGCGGAGCTTGGCCATCTTGTCGTTGATCCGGCGCCGGTCCGTCTCGATCTTCGTCTCACCGGGGCCGCGCGTGGCCATGCCGCCGCCACCGCTGCCACCGCCGCCCATCTGCCGGGACAGCGACTGGCCCCAGCCGCGCAGCCGCGGCAGCATGTACTGCATCTGCGCCAGCGCCACCTGCGCCTTGCCCTCCCGGGACTGGGCGTGCTGCGCGAAGATGTCGAGGATCAGGGCCGTGCGGTCCACGACCTTGACCCCCACGACCTCCTCCAGGTGCATCAGCTGACTGGGGCTCAGTTCCCCGTCGCACACCACGGTGTCGGCGCCGGTCTCCTCCACGATGTCGCGCAGCTGCGACGCCTTGCCCGAGCCGATGTACGTCGCCGGGTCCGGCTTCTGCCGGCGCTGCACGACACCGTCCAGCACGAGGGCGCCCGCGGTCTCGGCGAGCGCCGCCAGCTCGGCGAGCGAACTGTCGGCCTCGGCGGCCGTTCCCGAGGTCCAGATGCCGACGAGCACGACCCGTTCGAGTCGCAGCTGGCGGTACTCGACCTCGGTGACGTCGGTCAGTTCGGTGGAGAGCCCCGCGACGCGGCGCAGGGAGGCCCGCTCCTCGCGGTCTAACTGGTCGCCGTCCCACTCCTCGGCGTCGGCGCCGGCGATCGTGTCGTCCATCAGTGCGTCGGCTCGCTGGGGTGCGCCGGCGAAGTCCTCGGGATGCGTCAAAGTACTTCCAATCTGGGGGGCGTTCGGCTGCGTTCCGGGCGCGGGGTGCGACCGGCCGGCGGGGCCGGGCGCGGGGGCCGGGGGGTCGGGCCGACGGGTCCGCACCTCGCCGTCAGGGGCCGGTGCCGTGGAGGTCGCTGCCGGAACTCACATGCCGTCCACCCTAGCCATCCCGCCGTGGTGTGCAAGGACGTATCGGCGATCACGTGCCCAGCTGACAGAGTGTGCACCGGGTACTGCGCCCGCGGGCGTGGGGCGGGTGAGTGTGGATGTCATGCGCGTACTCATTATCGGAGGTTCACAGTTCGTGGGCCGGGCCTTCGCCGCCGAGGCACTGGCGGCGGGGCACCGGGTCACCACGTTCAACCGGGGTGTCAGCGGCACCGACCTGCCCGGGGTCGAGGCGGTCAGGGGCGACCGGGAGGAGGCCGGCGACCTGGAGCGGCTGGTGACCGGGCGGCGCTGGGACGCGGTCGTGGACACCTGCGGCTACGTGCCCCGCACGGTGGGGGCCTCGGCCGCGGCGCTGTCCGGGCACGCGGACACCTACCTCTACGTCTCCAGCATCGCCTGCCTGCCCGACTGGTCGCGGGCGGTCCGCCCGGTGGACGACGACTCACCCGCCCACGACTGCCCGCCGGACGCCGGCCCGGACCACGCCGACGGTGACTACGGCACCCTGAAGGCCGGGTGCGAGCGAGCCGTGGACCGGCACTTCGCGGGCCGGACGCTGCACCTGCGGGCCGGAGTCATCCTCGGGCCGCACGACACCATGCGGATGCTCGACGCCTGGCTGTGGCGCATGCGCCTCGCCGAGGGGGAGCACCGCCGGGTGCTGGCCCCGGGCAACCCCGAGGTGGGCATGCGCCTGATCGACGTACGCGATGTCGCCGTCTTCGGCCTCGACTGCCTCGCCGAGGACCGCACCGGCGCGTACATCGTCAACCCGCCGGAGAAGAACACCACCTTCGGGGAGTTGCTCACGGAGTGCGTCAAGGCCACCGGTTCGGCCGCGGAGCCGGTCTGGGTCGACGAGGCGTTCCTCGCGGAACACGGGGTGAGTCCGTGGACGGATCTGCCGATGTGGGTGCCCGACACCGCGCGGGACACCCTGGTGTGGGCGGCCGGGGCTCCGCGCGCCCGGGCCGCGGGACTGACCTGCCGGCCCGTCTCCGACACCGTCCGTGCCGCCTGGGAGGTGGTCCGGGGCCGGCCCGTTCCGGAACTGCCGCTCGCGGCCGGCTGCGGCCTGTCCCTGGCCCGGGAGAAGGAGCTGCTCGCCGCCTGGGACGCCCGCGGCGGTGCGGCGGGCTGACGACGCGGCCCCCGAGGAGGGCGACGCCGCTTCCCGCTCGCGGGGAGCGGCGCTCGTGTGTCCGCCCCCCGGGCCGCACGCCCCGTGGTCGCCTCGCGCGCGATCACACGGTGAAGGTCTCGGCGCGGGCGACGATCTCGTCGACCAGCCCCGCCTGGCGCAGCGCGGCGTACGACTCGGCGGAGACGTCCTCGGCCCGGATCACCGCGCGACGGAAGACCGACAGGATGTTCACGAAGTGCCGGTCCACCGGCAGTACGCGCTCCTCCCGGTGGTCCTGGCGGGACAGCCGCAGCACGGGGTGGTGGCTGTCCGGGGTCGTGAAGACGTGGCTCAGGGCGAGCGAGCCGGTGCTGCCGTGCAGCTCGTACGCCGAGCGGTAGCCGTGCTCCATGCCGAAGGCGAGGTGGGCGGCGACTCCTTGCGGAGCGGCCAGCAGGACGCTGCCGGAGACGACCACGCCCCGGCGGCGGTCGCGACGCAGCACGGCGCCCGTCAGGCGCAGGTCGGGACCGAGGAAGTGCAGGGCGGCGCGCAGCGGGTAGACGCCGTTGTCGAGCAGCGCGCCGCCACCGATGTCGGGTCGGTAGCGCATGTCGTCGTCGGCGCGCGGCGGGATCGTGAAGGCGGCGGAGAAGGTGCGCAGCTCCCCGATCGTGCCCGCCTCCAACAGGGCCTTGACGGTGGCGTGTTGTGAGTGGTGGAGGAACATGAAGTTCTCCATCAGGACCAGTCCGCGCTCCCGCGCCATGGCGAACAGCCGGTGCGCGTCGGCGTGGTTGGCGGCGGCGGGTTTCTCCACGAGGACGTGCTTGCCCGCCCGCAGCGCCGCCGCGGCCCATTCGGCATGCAGCATGCTGGGCACCGCGATGTAGACGGCGTCCACGTCGGGGCGTTCCAGCAGGGCCTCGTAGGGCGCGACCGCCTCGCAGTCGAAGTGCTTGCCCAGGGCCTTGGCGCGCTCCGGGTCGCGGCTGCCGACGCAGGTCAGCACGGTGCCGGGGGTGGAGAGCAGGGCGGGCAGGGTGCGACGGCCCGCGATGTCGCCGCAGCCGATCGCTCCGAAGCGCAGCACCGGGGACGCTTCCGGCCGCGGCGGGCCGGGGGCGGCGAACGGTTCAGCAGAAGTACCCAGGGCGGTCATGGATGGTTCCGTCAATCGGTCCGGATGGTCACGGCACAGCGTGGTGAACGGCCGGCGCACACCCACGAGTCGCTTCCGGCAATGGGCGGCCCTGAAGCTACCCGGCGGCGGGACGGGACGGCAAGGCCGAGCTGACACAGTGCCGCGCCGAGGGGCCCCGGGTGCCCCGCGGTCCCGCTGACCTGACATGACGCCGACCAATCTGTGGACGGGGCGGCGCTCGCCCGGGTTAGGTGAGCGCGGCGCCCGCGGTGACCGCGACGCCGGTCCGAAGCGGCCCTCGGGGCACGCCGTTGGAGAGAGGAGACGCGGGTGACGGACGCGATCACGACCGAGCTGGCGGACCGCGAACTGGGCCGCAGACTGCACCGGATACGCGGCGCCCACTGGTACTTCGGCAACTACGGTGACCCGTACGCGCTCATCCTGCGCGGCCAGTGCGACGACCCGGCGGTGTACGAGGAGCGGGTCCGCGAGGGCGGGCCGCTGTTCCGCAGCCGTACCGGGACCTGGGTGACCGCGGACCCGGTGGTGGCCGCGGCCGTGCTGGGCGACGCGCGCTTCGGTGCGCTGGACCGCGCCGGGCGGCGCCCGGAGGAGTACCTGCAGCCGTCGCCCGCCTCGGGCCTCGGGCTGGACCGTGCCGCGTACGTGCGTCTGCGGCGGGTGGCCGAGCCCGTACTGGGCGCGGACGCCGGCGCCGAGTGGCGCCGGCTCGGCGAGGAGGCCGCGCGCCGGCTGCTCGCCGGGCGCGGTTCCGGCTTCGACCTGGCGGCGGACTACGCCCGCCGGCTGCCCGTGCTGGTCCTGGCCGCCTGGTTCGGGGTGCCGGACGAACGGCTCGACGCGTGGGAGGAGTCGCTGCGGGCGGCGGGGCCGCTGCTGGACGGTCTGCTGTGTCCGCAGACGCTGGCGGCCACCCGTGCGGCGGACGCGGCCGCCGAGGGCCTGCGCACGCTGCTGGAGGAGGTGGCCGCCGCACGCTCCGGCGAGGGCGCGGTGGCCCGCATGATCGGCGCCGGGGCCGCCCCGGACGACGCGGTGGCCGCCGCCGTGTGCCTGGCGCTTACGGCCGTCGAGCCGACGACGACGCTGGTGTGCGAGGCGGTCCGGTCACTGCTCGACCGGCCCGGGTGGTGGCGGCGGTTGTGCGACTCCCCCGCCCTGGCGCCGGCCGCGGTCCGGCACACCCTGCGGTACGCGCCCCCGGTGCGGCTGGAGAGCCGGGTGGCCCACGAGGACGTGACGGTGGCGGGCCGTGCGCTGCCCGCCGGGAGCCACGTGGTGGTGCTGGTGGGTGCGGCACGGCGCGCGGGCGCCCCGGACGCGGAGCCCGCGGACCTGGCGGACGCGCCGGCGGCGGGTCTGCCGGACGACCTGTGGTTCGCGCTGTCCGGGGAGTTCGTCGGACGGACCGCGGAGACCGCGCTGGGCGTGCTGGCCGAGGCCGCCCCGGGACTGCGGCGGGACGGCGACATCGTCCGGTGGCGCCGTTCCCCGGTCCTCGGCAGGTACGCGCGGTTCCCGGTCGCGTCCTCCTGACGGGCCCGCGGCCGCCGTCCCCCTCAGTCCCCCACGAAATCCGACGAAAGGAGTGCCGTGCGCGTCCTGGTGACCTCCATCCCGCACCACACGCACTACTACCACCTGGTGCCGCTGATCTGGGCGCTGCGCGCCTCGGGGCACGAGGTGGTGGCGGCCGGCCAGCCGTCGCTGGTCGACGCCATCACCGCCAGCGGCATCCCGGCGTTCCCCCTGGCCGAGGAGGAGTCGCTGGCGCAGATCTTCGAGGAGGTCGAGGGCGACCTCCAGCCGTACCAGCACGGCATCGACGAGTTCGACTTCCTCGGCACCCTCAAGGACGAGCTGGACTGGGAGAGACTGCTCGCCCAGCAGGTGATCCTGTCCGGTCTGTGGCTGGAACCGCTCAACGGGGCGACGACCCTCGACAGCATCGTCGGTTTCGCCCGGGCGTGGAAGCCCGACCTGGTGCTCTGGGAACCGTTCACCTACGCGGGGCCGGTGGCGGCCCGGGCGTGCGGGGCCGCGCACGCCCGCGTCCTGTGGGGACCGGACACGATCGGGCTGCTGCGGACGAAGTTCCTCGAGGCCCAGGCGCTCCAGCCCGAGGAGCACCGCGACGATCCGGTCGCGGAGTGGATGACCTGGGCCCTGGCGCGCTACGGGTGCGACTTCCGGGAGGAGGACGTGCTCGGTCACTGGAGCGTGGACCCGATGGCGGAGGGCGTCAGTCTCGGCCTCGACCTGCCGACGGTCCCGATGCGCTACACCCCGTACAACGGCTCGGCGGTGATTCCCGAGTGGCTGACCGAGGAGCCGAAGCGGCCTCGGGTCTGCCTGACCCTGGGGGTGTCCTCTCGGGAGCACAGTGAGGACGAGGTCCCGGTGCAGAAGTTCGTCGAGGCGCTGTCCGACCTGGACATCGAGCTGGTGGCGACCCTGGACGACGCCCAGCGGGACCTGCTGCCGCGGATCCCGGACAACACGCGGATCGTCGACTTCGTGCCCATGGACGCGCTGCTGCCGACGTGCTCGGCGATCATCAACCACAGCGGTTCGGGCACGTGCAACACCGCCGCGCTGCACGGGGTGCCGCAGATCATCCTCGGCGGCATCCTGGACGCCGCGGTGCGGCAGCACATGTTCGCGCAGTCCTCCGCCGCCCTCACCTTCGCCCCGGAGGAGGTGACCGGCGAGGCGCTGCGGAGCGCGCTGGTGCGCCTGCTGGAGGAGCCTCGGTTCCGCGACGGCGCGCGGCGGCTGAAGGAGCGGATGCGGGCCATGCCCAGTCCGGCGGGGATCGTCCCGACCCTGGAGCGCCTCACGGCCGAGCACCGCCGGGCGGGCTGACCGGGCCCCGGCCGGCCGCCGGCGGTGGCCGCCTTCCCCGACTTTCGCATGTGATCGATCTCGTCGACTCAGCCGTGGACCGGTTCGCCCGTCCGCGCCCGACACTGGAGTGCTGATGCGGGCCCTCTTCACGACCGCGCCGCTCGCGGGCCACCTGCTTCCGCTCGTGCCCACCGCATGGGCCCTGCGGGCGGCCGGCCACGAGGTACTGGTCGCGACCCGGGAGGACTTCGTGCCGGTCGCCCTGCGCTCGGGTCTGCCGTCCGCCTCGTGCGGGCCCGCCGCGGACCTGGCCGGCGCGGTCGGGGCGGGGGCGCTCGCGCGGCCCCGCGGCGAGGCCCGGGGTGTCCTGAGCGGGGCGCTGGCGCGCGTCGCCCGGGGCGGTCTGGCCGGGGTGCGCCGACTGGCGGAGGTGTGGCGGCCGGACCTGATCGTCAGCGAGCGGGCCGAGTACGCCGGGCCGCTGGTCGCGGCGGCCCTCGGCGTGCCGTGGGTCCGCTACCACTGGTCGGTCTCGTCCCTGGAGGAGTACCGGCGCGCGGCCGAGGCGGAGTTCGCGCCCGAGCTGGCCGCGCTCGGCCTCGACCGGTTCCCGGAGCCGGCGCGCGTGCTCGACCCGTGGCCGGTGTCGCTGCGCCGGCCGGACGCGGTCGCCCACGACGGCGTCCGGCACATACCGGCCCACGGGGACGTCCCCGTTCCCGACTGGGCGTTCACGCGCGGTCGGCGGCCGCGGATCTGCGTGACGCTCGGCACCATGCTCCCCCGGCACGGCGCGGCCGCGACGGGCGACTTCCTGGCGGAGCTGGTGACCGAGACCCGCGGGTGGGACTGCGAGCTGCTCGTCGCGGTCGACGACGACGTCGTCGCGCGGTGGCCCCCGCTGCCCCCGGCGGTGCGGCACGCCGGCCGGCTGCCGTTGGCGGAGGTGCTGCCCGCGTGCGACGCGGTGGTGCACCACGGCGGACAGGGCACGTCCCTGACCGCGCTGGCCGCGGGTCGGCCGCAGGTCGTCACGCCCCGGCTGGACGACCAGTTCGACAACGCGCGGGCACTGGCGGGGGCGGGTGCGGCCCTGCTCGTACCGCCGTCCCGGGCCACTCCCGCGGCCGTGGCCGCGGGGTGCGCCGAACTGCTGGAGAACGCCCTGTATGCCAAGGCGGCAGCCGGGCTCGCCGAGGAGATGGCGCTGCTGCCGTCGCCGTCGGCGGCGGTCGGACTCCTGGAACAGCCGGGGCCCGGGCCGGGCATGCCGCGGAGTTACCCGAACGAGGATGCGGTGTGACGTGAATCTGGAAGTACTCAACCGTTCGAACGATCCGCGCGGGCCGCTGATCACGGTGGTCGGCGCGTCCGGCTTCATCGGCTCGGCCCTGGTCGCCGAGCTGGCGCGCATGCCGGTGCGGCTGCGGGCGGTGGCCCGCCGCGAGACCCCCGTCCCGGCGGACGCGCGGGCGGCCGTCGAGGTCCGCCGCGCGGACCTCGCCCGGAGGGGCGAGGTCGGGGCCGCCGTCGAGGGAGCGGACGCCGTCGTGCACCTCGCCGCCCACATCGGCGGGGCGCGGTCGTGGCGCGCGGCCGACGAACGGTCGCGGCGGGTGAACGTCGGCCTGCTGCACGACATGGCCGACGCGTTCCGGGACCGGCCGGGGCCCGCCCCGGCCGTGGCCCTCGCCAGTACCCTCCAGGCCGGTGCCGACGCCGCCCGGCAGGGCGCGTACGCCCGGCAGAAGGCGGCGGCCGAGGAGGTGCTGCTGCGGACCGCCTCCGAGGGGGTGGTCCGCGGGGTCGTCCTGCGGCTGCCGACCGTCTACGGCCGCAGCCCGCTGACCGGGTGGACCGGTCGCGGGGTGGTCGCGTCGGTGGCGCGGCAGGCCGTGGCGGGCGAGCCGGTCACGATGTGGCACGACGGCACGGTCGGGCGCGATCTGCTCCATGTGGAGGACGCGGCGCGCGCCTTCGCGGCGGCGCTCGGCCACGTGCAGGGGCTGGCGGGCGGCACGTGGCCCGTCGGCACGGGCCGGCCGGAGCCCCTGGGAGAGGTGTTCGCGGCCGTCGCCGGGCTGGTGGCCGAGCGGACGGGGCGGCCACCCGTGCCGGTGGTGTCCACGGAGCCGCCCGACCATGCCGAGGCGGGCGACTTCGAGAGCACGGTCTGCGACCCCTCCGCGTTCCGCGCGGTGACCGGGTGGTCCCCCCTCGTGCCGTTGCGGACGGGGCTCGACGCCGTGGCGGAGACGATGGTGGCCGACGGAGCGAGGGGTGGGATCCGAACGTGAGCACGGACCGGGAGCAGGCCGCGCACACGCGGCTCGGTCGCAGCGCGACCCTGGTGAGCCGGCTCTGGCTGGGCACCGTGAACTTCAGCGGCCGGGTCGAGGACGGCGACGCGATGCAGTTGATGGAGGCGGCGGTCGACCGCGGCATCAACTGCATCGACACGGCGGACATCTACGGCTGGCGGGTCCACAAGGGGCACACCGAGGAACTGGTGGGCCGTTGGCTGGCCAAGAGCGCCGCACGGCGGGAGGACGTCCTGCTGGCCACCAAGGTCGGCGGGGACATGAGCGAACGGCTCAACGACGGCGGCCTGTCGGCGCGGCACATCGTCACGGCCTGCGAGCAGTCGCTGCGGCGCCTGGGCGTGGACCACATCGACCTCTACCAGATGCACCGCGTCGACCATGCCGCCTCCTGGGACGAGATCTGGCAGGCGATGGACCGTCTGGTGGCGAGCGGCAAGGTGACCTACGTGGGGTCGTCGAACTTCGCCGGCTGGAACGTCGCCGCCGCCCAGGACGCGGCCCGGCGCCGCCAGTCCCTCGGTCTGGTCTCCGAGCAGTGCCTGTACAACCTGGCGGTACGCCACGCCGAGCTGGAGCTGCTGCCGGCCGCCCAGGCCTACGGGCTGGGCGTGTTCGCCTGGTCACCGCTGCACGGCGGGCTGCTCAGCGGGGTGCTGCGCAAGCTCGCGGCGGGCGTCGCGGTGAAGTCGGCGCAGGGGCGGGCCCAGCTGCTGCTGCCCGAGCTGCGCGCGACGATCGAGGCGTACGAGGGGTTCTGCGGCCGCATCGGCGCGGACCCGGCCGAGGTCGGTCTGGCCTGGGTGCTGTCCCGGCCGGGGATCAGCGGCGCGGTGATCGGTCCGCGCACGCTGGAACAGCTGGACTCGGCGCTGCGGTCCCTGGACCTGGTCCTCGGTGAGGACGAACTGGCCGAGCTGGACGCCATCTTCCCGCCCCTGGGCAAGGGTGGCCGGGCGCCGGACGCGTGGCTCAGCTGAACGGGGTGCATCGGCCGACGTCGCGCCGGCCGATGCCGCCGGTCACACGACGTCGAGCGCGGGCAGCGGGAAGACCAGTCGGCCGCCGCCGTCGAGGAACTCTTGTTCCCGTTCGACGAATCCGTCCCGGTAGATCCAGGGCAGGACCAGCAGCTGGTCCGGCTTCTGCGCCTTGGCGTCCTGCTCGGACACGATGGGGATGCCCGTCCCGGGGGTGAAACGCCCCGCCTTCTCCTCGCTCACCTCGCCGATGCAGGGCAGGTCCCGCTCGGTGATCCCGCAGTACTGGAGGATGACGTTGCCCTTGGTGGAGGCGCCGTAGCCGAGGGTCAGCCGGCCCTCTTCGCGGGAGCGGTCGAGGAAGCCGCGCAGGGCGTCCCGCTGGTCGGTGACGCGGCGGGCGAAGGCCTCGAAGGGCGCCATGCCGTCCAGTCCCGCGGCGGCCTCGGCGGCCCGGACGCGGGCCAGGCCCGCCTCGTCCGTCGGGTGCGGGGAGCCGGTCCTGGCGAGGGTGACGCACAGGCTGCCGCCGTACACCTCGGTCGGCTCAGCGCTGATGACGGTGAGGCCGACGCGTTCGGCCATCCACTCGATCTGGCGGAGCGCGTAGTACTCCAGGTGCTCGTGGCAGACGACGTCGTAGGCGTCGGCTTCGAGCATCGCGGGCAGGTAGCTCTGCTCCATCATCCAGACGCCGTCCTCGGTGAGGACGTCGCGGACGTCGCTCATGAAGCGCAGCGGGTCCGGCAGGTCGTAGAACATGGCGATCGAGGTGACGACCTTCGCGCGGCGCGCCCCGAAGCGGTTCTCGAAGGTCGCGCGGGTGAAGTAGTCGACGATCAACTCAGCGTTCGGCGGGTACAGTTCGCGGAACTTGCCGCCGGTCGGGTCGATGCCGACCAGTTGGGGGCCGTCGGCGGGGTAGCCCTTGAGCAGCGTGGCGTCGTTGCTGCCGATGTCGAGGACCAGGTCGTCCGGGCCGAGGTCCACCAGCCGGCGGACCGCGGCGACCTTGCCGTGCAGGTGGTCGACCATGAAGGGCCGGATGCCCGAGCGGTAGCCGTAGCCCTCCCCGTACATGAGGTCCGGGTCGGGGGTGTGGCGCAGTTGGACGAGGCCGCATCCGGCCGGTGAGCACGCGACGAGTTGCAGCGGCACGGAGGGGACGACCTGGTCGCGGGTGGCCGGGAACACCCCGGTGAGCGCCTGTTCGCCCAGGTCGAGTACGGACAGCAGCTCCTTGTTGCCGCAGACGCGGCACGCGGTGGCAATCATGGGGTCCTTTCGGGATCCTGGGCGGGGCGCGGCCGGTCCGGGGCCAGGTCGGGAGCTTCCAGACGGAGGGTGTCGGGGGCGGGCCGGGGGGACGGCACCAGGTGCAGGCGGCCGATCGCGCCGGTGGCGGCGGAGGCGTCCTGGCACGGGCAGGGATCGTCGGTGAAGCCCGCGAAGCGGTAGGCCACTTCCATCATCCGGTTGCGTTCGGTGGCGCGGAAGTCGGCGCCGAGGTGCACCCCGGCCCGGTGCGCCTGGTCCGTCAGCCAGTGCAGGAGCACCGTGCCGGCGCCGAGGGACACCACCCGGCACGAGGTGGCCAGCAGCCTGATCCGCCAGGCTTCGGGGCCGCGCCGCAGCAGCACGACGCCGACCGCGCCGTAGGGGCCGAAGCGGTCGGTCATGGTGGTGACCAGCACCTCGTGGTCGGGGTCGTCGATGAGGGCGCGCAGCTCGTCCTCGGAGTAGTGCACTCCGGTGGCGTTCATCTGGCTGGTGCGCAGGGTGAGTTCCTCGACCCGGGAGAGTTCCAGGGGGGTGGCACGGCTGATCCGCATCCGGATGTCGAGCGAGCGCAGGAAGTCCGCGTCGGGGCCGGTGAAGTCGGAGCGTTCGGCGTCCCGGCGGAAGGACGCCTGGTACATGGAGCGGCGGCGGGTCGAGTCGACGGTGACGGTGCCGGGGCTGAACTCCGGCAGGCCGGTCAGCAGCGTCGCCTGTTCGGCGGGGTAGGTGCGGACCTCCGGCAGTTCGTGCTCGACCTCGGCCCGTTCGAAGGGCTGGTCGTCGATGAAGGCGACGGTGCCCGGCGCGAAGTTCAGCCGGTCGGCTATCTCGCGGACCGACTTCGACTTCGGGCCCCAGCCGATGCGCGGGAGCACGAAGTACTCGGCGACGCCGAGCTGTTCCAGCTTCGCCCAGGCGTGGTCGTGGTCGTTCTTGCTGGCCACGGCCTGGAGGATGCCGCGCGCGTCCAGCTCGGTGATGGTCCGCAGGACCTCCGGGGCGAGCCGGACCTCGTCCTCCTCCAGGAGGGTGCCCTGCCAGAGGGTGTTGTCCAGGTCCCAGACCAGGCATTTGACCGGTTGCTCGGCGGCGTTGTCCCGGTGCACGTCGTTCCCTTCTCTCGCTGCGGCGGTCGCGGACCGCGACTCCTCGACGGGGCGTACTCGGTTCGCGGCCGGCGGCGACGCGGGCCGGTTCACCCGGCGGCGGACATCACGTGCCGGGCCAGGATCAGTTCGCAGATCTCGTTGCTGCCCTCGATGATCTCCATGAGCTTGGCGTCGCGGTGCGCCCGGGCGACGACGTGTCCGTCCCGGGCCCCGGCCGACGCCATTACCTGCAGGGCCCGTTCGGCCCCGCGGGCGGCGCCGGTGGCGGCGACGTGCTTGGCCAGGACGGCGGCGACCACCATCTCGGGGCTGCCCTCGTCCCACTGGGCGCTGGCGTGCTCACAGGCCCGGGTGGCGTGCTGTTCGGCGACGAACAGCTCGGCGAGGTGCCGGGCGACGAGCTGGTGGTCCGAGAGCCGGGTGCCGAACTGCTCGCGTCCGCCGGCGTGCCGCGCGGCGGCGGCCAGGCAGCCGCGCAGGATGCCCAGGGAGCCCCAGGCCACCGACATCCGGCCGTAGCTCAGGGCGGTGGTGACCAGCAGGGCGGGGGTGCGGTCGTGTCCCTGGAGCAGGGCGTCGGCCGGCAGCCGGACCCCGTCCAGGTGAATGTCGGCGTGTCCGGCCGCGCGGCAGCCGTGCGCGTCGGTGATGCGCTCGACGCGGACACCCGGGGTCGAGGCGGGCACCACCACGGCACCGGCGCCCCGCTCCGTGCGGCCGAAGACCACCAGCAGGTCCGCGTAGGCGGCGTTGGTCGCCCACACCTTGGCCCCGTCGACGACGATCTCGTCGCCGTCGGTGGTGATGCGGGTCCGCAGGGCGGACAGGTCGCTGCCGGCGCCGGTCTCGGTGAACGCCACGGCGGCCAGCTCGCCGCCGGTCAACCGGGGCACCAGGGCGGCCTGCTGAGCCGCTCCGGCGAGCCGGCGCAGGGTCCAGGCGGCCATGCCCTGCGAGGTCATGACGCTCCGCAGCGAGCTGCACAGGGCGCCGACGTGCGCGGTGAGTTCGCCGTTGCGCCGACTGGTCCAGCCGAGGCCGCCCTGGGCGGCGGGCGCCTGGGCGCACAGCAGGCCCCGGGAACCGAGGTCGCGCAGCAGGCCGAGGGGCAGCTCGCCCGTGCGGTCCCAGTCGCCCGCCCGGTCGCCGACCAGGGCGGTGAACAGGTCCTCGGCCTCGGTGCCGTCGGCGTGGGAGGTGTCAGCCACCTGCGTGCCCGGTCGCCTCGCCGGGCGCGGCCAGCCGTCCGACCAGCCGGACCATCGCGTCGACGGTGCGGAAGTTGTCCAGCATCAGGTCGGCGCCGCTGATGACGAGGGAGTAGGTCTTCTCCAGGTGCACGACGAGCTGCATGGCGAACAGCGAGGACATCCCGCCGACGGCGAACAGGTCCTGGTCGCGCTCCCAGGTGGTCTTGGTGCGGTCCGTGAGGAAGGCGAGCAGTTCCTCGGCGACCTCGTCGGCTGCGGGGGCGGTGCCGGTGGGGTCCGGCCGGCCGGACGTCGTGGTCATCGCGTGGCCTCCTGGTAGTCGTAGAATCCCCGGCCGCTCTTGCGGCCGAGCAGGCCCTGCCGGACCTTGTCCAGCAGCAGTTCGCTCGGGCGGAGCGCCGGGTCGCCGGTCCGTTCGTGCATCACCCGCAGCGAGTCGGCCAGGTTGTCCAGGCCGATCAGGTCGGCCGTGGCCAGGGGTCCGGTGCGGTGGCCGATGCAGTCGCGCATCAGCGCGTCCACGGTCTCCGGGGTGGCCCGGCCCTCGTGCACCACCGCGATGGCGTCGTTCAGCATCCGGTGCAGCAGGCGGCTGGTGACGAAGCCGGCGCCGTCACCGACGACGATGCCACGGCGGCCCAGTCCGGTCAGCAGCTCCCGGGTCGCCCGGGCGGCCGCCTCCGAGCTGCGCGGGCCGAGGACCACCTCGACCGTGGGGATCACGTACGCGGGGTTCATGAAGTGCACGCCGACGAGGTCCCCGGGGCGGGGTACGGCGTCGGCCAGCTCGTCGATGGGGACGCCCGAGGTGTTGCTGACGAGCAGCGTCCCGGGGCGCGCCGCGGACGCCAGGTCCGCCAGCACCTCGGCCTTTCTCTTGGGGTCCTCGGTGACGGCCTCGATCACGGCGGTGGCGCCGGCGACGGCGGCCGGCGTTTCCTCGACGGTCAGCTCGCCGGGCGGGCGGTCGTGGGGCAGTGCGCCCATCAGCCGGGCCGTCCGCAGGTGCAGTGCGACCGCGTCGGCGGCGGACGCGCGCGCCTGCGGGGAGGTGTCGACGAGGGTGACCGGGTGCCCGTGTCCGACGGCGAGTGCCGTGATGGCCGTGCCCATGACGCCCGCGCCGAGTACGACGAGCGGGGAGTTTTCCTTGGAATCGGGCACGGATCCTCCAGAATCCCGGGGCGGCGGCTGTGCGAAATGCTGTCCCGAATCGCTTCCGCGCTCCATCACCCGACCGTGACTTTGTCACCTAGGAAGCGGGGCGGGGCCCGGCGGAGGCTATGTCATCTCGCCCTTGTCCGCCGCGCAGTTCCCTTCCTAAAGTGCGCCCGGTGAACGCACGGCGGAATGGGCTCCGCCGTCCGCCAAGGCCCCGCGGTTCGAAGGACCTCGACGCATGAAGGGTTTCACGTGGCTCATATCGCATTCTTCATCCTTCCGGTTGCCGGGCATGTGAATCCGACCCTGGGCGTCGCCGAGGAACTGGTCGCGCGCGGCCACCGGGTGACGTTCGCGCTCTCCGAGGACCTGGCCGAGCGGGCCCGGCTGATCGGCGCCGAGGTGGTCACCTATCCGGTGGACCGGCAGCGGTTCCTGGACCAGATGGTGCCTCGCCAGGACGCGGACGAGTACACGGACGAGGACGAGTTCGTACGGGTCCTGGAGTGGCTGCTGGACATGACGGCGCAGACCATGGAACCGCTGGAGCGGCACTTCGCCGAGAACCGTCCCGACGTCGTCGTCAACGACCCGTCGTCGCTGTGGACGGGGCGGCTGCTGGCGGACCGGTGGGGCATCCCGGTCATCCGCAGCACGCCGACCTACGCCGCCAACGAGCACTGGTCGCTGCATCCGCCGGTCGACTCGGCCGAGCCGCCGGACGACCCCGAGCTGCACAAGCTGCTGGCACGGATCGAGCGGCTGCTGGAGGAGCAGGGCGTCGAGCACGACCTGGCCGGCTTCACCGGGGTCCTGCACGGCGGGCCGGCCCTGCTGTACATGCCCCGCTCCTTCCAGTACGCGGGCGACACCTTCGACGAGCAGCACCACTTCGTCGGTCCCTGCCCGCCCCGCGCGGCGTTCCACGGCGAGTGGAGTCCGGGGGACGAGGACGGCCGGCCGCTGGTGCTGGTGAGTCTCGGAACCCTGTACAACGACCGGCCGGACTTCTTCCGCACCTGTCTGGAGGCGTTCGGCGACGAGCCGTGGAACGTGCTCCTGGTACTGGGCGGCGGGGTACCGGCGGCCGACCTGGGCCCGCTGCCCGGCAACGTCCGGGTGACCGACTTCGTGTCGCTGCGCGATGTCCTGCCGCACACGGCGGTGGTGGTGAACCACGGGGGGATGAGCACCGCCATGGAGGTGTTCTCGCACGGTGTGCCGGTGGTGGCCATCCCGGTGATGCCGGAGCCCCGGGCCACCGCGCGGCGGATCGTCGAACTGGGCGTCGGTGACCAGCTGCTGAACGCGGAGCTGACGGCCGGGTCCCTGCGCGCCACGGTGCGCCGGGTACTGGCGGACCCCGCGGTCCCGGGGAACCTGCGGAGGCTGCGTGAGCAGATCACGGCGGCCGGCGGGGCGCCCGCGGCGGCCGACGCGATCGAGGGGCTGCTGCCCCGGGTGGACTGAAGCGCCTCCGTCCGACACGCGTCCACCCACCGACCGGCGGGATCGCCCCATGCTCATCACCGAGACAGCAGTGCCCGACGTCTTCCGCATCGACCCGCAGCCGCTGCCGGACCACCGGGGCCGGTTCTACGAGGCGTTGCGCCGCGGCCCGCTGGAGGCCGCCGTCGGGCACGCGGTGGAGATACGGCAGGTCCACTGCACCGTCTCCGGGCGCCACGTGCTGCGCGGTCTCCACGCCACCACCCTGCCGCCGGGCCAGGCCAAGATCCTCACCTGTGTGCGGGGGGCGGTGCTGACCATGGTGGTCGACATGCGGGTCGGGTCGCCGGGCTTCGGGCGGTACGAGGCGGTGCGGCAGGACGCCGGGTCGGGCACGGCGCTCTACCTGCCGGACGGCATCGGCCTGGGCTATGTGGCCCTCGCGGACGACACCTGCATGAACTATTTGTGCACCGAGGAGTACGTCCCGGGCATGGTCATCGACGTCGACGCACTGGACCCCGAACTCGGCCTGCCCTGGGGACTGACCGGGAAACCCGTCCGCTCCGCCAGGGACGCGGCGGCGCCGTCCTTGCGGGCGGCCGCTTCCGCGGGAATTCTGCCCACGTACGAGGACTGCCTACGGGTGCGCAAGTCCGTGCCCGCCGCCGGTGATCGCACGGGAATCTGAACGCCTTTTCCCGGGGCGACTCGTCTCCGGCGGGGAATGGGCCGCACTCAAGGGTGCGGCCCTTTCCGTCCTTTCCGGTACCGCGATTCGTCGTGAACGGTGAAAGCGGGCGGCCGATTCCGGCGGCCGTCCGTCCCGGGCACTCCTCCCCCGTCGCGGCCGGCACGCCTGCCCGGCCGGCCGCGACGGGGCGGGGTCACACCGCCGTCGCCTCCCCGAGGTCGCCGCGCGCGGAGGGCTGCGCGAGCCGCAGGGTGTGGGCGATGGACGCCAGCGTCACGTGCCGGTGCCAGCCCTGGAACGACCGTCCCTCGAAGTCGCGCATGCCCACGCCCACACTCACCCGGTCGAAGTCGGCGTCGACCTGTTCGGTGAGCATCGCCAGCCGCAGCAGGGCGCCGCGGTCCCAGGACGTGAGGTCGGTCAGCCACAGGTCGGCCGGGCGCCGCCGGTTGCCCCGCCACACCCCCATCAGCACCAGGGTTCGCCTCGGGACCACGCCCGGCAGCACGACGGTGTGCGGGACGACGAGACTGAGGGAGCCCCGCCACTCGACGGGGCGGCTCAGCCGTTTCAGCTGCTCCATCAGCTGCTGGGCCGAGGTGGTCCCCGTGTGGTGGTCCACCGGGCCGCGGCCGCTCGCCGAGGCCAGCGGGAGATTCCCGCCCACCCGCACCATGAAGGGCAGGCCCGCGAGACCGAGCCCCCGCACCAGGCGCGGCAGCACGGCCGCCCGTGCGTCCATCACCACGGGGCGTGCCAAGGCGCGGTTGGCCTGGGCGGCTTCGGCCACCAGGCGGACGATGTTCTCCTCCTCACCGGGTGCGCCCGGGGGCCGGGCAGCGCCCTCGCCGCTCCGGGCGCCGCCCAGCGTCAGCCGCCAGCTGACCGGGGCGGCCGTCTGGCCCGAGGCCAGCCACAGTCCGTGACTCTGCTGGCAGCTCACCACCCGGCCCAGGTCGGACACGAAGCGCCGGCTCACCCCGACGGAGCGCACTCCCGCCTTGGACACCACCATCGGCGCGATCACCCAGGCGTCGGGGGTCAGCCGGTCGTCCACGTAGCGGGCCAGCGCGGCCCGCACCTCACCCCAGTCCCAGGTGGATCCGGCGACGAAGTGGTGCAGGCTCTGTTCCGCCGCGCCTTCTCCGACGAAGGCGGCCAGGTTCCGGGCGGTCTTGCGTCCCTGGGCGGTGAGCAGTCCGCGGATGTACTGCTCCCCCCTTCTGCGCTGGTCCGCGCGGCGGAGCGAACCGAGTAACTCCGCACATGTGTCGGAGACGAGCGAGTCGAAGGTGTGCCCCGCGGTGGGGCCCGTGGGGGGCGCCGCGCCGGCGGGTCGAAGCGTGCGTAAGGTCATAGGAGTCCTCGTGGGGGCCTCGTCATTGCTGCGAGTGGACTGCGACCAGCATCGCCAATGCACCCCGGCCTTCCCCAGGTACACCGGTCACACTCGTTCCGCTTCGCTCCCCGGGCGCCACGCCCCGCGCGCGGAGCACTCCCGCTCCTCGGCGAGGTGGGTGGAAGCCCACCGCACGTACCCCGGCAGAGGTGTCGGGGCACCACAACTCGCCACCATCTGCAATCAGTTGGCCACAGTTGGTCACGATCCCGCCGTCGCACGGCCTACTCGGATGACGGACCGTCAGAAAGACGTCACGCCGCGCACGCCCGTCCCCGCCCCGGCCCCACCCGGCCACCGCCCCGCCCTGTCGACCGTGTGGGCCGACGCCCCTCTTGACGGGCGTGCCTGCGTCGTGGGCGTCCCCGACGAGTGGTGGGGCGAGGCGGTCAAGGCCGTGGTCGTCCCGCACCCCGGCGGGGGCCGCCGTGACCGCTCCCGAACCGGCCGGCTACGAACGCGAGCGCGGCATCACCCCCACGACCCGCCTCACCCGCGCCGACCTGGCACCGGTCACCACTGAGCGCCCCCCTCCCCTCGTACGTCCGCACCTTCCGGCCGCCGTACTGGTGGGTCGGGTGGCCGGTGACGCCGAGAACCTTCGGGTGGTCGTGCGCGGTCCGCGTGCCGACCCGCGACCGTCCGACGTCGCCCGCCCCGACCGCGCCCTCGCCCCCTCCCTCACCGAGCCCGGGACCGACGTGGTCGAACCGGGCGCGGACGACGTGCCCGAGATGCTCCGCCTCGTCGCCCGGACCGAGCCGGGCGACCGACACCGGCGCGATCGCGCTGTACGAGCGCCTGGCCTTCCGGACCCGCGGACCGGTGACCTTCCGAGGCTGCCGCACCCCTCCCCCGACCGTCGCATGAAGGTGGGACAAGACGAAGGCGGGACAAGACGCCACCTTCGCGACAGTGTTTAGGAAAAGTTAAGTAAAGGATTACGCGGATGCATTGCCAAGGACGACAGACCATTGACGCGCCCCGGCGTAGCGGCCACATTGGCGGCACATATCAAGTTCACCCCCAAGAGCTTGGACGCCCATGAGAGCAATTCGACATTCCGCACGCCTCGCCGTGGCCTTCGCGACCGTCGCCGCGACCCTCCTTCTCGGGCCGGCCACACAATCCGCGCAAGCATTTCCCCCGACCCCGAAGCAGACGGTACTGAACCACCTCCGCTCCCTTTCCGGAAATCACATCGTTTCCGGACAGCACAACAAGGAACCCGCTTCCGCTCCGGGTCAGTACACCCAGCAGGTCAAGGACGTCACCGGGCAGTACCCCGGTCTGTGGGGTGGTGACCTGATGTTCGCCGCGGCGGACGTGGCCGGCCGCCAGCGCGTCGTCGACCAGGCCAGGACCGAGTGGGCGAACGGCTCCCTGGTCTCGCTCACCTGGCACGTCTGTCCGCCGACCGGCGGCAGCACCTGCGCGTTCGAGGGCGGCGTCAAGTCCAACCTGACCAACGCCCAGTTCGCGCAGGTCCTGACGCAGGGCAGCGCCCTGAACAACGCCTGGAAGCGGCGCCTCGACGAGGTCGTCCCCTACCTCCAGCAGCTGGAGAACGCGGGTGTCCCGGTCCTCTTCCGGCCGCTGCACGAGATGAACGAGGCCTGGAACTGGTGGGGGAACCGGCCCGGCGCGAACGGCAGCGCGCGCCTCTACCAGATCACCCGCGATTACCTCGCCGGGACGAAAGGGCTGGACAATCTGATCTGGGTCTGGAACGTCCAGGACAATCCGGCGGGCAACTGGAGCAGCTACTATCCGGGAGACCAGTACGTGGATGTCGTGTCACTGGACGTCTGGTACAAGAACCACCCGAGTTCCGCCGACTACCAGCAGATGCGGAGTATCGCGGGAACAAAACCCATGGCGCTCGCGGAGCTGGGTAAAATGCCGACCGCCGCACTGCTGGACAGTCAGACGCGGTGGGCATGGTTCATGATGTGGTCCGAGCATCTGCGCGGGAACAATTCCAACGCCAAAATCCAGGCGGCGTATTTCCACCCGCGTGTGCTGAACCAGGGCGAGGTCACCCTGCCCTGACCCTTCCCCGTGCCGGTCCCCGCACGGAGTCCGGCACGAGGCCGGTCAGCCGCCCCGCCCTGCGCGGGGCGGCTGCGCGCGTGCCACGTGCCGTCGGCGGGCCCGCCCCGCCCCCGGTCGCCGGGCACGGGCACGGGCACCATGCGGCCGGGGCGCCGCGCCCGGTGCACACTGGAAGGCGTGACGGAGGCGGATCGGCAGCTCGTTCAGCGGCTGGAGCAGGCCATCAGGGACCTGCTCCAGCAACGGGGGGCCACTGCCTCCATATGTCCGTCCGACGCCGCGCGCCGGGTGCACGGGGGTGACGACGACGGCTGGCGGGCCCTGATGGAGCCCGCCCGCCGAGCCGCCTGGCGTCTGGTGGCGGCCGGCGAGGTCGAGGTGACGCAGGCCGGCCGACCCGTCACCGAGACCGAGGCCCGCGGCCCGGTACGCATCCGCCGGGCGGGTTCCTAGCGGCCCCGCCCGAAGGCGCGGACGCCCGGGGCGAGCGTCCGCGCCGGCCGGTGCCGGGAGGTCAGCGCCGCAGGGTGAGCACGCCCGGCCGCCACGGCAGCTGGTCGTAGGGCCCGCCCGCGGTCGGGGACTTGCCCTGGTAGAGGAACTGCAGGTTGCAGGGGTCGATGGTCATGGTCTGGTCGGGATTGTCGCGGACCAGGTCACCGTGGCTGATGTCGTTGGTCCAGGTGGCCCCGCTGTTGGCCCTGCCCGCGAAGGGGTTGCTCTCGCTCGCGGCCTGCGGGGTCCACGAGCCGCTCAGGCTGGAGGCCGTGAAGGAGCGGAAGTAGCGGCCGTTCGCGCCCATCGCCTCGACGATCATGAGGTACTGGTTCTGGCCCTGGACCTTGTAGACCTGTACGCCCTCGAACAGGTTGGCCTTGGTGTCACTCATGATCGTCGTGTACGAGGAGCCGAAATTGCCCGGGAAGTTCCCGATCGGCATGCTCGCCCGGTAGATCTTGCCGTTGTCCCCGGCGAAGAACAGGTACATGTTCTGTCCGTCGGCGATCAGGGTCTGGTCGATCGGGCCGGTGTCGGAGCCGGAGATGCTCCCGGTGAACAGCGGCTGCGGGGCGGACCAGCCGTTGGGGTTGGCGGGATCGCTGGACGTGCGGTAGACGAAGGGCGACGCACCCCACTGGTAGGCCAGCACCCAGATGTTCCTGGGCGCGAAGTAGAACAGGGTGGGTGCCACCGCGGCCTGGCTCATCCCCCTCTGACCGGCCGACGCCATGTCCGTCCAGTTCGTGAAGGGGTCGAACATCATCGAGCCGTAGGACGACCCCGACACGTTCGACGCGTAGACCAGGCGCTTGCCGTTGTGGGTCACGGCGGTGAAGTCCTTGACCGCCGCCCATCCGTTCGCCGGCTGCGCCAGTACACCCGTCGAGGTCCACCGGTACGTGGACGGCAGGGGGCACGCGCCGTCGGTCGGCGGCGTCGCGGTCAGACCGGACCACTTCTGGTCGGCGCCACCGCCGCACGTCCCGATCCGGACCGCCGTGCCGTTGGCCGTGCCGGCGCCCGCGACCTCCAGGCACAGCCCGGACTCCACGCCGACGACCGTGCCGTCCGGGTTCACCCGCCACTGCTGGTTCGCACCGCCGGAACAGCTCCAGATCTGCACCCGCGTCCCGGGCGCCGTGGAGTGACCCGGAACGTCCAGGCACTTGTCGCCGTACACGGTCAGTTGCCGGCTGTCCGTCAGCGTCCACTGCTGATTGGCCCCGCCCCAGCAGTCGTAGACCTGCATGTACGTGCCGTCGGTCCGGACGGCACCGGGCACATCGAGGCACCGGCCCGAACCGACACCGCGCAAGGCTCCGGTGGCGGCCGCCTGCGCCGGGGTGACGACGAGCAGGGCCGCCAGCACCGCGACGGCGGCGACCACGGCGGCGAGCAGCGCGGACGGGCGCCCGCGGGTGGGACTTACTCTGCGCATGGGGACTTCCTCTACCGTGAGGGGACGATACGGCACGTTCGGAATATCGAACGAGAGCCGGAATATCGAGCAGGCTGAATGCTAAAGAGCCGAAGGCGGACGTCAACCCCTCTCGCACCTATCGCTTCTGAAACCGAAACATTCAAGCCGCGGGACGCGACATGTGGCCCTCACCCGCCACCGCCAAACCCTTGGTAGAGCGCAAAAACGAGGGCACCCCTGGAGTGAGGGCGCTTCGAAAGTTTCGAAGGAGAAACAGAAACTTTTTCTGCGCCGAGTATTGACGATGCTCGGTCAACACCCAATCCTGCGCTTCAGTCCTTCCGTGATTTCGACCTTGGAGGCACAGTGATGGGCTCCTACGCCCTCCCCAGACCCGGCATCCGCCGACAGATCCGCGGCCTGCTGCTGGCGGTGCTCGTCGGCATCCTCGGTGTCGCCACCGCGCTGGTCGCACCGTCGACCGCACAGGCCGCCGAGAGCACGCTCGGCGCCGCGGCGGCACAGAGCGGCCGCTACTTCGGCACCGCCATCGCCTCGGGCAAGCTGAACGACTCGACGTACACGACGATCGCGAACCGTGAGTTCAACTCGGTGACGGCCGAGAACGAGATGAAGATCGACGCCACCGAACCGCAGCGGGGGCAGTTCAACTTCGCCGCCGCCGACCGCGTCTACAACTGGGCGGTGCAGAACGGCAAGCAGGTGCGCGGCCACACCCTGGCCTGGCACTCCCAGCAGCCCGGCTGGATGCAGAGCCTCAGCGGCAGCGCACTGCGCCAGGCGATGATCGACCACATCAACGGCGTGATGGCCCACTACAAGGGCAAGATCGCCCAGTGGGACGTCGTGAACGAGGCGTTCGCCGACGGCAGTTCGGGGGCCCGGCGGGACTCCAACCTGCAACGCTCCGGCAACGACTGGATCGAGGTCGCCTTCCGCACCGCGCGCGCCGCCGACCCGGCGGCCAAGCTCTGCTACAACGACTACAACGTCGAGGACTGGACCTGGGCCAAGACCCAGGCGATGTACGCGATGGTCCGGGACTTCAAGCAGCGGGGCGTGCCGATCGACTGTGTCGGCTTCCAGGCGCACTTCAACAGCGGCAGTCCCTACAACGCCAACTTCCGCACGACGCTGCAGAACTTCGCGGCCCTCGGTGTCGACGTCGCCGTCACCGAACTCGACATCCAGGGCGCGTCGGCCTCGACCTACGCCAACGTGACCAACGACTGCCTGGCCGTCCCGCGCTGCCTCGGCATCACCGTCTGGGGGGTGCGCGACACCGACTCCTGGCGAGCGGAGCAGACGCCGCTGCTGTTCAACGGCGACGGCAGCAAGAAGCCCGCCTACACCGCCGTCCTCAACGCGCTCAACGGCGGCTCCACCACGCCCCCCACGGACTCCGGGCAGATCAAGGGCGTCGGTTCCGGCCGCTGCCTGGACGCGCCCGGCACCACCGACGGCACCCAGGTCCGCCTGTGGGACTGCAACAGCGGCACCGGCCAGCAATGGACCTACACCGACGCGGGCGAGCTGAGGATCCAGGGCACCAAGTGCCTGGACGCCGCCGGCACCGGTAACGGCGTGAAGGTGCAGGTCTACAGCTGCTGGGGCGGCGACAACCAGAAATGGCGCCTCAACTCCGACGGATCCATCGTCGGCGTCCAGTCCGGCCGCTGCCTCGACGCCGTGGCGACCGGTACCGCGAACGGCACCCTGATCCAGCTCTACTCCTGCTCGAACGGCAGCAACCAGCGCTGGACCCGCACCTGACGGGACCCGCCACGATGACGGCCTACGAGGCGGCTCCGCCCGCCCCACCGGGAGGACATGACTGACGACCCGGGCCGCCGCCGTACCGGCGGCGGCCCTCGTCACACGGCTCGTGCCGCTGTGGTCGTGAACGGCAGGAGCAGGCGGGACGGGTGGGCAGCGTCACGGTGAATCTCGTGGGTGACGGGCAGGCCCACCGGCAGGTGGAAGGCGTCCGGCGGCAGCGGCACATTGTGCGCGTCGGCGAGGGGCTCGTCGTGGGACAGCTCCACGACCCACCGGTGCCCCGCCAGGAAGGTCGCCGTGGACGGGTGGACGCGCGGCACGTACTCCTCGGCTCTTTCCCTCATGCGAACCCCGAGATCAGGAATCAAGCCAGCCGTCCCATGCAGGTTCGACCGGTGGAAGAGCCTCCCTCATACGGACCAGGAGGGCCTTGGCTGCCGGTGTGGTGGGACCGTCCGTCGGCCATGCGAGAGCAATCCGGCCGCGGAGGCGGGGGGAGGTCAGCGGGAGGGTGCGGAGGCCGAGAGCGGCTGCGGCCTCTGACGGAATCTCGGGGAGGACGGCAACTCCGAGGCCGCGGGCGGCGAAGCGTGTCAGCAGGTTCGGCGCGGCGGCCTCGAAGGCGATGCGTGGCTGGAAACCGGCCTGTCGGCAGGCGCGTTCGAGTGCGCCGCGTATGCCGGTGCCGCGTGGAAGGCTGATGAGTGGACGGTCGGCGAGTGCGGCCAGTGGGAGTGCTGTGCGGCCGACGGGGAGAAGCAGTGGATCCTTCGAGGTCATGGCGGCGACCAGCGGAGTGTCGATCACGACCTGGAGACTGGTGCCCGGCGGGGGATCGTCGCCGGTGACGCCGACGATGGCCAGGTCGAGTTCACCGCCGCGCAGGGCGGTGAGCATGCGTGCCGAGGTGTCCTCCGTGAGGGAGATCTCCACTTGCGGGTGCTCGTCGTGGAAGTCGGCGAGCAAGGCAGCTAGATCGTACTCGTCGGTGACCGCCCCTGAGACGACCCCGATGGTGACATGTCCTCGAACCAGACCGGTGAACTCGTCCACCGTCTGCCGCATCCCCTCGATGGCTGCAAGTGCTGCCCGCGCATAGGGAAGGACCGCCTCGCCCACCTCGGTGGTGGTCACCCTTCGACCGGACCGGTCCAGCAGGGGCTGCCCAAGTTCCCTCTCCATCTGCCGGATCTGAGCACTCACCCCCGGTTGCGCCACATGCAGGCGGGCAGCAGCTCGGGTGAAGTTGGCTTCTTCGACGACGGTGAGGAAGTACTGCAGCTGGCGGAGCTCCATAAGCAGAGATGCTAGTCGCGAGCATTACCGTCTCTTGGACTTCTGGCCCGGCGCCCGAGAGGCTGGTGATCATGGAGAGTGCAGCGGTGGACGTCCGTGCTGAGATCGCGGCCGAGCGGCGCGAACTGGCGGATGTGCTGTTCGGGCTGACCGATCACCAGTGGAATGCGCCGTCCTTGTGCAGCGGGTGGCGGGTGCGCGAGGTCGCCGCACACATGAGTACGGGATTCAGGTACTCGTTCGGCAGGACTGCGCTGGAGCTCGCTCGGTCGGGAGGCAACCTGCACCGCATGACCGACCGCGTCGCGCGCCGCGACGCCGCCGTCCTCACGCCCCATGACCTCGCCACAGCACTGCGGGACAACGCCCATCACCCCTGGAAGCCGCCGGTGGGAGGCCTGGCGGCGGCACTCGGGCACGACGTCGTTCATGGACTGGACATCACCGTCGCGCTGGGGCTCGGTCGACGACTCCCCGAAGACCGCTTGCGGATCGTGCTGACGACCGTCAAGCCGAGCACGCTCCGCTTCTTCCGGGCCGCCCTCGACGATGTCGAACTGCGGGCCACCGACCTGGAGTGGTCGTACGGCAGGGGCAGCCAGGTGGCGCGCCCCGCTCAGGAGCTCCTGCTGCTTGCCTACGGGCGCCGGCTCCCAGCGGTGCGCGTAGACGACTGACACCGGCACGGTGCTGCGTGCGCTGAACCACGGTCGGGATCAGACCGTTGCAGATGACCAAGGTGAGCCGGGGAGGCACCCGGCTGTCCACGCGGCCCGGCCGCTCGGACAGCACTGGGGGTGACCCGGCAGAGAGCAGGTGACGCGATGGAGTACTCGCACAACGCGGAAGAGCTGGTGGACCAGCCGATCGGATATTGGACGTGGGCCGCGAACAAGACGCTCACGGCGTACGTCAGGGGGCGGCTCGCGGCCATCGGCATCACACAGCCTCAGTGGTGGGTGCTGCATCAGGTGCTGCACAGCGAAACCGGTGCCACGCGGGACGAGGTGATCAGTGCCCAGCAGAGCAACCTGGACGTCGGCGCCGGCCTCGCTCCCGACATCGACCTTCTGGTGGAGCGGAAGCTGCTCGTGCTGGACAGAACCGGCCGGCTCCGGATCACCGACGAAGGCAGGACCCTGCACGAACGAGCGGCCGAGACCCAGCGCGCCAGCCGGACACAGGTACACGCGGGTATCCCGGACGAGGAATACCTGATCACCCTGACGGTACTGCAACGCATGATGCGCAACGCGGGGGGAGATGTCACCCCGGCGCCATGACCGGCGCCGATGATCAAGTACCTGCCGCTGCACTCCGTCGGTTGTACGGGCTCGCGTCGCTCACGCCTGCGTTGGCCGGCACCATGACCACCGCGCGCTCCTACGCTCAGTCGACCGGTTCCTGTCGTGGCTCGGATGATACGGATGTCATGGGCAACGCGAGTCGGCCGCCCCGAGGCAGCTGTGCCGCATAGCTACGGGGCCGGCGAGAGGTGTACGTCGACTCAGGTGCATCGATCGCATCGGCGCCGGGTACATCACGCCGGGGTAAGACACCCGTCGAAAGGGAGCCACGCCTTCCAGTGCACAGCGTCCCGTTCCGGCTTGACCTGAGCAGGGCCGCATCGCGGGGGGGAGGAGGGAACGCGCATGCCCTGCCCCCACGTCGTCGAACGTCAGAGAACAGGGAACCAGGCCGCCAGGCGCTTGGCGATGACCGGTACATCGATGTTGTCCTGCGCAACGTCCTCCACGAACGGTCCGGCAATGGAGACGGGCGGTGGGGCGGTACTGGCACTGACGCCGTTGAACCGCAGGAAGACGCGCGTGGCCAGCCAGGCGGTGCGTTTGTTGCCGTCGATCAGCGCGTGATTGCGGGCGACGGAGTGCAGCAGTGCCGCAGCCTTCTCGGGCAGCGTGGGATACAGCTCGGCTCCGAACACGTTGGTGCGGGGCCGTTCGATAGCTGACACCAAAAGACCCATGTCACGCACGCTGTGCTCGGTACCGTTGACCGTCCGGGCGATGGCCAGAATCTCGTCGATCTGGACGTAGCGCACGTCGGTCACTTCAGGTAGTCCAGGATCTCCGCATCGCTGTCCATCAACTCAGCCAGTACATCATCGACCTTCAGCTCGGCCCGCTCCTGGGCGTCACGGATGGCCTCAATGGCAAGTTCCTGCTTGCTGCGCCCCTCCCGACGAGCCCGCTCGGTGAGCTTCGCGTCAAGGTCGTCGGGGAGCCGGAGTGTCATCGCCATACAGGGATGATACCTGGCCGGTATCAAAGCGGCGAGGTTGAGCGTTCTTGGCTTCGAGCGTCGTCCGAGCGTCAAGGATCTCAGACTCCCGGAAGGCATCACCGGTGCAGGCACCTCGGGTTTGAACCCGCAGGTCAGAGCCCCTTTGCCGTAGGCTCCAGAATCGCCACGCACTCCACGTGATGCGTCATCGGAAACAGATCGAACACCCGCAACGTCCGCACCCGATACCCCCCGTCCCGGAAGTACCCCAGGTCCCGCGCCAGCGCGGCCGGGTCACACGCCACGTACGCGATCCTCCGTGCGCCCAGGGACGCGAGGTGCTGGACCGTCTTCCGTCCCGCCCCCGCGCGCGGTGGGTCCAGGACGACGAGGTCCGCCTCGGAGATCCCCGTGCGGGGCAGGACCGCCTCGACCTTGCCCTGTTCGATGCGGACGCGGTCGAACGCGGCGAGGTTGTGCCGGGCGTCCTCGACGGCGCGCTTGCCGGACTCGATGCCGAGGACCGCGCCCTTGTCGCCGACGCGGTCGGCCAGGGCGCCGGCGAAGAGGCCGACGCCGCAGTAGAGGTCGAGGGCCATGTCGCCCTTGCGCGGGAGGAGACCCTGCATGACGGCCTTGACCAGGGTGTCGGCGGCCTGCGGGTGGACCTGCCAGAAGCCGCCGCTGCCCACCCGGTGGGTACGGTCGTCGGCGCGTTCGCGGACGAAGGCGCGGCCGTGGACGCGGTGGACTCCGCCGTCCTTCTCCTCCACCCGCATGACCGAGACGGGCTTGTCGAGCTCGACGAGCGGGAGGCGGGCGCCGGGCCGCGGCTCCAGGATCACCATGCGGTCCTGGGAGCCCGTCGCGGCGATCGCCTCGACCGACTCCATGCCGCTCCAGTCCCGCCGCTCGATGCCCAGCTCGCTGACGCCCTCGGCGGCGATCATGCAGTGGTCGATCGGCTGCACCTCGTGCGAGCGGTGCTTGCGCAGGCCCGCGCGCCCCTCGTCGTCCACGGCGTACTGCACGCGCGTGCGCCACGACGGGACCTGGCCGGCGGGCACCTTGTCGCCCTCGGCCGGCATCACCGTGCCGTCCCAGCCGGCCTCCTCGGGCGTGAGGCCCGCGAGGCGCTTCAGCTGCTCGGCGACCACCTCGCCCTTGAGGCGGCGCTGCGCCCCCGGCTTCGCGTGCTGCCAGTCGCAGCCGCCGCAGCGGCCGGGGCCCGCGAAGGGGCAGGGTGCCTCGATGCGGTCCTTGGACGCGTCCAGGATCTCGACGGCGTCGGCGCGCAGGAAGCGGGCCCCCTCCTCGCCCTCGGTGACCCGGGCCACGACGCGCTCGCCGGGCAGCGCGTGCCGGACGAACAGCACCTGTCCCTCGGAGGTGCGGGCGATGCAGTGGCCGCCGTGGGCGACGGGGCCGATCTCGACCTCGTACTCCTCCCCCACCAGCGAGACCGCCCGGGAGTCCTCCTGGGACCCCACCCGGGACTCCGCCTGCGACTTCTTCGGTTCTGCCTGCATGGCGGGGTGACTCCAGAGAACGGTGACGACGGGGGACGGACGCCGGAGGGCGAGCGTCGAAAGGCAACAGCCGTCCAGTCTACTTCGACGAGGAGCTGTCCCTCGCACGGTCGTGGTGGGCCGGGCCGCGCCGGACCGCGCCGGGGGCGTTCCAGTCCTGCCGTTTGCGGGCCCGGCGCTTGGCGGCCTCGGAGGACTGGAGCTGGTAGGGCACGGAGGTGACCATGACGCCTGGCGTGAAGAGCAGGCGGCCCTTGAGACGCAGGGCGCTCTGGTTGTGCAGCAGGTGCTCGTACCAGTGGCCGACCACGTACTCGGGAATGATCACCGAGACCGCGTCGCGCGGGGACTCCTTGCGCAGGCTCTTGACGTACTCGATGACCGGACGGGTGATCTCGCGGTACGGGGAGTCCAGGACCTTGAGCGGTACGGCGATCCCGCGCCGCTCCCACTCCTCGCGCAGTGCCTTAGTCTCCTGCGGGTCGACGTTGACGCTGAGCGCCTCCAGGGAGTCGGAGCGCATGAGCTTGGCGTAGGCGAGGGCGCGCAGGGTGGGGCGGTGGATCTTGGAGATCAGGACGACGGAGTGCACCCGGGAGGGGCGCACCATGTCGTCGCTCTGGGCCTCCTCGGGATCCTCGGGGGCCGCGATCTCCTCGGCGACGCGGTCGTAGTGCTTGCGGATCGCCGTCATCGTCGCGAAGAAGATGCACATGCCGAGCAGGGCGACCCAGGCGCCGTGGGTGAACTTCGTGGCCAGCACGACGACCAGCACCAGGCCGGTGAAGAAGGCGCCGAAGGCGTTGATCGCGCGGGAGCGGTGCATGTGGCGGCGCTTGGCCTGGTCACGCTCGGTGGCGAGGTGGCGGTTCCAGTGCCGGACCATGCCGATCTGGCTGAGCGTGAAGGAAACGAAGACGCCGACGATGTAGAGCTGGATCAGGCGCGTGGAGTCGGCGCCGTAGATGAAGACCAGGAGCATGGCCGCGCCGGCGAGGAGCACGATGCCGTTCGAGAAGGCCAGGCGGTCTCCGCGGGTGTGCAGCTGGCGCGGCAGGTAGCGGTCCTGGGCGAGGATCGAGCCGAGCAGCGGGAAGCCGTTGTAGGCGGTGTTCGCGGCGAGGAAGAGGACCAGGGCGGTGGCCGCGGCCAGGACGATGAACAGGAAGCTGCCCTCGCCGAACACGGCCTCGGCGACCTGCGAGATCACCGGGTGCTGGACGTAGTCCGCGCCGAGCGGGACGCCGTCGTGGAAGAGGTCCTTGGCGGGGTTCTCGGACATGCGGACGTCGGTGGCGGACGCCAGCGCGATGATGCCGCAGAACATGGTGACGGCGAGCAGGCCCATCAGCGCCAGGGTGTTCCCCGCGTTCTTCGACTTGGGCTTGCGGAAGGCGGGGACGCCGTTGGAGATCGCCTCGACGCCGGTGAGCGCGGCACAGCCGGAGGAGAAGGCCCGCAGGAGGAGGAAGACGAGCGCGAAGCCGGCCAGTCCGCCGTGCTCGGGCTTGATCTCGTAGTCCGCCGTCGGCGCGCGCATGGTGTCGTCCAGCACGAGCCCGCGGAACGCGCCCCACGCGATCATGATGAAGACGCCCGCGACGAAGACGTACGTCGGGATCGCGAACAGACTGCCCGACTCCTTGACCCCGCGCAGGTTCATCAGCGTCAGCAGCAGGATGACGGCGACCGCGCAGAGGACCTTGTGCTCCACGACGAAGGGGATCGCGGAGCCGAGGTTCTCGATGCCGGAGGAGATGGAGACGGCGACGGTCAGGACGTAGTCGACCAGCAGGGCGCTGGCCACCGTCAGGCCGGCCTTGGGGCCGAGGTTGGTGTTCGCCACCTCGTAGTCGCCGCCGCCGCTGGGATAGGCGTGCACGTTCTGCCGGTAGGAGGCGACCACGGTGAACATCAGCACGACGACCGCGACGGCGATCCAGGGGCTGAAGTGGTACGCCGACACGCCCGCGATGGACAGGACCAGCAGCACCTCGCCGGGCGCGTACGCCACGGAGGAGAGCGGGTCGGAGGCGAAGACGGGGAGGGCGATGCGCTTCGGCAGGAGCGTTTCCCCCAGCCGGTCGCTGCGCAGTGCGCGCCCGATCAGAATCCGTTTGGGCACGTCGGTCAGTTTGGACACAACAGAGGATCGTAAGCGTTCGAACGGGCGCCCGCCCACCCGCCACCCCCGATCGCTCCGCCGTCTGCCCTACGGGTGAATTCGAGGGCGGTGCGGCTGCGGATTCCGTAGGTTGCGAGGTCTGCGTGTCTATATGGCTGCCTATATGACAAACATCGCCCGATTGCCGTCGAGTGCGCGGCCGTTGCCGCGTCCGGGAGGTCCCATGCACCTGAGCGCAGAGCTGATCGGCGGCGCCGCGACGCTCGTCGGCCTCGGATTCCTGACTGTTGCCAGCATCCGCAGCATCGGCCGACGGGGGTCGTCCGCCGGGGGCTGAGACGGTCCTGCGGGCTCCGGAGTCTTGGCACTACGTTGGGTGCCTACGTGTGGGGGGGTGCGGGCAGGAGACCCGGTTCTCCCGGGTGGGGTTCCGGCTTCCCGGACAGGGCGATGCGGCTTCGCGGGCCCCGAGAGGGTCCGGTGTCGCCGCCCACCGGCATGATGTTCCCCTGCGGCCCGCACATGGCCGCGACGTGTCGCCAGGCGAGCCGAAAGAGAGACATGAGCAGGACATCCACAGAGGCCGGCGGGCGCCCCGCAGGAAGCGGGGTGTGAGGCGATGCACATCGTCATCATGGGCTGCGGACGCGTGGGCTCCGCCCTCGCGCAGACCCTGGAGCAGCAGGGGCACACGGTCGCCGTGATCGACCAGGACCCGACCGCGTTCCGCCGTCTCGGTTCCACGTTCGGCGGTCGGCGGGTCACCGGTATCGGCTTCGACCAGGACACCCTGCGCGAGGCCGGCATCGAGGAGGCCGGTGCCTTCGCGGCCGTCTCCAGCGGCGACAACTCGAACATCATCGCCGCCCGCGTGGCCCGCGAGATGTTCGGCGTGGAGAACGTCGCCGCCCGCATCTACGACCCCCGCCGCGCCGAGGTCTACCAGCGGCTGGGCATCCCGACCGTCGCCACCGTGCGCTGGACGGCCGACCAGATGCTGCGGCGGCTGCTGCCCTCGGGCGCCGAGCCGCTGTGGCGCGACCCCACCGGCGGCGTCCAGCTCGCCGAGGTGCACACCTCCACGTCCTGGGTCGGCCACCGGATCAGCCGGCTCCAGGAGGAGACCGGGGTGCGGGTGGCGTTCCTCACCCGGCTCGGGGAGGCCATCGTGCCCACCTCGCAGACCGTGTTGCAGGAGGGGGACCTGGTGCACGTGATGATGCGCACCGACGAGGTCCACAAGGTCGAGGCGGCGTTCGCCAAGGGTCCCGAAGAGGAGGGCGGTCACTGATGAGGGTCGCCATTGCCGGAGCCGGTGCGGTCGGCCGTTCGATCGCGGGCGAGCTGCTGGAGAACGGCCACGAGGTGCTGCTCATCGACAAGGCGCCGACCGCGATCTCGGTCGAGCGCGTGCCGATGGCGGAGTGGCTGCTCGCCGACGCGTGCGAGATCACGTCCCTGGACGAGGCGGCGCTCCAGCGCTGCAACGTCGTCATCGCCGCGACGGGAGACGACAAGGTCAACCTCGTCGTCTCCCTGCTGGCCAAGACGGAGTACGGCGTTCCGCGGGTCGTCGCCCGGGTGAACAACCCGAAGAACGAGTGGCTCTTCAACGAGTCCTGGGGCGTGGACGTCGCCGTCTCCACCCCGCGGCTGATGTCGGCCCTGGTCGAGGAGGCGGTGAGCGTCGGCGATCTGGTCCGGCTGCTGCGCTTCAGCCACGGCGACGCCAACCTGGTGGAGCTGACGCTGCCGGAGGAGTCGGCGCTGGCCGGCACCCAGGTCGGCGACGTCGAGTGGCCCGAGGACACCTCACTGGTCACGATCATCCGCGGCACCCGGGTCCTCACCCCGTCGCGGGAGGACTCGCTGGAGGCGGGCGACGAGCTGCTGTTCGTGGCGGCACAGGCCCGTGAGGAGCAGCTGGAGGACCTGCTGTCGGCACGGCGGACCGACACCGCGCGCTGAGCCGGGGCGGGACCCGCGGTGCGCCGCGGGGACGCCGGGCGGTACGACGGGGGGCGCCCGGAGATCTCCGGGCGCCCCCACCGTCGTACGACGTCGGCGTGACGAGCGGGCGGCCACTGCCCCCGGCGCCGGCGTGACGAGCGGGCAGCAGCCTCCCGCTCCCGCCCTCGGCGCGGTCAGCCCTTGCGGTGCCTGCCGCTCTGCGCGGGGTCCGCGGCGTCGCCGCCCAGTGCCCCGCGCTCGGCCTTCGCCCGCTCCTCGCGTTCCTTCTCGGCCTGCTCCGCCGCCTCCATCTCCGCGAACACGTCGATGGGCGCCGGCGCCTTCGCCAGGAAGACCCAGGTCAGCCAGACGGCGAGCAGGAACGGCGGGATCTTCAGCGTGACCAGCACCCAGCCGAGCTGCTCGGTGTCCGCCCACCAGTACAGCGGGAAGAGGATCGCGCTCTTGGCGAGCAGGATCAGGCCCCAGGCGTAGCTGGCCTTCGTGTACGCCTTCTTGCGGCCCGGGTTGCGGGTGCGCCAGGAGAGGTTCTCCTTGAAGACCGGGCCGAGGATCAGACCGATCAGCGGGACACCGGCCAGCGAGGTCACGATGTAGGCCAGGGCCAGGCCCAGCGTGTAGAGCATGCCCGGCAGGTAGAAGTTCTTGGCGTTGTCGGTCATCATCGCGAAGACCACGCCGAAGGCGACGCCGAAGACCCCGCTGAAGGCGTGCTTGACGGTGTCCTTCATCACCAGCCGGACCACGACCAGCACCAGGGACACGGCGAGCGCGGCGATCGCCGACATGTGCAGGTCGTTGTTGAGCGTGAAGATCGTGACGAAGAGCAGGCCCGGCAGGACCGTCTCGATCATGCCCCGCACGCCGCCGAACGCTTCGAACAGCGCGGCCTCCGTCACCGCCCGGGCGTCGTCCGCTTCCGTCTGTTCGGTCGGCTTGTCGAGCGACGTCACCGGCTACTCCCGTCCGAGGGGTCTCAGTTCGTACTTCGGGTTGAAGAGCACCCGGCGGCCCCGGCTCATCGAGATCCGGCCCGATGCGATGAGCTTGCGCCCCGGCTCTATGCCCACGATGGAGCGTCTGCCCAGCCACACCACGTCCAGGGCGGCGGAACCGTCGAACAGCTCGGCCTCCAGGGCGGGGACGCCCGCACGGGGACGCAGGGTGACCGTGCGCAAGGTACCAGTAACCGAGACGATCTGCCGGTCCTGGCAGTCGCAGATACGGGTGCAGCCGGCGGTGTCTGCGTCCTCGCGCAGTTCCTCGGACTCCAGGTCCTCCTGGGACGAGGAGAGCCGGTCGAACATGCGCCGGAACCGGCCCACCGGCTTGTCGGAACGCGGAGCAGCACTCATATCTAGAGCGTACCGGGGGTCGCCGACAGGCAGACACCCTCTCCGGGCCGGTATCGCGAGGCTCACTTCTCGAAGCGGTACCCCATGCCCGGCTCGGTGATGAAGTGCCGCGGATGCGCCGGGTCCGCTTCCAGCTTCCGGCGCAGCTGCGCCATGTAGACGCGCAGGTAGTTCGTCTCGGTCCCGTACGACGGCCCCCACACCTCCTGGAGGAGCTGCTTCTGGCTGACCAGGCGCCCGGAGTTGCGCACCAGCACCTCCAGGAGGTGCCACTCGGTGGGGGTGAGCCGTACGTCCTTCCCGGCCCGGTGCACCTTCTTGGCGGCCAGATCAACGGTGAACTCCTCGGTGTCCACGACCACGTCGCCCGCGTCGCCCGGGACGGGCTCGGCCCGGCGGACGGCGGCCCGCAGCCGGGCCAGCAGTTCGTCCATGCCGAAGGGCTTGGTGACGTAGTCGTCGGCACCCGCGTCCAGCGCCTCGACCTTCTCGTCGGAGGCGTGCCGGGCGGACAGCACCAGGATGGGCACCCGGGTCCAGCCGCGCAGGCCCCTGATCACCTCGACGCCGTCCATGTCGGGCAGGCCGAGGTCCAGCACCACCACGTCGGGCTGGCGGGCGGCGGCGAGCCGGAGGGCGGTGGCGCCGTCGTGGGCGGCGTCGACCTCGTAGTGCCGGGCCTTGAGGTTGATCACGAGGGCACGCACGATCTGCGGTTCGTCGTCGATCACGAGCACCCTGGTCATCGGGCGGCCTGCCTTTCCGCGGTCGTGGACCGCGTTGCCTCGGAGAGCGCTGTCGCGGTGCGGGAGGAGCCCGCCGCGCGGAGGGTGAGCACCATGGTGAGCCCGCCGCCGGGGGTGTCCTCGGCGTTGAGGGTGCCGCCCATCGCCTCGGCGAAGCCCCTGGCCACCGCGAGGCCGAGACCGACCCCGGCGCCGCGCGGTGCGTCGCCGTACCGCTGGAAGGGCTCGAAGATGCGGTCCTTGGCCTCGTCCGGCACGCCCGGCCCCCGGTCGACGACCCGTACCTCGACCCGGTCGGCGAGGGCGCTGGCGGCGACCAGGACGGTGCGGCCGGCGGGGCTGTACTTGACGGCGTTCTCCACCAGGTTGGCCATCGACCGCTCCAGCAGCCCGGCGTCCACGGCGACCATCGGCAGGGTCTCGGGGATGTCCAGCTCGGCGCTCCCCTCGGGCACCCCGCCGAGCGCCATCGGCACCACCTCGTCGACGTCGATCTCCCGGATCAGCGGCGTGACCGTGCCGGTCTGCAGGCGGGACATGTCGAGCAGGTTGCCCACGAGGTTGTCGAGGCGGTCGGCGCCCTCCTCGATGCCCTCCAGCAGCTCCCCCTGGTCCTCCTCGGACCAGGCGACGTCGTCGGACCTGAGGCTGGTGACCGCCGCCTTGATGCCGGCGAGCGGGGTACGGAGGTCGTGGCTGACGGCGGCCAGCAGCGCCGTGCGGATGCGGTTGCCCTCGGCGAGGGCGCGGGACCGGTCGGCCTCCTCGCGCAGGCGCCGCCGGTCCAGCACGACGGCGGCCTGGGCGGCGAAGGCGGCCAGCACCCGCCGGTCCTCGGCGGGCAGGACCCGGCCGGTCAGCGCGAGGGCCATGTGGTCCCCGACCGGCATGTCCACGTCCGCGTCCTCGGGTCGTCGTACCGCGGGGCCCGCCCCGGCCCGGCCCGCGCAGGTCCAGGGCGCCACGTCGTCCTCCCGTTCCAGCAGGGCCGCCGACTCCATGCCGAAGGTCTCGCGGACCCGCTCCAGCAGCGTCTCCACGCTGGTCTCGCCGCGCAGCACGTCGCCGGCGAGGAAGGAGAGGATCTCGGACTCGGCGCGCAGCCGGGCCGCCTGGTGGGTGCGGCGGGCCGCGACGTCGACGACGGAGGCCACGGAGAGCGCGACGCCCACGAATATGGCCAGCGCCAGCATGTTCCGGGGATCGGCGATGGTGATCCGGTCGACCGGGGGCGTGAAGAACCAGTTCAGCAGCAGCGATCCGACGGCGGCCGAGGCGAGCGCCGGGTACAGCCCGCCGAGCAGGGCCGCCGCCACGGTGAGCGCCAGGTAGAGCAGCACGTCGTTGGCGAGCCCGAGGTGGACGGAGTTCAGCAGCAGCGTCAGCAGCACCGGCCCGCCGAGGCCCGCGAACCAGCCCCAGACGATCCGGGACCGGCCGAGCCGCGCTCCGTGGGCCACCGGCAGTCCGCGGCCCTTGGCGACCTCCTCGTGGGTCACGATGTGGACGTCGAGGTCGGGTCCGGACTCGCGGGCGACCGTGGCGCCGACGCCGGGCCCCAGGACGTACTGCCAGGCCTTGCGGCGCGAGGAGCCGAGGACGATCTGGGTGGCGTTGACGCCGCGCGCGAAGTCGAGGAGGGCGGCCGGCACGTCCTCGCCCAGCACGTGGTGGAAGGTGCCGCCGAGGTCCTCGACCAGGGTGCGCTGGACCGCGAGTTCCTTCGGGGAGGCCGAGGTCAGCCCGTCGCTGCGGGCCACGTACACGGCCAGCACCTCGCCGCCGGCGCCCTTCTCGGCGAGGCGCGCGGCCCGCCGTATCAGGGTGCGGCCCTCGGGCCCGCCGGTCAGGCCGACGACGATGCGCTCGCGCGAGCCCCATATCTTCGAGACGCGGTGCTCGCTGCGGTACTGCTGGAGGTACTCGTCGACGCGGTCGGCGACCCAGAGCAGCGCGAGCTCCCGCAGGGCGGTGAGGTTGCCGGGGCGGAAGTAGTTGGACAGGGCCGCGTCGACCTTGTCCGGCTGGTAGATGTTGCCGTGGGCCATGCGCCGGCGCAGCGCCTGGGGCGACATGTCGACCAGCTCTATCTGGTCGGCCCGTCGCACCACTTCGTCCGGCACGGTCTCCTGCTGCCGCACCCCCGTGATCGACTCCACCACGTCACCGAGTGACTCCAGGTGCTGGATGTTGACGGTCGAGATCACGTCGATCCCGGCGGCCAGCAGTTCCTCCACGTCCTGCCAGCGCTTGGTGTTGCGGGCACCGGGGACGTTGCTGTGGGCGAGTTCGTCCACCAGCGCCACGCGGGGGGCCCTGGCCAGCACCGCGTCCAGGTCCAGCTCGGTGAAGACCGCGCCGCGGTGCGTCAGCTCCCGGCGCGGCACCTGCTCCAGGCCGTGCAGCAGGACCTCGGTGCGCGACCTGCCGTGGTGCTCCACGAAGGCCACGACGCAGTCGGTGCCCCGCTCCAGGCGGCGGTGGGCCTCCGACAGCATGGCGTAGGTCTTGCCGACGCCCGGCGCCGCGCCGAGGTAGATCCGAAGCTTGCCGCGTCCCATGGCCTCATTGTCTTCCGCTCGGCGCCCAGTGCGCAGCGTCGACCCTACGACCCGCAAGAGCGACATATCGGGGCGGGATGCTGAGGCCGGTCGTCCTTGACGCAACCCTGACGCCTCCGGGGTCACGACCGCAGCGTGGCCTTCCCGGCTCCGGACCGCCCTTCAGGGCGACCGGCTCACCCCGCGGCACCGCACGGGCCGGAGGGTCTTCATACGGCGGAGGGCCGCGCCTACGGCAGGAGGGCCGCGCCCCGTGCGGGGCGCGGCCCTCCTGCGCGCGCGTGTGCCGCGCGCGTACGGAATCCGTACGGCGTCCTTGCCTAGCGGACCTCGGTGATCTCCGGTCCGCGCTGGAGCTGGCCCATTCCGCCGGAGAAGCGGGAGCCCTCCTCCTGCTGGACGCCCTCGGGGACCATCTGCGCGTCGTTCGGCAGCTTGAGGACGATGGGGTCGCGGGGGGCCATCGGGCCGTCGCCGCGGACCACGACGGTGTCCCGGAAGATCTGCTCCAGCAGGCCGGCGGCCTGCGGCTGCACGGCGCCCTGGCCCGAGATCACTCCGCGCAGGAACCAGCGGGGGCCGTCCACACCGACGAACCGCACGACCTGGAAACCGCCCGTGCCGTCCGGCAGCTGCACCGGCACCTGGGCCCGCAGCTCCCAGCCCAGCGGGCCTTCGACCTCGTCGATGATGCCGCCCTGCGCCGTGATGCCGGAGCCGATCTCCTCGCGCACCTCGCCCCAGATGCCCTCGCGCTTGGGTGCGGCGAAGCCCTGGAGCTGGATGGCGCTGTCGCGCAGCACGACGGTCGCGGCGACGATCGCGTCGCCCGCGACCTCCACCCGCAACTCCATGCCGTCGACTCCGGGGACGAACAGACCGCCCAGGTCCACGCGGCCCTCGGCCGGGTCGCGGACCTCGGTGCTGTCCCAGGGCCCGTCGGGCCGCGGTTCGGGCTCGAGCCGCACGCGCTCGCGCTCTTCGTCCGCCTCGGTGTCGACGCTGTCGACGACCTGCTCGGCCTCGCCGGCCGCGCCCTCGGCGGCATCCCTCTTCTTGCGACGTCCGAACACGTCACTGTCCTTCCCGGTCGGATACGACCGAAGCGTATCGATTCCCACCCGTCGGGCCGCCGTCGGCGACCTGACCGCTTGTGCCGCTTGCACGGTCCAACCCGGCGTGGCCGCCGGTGGACCCGAAGCCCCCCTCGGCCCGCGCCGAGTCGGGAAGCTCCGCGACCTGGCGGAAGCGGACCCTCTCGACTGGCTGGACGACCAGTTGGGCAATCCGGTCGAAGCGCTCGAACCGCACCGTCTCGCGCGGGTCGAGATTCACCACGATCACCTTGATCTCCCCACGGTACCCGGCATCAATCGTCCCCGGGGCATTCACGAGGGCGACACCGCAGCGGGCGGCCAGACCGGAACGTGGGTGCACGAAGGCCGCGTACCCCTCGGGGAGCGCCACAGACACGCCCGTCGGCAGTACGGCCCGTTCACCGGGCGCGAGTTCGCAGTCCTCGGTGGTGCGCAGATCCGCCCCCGCGTCGCCGGGCTGCGCGTACGTCGGAAGCGGTACGTCGGGGTCGACGCGGCGGATCAGGACGTCGAGTTCCGGCCTGGGCCCCCGGCTCACGGGTTCACCTCGAAGGCGCGGGCTCGACGGAGCTGGTCGGGGTCGTCCATGGCGGCGCGGATCTCCTCCTCGCGGCCGTGGCTCACGAAGTGATCGACCTTGACCTCGACGAAGAGCGCGTCGGCGCGCACGGCCACGGGCCCGTCGGGGCCGCCGATCCGTCCGGTGGCGGTGGAGTAGATCTTCCGGCCGGCCACGGCGGTCACCTCGGCCTCCAGGTACAGCGTCGTGTCGACGGGGACCGGCCGCCGGAAGTCGGTCTCCAGCCGCCCGGTCACCGCGATGGTGCGCAGCAGCCAGTTCAGCGAGCCGAGGGTCTCGTCCAGGGCGGTGGCCAGCACACCGCCGTGCGCCAGGCCGGGGGCGCCCTGGTGGGCGGGCTGCACGGTGAACTCGGCGGTGATCGACACGCCTTCTCCGGCCCGCGCCTGGAGGTGCAGTCCGTGGGGCTGGTCGCCGCCGCAGCCGAAGCACTGGCCGTAGTGCGCGCCGAGCAGCTCGCCGGGGGCGGGCGCGTCGGGGTGCCGTTCGGGTTTCACGGCGTCGGCGGGGGGCTGAAGACCCGGGGAAGTACCACTCACAGGCGCAGACCTTACCCGCGCGTCGGCCGATCACCGATACCGTGCCAAGCTTGGTTCATGCAGCCCTCCCCCGCCCCGTACGAAGAACGCCTCACCGCGCCCCGCTCCTGGTGGCTGGTCTCCTTCCTGGTGGGGCTCTCCTTCGCCCTGATCCTGCTGCCCTTCGGCACGCTGCCGATGCTGGGCGGCCTGGCCGGCGGGACGGCCGTGGCGGCGGTGGCGGCCAGCTCCTACGGTGCGGTCCGCATCCGCGTCGTGGGCGACTCGCTCATCGCGGGCGAGGCGAAGGTGCCGGTCTCGGCGCTGGGCGAGGCGGAGATCCTCGACCCGGAGGAGGCCCGCGCCTGGCGGACGCACAAGGCCGACACCCGCGCCTTCCTGCTGCTGCGCGCGTACATCCCGAGGGCCGTGCGCGTGATGGTCACGGACCCGCAGGACCCGACTCCGTACCTGTACCTGTCGACCCGCGAGCCGGAGCGGCTGGTGGAGGCGCTGGCGGCGGCCAGGGCCGCGGCGTAGCGCCCGCGCACGGGGTCAGTGCCCGCTGCCCCCGCCGGGGCGGTGGCCGGGGCCCCCGGGGCCCAGTTCTCTCGCCAGGGCGCCCATGTCCAGCGCGTCCTGCGGTCCGTCCAGAGCCGGGAGGTCGTCGAGGGCGCTCCACGGAACCTGCTTCTTGCGCAGGTCCGCCCGGATTCTGGCGGCCAGCTTTCTGGTGTCGCGGCGGTTCATGACGGCTCCCACGGCCGCGCCCACCATGAACGGCATCAGGTTCGGCAGGTCGCGCACCATCCGCTTCATGATCTGCTGACGCAGCTGGCGCTTCATATGGCTGTTCATGGCCGAACCGAGGCTCGCCGGCTTCGACACGTCGACGCCGCGCTCGTCCGACCAGGAGTTGAGGTACGCGGTGCTCCGCTGCGCGAGGCCGCCGGGCGGGCGTACCCCGTAGACCTCGTGGAGTTCGGCGATCAGCTTGAGTTCGATCGCCGCGACGCCGGTGATCTCGGCGGCCAGCTCGGCGGGCATCGCGGGCGGTACGGGCATCATCGCCGCGGCGCCGATCCCCGCTCCCACGGTCGCCGTGCCCTTGGCCGCGCCGGCCACCAGCCGGTCGGCGAGCTCCTCGGGGCCGAGGCCCGGGAAGTGCTTGCGGAGTGTCGCCAGGTCCCGCACGGGCACGCGCGGGGCCAGGTCGATGATCCGGTCGGCGAGGTGCGCCAGGGCGGCCCTTGCGCGCTGGCCGCCGTTTCGGACGCCCTCTCCGGCCTTGTGCCGGAACGCCGCCGCCCGACGCCGGGCAGCGGGTGCCGGCGTCTCCGTGGTCGCCGGGAGGTCAGCCCGGCCGGCCACGGATTCGAGCGAGGCCGTCCCGCTGCCGGTCGGGCCCCGCTCGTCGTCACGCGCGCTGTACGGACCGTCCACCGGTCCTTGGTCCGCTTCCCGCCTGGAGAAGCGGCGCTTCCAGGGAGGGGTCGAGCCAGTCACGGCCGACCCCGCCTCAGTCGCAGTCGCGGCAGATGGGCTGGCCGTTCTTCTCCCGGGCCAGCTGGCTGCGGTGGTGCACCAGGAAGCAGCTCATGCAGGTGAACTCGTCCTGCTGCTTCGGCAGTACACGGACCGCCAGTTCCTCGTTCGAGAGGTCGGCGCCGGGAAGTTCGAGGCCTTCCGCGGCCTCGAACTCGTCGACGTCGACGGCCGAGGCGGACTTGTCGTTCCGCCTGGCCTTCAGCTCTTCGAGGCTGTCCGAGTCGACGTCGTCGTCGGTCTTGCGTGGAGTGTCGTAATCGGTTGCCATGGTCGCTCTCCCCCTCTGGGTGTCTGCGGTGTCTTCAGCGCACGTAACGCGTGAGAGGCCGGACTTGTGCCCGACCTGAGGCGGAGATTTTGCCTCACATCAAGGTCTGTTACTCAATCGACACCCAACCGGACCCCTCATGAGTGATCGGCTTGGATGGCGATGGGGACCGTACACGGTCCTAATACCGCACTTCAAAGGCGCCCCACCGTGTACTTCCCGTGATCAGGACCCCCGAAAACCGGGATTTTCCCGGCTTTCCGACAGGGTGCATGATCACGGAGAGTGGAGGGCGGGAATGCCTCCGCTGTGATCGATCACACAGGTGCTTTCCGGGCCGGTGGCCTGGAAATTCTGCTCAAAGCGAACATCTTCGGAGTTCGGTGGGATGTCGGGGTCATGATCTCAGACGGGCAGTGTGACGCGCATGACGAGCCCCCCGCCCTCGCGCGGTTGCGCGTAGATGTGCCCGCCGTGCGCCCGTGCCACGGACCGCGCGATGGACAGGCCGAGGCCCACGCCCTTGTCGCTGCCCGTGCGCTCGGTGCGCAGCCGCCGGAACGGCTCGAAGAGGTTGTCGATCTCGTACGCCGGCACGACCGGGCCCGTGTTGGTGACCACCAGGACCGCCTGGCCGTTCTCCACCGCGGTCGTGACCTCGACCCAGCCTTGTTCGGGCACGTTGTAGCGCACCGCGTTCTGCACCAGGTTCAGCGCGATCCGCTCCAGCAGGACGCCGTTGCCCTGGACCACCGCCGGCTCACGCGCGCCGCGGACCTCCACGCCCTTGGTGCCCGCCTCGGCGTGCACCTGGTCGATGGCCTGACCGGCCACCTCGGCGAGGTCCACCGGCTTGCGCTCGACGATCTGGTTGTCGCTGCGGGCCAGGAGCAGCAGGCCCTCGACGAGCTGCTCGCTGCGTTCGTTGGTGGCCAGTAGCGTCTTGCCGAGCTGTTGGAGCTCCACCGGGGCGTTCGGGTCGGACAAGTGCACTTCCAGGAGCGTGCGGTTGATCGCCAGGGGCGTGCGCAACTCGTGGGAGGCGTTGCCGACGAAGCGCTGCTGGGCGGTGAAGGCCCGCTGCAGCCGCTCCAGCATGTCGTCGAAGGTGTCCGCCAGCTCCTTCAGCTCGTCGTCCGGGCCGTCCAGCTCGATCCGGCGCGAGAGGTCCGAGCCCGCCACCGCGCGGGCGGTGCGGGTGATCCGGCCCAGCGGCGACAGGACGCGTCCGGCCATGGCGTAGCCGAAGGCGAAGGCGATCACGGCGAGTCCGAGCAGGGCCAGCAGTGAGCGGCTGAGCAGCCGGTCCAGGGCCGCCTGGCGCTCGTGGTCGATGCACTCGCTGATCGCCGCGTTGAACTCCGACAGCGAGAGGTTGCCGTTGGTGACCCCCGGGCAGTCGTTGCTGGCGACGCGGAGGCCCTCGAAGTCGACGATCTTGTACAGGGGCTGGTTGCCGGTACGCACCGCCTGGGCGGCGAGCAGGTAGATGATCGACAGCAGCAGGATGCCGGCGATCAGGAACATGCCGCCGTACAGCAGCGTGAGCCTTATGCGGATGGTCGGACGCAGCCAGGGCAGCGGGGTGGCCGACCGCGGGGCCCAGGTGGGCTTCGGGGGCGCCCCGGGGGGCGCGGGTGTCGTCGCCACGGTCGATCAGATCCGGTAGCCGGAGCCGGGGACGGTGACGATGACCGGCGGCTCGCCCAGCTTGCGGCGCAGGGTCATGACGGTCACGCGGACGACGTTGGTGAACGGGTCGGTGTTCTCGTCCCAGGCCTTCTCGAGCAACTGCTCCGCCGAGACGACCGCGCCCTCGCTGCGCATGAGCACCTCCAGCACGGCGAACTCCTTGGGCGCCAGCTGGACCTCCTTGCCGTCGCGGAAGACCTCGCGTCGGTTCGGGTCGAGCTTGATCCCGGCCCGCTCCAGGACGGGCGGCAGGGGCACGCTGGTCCGCCGGCCCAGGGCGCGCACGCGCGCGATGAGCTCGCTGAACGCGAACGGCTTCGGGAGGTAGTCGTCGGCGCCGATCTCCAGGCCCTCGACCCGGTCGCTGACGTCGCCGGAGGCCGTGAGCATCAGTACCCGGGTGGGCATGCCCAGCTCGACGATCTTGCGGCAGACGTCGTCGCCGTGCACGAGCGGGAGGTCGCGGTCGAGGACGACCACGTCGTAGTCGTTGACGCCGATGCGCTCCAGGGCGGCCGCACCGTCGTACACGACGTCGACGGCCATGGCCTCCCGGCGCAGTCCGGTGGCCACCGCATCGGCGAGCAGTTGCTCGTCCTCGACGACGAGTACGCGCACGTCGCTTGTCCTTCCTCTGTCCACCCGCGTAGCGCTTGTCGGGCGCACGAGGGCAGGGGGCTGGTGGGTGTGTTGCCTCCATCCTGCCCTTTTCGGCCATAAGTCGGCTGTAAGACGGGTGAGGGGCCGGTGTGGAACCGTTTCGCGGGACCGGGAATGCGAGATTTCGTCGGGGGGTTGAGGTTTCCGCGGATGGGAGCGGGGGGAGGACGGCTTTACACCCCGCGATCACGCTCTGCCTGTACCGCGTCACCGCACGGTACGCCGCGGTCCGCTTCCGCAGAGCGGGCGTGGGTGTCCGGCACCGTCGCCGCCCAGCGGGGCAGCGCTGGGCACTCCACCGGAGACGTGATCGCCCCTTCCCAACGGCACACCCCCGTGCCACCGACCCACGACCCAGGACGAGGGGGCGCAGCATGGACGCTTTCACCGCAGGACTTCTGCAGCGCATACAGACGACCGAGTCCGACCTGTCCCGGGCCCGCGACGAGGGGGACGAGTTCCTCGTCGACGTGGAGCTGGGAGAGCTCGACGACCTGCGCCGTCTCGCGGCCGAGCACGGTGTGGAGGTCAGCGCGACCGGCGTCTGACCGGCCCGTGAGCGACAGGGCCCCGGCGGGATCCAGCGCCGGGGCCCTGTCGTGCGGGTCGCCTCCGGCGGTGAGCGGTCCCACCGGCCGGGGTTCGGCGGAGAGGGGACGCCGTCCGTCACTGCCCGGGGGCGCGCTGTGCCGTGCCCCGGACCGAACCTTCGGACGGCCCCGGGCCGACGGACCACCACCCGACAGCCGCGGGCACCGGGCGGAGGGTCGACGACGACGGGTACACCCCGGACCGGTCCACGGCCGCGAGCACCGCGCGCACGATCAACGACGACAGGCACCGCACGGACGGACCACGGGCCGCGAACACCGCACGGACGGCTCCCGCGGGCACGCCGCGGAGGATCGACGACGATGGCACCGCACGGACGGACCGCAGCCGCCGGCACCACGCCGACGGTCCGCGGCCGCCGGACGGCGCTCCGACGGGGCCGCGGGCAAGGTGCCGCCGCCGAGACCGGAGGGCCGGTCCGCCGTTCCCCAAGGGGATCGGCCCAGCACGCGGAAAGCCCCCCAGGCGGCCTGCTGTCCGTGCGCCGATCCGCTCCGACGGACGCCGGTACCGCACGAGGGGTCGGCGGCGGGGCGGTGGGCCCGGCGCGCGACGGGTCGCGGTGCGGGCCCGTCGGCGTCAGCCCGGCCGGCAGGCCTACGCGCCGAACTCCGTCAGGAGCCGCTGGAGGGGCTCGAAGACCTCCGGGGTGGCCGCGATCGTCAGGTCCCCGGACGGGCGCTCCCCGGGGCGTCCACCGGTCACCGCGCCCGCCTCCCGGGCGATGAGGTCCCCCGCCGCGAGGTCCCAGGGGTGCAGACCGCGCTCGTAGTAGCCGTCGAGGCGGCCGGCGGCCACGTCGCACAGGTCGATCGCGGCGGAGCCACCGCGCCGGATGTCGCGGACCAGCGGGATCAGCCGCCGCGCGATCTCGGCCTGCTCGGCGCGGACGTCGGCGACGTAGTTGAAGCCCGTGGAGACCAGTGCCTGGTCCAGCGGCGCCGGGGCACGGCAGGCAAGCCTGCGTGCACCGTCCCAGGCGCCCGTCGCCCAGGCCCCGCCGCCCAGCACCGCGTGGTACGACTCGCCGCGCATCGGCGCCACGACCACGCCGGCCACCCGCTCGCCGTCCTGCTCGGCGGCGACCGAGACCGCCCAGGTGGGCAGCCCGTACAGGTAGTTGACCGTGCCGTCGAGCGGGTCGATCACCCAGCGGACGCCACTCGTGCCGTCCGTGACGGAGCCCTCCTCGCCCAGGAAGCCGTCGTCCGGGCGCCGGTCCGCGAGCAGGCCGGTGATCAGCTTCTCCGCCGCGATGTCCATCTCGGTGACCACGTCGATGGGGCTGGACTTGGTGGCGGCGACCGCCAGGTCGGCGGGGCGGCCGTCGCGCAGCAGCTCGCCCGCGCGGTGAGCCGCCTCCTGGGCGATCTCCAGCAGCTCGGCGTGGAACGGGTCGGTCGTCACGTCGGTCACGGGGCTCCTCACGCGTAGGGGCTGTCGGCACCCGCGGCGGCGGGGCGGGGGGCTCGGGCGGGGCAGCACCCGACCGGACAGAGGTCGTGGCTCGCGCGGAGCGCGCCGAGCGCGCACGGAGCGACGTCCTGCCCGCGCTCGCCGGCGGCCCGCTCCAGGACCAGGTCGCGGACCGCGGCGGCGAACCGCGGATCGGCGCCCACGGTCGCCGACCGGCGCACCGGCAGCCCCAGCTCCTCCGCCTTGGCCGTGGCCTCGGTGTCGAGGTCGTACAGGACCTCCATGTGATCGGAGACGAAGCCGATGGGGGCCATCACCACGGCGGGGGCACCGGCCGCGTGGCGCTCCTCGAGGTGGTCGCAGATGTCGGGCTCCAGCCACGGGATGTGCGGGGCACCCGAGCGCGACTGGTAGACGAGCTGCCAGGGGTGGTCGACACCGGTGCGCTCGCGGACGGCGTCGGCGATCGTCTGCGCGACGTCCAGGTGCTGGCGCACGTACGCGCCGCCGTCGCCGTGCTCCTCGACCGGTCCCGACGTGTCCGCCGCCGCGGTGGGGATCGAGTGGGTCGAGAAGGCGATGTGGGCGCCGTCCCGCACCTCCTCGGGCAGCTCGGCGAGGGAGCGGAGGACCCCGTCGACCATCGGCTCCACGAAGCCCGGGTGGTTGAAGTAGTGCCGCAGCTTGTCGATCTTCGGCAGCTCCAGGCCCTCCGCCTCCAGCGCGGCGAGCGCGTCCGCGAGGTTCTCGCGGTACTGCCGGCAGCCCGAGTACGAGGCGTAGGCGCTGGTGGCGAGGACGAGGATGCGGCGGCGGCCGTCGCGGACCATCTCGCGCAGGGTGTCCGTGAGGTACGGCGCCCAGTTGCGGTTGCCCCAGTAGACCGGCAGGGCCAGGCCGTGCTCGGCGAAGTCCTTGCGGAGGGCGTCCAGCAGGGCCCGGTTCTGGTCGTTGATGGGGCTGACCCCGCCGAAGAGGAAGTAGTGCTGGCCGACTTCCTTGAGGCGTTCCTTGGGGATGCCGCGCCCACGCGTCACGTTCTCCAGGAACGGGACCACGTCGTCCGGGCCCTCCGGGCCGCCGAACGAGAGCAGGAGCAGGGCGTCGTAAGGGCTGGCATCGAGCACGTCTGGCATGTCTCGATCCTGCCACCCGGCACTGACAGCGGTGAAACGGTGGGTGCCGACGGTGCGTCCCGCCCCTTCCGCGGGGGTGTTTCCCGACGGCTCGGCGAGTAATCTGTATCGACTGCGTTCGGACCTTACCGAGCACTCCACCGCGCCGCTTCCGGAGATCCCGTTGCCCAGCCCCTACCGCGCCCTGTTCGCCGCCCCCGGCACCAAGGCCTTCTCGACCGCGGGCTTCCTCGGCCGGATGCCGCTGTCGATGATGGGCATCGGCGTGGTGACGATGATCTCCCAGCTCACCGGGCGGTACGGACTGGCCGGCGCCCTGTCGGCCACCATCGCGCTCGCCGCCGCCGTGGCCGGACCGCAGGTCTCCCGCCTGGTCGACCGGTACGGCCAGCGACGGGTGCTGCGCCCGGCGACCCTGGTGTCGCTCGCCGCCGCGGCCGTGCTGCTGCCGGCCGCGCACTACGGCTGGCCGGACTGGGTGCTGTTCGTGTCCTGCGTCGGCATCGGCTGCGTACCGAGCCTCGGCGCCATGGTCCGGGCCCGCTGGGCGGCCCTGTACCGGGGCACCCCGCAACTGCACACCGCGTACTCCTTCGAATCCGTGGTGGACGAGATCTGCTTCATCTTCGGGCCGATCATCTCCATCGGCCTGTCCACGGCCTGGTTCCCGGAGGCCGGGCCGCTGCTGGCCGCCTGCTTCCTCGCGACGGGCGTGTTCTGGCTGACCTCGCAGCGCGCCACCGAGCCGGAGCCGCACCCGCGTGAGGAGAAGGGCGGCGGCTCCGCGCTGCGCTCCCGCGGGCTCCAGGTTCTGGTCGCCACCTTCGTGGCCACGGGGACGATCTTCGGGGCCGTCGACGTGGTCACCGTGGCCTTCGCCGAGGAGGAGGGCCACAAGGCCGCCGCCAGTCTCGTCCTCGCCCTGTACGCGGCGGGGTCGTGCACGGCGGCCATGGTCTTCGGGCTGCTGCGCTTCGCCGGACCGCCCGAGCGTCGCTGGCTGCTGGGCGTCTGCGCGATGGCCGTGAGTATGATCCCCCTCCTACTGGTCGGAAACCTGCTGTCTCTGGCCGTGGCGCTGTTCGTTGCGGGTCTGTCCATCGCTCCCACGATGATCACGACCATGTCCCTCATCGACCAGCACGTACCACGCACGCAGCTCACCGAGGGCATGACCTGGGTGAGCACCGGCCTCGCGGTCGGGGTCGCGCTCGGCTCCTCCGGGGGCGGCTGGGTGATCGACGCCTCGGGTGCGCGCGCCGGGTACGGGGTTCCGGCGGTCGCCGGGGCCGTCGCGGTCGCGGTCGGTTTCCTCGGGTACCGCCGGCTCAAGCGGCCGGCTCCACGTCGGGGAGGGACCGTTGAGCAGCACACGCACGGCGAGCGGGAAGAGGAACGGGAAGAACGGCACATGGCGTAACTGGGGCGGCAACGTCCTGGCGCGCCCCGCGCGGGAGGTCGCTCCCGCCTCCGTCGCCGAACTGGCCGAGGCCGTCCGCAGGGCCGCCGAGGACGGACTGCGGGTCAAGGCCGTCGGCAGCGGTCACTCCTTCACGTCGATAGCCGCGACGGACGGCGTCCTGATACGTCCGGACCTGCTGACCGGTATCCGGGACATCGACCGGGCCGCCATGACGGTCACGGTGGAGGCGGGCACTCCGCTCAAGCGGCTCAACCTGGCCCTCGCGCGTGAGGGCCTGTCGCTCACGAACATGGGCGACATCATGGAGCAGACCGTCTCCGGCGCCACCAGCACCGGCACCCACGGCACGGGCCGCGAGTCGGCCTCGATCGCCGCCCAGATCCGGGGCCTCGAGATGGTCACGGCCGACGGCTCGGTGCTGACCTGTTCCGAGCGGGAGAACAGCGAGGTGTTCGCCGCCGCCCGGATCGGCCTGGGCGCGCTGGGCGTCGTCACCGCGATCACCTTCGCAGTGGAGCCGATCTTCCTGCTCACGGCCCGCGAGGAGCCGATGCCCTTCGAGCGGGTCCTCGCCGACTTCGACGAACTGTGGGCGGAGAACGAGCACTTCGAGTTCTACTGGTTCCCGCACACCGGCAGCACCAACACCAAGCGCAACAACCGCAGCGCCGGCCCCGCCCAGCCGGTGGGGCGCCTCCGGGGCTGGTTCGAGGACGAGTTCCTGTCCAACGGGGTCTTCCAGGCCGCCAACTGGGTCGGCCGCGCGGCACCCGTCGGCGTTCCCGCGATCGCGCGGATCTCCAGCAAGGCGCTCTCCGCGCGGACGTACACGGACACTCCGTACAAGGTGTTCACCTCCCCGCGGCGGGTGCGGTTCGTGGAGATGGAGTACGCCGTTCCGCGTGAGGCCGTGGTCGAGACGCTGCGCGAGCTGAGGACGATGGTCGACCGTTCACGGCTCCGGATCAGCTTCCCGGTCGAGGTGCGCACGGCCCCGGCCGACGACATCACGCTCTCCACCGCCTCCGGCCGCGACAGCGCGTACATCGCCGTCCACATGTTCCGGGGCACGCCCTATCAGGCGTACTTCACGGCCGCCGAGCGGATCTTCACGGCGCACGGGGGACGGCCGCACTGGGGCAAGTTGCACACCCGGGACGCCGAGTACTGCTCCCGGGTGTATCCGCGCTTCGGTGAGTTCACGGCGCTGCGGGACCGTCTTGACCCGGACCGGCTGTTCCGGAACGACTACTTGCGCCGGGTTCTGGGGTCGTAGCCGACGGGTCGGGGTCGGGGCCCGTGGACGTGCCGGAGTCCTCGCCCCCGGTGGCGTCCGGGGTGGGCGTCGGGCCGGCGTCCGTACCGCCGTCGTCCCCCGAGGTGCCGTCCGGCGACGTACTGGCACCGGTTTCGCTCGGGGACCCGGACGGAGTGGCGGCCGGAGCGTCGTCCCCGGAGCCGGAGCCCCCGGGCCCGTCCGATCCGTCGGAGTCCTGGTCGTCCCGCGTGTCCCCCGAGCCCCCGGAACCGCCCGAATCCCCCGAACCTCCCGAATCCCCGGCAGACTTGTTGTGACCGGACAGGGCGTTGCCGACGGTGGTGCTGTGGCCGCCGCCGAGATTCTGGCCGGAGGCGAGTTCGTAGGTGGTGATTCCGGCCATGGAGACGGCGAAGACGAGGGCCGCCGCGGCCACGGGGCGCTTCCAGCCGGTGGCCCGCGCGCGGTAGACGGTGCCCGCGGTGAACTCCCCCGGGCCCGCGGCCGTGGACGCCGACGGACCGGTGCCCGTCCGGCCGGCGGTCCGCGCCACGCCGACGGGGCGCTTCTCCCGGAGCTGCTCTCCGGTGCGACTGAAGAAGTGCTGGAGGACCGAACCCCCACAGGTGGCGACGACACTGATGAGGCCGGCTCCCAGAATCGTGCCGTACACGCCGAAGGAGGAGGCCAGTTTGGCGGCCACCACCGCCGCCAGGGCGCTGCCCGCCACCTGGGGCACGCTCAGGTCGATCCGCTTGGACCTCACCTCCGCACGCGCGTCCGTGTCGCCTGCATCGTCGGGCTTTTCACGCATTCCCGGACCTTGCCTGCCTTTCCCGTACGCGATCGATCAACTGCACGAGAAAGGGACGTGCGGTCGAAACCATTAGTTCCGTTTCTGGCGATTGCGTGAAGTACGCCACGTCAAGATCACGGAAATCCCGCCGGGAGCGGCCGAGCGCGACCTCTTGCCGGAAGTCGGACGGCGTGCCCATCCACGCACATGGCCCGAATGGAGTACTGTTGCGAGCCCTGGGTCAGGCCGCCCGACCGGGGGTGCAGGACCCTTGAAGGACCGCCGGGAGGGGGCTAGTTGCTCTGGGTGACTGAGTTGGTCACTTAGCGTTGCGAACAGGTAACCGTGCCATAACGGCGATCCAGGGCCCAGGCCCGACACGCCGGGCAACTCGGCAAGGTTGTGGCAGGCTGCACCCGGGCAGGCCACACTCGACAGAGCGGAAGCAGCGACGCACGTGACGTCGGCAGGCACCACCCGGGAGGTCCCCATGCCCGAACTGCGTGTCGTGGCCGTCTCGAATGACGGCACACGGCTGGTGCTGAAGGCTGCGGACAGCACGGAGTACACGCTTCCGATCGACGAGCGGCTCCGGGCCGCCGTGCGCGGCGACCGTCCCCGCCTCGGCCAGATCGAGATCGAGGTGGAGAGCCATCTCCGCCCCCGCGACATCCAGGCGCGTATACGAGCCGGCGCGACCGCGGAAGAGGTCGCCCAGATGGCCGGCATCCCCGTCGACCGCGTACGGCGCTTCGAGGGTCCCGTGCTGGCCGAGCGCGCCTTCATGGCGGAGCGGGCCCGCAAGACCCCCGTCCGCCGCCCCGGCGAGAACTCCGGACCACCCCTCGGCGAGGCCGTGCAGGAACGGCTGCTGCTGCGCGGCGCCGACAAGGACACCGTCCAGTGGGACTCCTGGCGCCGCGACGACGGCACCTGGGAAGTCCTGTTGGTCTACCTGGTCGCCGGCGAACCGCACTCGGCGAGCTGGACGTACGACCCGCCCCGGCGGCTCGTCCAGGCCGTCGACTCGGAGGCGCGTGCGCTGATCGGCGAGTCCGACGACCTCGCCGCGCCCGAGCCCAGCTTCCCGTTCGTCCCGCGCATCGCCCGGCTGCCGCGCGACCGGCCGCTGGACCGTTCCCTCGACCGGGAGCAGCGGGAGCGGCCGAGTCTGCCCCCGCCGCCGACCGAGCCGGCCGAGGAGACCGCGGCCACGGCGTCGGCCGAACGCGACTCGCTGACCAGCCTGCTCGAGGCCGTTCCGAGCTTCCGGGGCGACCTGGTGGTGCCCGAGCGCGCCCCGGAACCGGTCGAGGAGCCCGTCGAGGAATCCGAGGTGGAGGAGGCTCCGGCGCCCGCGGCGTCGGCCGGTTCCGCCTACGCCGACGTCCTCATGCCGCGTTCGGTGGCCAGCCACCGCGACCGCCTGACCGGCTCCACCGACCGCCAGGCCGAGGCTGACGGCGTCCGCCCGGGCCGACGGGCGGCGGTACCGAGCTGGGACGAGATCGTGTTCGGGACGCGGCGCAAGAAGCAGGAATAGCGGGCTCGGACCGTCCACTTCGACCGTGACCGGGGGCCGGGCCGCAGGTGACTGCGGCCCGGCCCCCGGTCGCACGGGGCAGGCACGACTGTCCCTGCCCCCCGCCTGGCCCAGGCCGGAGTTGCGGCGACTGCCGACGTCCGTGCACCCGGCGTCCTGCGTGTCACCGCGGGCCGGGACCGCGGACAACCCCGCTACGGCGGTCCGGACCCCGGGCGGGCCTGCCCGCAGTGCGGCCTGACCTCAGCGGGGCCGGACCCGGCGGGGCCGACCCCGGCGGGCCCGGACCACTCCGGGTTTGGACCACTCCGGGCCCGGACCGCTCCGGGCTTGGACCACTCCGGGCCTGGACCGCTCCGGGCTTGGAGCAAGGGGCGCCGGACCACACTGCGGGCGCCGGGCTACTGCGGGTCCGGCCCCACGGCGATCGGTCGTGCCGGGTCCGAGGACCACTCCGACCACGAACCCACGTACAGCGCCGCCGGAATGCCCGCCACCGCCAGCGCCAGCACCTCGTGGGCGGCCGACACGCCCGAGCCGCAGTAGACCCCGACCTCTTCGCCCTCCGAGGCACCGAGGGTCTTGAACCGTGCCCGGAGTTCCTCCGCCGGCAGGAATCGGCCGTCCCCCGCCACGTTGTCCATCGTCGGTGCCGACACCGCGCCCGGGATGTGACCACCGACCGGATCGATCGGTTCCACCTCGCCCCGGTACCGCTCCCCCGCCCGGGCGTCGAGCAGCAGCCCGGACCGGGCCAGCGCCGCCGCTCCGTCCGCGTCCAGCAGCCCCACGGCGCCCGGCCGCGGAGTGAAGTCGCCCTCCTCGAACGCGGGCACCTCGGTGGACAACGGCCCCCGCCACGCCGGCAACCCACCGTCGAGGACCCGCACGTTCGGGTGACCCGTCCAGCGCAGCAACCACCAGGCACGGGCAGCGGCCCACCCCTGCCCTCCGTCGTACACGACGACCGGCCGGCCGGCGGTGACGCCCGCCCGGCGCATCGCCGCGCCGAACTCCGCCACGTCGGGCAGCGGATGCCGGCCCCCTCCGCCGGGTGCGGAGGCGAGTTCCCTGTCCAGGTCGACGAAGACGGCACCGGGGAGATGCCCGGCCGCGTACTCGGCGCGGCCGTCGAACGGCGCGGCACCGGCCGCCGTGGCCGTGCTCAACTGCCAGCGGACGTCGAGCAGGACGGGCGGGTTCCGGCCCGCTCGTTCCTGCTCGAGTTCGGATGCGGAGATGATGGCGTTCATGGCCCCATCCTGGCGTACCGAGTGGCCGAAGCGTCGATGTCGGGCTACTCTGCCCGCCGGACAGTACCGATCACCAGGCGTATGGGTTCGGGCACATGCTGTACTACCCGCACAGCACCGGGCTGTCCCACGGGCGCGCCCGGACGGCGCGGCACCGGATCCGGTGCCGGCCTCGGCGTGAAGGTCCGTCGAAGCGGAATCCGTCAGGCGGAAGCGGACGCACGGCCCGCGCAGGGCCGAGAAGAGAGTGACGATGACCGACGCACGGGAGTCGGCCGGCCGGAACGGCGAGACCAACGCCCGGCACACGCCCGGAACACCCTGCTGGGTGAGCCTGATGGTGCACGGCCCGGCCGCCACCCACGACTTCTACGGAGCGCTGTTCGGCTGGGAGTTCCAGCCGGGACCGCAGCAACTGGGCCCCTACGCGCGGGCCCTGCTCGACGGGCGTGAGGTGGCGGGCATCGGCCAACTGCCCCCGGACCGCCAGCTCCCCGTCGCCTGGACGCCCTACTTCGCGTCGGCCGACGTCAACCGGACGGCCGAGACGGTCCGTCTGTGCGGTGGCACGATCGGGGTGGGTCCGCTGGACGCGGGCGAGGCCGGCCGCCTGGCCATCGGCTCCGATCCGTCGGGCGCCGTCTTCGGCGTCTGGCAGGCGGCGGCACATCTCGGCACGGCCGTGACGGGCCTCCCCGGCACCCCGGCGTGGAACGAGCTGCTGACCTTCGAGTCGGCGAGTGTCGCCAAGTTCTACGAGACCGTGTTCGGCTTCGAACGGGTGGCGGAGGTGTCCGCCGACCGGGACTACGTGACCCTCTGCCTCGACGGCCGGCCGGTCGCCGGCATCCACGGGGTCGGCCACGCACTGCCCCGCGACCGGGGGCCGCACTGGATCACGTACTTCGAGGTGGCCGACGCGGAGGAGTCCCAGCGGCACCTCGCCGAGCTGGGCGGCCACGTCCTCGAACCCGCCCGGGACACCGTCCACGGCCGGGTGGCGACGGTGGCGGACCCCGAGGGCGCCCGCTTCTCGCTGCTGCAGGGCCGGCCCGCCGGCAGGGGAACGGAGTGAGACGAGACCTCCGGCCCCCGGCCGTCCCCGGCGCCCGGTGACCGGTCCGGGGCGCCGACGCGCCCCGAGGCCGGCCGGATCAGGCCGGCGCCACCGGCAGGACGTCCGGCGAGAGGGTGCCGGCGCGCGCGGAGGCGCTGGTCATCCTGCGCCGATGGTGCCGCCGGCACAGCACCTCGTAGCCGATCTCGTCGGGAGACCGGGTCACGTCGCCGACGACCACCTGGGCGCCCTCGACGACCATGATGCCGCCCACGGTGCGGGCGTTGTGCGTGGCGCGGGCCCCGCACCAGCACAGGGCCTCGACCTGGAGCACCTCGACGCGGTCGGCGAGTTCCACCAGCCGCTGGGAGCCGGGGAACAGCTTGGAGCGGAAGTCCGTGGTGATGCCGAAGGCGTACACATCGACGTCGAGGTCGTCGACCACGCGCGCGAGCTGGTCTATCTGGTCCGGCGCGAGGAACTGCGCCTCGTCGGCGATCACGTAGTCCACGCGTCCGCCCTGCGTGAGGTGGTCGACGACGTACCCGTACAGGTCCTGTCCGTCCTCGACCTCCACCGCGTCGGTGACCAGGCCGAGACGGGAGGAGAGCTTGCCCTCGCCCGCACGGTCGTCGCGGGTGAAGATCATGCCGACGAGTCCGCGTGCCGAGCGGTTGTGCTCGATCTGCAGAGCCAGCGTCGACTTCCCGCAGTCCATGGTTCCGGAGAAGAAGACCAGCTCGGGCATGAGGGGTTGAGCACCTTTCGGCAGCGGGACAGCGGTGTGCGGGAGGTCAGGAGCGTACTTCGAGCAGGGGAACGAGTTGTTCGGCAGGGGTCATCGATCCGTGGTTGCCGACCATCGCCGACTCCTTCGGCTCCCGCTCCGAGGCGATGAGCAGGACGTCGTCCCGCGCGGCGGCGATCACGTCGCCGAGGCGGTGGTAGACCCGGTCGTCGATCCGGGGGCCGAACCAGCCCGCATCGATGGCCTCGTCCCGCGAGGCCACCCAGAACTGCTCGCCGAGCACCTCACGCCAGCAGGTCAGCACGTCGTTGTGTGCGCCGGGCACGGCGTACACGTGGCGGGCGCGGCCCTCACCGCCGAGGAGGGCGACGCCCGCCTTCAGCTCCCAGTCCTCGTCGAAGTCGATGCGGTGGTCCTCGTCGAAGGGCACGTCGATCATGCCGTGGTCGGCCGTGACGTACAGGGCGCTGCGCGGCGGCAGCTGCTCGGCGAGACGCTGGACGAGCCGGTCGACGTGCGCGAGCTGGCCGCGCCAGGTGTCGGAGTCGACGCCGAAGCGGTGGCCGGCGCCGTCGACCTCCGCGTAGTAGGTGTAGACGAGCGCACGGTCCGCGCCGGCCAGCTGCTCGGCGGCGAGGTCCATGCGGTCCTCGCCGGACAGCCGGCCGTGGAAGGCGCCTCCGCTGAGGGCGACCTTGGTCAGCGGGGTGTCCGCGAAGGTGGGTGAGGAGACCTGCGCGGCGTGCACCCCCGCCTCCTGGGCGAGGTGGAAGACGGTGGGGTACGGCTGCCAGGCGGCCGGCGCCGTCCACGGCCGCCAGCGCAGCTGGTTCATCAGCTGGCCGGTGGCCGGGTCGCGCACGGTGTAGCCGGGCAGGCCGTGGGCGCCGGGGGGCAGACCGGTGCCGACGGAGGCGAGGGAGGTCGCGGTGGTCGCCGGGTAGCCGGCGGTGATCGGCCGTCCGGTGCCGCCGCGTGAGCTGCTCAGCAGCGCGCTCATGAAGGGGGCGTCCTCCGGGTGGGCCCGCAGCTGTTCCCAGCCGAGCCCGTCGATCAGGAACACGCAGTTCCGGTCGGCCGGGGTCAGTTCGGTGATGCTCGCGGTCATGCCGGGGACGCCGAGACCGGCGGCCAGGGTGGGCAGGAGGTCGGCGAGCGAACCGGCGCCGTACTCGGGTACGGGGGCGGAGTCGACGGGGAGCGGTTCCGGGGCGGTGTCCCAGGCTGCGGGCTGTGCCATCAGCGGGAGGAGTCCGCGGTCGCCTCGGAGAGGGCCTGCGCGAAGGTGAGCGCCTGGCGCACCGTCTCCGGGCCGTCCCCGGCCTCGCTGACGCGCAGGCTGAGGTCGTCGGCCGTCGAGCTGCCGGTGTAGCCGTGGTCCGCCTCGCAATTGGGGTCGCCGCAGGCGGCGGGCTCCAGGTCGAGGCGGGAGACCGCACCCCAGCCGATGGTCAGCACGATCTCGCGGGGCAGCGTGCCGGGCTTGTACTGCTCCGGGTTGGCGACCACGCGGCTGACGACGATGGACGAGATCCGGCCGAGCTTGACGGACTCCGTGGAGGTCGTGGCGTACGGCGTCGGGGAGGTGTCGTCGGCGGCCTGCTCGTCGGTGTGGCTGACGATGAAGCGGTTGCCGGTGAGCACGAGCACGGTCACGTGCCGGCGCACCTCGTTCTGGTCGAACGTCGTCTCCTGATGGACCAGGTACGACCGGACGGGCTCGCCGCCCACGGCGGCCTCCACCGCCTCGGCCACGAGGGCCGGGTAGTAGCCGCTGCGCTCGATCGCCGCTCGCAGCCCCTGGGTCGTCGTACTGGTCTTGGCCATGCCCTCCATCCTACGGGGGCGCACTGACTGCGCGGCACGCTCGTACGGCGCCCCTCCCGGGCCGTGGGCGGTCAGTACGCCGGCAGGGTGCGCGGGCCCAGGTCGTCCCTGGCGGGCGGGGGCTCGAGGCGGACGGAGGCGCTGAGGACACTCAGGCCGCGCGGGGCGACGACGACCGGTTCCAGGGTGACCGCGACGACCTCCGGGTGGTCGTCGACCAGCCGGGAGACCCGGAGCAGCAGCTCTTCCAGGGCGGCGGAGTCGACGGGGGCCGAGCCGCGCCAGCCGAAGAGGAGGGGTGCCGTGCGGATCGAGCGGATGAGCGAGCCGGCCTCCCGGTCGGTGACCGGGATCAGCCGGTGCGCCATGTCGCCGAGCAGCTGGGTGGCCGCCCCGGCGAGACCGAAGGAGAGCGCCGCGCCGGCCGCCGGGTCGATGACCGCCCGTACGACGGTGTCGACGCCGCGCGGTGCCATGCCCTGCACCACCGGACGCAGCTCCGCGGGCGTCCCGAACAGCTCGGTCAACTCCGCGTACGCCCGTCGCAGTTGCTCCTCGTCCGCGAGGTCCAGGCGTACGCCGCCCAGGTCGGCGCGGTGGCGCAGGTGCGGTGCGGTGGCCTTGAGGGCCACCGGGTAGCCGAGGGTCCGCGCGGCGGCCGCGGCGTCGTCGGGGGTGGGGGCGGGCAGCGCGCGGTGGACGCGGATGCCGTACCTGCCGAGCAGCGCGCAGGTCTCCTCGGTGTCGAGCGTGAGTCCCTGCCCGCGCGCGAGGTTCCCGGCGATCAGCTCGGCGGCGCCCTTCTCGTCGATGTCCTCGTACTCCGGCACCTTGCCGGGGTCGGCGGCGTCGCGCCGCCACTGGGCGTAGGCGACCACCTGGGCGAGGGCGCGCACGCCGCGTTCGGCGGCGGGGTAGGCGGGGATGAGGTGGGGCCCTTCCGGTGCCTCGGCGGGCTCGTGGGCGGCGGGCGGGTACTGCACGGAGCCTCCGGCGCCCGCGGCGGCGGGCGGGAACGTCCGCGGCCCGTCGGGCGCGCCCGTCCGGGGTTCGGCGGGCAGGGGCGTCACCGGCTCCCCGGGGGCGGGCGCGGGTCCGGAGGGCGCCGCTCGGTCCCCGGCGGTCGACGGGGCCGTCTGCCGGTCGAGGGGCGCGGCAGCCTGCGGGGCGGTGGGCGTCGCCGCCCGTGCGTCCGCGGGCGGCGGGGGCTGCGGCGCCGTGCTGGCCGCCGCCGACAGGGCCTCCGCGAGACCGCCGAGCTCCACGTGCACCACGAGGACCGGCTTGGCGGGCACCGCGGCCGCCGCCGACCGCAGGGCCCTCGCCAGCGCGGCGTCCCCTGCGGAGCCCTCGCCCACCGCGGGGATGGCGGTGACCACCACCGCGTCGCAGGTGTCGTCGGCCAGCGCCCGGGACAGGGCGGCGTGGAACGCGTCGGGCGAGGCCGCCGTCGTCAGGTCCAGGGGAGGATGCGGCCGCAGCCCCTCGGAGAGGCACGCGTCGTACGTCAGCAGGCCCAGTGACTCCGAGTTCCCCAGGATCGCCACCCTCGGTCCGGCGGGCAGCGGCTGCCGGGCGAGCAGCAGGCCCGCGTCGACCAGGTCGGTGATCGTGTCGACCCGGATCACACCGGCCTGCCGCAGCAGCGCGGAGACCGTCGCGTGCGGGAGACGCGTCGCCCGTACGGCGTGCCCCTGCGGTGCCGTCCCGCCGTGGCGGGCCCCCTGCACCACGACCAGCGGCTTGACGGCCGCCGTCCGCCGGGCCAGGCGGGTGAACTTGCGGGGGTTGCCGATGGACTCCAGGTACATCAGGGCGACGTCGGTCTCCGGGTCGTCGTACCAGTACTGGAGGACGTCGTTGCCGGAGACGTCGGCGCGGTTGCCGGAGGAGACGAAGGTCGACACGCCCGTGACGCCGGTGACCCCGCCGCCGCGCCGGTGCAGCCGGGACAGCAGGGCGATGCCGATGGCACCGGACTGGGCGAACAGGCCGATCCGGCCGGGCCGCGGCATCTGAGGGGCGAGGGAGGCGTTGAGCCGCACGTCCGAGGAGGTGTTGATGATGCCGAAGGCGTTGGGCCCGATGATCCGCATGCCGTACGTACGCGCCTGCCGGACCAGTGCGCGCTGGCGTTCGCGTCCCTCGGGGCCGCTGTCGGCGTACCCGGCGGTGACCACCACCAGGCCCTGGACGCCGTGCTCACCGCACTCGGTGACGACGTCGGGAACGTGCTCGGCGGGCACGGCGACGACGGCGAGGTCGACGGGCCCGTCGATGTCGCGCACCGAGCGGCGGGCCGGTACCCCGTCGAGCGCGTCCTGGCCCTCGGGGAGCGCCTTGTTCACGGCGTACAGCCGGCCGGTGTAGCCCGCGTCGCGGATGTTGCCGAGCACGCTGTGCCCGACGCCGCCCGGGGTGCGGCCGGCGCCGACGACCGCCACGGAGCCGGGCTGCAGCAGCCGCTGGACGGAGCGCGCCTCCGCGCGGTGCTCGCGCGCGTACTGCACGGCGAGGGAGCGGTCGGTCGGTTCGAGGTCGAACTCCAGGCGGACCACGCCGTCCTCGAAGCTGCGCTGCTGGGTGTACCCGGCGTCCCTGAACACCTTGATCATCTTGGTGTTGGCGGGCAGCACCTCGGCGGCGAAGCGACGGATGCCCCGCTCGCGGGCGACGGCGGCGATGTGTTCCAGCAGCGCGGAGGCCACGCCGCGCCCCTGGTGGGCGTCCTGGACGAGGAAGGCGACCTCCGCCTCGTCCGCCGGCGCGGAGGCGGGTGTTCCGCCGGCGCCGATCCGGTCGTAGCGTACGGTGGCGATGAACTCGCCGCCGATGGTGGCCGCGAGTCCCACCCGGTCCACGAAGTCGTGGTGCGTGAAGCGGTGGACGTCCTTGGCGGACAGGCGAGGGTACGGCGCGAAGAAGCGGTAGTACTTCGACTCGTCGGAGACCTGCTCGTAGAAGCTGACCAGGCGCTCGGCGTCATCAACGGTGATGGGGCGGACGCGCGCGGTGCCGCCGTCGCGCAGCACCACGTCGGCTTCCCAGTGGGCGGGGTACTCGTGCCGGTCCGACGAGGTCTGCATGGGCCCCAGAGTACGGCTCGCGTACGACAACGGCGCGAGGCAGTCTGTGCAGGACGGAAGGTCGGGCCGAGGCCGCGGTCCGACGACCACGCGGGGCTGCGCACAGCCGTCCCGGGACGCTTCACGATGTGGGAAACTGGTCTAGACAAGAGTGGTCTAGACAACATCAGACCCCTGAACACCTGAAGGGCAGCATCACATGGCTGAGCGCCGCGTCAACGTCGGCTGGGCCGAGGGTCTCCACGCCCGCCCCGCCTCCATCTTCGTCCGAGCCGCCACGGCCACAGGCGTCCCGGTCACGATCGCCAAGGCCGACGGCTCCCCCGTCAACGCGGCCTCCATGCTGGCCGTCCTCGGCCTCGGCGCCCAGGGCGGCGAGGAGATCGTGCTCGCCTCCGACGCCGAGGGCGCGGACGCCGCCCTGGAGCGGCTTGCGAAGCTCGTCGCCGAGGGTCTCGAAGAGCTTCCCGAGACCGTCTGACCGACGGCAGCACCGCCGAGAAAGGCCCGCCCGGAATTCCGGGCGGGCCTTTCTCTTGCACCACTCCCGGGGGTGGATTCGCTTTTCACGGGCAGCAGAAACGAGCCCTCCGAATTCCCCTGTCTTTGTATACGGCGCTCATGTTAATAACGCAGACCCGAGATGTTTACGGCACGTTGCGGGTTCCTCACACGGTCCGCCGCCTCGCCTTCGACGGCGAAGCGCAGGCGGTGCGCCGGCGCCGATCGTTCGGCGTGCAGCGTCATGAGCGCCCGTGCGCGCTCGCCGTCGCCCCGGGCCACCGCGTCGACGATCGCGCCGTGCTCCGCCCAGCACTCCACCGGGTCGGCCGCGGCCTCCACGGCGTACAGCCAGGCGATCTTGTGGCGCAGCTGGGTCAGCAACGCCGTCAGGGACGGGCTGCCGGCGGCCTGGGCGAGGGTCTCGTGGAACCAGCCGTCCAGCGAGCGCAGATCGTCGCTGCTCCCCTGCCTGGCACGCTCCTGGCCCAGCCGCACCAGGCCGCGCAGGACCTTGAGATGCGCCTCGGTGCGGCGCCGGGCGGCCCGGGACGCGCCGAGGGGTTCGAGGAGCGTGCGCGTCTCCAGCAGGTCGGCCGCCTCCCGCTCGGTCGGCTCCGCGACGCACGCGCCCGCGTGCCGCCGGGTCACCACGAACCCCTCCGCCTCCAGCGTGCGCAGTGCCTCACGGACGGGGACGCGGGAGACGCCGTAGCGGCGGGCCAGGAGTTCCTCGGTGAGGCGGCTGCCGCGCCCGTGGACACCGGAGACGATGTCGTCCCGGATCGCCGTGCACACCGAGTGCGCCGGAATGCGCATGCCCGACCTCCGCCTTCATCCCCGGGAAACGTCGACGATTGACGCGTGTTCAGCGACTCTAGGCCAATGCGGCGGGAATTCCGACGGCGATGTGGATTTCATGGACACTTTTTGGACAACGGCCACGCCGGGAACACCCTGGAAATGCGAAATCCCCGACTCGGGGAGCCGGGGCTTTCGCGTGCCGTTCGTCGCTCGTCAGACGTTCACGCCGTCGTCAGATGTGCGCGCCGCCGTCAGGCGTTGACGCCGTGGGAGCGGAGGTAGGCGACGGGGTCCAGGTCCGAGCCGTACTCGGGGCTCGTACGGGCCTCGAAGTGCAGGTGCGGTCCGGTGACGTTGCCGGTGGCGCCGGAGAGGCCGATCTGCTGTCCCGCGTCGACCGACTGGCCCACCGAGACACCGATGGACGACAGGTGGCCGTACTGCGTGTACGTGCCGTCGTGCATCTTGAGCACGACCTGGTTGCCGTACGCCCCGCCCCAGCCGGCCTCGACGACGGTGCCGACGCCGACCGCGTGCACGGAGGTGCCGGTGGAGGCGTGGAAGTCGATGCCGGTGTGGCTGCCGGAGGACCACAGGGAGCTGCCGGCCTGGTAGGCGGTGGAGACGTAGGACGCGGTGATCGGCGTGACGAAGGTGTTGAGGCGCTTGCGCTCCGCCTCCCGCGCGGCGCGCTCCTTGGCCTCGCGCGCCTCCTGGGCGGCCTCGGCGGCCCGCTCGCGCGCGGCCTCCTGCGCCGCCTCACGGGCGGCGGCGTCCAGGGCGGCCTGCTTCTGCGCGGCGGCCTGGGCGTCGATCTCGTCGGCCAGGGAGTCGCCGATGCTGATGACCGGGGTGAGCCCGCTCTGCTCCACCTGGGGCTCGGCGGCGAGCGCCGGAGCCGCGAGGGTGCCGACGACGCCGGTGGTGGCGAGGGCCGCGACACCCGCCGCGCGGGCGGTGGTGCGGTGCATCCGGCCGGGACGGCGGTGCTTGCCGGCGGCGCGCGTGAACGCCATGTAGTGGCTGGTCCTTTCCTTCCCTCTCGCCTACCGGGTTAGCTGACGGGTTCGGAGGTGGAAGGTCTCCTACGGACCCCCTCGCGGCACGCGCGGGCGTCCGATTCACCCCAGGGACTACGGTGGGTCCCCGGCTCCCCTGGCTCGCGCCGTACGGGGACTCGGCGATGACTGTCCGGTGCCGCGGGTGCGGCGCACTGCCTGACGAACAGCCCGGAAGACGCTAAACGCGGTTGTCTTCAATCCTCAAACGCAACCGGCTTTTTGTAGCGCATGCCACAGCGCAGACAGGCAGCCTCTCCCCCAATTCGGACAAACGGCGGCCCTGGTGACACTCCGGTCACCAGGGCCCCACGCGCGTACCGCTACTCGGCCGCCACCACGGTGACTTCACCGATGCCGAGCGCCTCGACCGGCTCCTTGATCTGTGCCGCGTCGCCGACGAGGACCGTCACCAGACGGTCCACCGGGAAGGCGTTCACGACCGCCGCCGTGGCCTCCACGGTGCCCGTGGCGGCGAGTTGGCGGTAGAGCGTCGCCTGGTAGTCGTCGGGCAGGTGCTGCTCGACCTGGTCGGCCAGGGTGCTCGCGACGGCGGCCGCCGTCTCGTACTTCAGCGGCGCCACGCCCACCAGGTTCTGCACGGCGACGTCACGCTCGGCGTCGGTGAGCCCGCCTTCGGCGAGCTTGCGCAGCACCGTCCACAGGTCCTCCAGGGCCGGGCCGGTGTTGGGGGTGTCGACGGAGCCGCTGATGGCCAGCATGGCGGCGCCGGTCCCGTCGGGCGCGGAGCGCAGGACCTGCCCGAACGCCCGGACCCCGTAGGTGTAGCCCTTCTCCTCGCGCAGGACGCGGTCCAGACGCGAGGTGAGGGTGCCGCCGAGGCAGTAGGTGCCGAGCACCTGGGCGGGCCACACACGGTCGTGCCGGTCGGAGCCGGTGCGGCCGATGAGCAGCTGCGTCTGGACGGCGCCGGGGCGGTCCACGATGACGACCCGGCCCCGGTCGTCGGCGGTCACCGGCGGCACGGGACGGGGCTCCGCGGCGGAGCCGGTCCACGCGCCCAGCGTCTCGCCGAGCAGCGCGTCGAGGTCCACGCCGGTGAGGTCACCGACGACCACGGCGGTGGCCGTGGCGGGCCGGACGTGCTTCTCGTAGAAGGCGCGTACGGCGGCGGAGTCGATGCTCGCGACGGTCTCCTCGGTGCCCTGGCGGGGGCGCGACATGCGCGTCCCGGCCGGGAACAGCTCCTTGGAGAGCTCCTTGGCGGCCCGGCGGGCGGGGTTGGCCAGCTCGTGCGGGATCTCGTCGAGGCGGTTGCGGACCAGCCGTTCGACCTCGCCGTCCGCGAACGCGGGTGCCCTCAGGGCGTCGGCGACCAGGCCGAGGGCCTTGGCGAGGCGCGAGACGGGCACCTCCAGGCTGAGCCGGACGCCGGGGTGGTCGGCGTGCGCGTCGAGGGTGGCCCCGCAGCGCTCCAGCTCGGCGGCGAAGTCCTCGGCGGAGTGCTTGTCGGTGCCCTCCGAGAAGGCCCGCGCCATGATGGTGGCGACGCCGTCGAGACCGGTGGGCTCGGCGTCCAGGGGCGCGTCCAGCAGCACCTCGACGGCGACGACCTGCTGGCCGGGGCGGTGGCAGCGCAGCACGGTCAGGCCGTTGTCGAGGCTGCCGCGCTCCGGTGCCGGGAACGCCCACGGCCTGGGCTCGCCGGCCTGCGGCCGCTGGTGGAATTCCATGGTGGCGAGCTCGGTCACTTGGCCGCCTCCTCGTTCTCGTCGGTGGCGTCGTTCACGTCGGCGGGGGCGGTGGGCTCGTAGACGAGCACCGCGCGGTTGTCGGGGCGCAGGCGGGCCTTGGCGACCTCCTGGACCTCCTCCGCCGTGACCTCGAGCACCCGCTGCACGGCGGTGAGGGCGAGCTGCGGGTCGCCGAACAGCACCGCGTAGCGGCACAGTTCGTCGGCGCGGCCCGCGACCGTGCCCAGGCGGTCCAGCCACTCGCGCTCCAGCTGGGCCTGGGCGCGCTCCATCTCCTCGGCGGTCGGGCCCTCCTGGGCGAACCGGGCGAGCTCCTCGTCGATGGCGGTCTCGATGACCGGCACCTCCACGTCACCGGACGTCTTCACGTCCAGCCACCCCAGGGAGGGCGCTCCCGCGAGCCGCAGCAGACCGAAGCCGGCGGCGACGGCCGTGCGGTCGCGGCGCACCAGCCGGTTGTACAGCCGGGACGACTCGCCGCCGCCCAGGACGGTGAGGGCCAGGTCGGCCGCGTCGCACGCGCGCGTGCCGTCCTCCGGCAGGCGGTAGGCCGCCATCAGGGCACGGGCCGGGACCTCCTCCTCGACGACCTCGCGCAGCTCCCCGCCCATGACGTCGGGCAGCGAACCGTCCCGGGGCGGCTGCTTGCCGTCGTGCGAGGCGATGGAGCCGAAGTACTTCTCGACCCAGGCGAGGGTCTGCTCGGGGTCGATGTCGCCGACGACCGACAGCACCGCGTTGTTCGGCGCGTAGTAGGTGCGGAAGAACGCGCGCGCGTCCTCCAGGGTCGCCGCGTCCAGGTCGGCCATCGAGCCGATCGGCGTGTGGTGGTAGGGGTGGCCCTCCGGGTAGGCGAGAGCGGTCAGCTTCTCGAACGCGGTGCCGTAGGGGACGTTGTCGTAGCGCTGGCGGCGCTCGTTCTTGACCACGTCCCGCTGGTTCTCCATCGACTCCTCGTCGAGGGCGGCGAGCAGCGAGCCCATGCGGTCGGCCTCCAGCCAGAGGGCGAGCTCCAGCTGGTGGGCGGGCATGGTCTCGAAGTAGTTGGTGCGCTCGAAGCTGGTGGTGCCGTTGAGCGAGCCACCGGCGCCCTGCACCAGCTCGAAGTGACCGTTGCCCTTGACCTGGGCGGAGCCCTGGAACATCAGGTGCTCGAAGAGGTGAGCCAGGCCGGTGCGCCCCTTGACCTCGTGGCGCGAGCCGACGTCGTACCAGAGGCACACCGCCGCGACCGGGGTCAGGTGGTCCTCGGAGAGCACCACGCGCAGGCCGTTGGCCAGGCGGTGCTCGGTCGCTGTCAGGCCGCCGGAGTCTGCCTGGGCTGTGGCCGTGTGACCCATGGGCATGTACGTCCCTTCGCTCGCGGAATCTTGGTCGAGTCATGGCGCGGAACTGCGGAATTCCGCCGGTCCCGCCACTGTATGCAAGCGCGCGGGCCACCGGTGAAGTTCCCGCACCTCCTACGCCGAGAGCGAGAACGGGGTTGGCGGTCCGACGGGGGCGAGGGCGTACCCTGCGGGCAGCGCCGGGCCGGGCAGCCCGTGACGGGTCCTGGTCGGTCGCTGTCAGTGCCGCGGTCCACAATGGACCGCGTCAGATCACCGTTCACGCTTCAGCAAGGAGCCGGCAGCGATGGCCCGCCGTAGCACGAAGACCCCGCCGCCCGACGACGCGTACGAGGAGAGGATCCTCGACATCGACGTCGTCGACGAGATGCAGGGCTCCTTCCTCGAGTACGCGTACTCGGTCATCTACTCCCGTGCGCTCCCGGACGCCCGCGACGGCCTCAAGCCGGTGCACCGCCGCATCGTGTACCAGATGAACGAGATGGGTCTGCGGCCCGAGCGCGGCTACGTGAAGTGCGCCCGTGTCGTCGGCGAGGTCATGGGCAAGCTGCACCCCCACGGCGACGCGTCCATCTACGACGCCCTGGTGCGCATGGCCCAGTCCTTCTCCATGCGCGTGCCCCTGGTGGACGGCCACGGCAACTTCGGCTCGCTGGGCAACGACGACCCGCCGGCCGCCATGCGGTACACCGAGTGCCGGATGGCCGAGGCGACCAGCCTCATGACGGAGTCCATCGACGAGGACACCGTCGACTTCGGTCCCAACTACGACGGCCAGGAGCAGGAGCCGGTGGCACTGCCCGCCGCCTTCCCGAACCTGCTGGTCAACGGCGCCTCCGGCATCGCGGTCGGCATGGCCACGAACATGCCGCCGCACAACCTGCGCGAGGTGATCGCGGCCGCCCGGCACCTGATCCGGTACCCGAACGCCGACCTCGAAGCCCTGATGAAGCACGTACCGGGCCCCGACCTGCCGACCGGCGGCCGGATCGTTGGTCTGCCCGGCATCCGGGACGCCTACGAGACGGGCCGCGGCACGTTCAAGATCCGCGCGACGGTGTCCGTGGAGACCGTGACGGCCCGCCGCAAGGGCCTGGTCGTCACCGAGCTGCCCTTCGCGGTAGGCCCCGAGAAGGTCATCGCCAAGATCAAGGACCTGGTGGGCTCGAAGAAGCTCCAGGGCATCGCGGACGTCAAGGACCTCACCGACCGCGAGCACGGGCTGCGCCTGGTCATCGAGATCAAGAACGGCTTCGTGCCCGAGGCGGTCCTGGAGCAGCTCTACAAGCTGACGCCGATGGAGGAGTCCTTCGGCATCAACAACGTGGCCCTGGTGGACGGCCAGCCCCTCACCCTGGGCCTCAAGGAGCTGCTGGAGGTCTATCTCGACCACCGCTTCACCGTCGTACGGCGGCGCAGCGAGTTCCGCCGCACCAAGCGCCGCGACCGCCTGCACCTGGTCGAGGGCCTGCTCACCGCCCTGGTCGACATCGACGAGGTCATCCGGCTCATCCGCTCCAGCGAGAACTCCGCACAGGCCAAGCAGCGCCTGATGGAGCGGTTCTCGCTGAGCGACATCCAGACGCAGTACATCCTGGACACGCCGCTGCGCCGGCTCACCAAGTTCGACCGCATCGAGCTGGAGTCGGAGAAGGACCGGCTGAACGCGGAGATCGAGGAGCTGACCCGGATCCTCGACTCGGACGCCGAGCTGCGCAAGCTGGTCTCCGCCGAACTGGCGGCGGTGTCGAAGAAGTTCGGCACCGACCGGCGTACGGTCCTGCTGGAGTCGTCCGGTGCCCCGGTGGCCGCGGTGCCGCTCCAGGTGGCGGACGACCCGTGCCGGGTGCTGATGTCCTCGACGGGGCTGATCGCCCGTACGGCGAACGACGAGCCCCTGGTCACGGAGGCGGGCGCGAAGCGCGTCAAGCACGACCTGATCGTCTCGGCGGTGGCGGCCACGGCCCGCGGCGAGGTGGGCGTGGTGACGTCCGCGGGCCGCCTCCTGCGGGTGAACGTCGTCGACCTCCCCCAGCTCCCGGAGCCCCTGCCCACGCCGAACCTGTCCGGCGGTGCGCCGCTGGCGGAGTTCGTCTCCCTGGAGGACGACGAGACGGTCGTCTGCCTGACCACGCTGGACGAGTCGTCGCCCGGTCTCGCGCTCGGCACCGAGCAGGGCGTCGTCAAGCGTGTCGTGCCCGACTATCCGTCGCACAAGGACGAGTTGGAGGTCATCTCCCTCAAGGAGGGCGACCGGATCGTGGGCGGCGTCGAGTTGCGCACCGGTGACGAGGACCTGGTCTTCATCACGGACGACGCGCAGCTGCTGCGCTACCAGGCCGCGCAGGTCCGCCCGCAGGGCCGCCCCGCGGGCGGTGTGGCGGGCGTCAAGCTCGCCGAGGGCGCCAAGGTCATCTCCTTCACGGCGGTGGACCCCGCCGCGGAAGCGGTGGTCTTCACGGTCGCCGGTTCGCGCGGCACGCTCGACGACTCCGTGCAGACCACCGCCAAGCTCACCCCCTTCGACCAGTACCCGCGCAAGGGCCGCGCCACGGGTGGCGTGCGCTGCCAGCGGTTCCTGAAGGGCGAGGACTGCCTGGCCTTCGCGTGGGCCGGCGCCACCCCGGCGCTCGCCGCGCAGCGCAACGGCTCTCCGGCCCAGCTCCCGGACATCGACCCGCGCCGCGACGGCTCGGGCGTGTCCTTGCCGAAGACGGTGGCCGTGGTGGCGGGACCGGCCTAGATCCCGTTCCGGGAGGCGGGCGGCGGCTCCACGCCGCCCGGCTCCTCGATCCCGGGGTCCTCGGCGTCGGGGACCTCGGCATCGGGGTCCTCGGCATCGGGGTCCTCGGCGTCGGGGTCCGGTACGTAGCGCAGGACGCCCCACATGCCGTGCTCGTCGGCGGGCGGGGCGTCGGCGGCACGGCGGCACGCGTCGAGTTCCGCGCGGAGGGCCGGCGCGTCGATGCCGGAGCCGATGAGCACCAGCTGGGTGCGGCGGGCGTCGGCGGCCGGCCAGGGCTCCGGGTAGAAGCGCAGGAAGCGCCCGACGGCATGGACGGCGTACCTGTTCCGCGTGTCGTACGGCCCGAAGTCGACGTAGCCCTTGATCCGGTAGAGGCCCTCGGGCCGGCTGTCGAGGAAGGTCATGAGACGGCGCGGGTCGAGCGGAGCATCCGAGACGAAGGACAGGGTGTCGTAGGCGGCGTGCAGGTGCTCCGTATGTGCGCCGTCCCCCGAGTGGTCGTGCAGGTCGTCGAAGGACAGCTGCCCCATCCGTTCCTCGACGGGTCGGCAGTCGTAGAGGAACTCCGGGTCGATACGCCCGTAGGTCGCGGGCACGACGGCGGCGCGGTCGCCGAGCGAGCGGACGAGGGCGAGCACCCGCTCGGCGTCCGGCGCCCGGTCCGTCTTGTTGACCACGATCAGGTCGGCGAGCGCCAGGTGCCTGTCGATCTCGGGGTGCCTGAGACGCGTGGCGTCGAACTCGGCGGCGTCGACCACCTCGACCAGTCCGCCGTAGACGACGCCGGGCTGTTCGCTGGCGAGGAGCATGCGCACGAGTTCCTGCGGCTCGGCGAGACCGCTGGCCTCGATGACGATGACGTCGATGCCCGCGTCGGGGCGGGCCAACCGCTCCAGGTACCCGTCCAGTTCACCGGCGTCGACGGCACAGCACAGGCACCCGTTGCCGAGCGAGACGGTCGAGTCGCCGAGCGCGCCGGCGACCGCCATGGCGTCGATCTCGATCGAGCCGAAGTCGTTGACGATGGCACCGATACGGCTGCCCCCACTGCGGTGCAGGAGGTGGTTGAGCAGGGTGGTCTTTCCTGAGCCGAGGAAGCCGGCGAGTACGACGACCGGAATCTGCTGCGGAGTCGGGCACTGCCCCACCGTGCGACCTCTCTCTCACCCACGCGTACGCCGGCCCGCACCAGCGCGTACACCCCTGTACGGAATTGCCTGATCAGGATACGAGCCGGTGCGGTCGACACGGAGTGAACGATTGTCGGCAGCGCTCGCGGGGCAGACGTTGGACAAGGCGCCGGACCGTGCGACCCTCGCTTCCCTCCGTGCGCCTCCTCTCCGCCTCCCCGCCGGTCAGCGCCGCTCGGCACTCTGGAGGCGGCAAGCGCCGCCCCTTGCTCGCCGGTCCCCGTCAGCCGACCCGCACTCGACGACCGGCGGCGGGGCCGCCTGATTCGGGGGTTGACATGGCCACACGGAAGAACGCCACGGGGAGGTTCGGCTCCGCCTCGGCGGGCATGCTGCTCGCCACGGCCGGGGTGACGCTGGCCGTACTTCAGCGCGCTCTGGAAACGGAACGACTGCGGACACGACGGCTCGAACTCGAGGAGACCGTCTCACGCCGCCGGGCGCTGGCACACCAGCAGCGCATGCATTGGGAACTGCTGTCCAGGGCGATCGACGACCCGTCACTGGCCTCGGTGATCGACACCTACGACCCCGCCATCCCGGCGGAGAAGCGCCGCCAGTACTTCTACGCCAACGCCTGGTACATCAACCTCTACCACCTCTACCGCGCGGGCCTCCTGGACCGGGAGGAGCTGTACGGGCACGCCCGGGAACTCTTCCAGAACCCCCTGATGCGGGAGTACTGGGACGCGTCGAGGGGACAGCGGGCGACGCTCAAGCGGTCGTCCGACGAAGCACGGATCGGGCTCCTGGTCGACGCCCTCATCAACGACCTGGACGAAGCGGACACGGACGAGTGGTGGGTGGTGGGCACGCCTCCGACACCGTGACCCACCGACGCGGCACGGCCGGCCGGTCGTCTCGACGGCAGGGGACTTCTCCGTTCGTCCCCGACTCCGGAAGCCCTCGTGTTGCGCGCCCCGCGGCTGCTCCGTCGCGCCCCCCGCGCAGACGTGAGCGCCGCGGTGAACATCGATACCGGGCAGGTATGAGTAGTCTCTCGCCTTGCAGCCACCGCGGGCGAGGAGTCGGCGGTGCGCTGCCTTCACCGAGAGCCCAGCTCATATGTAAGGACCGGTACTACCTTGAAAATCGTGCGCCGTATCGGTGTGCCGCCAAGCGCCCGTGGCAGTGCTTCAGGAGCCAACTGCCCGGACCTGTTCGAACTGAGTGACGGCAACTTCGCCGTCATCGGCACCGAGGCCACCGAGGCGCTGGAGCGCGAACTGCCCGCCGACGCCTCCCGCGCCGACTACGAACGCATCGTGGTCATCAGCCGGGAGACCCTGATCCGCGCCAAGGCGGACATCCCCGACGCCTGACCTACCGCGGGGCGCCCGGCCACTGGGACCCGCCCCCTCGCACCGGCCCGACCGCACACGACCTGCCACCGCGCCGGACCGATCGCCCGTCGAGCCCTCGGCACCCCGTCCGCTCGGCGACCCCACCGATGAGGCCTGGCGCCGGAACGGCACCAGGCCGCACGGACGCACCTCCCGGGACCCGCCTCCCAAGCCCCGCCCGCACTCCGGCGGGACCGACGCGGGCGCCGGACACGACCGGAGTAGCGCTCAGGCACCACTGAAGGTCACCGCGAGCGAAGTCAGGTTAGGCTCACCTCTGTGAGTACGTGCTCAACCGTCTCCCGGGACCTCGACGAACCCGTTGCGGGCACCGCGCCCGTGGCGAGGACCTGGTTGCTGCTCGAACAGCCCGGCCCGTGGGGTGCCAAGGCGCTCACATCGAGCCACCTGGATCCCACGCTCGGCCGCGCCCTGGAGGCCGCCGCGAAGGGCACGGGTGTTCGTATCGCCCTCATTCGTCGGCCCGGACGCCATGCCGACCGCGGCACCCCGGACGCGCGCCGGGTGTACGCGGCCCACACCGTGCCGGGAAACGTGTGGCTGCACCACACCACGCTCACGGACCCCCGCCGGTTGCTCGACCTCGATCTCGCCGCACTCGGCAGGGGCGACGCCCGTGCCTTCGACTCGGCCCTCGGAGCCGGCCCGCATCGCGGGGAGCCGCTGGCCCTGGTGTGTACCAACGGCAAGCGCGACCGGTGCTGCGCGCTCCTCGGCCGGCCGTTGGCCGCCGAGCTCGCCGCCTCCGGGGCGGGCGACGTCTGGGAGGTCACCCATCTGGGTGGCCACCGCTTCTCCCCCACGGTCCTCGTGCTGCCCCACGGATACGTGTACGGACGGGTCCAGGCGCACACCGTCAAGGAGATCATCGGCGGCGCCCGGGAGGGCCGGATCGTCACCGGGGGGTGTCGCGGGAACTCGGCCTGGGAACGGCCCGGACAGGCGGCCGAGCTGGCCGTGCGCGCGGCCGTCGGCGAGGACGCGGCCGAGGCCCTGCGGGTCGTTCGGACGGAGGGCACCGCGCCGCGCTGGGAGGTGACCCTGGCCCACGGCGACGGGCGGCAGTGGCGGGTCACCGTGGCGCAGGGGCCGTCGGCGCCCCCGCGTCCGGAGAGCTGCGGGGCGTCGGTGCTGGGGTCCCCGGCGCGTATGGAGGTCACGGCGGTACGGGAACTGTCGGTGACGGCGGCGCTCGCCGGCTGAGGGGCGCCCCGGCGCACCCGGCCCCGCCCCGCCCCGCCGCGCCGCGCCGACGGCAACGGCAACGGCAACGGCAACGGCAACGGCAACGATCAGGAGATCCGCGCCACACCCCTCTACGGCATGCCACTGCCTCCCACGTACCGTCATGGGTATGAGCTCCACTCCCCCCGCACGCCGCCTGCGCCTCGGCCTGCCGCGGCGGGTCTTCTCCCAGGTGCTGCTGATGCAGCTGGCGATCGCCGCGGGAGTGGCCGTCCTCGCGACCGGGTTGTTCCTGGCGCCGCTCGGCGACCAGCTGGACGACCAGGCGATGCGCCGGGCGCTCGCCATCGCGCAGACCACGGCGCAGCAGCCGCGGGTGGCCCAGGAGCTGCGGACCACGCGCCCGGCTCCGGACGGCCCGGTGCAGCGGGAGACGGAGCGCATCCGGAAGGCCACGAAGGCGGAGTACGTCGTCGTGATGGACCGGGAGGGCGTGCGCTGGTCGCACACCGACCCGGAGCGGATCGGGGAGGTCGTCTCCACCGACCCAGGGCAGGCCCTGGCGGGCCGCGAGGTCATGGAGATCGACGACGGCACCCTGGGCCGTTCCGCGCGCGGCAAGGTGCCGCTGCGCGACGGGGACGGTTCGGTCGTCGGCGCGGTGTCGGTCGGCATCGCCTACGACAGCGTCCGCGCACGACTGGTCCACGCCATTCCCGGTCTGTTCGCGTACGCCGGCGGCGCACTGGCCGTAGGCGCGCTGGCCGCCTGGCTCATCTCGCGCCGGGTGCAGCGGCAGACCCGGGACCTGGCCTTCTCGGACATCGCGGGGCTGCTCGCGGAGCGCGAGGCCATGCTGCACGGCATCAGGGAGGGGGTCGTCGCCCTGGACCGCGGCGGTCTGGTCCGCCTGCTCAACGACGAGGCGCAGCGCCTGCTGGGCATCGGCGCCGAGGCCGTCGGCCGCTCCCCCGAGGAGGCGCTCGGCGCGGGCCGTACGGCCGATGTCCTGGCCGGCCGGGTGACCGGCACCGACCTGCTCACCGTCCGCGGTCAACGGGTCCTGGTCGCCAACCGGATGCCGACCGACGACGGCGGTGCCGTGGCCACGCTGCGGGACCGCACCGAGCTGGAGCAGCTCGGCCGGGAACTGGACTCCACGCGCGGCCTGATCGACGCCCTGCGCGCACAGGACCACGAGCACGCCAACCGCATGCACACTCTGCTCGGGCTGCTGGAACTGGAGATGTACGACGACGCCGTGGAGTTCGTCGGCGAGGTGGTGGGCGATCACCGGGTGACCGCGGAGCAGATCACCGAGCGGATCCAGGACCCGCTGCTGGCCGCCCTGCTCGTCGGCAAGGCGACCGTCGCGGCGGAACGGGGAGTCACCCTGTGGGTGTCGGACCGTACGCGGCTGCCGGACCGCCTGGTCGACCCGAGGGGACTCGTGACCGTCGTCGGCAACCTGGTCGACAACGCGCTGGACGCCGCCGCGGGCTCGCCGCACGCGCGCGTGGAGGTCGAATTGCGGGCGCGGGGGCGCGCCGTCACGCTCACCGTGCGCGACACGGGGCCCGGCGTCCCGGCGGACCAGCGGGAGCTGGTGTTCACGGCGGGATGGTCGACGAAGGAGCGGCCGGCGCACCGGCAGCGCGGTATCGGCCTGTCGCTGGTCCGCAGGCTGGCCGAGCGGCAGGGCGGCAGCGCGACCGTCGAGGCGGCGTACGGCGGGGGTGCGGAGTTCGTCGTCGTCCTGCCCGAGGCACTGACCGGGCCCGACCCGGAACCGGCGCCCACCGCGCCCGCCGCACCCACCGCCCTCGCCCCCGTGAACACCGCCGCCGAGGAGGAGACCCGATGATCGAGGTCCTGGTCGTGGACGACGACACGCGGGTCGCCCGGGTCAACGCCGCCTACGTCGAGAAGGTGCCGGGCTTCCACGTGGCGGGCCAGGCGCACAACGCGCTGGAGGCGCTGCGCGCCGTGGAGGCGCTCCCGCGCGTGGATCTGGTCCTGCTGGACCACTACCTGCCCGACCGGACCGGCCTGGACGTGGTCCAGGAGATGCGGCGGCGCGGCCACCAGACCGACGTGATCATGGTGACGGCGGCGCGGGACGTGTCGACCGTCCAGGCGGCGATGCGCCAGGGCGCCCTGCAGTACCTGGTCAAGCCGTTCGCCTTCGCGGGGCTGCGCGCCAAGCTGGAGGCGTACGCCGAGCTGCGGCGCACCCTCGACGGCGGAGGTGAGGCGGAGCAGGCGGAGGTCGACCGGATATTCGGCGCCCTGTCGGCTCCGTCGGAGCCCGGGCTGCCCAAGGGCCACTCCCCCACCACGGCGGAGCTGGTACGCCAGTGCCTGATGAAGGCCGACGGCGCGCTGTCCGCGCAGGAGATCGCCGACCTGACCGGGGTGAGCCGGCAGACCGCTCAGCGCTACCTCAAGCTGCTGGAGCGCACGGGACGGGCCAGGCTGACCCTCAAGTACGGGGACGCGGGCCGCCCGGAGCACCGTTACGCGTGGGCGACCCGCACCTGAGCGGCACCGCGTCGACGGGGCCGCCGCCTATACCGCCCCCGCGCCGGTCAGCGACCGCACCTCCGTCTCGGCGTGCTTCGCCTCGTCCGGCACCTCGGGCGAGGTGACGGTGCCCAGCCAGCCCGCCAGGAAGCCCAGCGGGATCGAGACCAGGCCCGGGTTCTGCAGCGGGAAGAACTGGAAGTCGGCACCCGGGAACAGCGACTGCGGGCTGCCCGACACCACCGGGGACAGCAGCACGAGGACCACGGCGGGGACGAGGCCGCCGTAGACGGCCCACACGGCGCCGCGCGTGGTGAATCCGCGCCAGAACAGCGAGTAGAGCAGCACGGGCAGGTTTGCGGACGCCGCGACGGCAAAGGCGAGGCCCACGAGGAAGGCCACGTTGAGGTCCCGCGCGAGCAGGCCGAGAGCGATGGCGACGGCGCCGGTCGCGACGGCGGCGACACGGGCCACGGCGACCTCACTGCGCGGTGCGGCGTCACGGCGCCGCAGGGACGCGTACAGGTCGTGGGCCACGGAGGCGGAGGAGGCCAGGGTGATGCCGGCGACCACCGCCAGGATGGTGGCGAACGCCACGGCGGCGACGACCGCGAACAGCACCGTCCCCCCGGTGGAGCCCGCGCCGCCGCCCAGGTCGAGGGCGAGCAGCGGGACCGCCGTGTTCCCGGCCGCGTTCGACGCTCGCACGGCATCCGGCCCGACCAGGGCCGCGGCGCCGAACCCGAGCACGATCGTCATCAGGTAGAAGCCGCCGATGAGGCCGATCGCCCAGACGACGGACCGCCTCGCCGCCCGGGCGGTGGGCACGGTGTAGAAGCGGGACAGGATGTGCGGCAGCCCGGCCGTGCCCAGCACCAGGGCGAGTCCCAGGCTGATGAAGTCGAAGCGTGAGGTCCAGTCCCCGCCGTAGGCCAGACCGGGCGCCAGGAACGCCTCACCGTGACCGCTGCGTTCGGCCGCCGTACGCAGCAGCCGGTCGAAGTCCCCGTGGAAGCGCACCAGGACGAGCGTGGTCAGCGCGACGGTCCCGCCGAGCAGCAGCACCGCCTTCACGATCTGGATCCAGGTGGTGGCCCGCATGCCGCCCAGCGACACGTAGATCACCATGAGGGCGCCGACGCCGATGACCGTCCAGGTGCGCGCCGCCTCGGTGGTACCGCCGAGCAGCAGCGCGACCAGGCTGCCCGCACCCACCATCTGCGCCACCAGGTACAGGACGGAGACGGTGACCGACGAGGTGCCCGCGGCGATCCGCACCGGCCGCTCACGCATCCGGGCCGCCACGACGTCGGCGAGGGTGAACCGTCCGCAGTTGCGCACCAGTTCGGCGACGAGGAACAGGACGACGAGCCAGGCGACCAGGAAGCCCACCGAGTACAGCATGCCGTCGTAGCCGTAGAGCGCGATGAGCCCCGAGATGCCGAGGAAGGAGGCGGCCGACATGTAGTCACCGGCGATGGCAAAACCATTCTCCATCGGGGAGAAGAGCCGGCCGCCCGCGTAGAACTCCTCCGCCGAGCCCTGCCGGTGGCGGCTCACCCAGGTGGTGATGGCCAGCGTGACGGCGACGAACGCGCTGAACAGGAACAGCGCCAGGGTCTGGTGGTCGCCCGTCACGACGCTCCCCCTCGCGCTCCGCGCGTCAGTTCCTGGGTGTCCCAGCGCAGTTCCAGCGCGGCCCGGTCCCTGCGCAGCCGCGCGTGCCGGGCGTAGGCCCAGGTGAGCAGGAACGTGCTGAGGAACTGCCCGAGCCCGGCGAGCATCGCCACGTTCACCGCTCCGGCCACGGGCCGGGCCATCAGCGCGGGTGCCGCGGTGGCGGCCACCACGTAGGCGGCGTACCAGCCCAGGAAGGCGACCACCGCCGGCACGACGAACCGTCGGTACCTGCCGCGGACCTCCTGGAAGGCCGCGCTGCGCTGGACCTCCAGGTACACGTCGGCCGCGATCCGGTCCGGGTCCCGCACAGCTTCCCGGCGCGTCGAGGGCAACGCCCCCTCGGTGCCCCGGGTGACGGGCGACTCGCCCCAGCCGGAGGCCAGGGCGTCGTACCACGGGTCGTCGTATCCCGGATGCGGAGCGCCCTGCGAGGAGGGCGGGTACGGGGCGCCGCGGTGATCCACCGCGCTCTCGGGACCGCCTCCGGCACCGCGAAGGCGATCATTGCTTGACTGCATGCCCAAGGATGGACAGAACGGGAAGATCCCCGACTCTTGTTCCCCTCGCGCTTCACCCCATCAGGTGACTGTGCCCGTGCGAGGTCGCACCGTCCCTTTCCCGTACCCGCGCCGTGCCCGGGGGTGCTGGGCGCGGGCGGCGGGGCTCTTCGCCTCCCCCCGAGCCGGGTCCCGGCGCCGAGTCCCGGGCCCGGCTCACCGGTGGCGCGGGGTCACGCGTCGATGCGCGACCGGTCCAGCGTCGCCGCCGAACTGGAGATGAACTCCTTGCGCGGAGCGACGTCATTGCCCATCAGCAGGTCGAAGACCTGCTCGGCGGATTCCAGGTCGGTCAGGTTGATTCGGCGCAGGGTGCGGTGCCGGGGGTCCATGGTCGTCTCCGCCAGCTGGTCCGCGTCCATCTCGCCCAGGCCCTTGTAGCGCTGGATGGAGTCCTTGTAGCGGACGCCCTGGCTCTGGAAGTCCATGAGCTTGTCGCGCAGCTCCCGGTCCGAGTACGTGTACACGTACTTGTCCTGGCCCTTCTTCGGCTGCACCAGCTCGATGCGGTGCAGCGGCGGCACCGCCGCGAAGACCCGGCCGGCCTCCACCATGGGCCGCATGTAGCGGTGGAACAGGGTCAGCAGCAGGGTGCGGATGTGGGAGCCGTCCACATCGGCGTCGGTCATCATGATGATCTTCCCGTACCGGGCCGCGTCGATGTCGAAGGTACGGCCGGACCCGGCCCCTATGACCTGGATGATCGCGCCGCACTCGGCGTTCTTGAGCATGTCGGTCACGGAGGACTTCTGGACGTTGAGGATCTTGCCGCGGATCGGCAGCAGTGCCTGGAACTCGGAGTTCCGGGCGAGCTTGGCCGTACCCAGGGCGGAGTCTCCCTCGACGATGAACAGCTCGCTGCGGTCGACGTCGTCACTGCGGCAGTCGGCGAGCTTCGCGGGCAGCGAGGAGGACTCCAGGGCCGTCTTGCGGCGCTGGGCGTCCTTGTGCTGGCGGGCGGCGATGCGGGTGCGCGCCGCGGCGACGGCCTTCTCCATGACCACGCGGGCCTGCTGGGCGGCGTCGCGCTTGGTGGAGGTGAGGAACGCCTTGAGTTCCTTGCTGATGACGTTGTTCACGATCCGGCGGGCCGCCGAGGTGCCGAGGACCTCCTTGGTCTGGCCCTCGAACTGCGGCTCGGCGAGACGGACGGTCACGACCGCCGTGAGCCCCTCCAGGGCGTCGTCCTTGACGATGTCGTCCTCGGCGACGCGCAGCATCTTCTTGGCCCGCAGCGCCTCGTTCATGGTCTTGGCCACGGCCTGCTCGAAGCCGGCGACGTGGGTGCCGCCCTTGGGCGTGGCGATGATGTTGACGAAGGACTTGAGAGTGGTGTCGTACCCCGTGCCCCAGCGCATCGCGACGTCGACGCCGAGGTCGCGGGTGACCTCGGTGGGCGTCATCTGGCCGTGCTCGTCGAGCACGGGGACCGTCTCCTTGAAGCTGCCCTGGCCACTGAAGCGGAGGACGTCGCAGACGGGCCGGTCGGAGGCCAGGAACTCACAGAACTCACTGATGCCGCCGTCGAAGCGGAAGGACTCCTCGCCCTTGCTGCCGCCGTCACCGAGTCCGAACTCGTCGCGGACGACGATGGTGAGCCCGGGGACCAGGAACGCGGTCTGGCGGGCGCGCTGGTGCAGCGTGTCCAGGGAGAGCTTGGCGTCCTTGAGGAAGATCTGGCGGTCGGCCCAGTACCGCACGCGCGTGCCGTTGCGGCCCTTGGGGATCTTCCTGGCCTTGCGCAGCCCGCTCTTGGCCTCGAACTTCGCGTCCGCCCCCGCGCCCGTGAAGGCACCCGGCACTCCGCGCCGGAAGCTGATGGCGTGCGTGTGCCCGCCGCGGTCCACCTCGATGTCCAGCCGGCTGGACAGGGCGTTCACCACGGAGGCGCCCACGCCGTGCAGACCGCCCGAGGCGGCGTACGAGCCGCCGCCGAACTTGCCGCCGGCGTGCAGCTTGGTCATGACGACCTCGACCCCGGACAGGCCGGTCTTGGGTTCGACGTCGACCGGGATGCCCCGGCCGTTGTCGCGGACCTCCACCGAGGCGTCGTCGTGGAGGATCACCTCGATGTGGTCGCAGTAGCCTCCGAGGGCCTCGTCGACGGAGTTGTCGATGATCTCCCACAGGCAGTGCATCAGGCCACGGCTGTCGGTCGATCCGATGTACATGCCCGGACGCTTGCGTACGGCCTCGAGCCCTTCGAGGACGAGCAGGTGCCGCGCGGTGTAGTTGGATCCGTCCCGGTCTGCTCCTGCCAGCAGCGCAGTGGACGGCACGGATGTCTCGGCGGTCACGCGGTTCGCTCCTCGCTGAATTTCAGATGGGGCCCCGCTGGGTAAGGGCGCGGCTCGGTTCACCGGTCAGAGGGTACCGAGGCCTGGTAGAGCCGTTGTCACGCCACCCTCGTCGAGGACACACCCTAGTCCAGCCTCGTATAACTGTTCGATCCCTCGATGGGGTGAAGTACACATCACGTTCCCTTCGAGGCATGAACCATTTAGGCTCCGGGCACGTCCTCATGAACAAACCGGCAACCCAGCCGGCGGGACCGACACCGACCGACAGCGCGAACCCGTACGACACAGAGACACGCAATACGGCACATTCGCCGCCAACCGGCAACAGCCGGCCCCTCGGAAAGTTTTTTCGAGGAAAAGCCACGAGCGGGAACGTTTTGGGGCTGGTTGGATGTTGACCCTGGTACGACAGCTCGTCGAGCTAGAGAAGAGGCGACGTGACTACTGTTCTGACTTCCGCAAGCCCGCTGACGGCCGCTGATCGCTGCGACCGCTGCGGCGCCCAGGCATACCTGCGCGTCGTCCTGCTGAGCGGCGGAGAACTGCTCTTCTGCGCCCACCACGGGCGCAAGTTCGAGCCGGAACTCAAGAAGATCGCCGCTGAGATACAGGACGAGTCGGAGCGGCTGACGGCCGTTCCCGAATCTTCCGCCGAGGAAGAGCGCTGACGCTACGCGCCCGACGACGAGCCGACTCGGCACAGGCCGAACAACGGGCGGCCGCCTCCGTGACCCGGAGGCGGCCGCCCGTGCTCGTCCACGGCAGGCCCTCAGGGGCCGTCAGACGCCCCCGCGCCGACGCGCGGCATCGTCCCATCCCAGCGTCCGCAGAACGGCGGAGACGCGCGTGTAGACCCCCGGACTCCCGGGGCGCCCGCAGCCGCTCCCCCACGACACGAGCCCGATGAGCCTCCCCTGGGCGACCAGCGGCCCTCCGCTGTCCCCCTGGCAGGCGTCACGGCCGCCGGCGGCCTCGCCGGCGCAGAGCATGGTGGCGGCGAGATAGCGACCGTCGTCACTGCCCGAATACGCCCGCTGACAGACCGGGTCGGACTGCACCCGCACGCGGGCCGCCCGCAGGCCGTTCGCGTAGTCGCCCGCCCCCGAGGTGTCGCCCCATCCGTAGACGAACGCGCTCGTCTCCGGCTCGTACGCGGGGTCGCCCTCGGCCGCCATCCCCAGGGCCGACCCGGCGGGCAGGGCTTCGGAGAGGGTGATCACGGCGAAGTCGCCGGCGTTGCTGGCGTCGTCGTGCCCCGGGTTCACCCAGACGTCGCGGACGGGGATTTCCTGGCCCTCGTCCGAGAGCAGATCCGTACGGCCCGCGATGACCCTCAGGTCGCGCACCTCCTCGGGCGGCGATCCGAGAACCTCCTCCGTCAGGCAGTGGGCCGCGGTGAGCACGGTGGTGCGGCCGACGGCCACGCCTCCGCAGAACTGTCCCGCCCGGGTACCTCCGAACCGGTCACGACTGGACAGGGCCACGGTCCACGGACTGTCGGACACTTCGACCGGAAAGCCGCCGACGACGATGCTGTCGGCGGAGGCGGGGGCGGCGGACACCAGCGGTATCGCGGTCGCCGCGGCCGCCAGGACCAGCGGCCGGGCCAGTGCCCGGGCAAAGAGGCGACGCATGCAGGCTCCTCACTCTGGGTGTTCGTGGAACACCCAGAGTGATCCAGCACGCCGTGCCGCGCACCCGCTGATCAACGCGAAGGCCCGGTTCCCCACCTGGTGGAACCGGGCCCTGTCGCTCGTACGACCGCGATCTAGTTGTTCTGTCCGGGGAGGTTGTGGACAGGTGAGCCAGGTCTCGGCTGAGGGATCTTGAACGGGTGAGGGCCTTCCGGGTTCGGTGTGGATTGCGAC
>NZ_JBIDCI010000022.1:0-101377 GCF_043204535.1 Streptomyces sp. NPDC047853 | reverse complement strand
GTCAGGAACAAGATCAGTACGCACCCGGCGACACTGCCGTCCGAGATCACCGAGCGCAAGACCTGCGACTCAACTCATTCTGAAACGATCAGTAAAGCCGTGGTCACGGGCGAGAGCGGCGATGGAGCGGCCTTCCAGGTACGTGAAGCGCACGGTGTCGGTCTTGTCGGCCCAGACGGCGGGGCGGCGTCCGCCCTTGGCCTCGGCGGCGCGCAGTCCGTCGTAGGTCAGCTCACGCTAGAGGTCGCGCTGGAGGTCGCCGGCGGCGGCGAGGGTCCGCACCATGAACTCCACGGTGGACAGCAGCTCCGGTGCCCGGGTGGCGGGCGGTGAGGTTCATCGCGGAGAACGCGCCGTCGTGGATGCGCAGTGCCACCTGCTCGCGGTGGAAGACGTCGAGCACGTCGATGTGCCCGGTGCCGCGTACGAGGCGGAACATCTCGGAGATGTGGACGGTGTCGCCCGGCCGCGCGTACGTCATCAGCTCGCGAAACTTGGGGCGCTGGAGGGGGTGGAGGCGGCTGGAGATGCCCGTGTCCTCCTCGAAACGACCGGGTCCTCGATCCCGGCCTCGTCCAGGACGAAGTTCTGCCGGCCGGTGGACTGCTGATCGGTCGAAACCCGCTTGTAGACCAGGTTCGCCACCGAAGAGCCCCTTCCGTACGGAGAAATGGACCTTATCTCGATTGGATTCGAGCCGCCGCGAACCCCCGGATTGCACGGGTTCATTGGACGCGTAGGCCACCTGTCGTCAAACGAAGGCGAGCTCAAGCGGTCGACGCATCACCACTGTTCAAACGATCAGCGTAGACCTCTGCCGGGGTGCGGTAGCCGTGGGTCTTGCGCGGACGGTGGTTGAGTTCGTGAGCGATGGCCTCCATGTCGGCCTGGCTGAACGTGCGGAGGTCGGCGCCCTTGGGGAGGTACTGCCGAAGCAGCCGGTTGGTGTTCTCGTTGGTGCCGCGTTGCCACGGGCTCCGCGGCTTGCAGAGGTAGATCGGCATCCTGGTCTCGGTGGTGAGGGCCTGGTGCTCGGCGATCTCCCGGCAGCGGTCCCAGGTGAGCGTCCGCCGCAGGTGGGGGGGACACCGAGGAGGCTCCTGGTGAGGTGCGGGGTGACCTGCTCGGCCTTGATGCCATCCGGCAGCCGACGATGGTCGTGTAGCGGCTGGTGCGCTCGACGAGCGTGGCGACCGCCGAGGGCCTGGTGCCCATCACGAGGTCGCCCTCCCATATGACCGGGGACCTTCCGGTCCTCGACCTCGACGGGGCGGGCGGTGATGGACACCATGCCGCGGATGATGCCCCGCCCGGTAGGCCGGCGGGCGATCTTCTGGCGGCCCATGGGCGGGGCTGACCGCAGGCTCTGAGTGAGGCCGCGGTCGATTGCCTGGCGGTGACGAGGGTCGTAGAGCGAGAGGTAAGTCGCTTCTTGCGAGATCTGCATGGCGGTGCAACAGGGAACTGGCGTCGCAGCCAGCCTGCGATCCGATCGGGAGACCGGCACAGAGTCAGCTTTTGCCTCCACCAGGGCGCGCAGAGCAGGTCGGTGGGCGAACTTGGCCTGCTGGAGCCGGCGCCCGCGCGCATAGGCGGCCTCATCGGCGAATGCGGCACGGTAGCGGTCCGGGCCTCCGTTGCGGGCGATCTCGCGGGAAACGGTCGAAGGGCATCTGCCCGGCCACTTGGCCAACTGCCGGGCCGATCCCCCGGCAGTGCCGCGGGATAATTCTTCGCGCTCGCTGCCGCTCAGATGCCGCTCTGATCGACGCTGCGGGGTGAGGCGGACACCGTCGCTCTAGTGCAGGAACCGACGGGCGTTCTGCATCGGTGCCCCGAGTGCCCACCCGGTCAAAATGAACGATTACCCCTCGCGCCAGCGTCTCCAGATCTCATCCTGCTAAGCCGGCGAAAACCCCTAGTCACGCACTGTGCCTCACAATCACATGATCATCCGTGGGTGGTGCGTTGATCACTTGAGGGTGCCAACGTGTGCCGACAGGCGACCGATGTCCTGTGGGCTGGAGCAGGCTGCCCGCCGCCTCGTAGTTCCGTTACGAGAGATGGCGGGCGAAGAAGGTCCCCACCCGGCGCCGTACCTCGGCGAGTGTCACCGCAGGGGCGCCGGTGCCGACGAGCGCGGTCCGCGCCGTCGCTGTCACGAGACCGGAAGTCTGGAGTCGAGGGACGAGCGAGCCGTAGTCGGTGAACGCCCAGTGGTTCGCGTCGGGGAGCAGCCTGCGGCAGCCGGGAAGGCCCGCCCAGGAGGACTCGATGCGGGCGGCGCCGGAGAATCCGTCAGTGCGGAACAGCAGCAGCGGCTGATCGAAGCCGGCCAGTGTCGGGTACAGGTCGAGGTAGCCCTCCAAGTTCGCCACCGCGCCGACCCGGCGGTCGTCACGGGCCGCGTACACCGCCGCCGTACCGCCTGCGGAGTGCCCGTACATCCCGATCCGGCAGGAGTCCATGACCGGTGCGAGCGGCAGGTCGCTGAGCCGGTCCAGGACCAGGCGGAGGTCCGCGATCCGGGTGTCCACCATCGTGCGGAAGGTCGCCGGGTCCGGGGGGCCGATCAGGACGGTCGTCCGCATTCCGGTGGGCAGCTCCACCTGAGAAGCGTCACCGGGGTGGTCGACGAGGACGACCACTCGGCCATGACTTGCCAGGTCCTCGGCGAGGGCTGTGCCGAGCGTACGGGAGTCACCACCGCCGGGTGAGTACACCAGCACCGGCCGCCGCCCAGGCAGCGGCGGCGCGCAAATGTACCCGTGGGTGAAGACCGCACCCCAGTCCACCATTCCCGGCTCCGGCAGCCCCGGATGAACGTGCGGCACGTACTCGGCGAACTCCCTGGCCTCGGCCGGGGTGAGCTGCGGGGCCCGGAAGAAGCCGCGTACCGATCGGGCCGGGTACAGGACGGTCAGCATCAACTCCCGCACGCCGCCCACCCATGGGTCGGTCCGGGACGGGTCCGTCAAATAGACCGTCTGCATGCCTACGGGGTACGGACCAGCGGGCGCGGGCAGTCGGAGGCTCAAGCCGCCACCGGAGGCGAACGCGGCCGTGGGCAGCAGAGCGGCGATACTGCCGAGTAGGGTGCCTTTCACAAGAGTGCGTCGAGAAGTCATACGGACATCCTTGGGGCGGGGGCCGTCACGGGGCGAAGGTTCAGGCCCTCGTCAAAAGGCTGGTCCAAGACGAGGAGATGTGAGGGTGCTGCGAATCCACTTCACCGCGCAGGACTTCGCCCGGATCCGCTTCGCACCCCGCCCGGCGCCGCTTCAAGAGCTGCACGCCGCCCTGACGACAGCCGTGACCCGGCGGGGCGGGCCGCTGTTCGCGCCGTGGCGCGGCCGCGTCCTGCGCTCCCTCCCGGCCGCAACCAACCCGCTCGCCGAACTGGTTCCAGCGGGCCCCCCGCCTTCCTTCCTCGACGTCCTCGGCGACACCATGGCTAACGGCTTCGAACAGATCCGCGCCACCAGCCCCGGTCTCGTCCGCTCCGAGCTGGAGCGGGTCTACGGGACGATGCCCGCGCCTCGCTGGATCCACGGTCTGCACGCGGGCGACGAGACGGCCTGGCGCACCCTGCACCGCGCCCAGCAGGCTGCGTACGAGACGGTCCTCGTCCCTGTCTGGTCCGTCATGCAAGATCTGCACCGTGAGGAGTTCACCCGCTACGCCCTGACGGTCGCCGAGCACGGCGTGGCCGCCACACTGACCGGCCTGGCCCCGCGCAGCCGACTCCACGAGGGTGTGTGGGAATGGCTCGGCGTAGCACCGGACCGCGACGTCTTCCTTGATGGGCGCGGCCTGGTTCTGTTGCCCACCTTCCACCACCCGGCGGGCCCACTTCTGCAGGACACCCCAGGCCATCCCGCGGTCCTGACGTACCCAGCCGGTCCCGGGCTCCCGCCCACTGCAGGGGGCCCGGTCGTCCCCGCCGAAGCCCTGGCCGCCGTCCTGGGCCGCACCCGGCTGGATGCCCTGCGCCTCCTCGCTGAGCCTCACACCACGACATCTCTGGCCCGCGCCCTCCACGTCAGCAACGCGACGGCCTCGTCCCACGCGGCGGCGCTCAGATCGGCAGGCATGGCGACGACGACCCGCACAGGCCGCTCGGTCACCCACCAGCGCACGGCCCTCGGTACGCTGGTTGCGGGCACCTGACCGCCGTGGTTCGCTACAAGATGAAGCTAGCCACGTTGCGCAGGTGAAGTATCTGACCACGCTCGCGCAGAAAGCCGGCGGCGATCAAGGGCAGCGATATCGCCCCACGCGCTCTCCGGCAGAGTTGCACGACGGCCGCCAAGCGGCTGACCAAGGCGCGGGCCCACAAGCTCATCACCGCCCTGGTCGGCCACCCTTAGGCCTGTCCGCTCTCGTTGTCGTCCTTGTCCAGCTCGGGCGCGTCCGGATCGCGCAGCGGGCGCAGGGCGCTGGCGGCCGGGACGTTGTAGCGGCCGAGCAGGTTCAGGTTGTGGTGCTTTAGCAGGGAGAGCCGGGCTATGTACTCCTCGCGGTTCTCGTGGCCCTCGGCCAATAGGTGGATGACCGCGGCGTCGATGTACTTCGTGGTCCAGAGCACGATGGCGTTGAGGACTAGGCCGAGCGCGCCGAGTTGGTCTTCCATCCCGTCGCTGTACGCCTGGTGGAGGGTGCCGCGCTTGCCGTGGCACACGTCCCTCGCCAGCTTGTGGCGGGGCTCATGCACGGTGAGCTACCGGTTCATCTGCTGCCGGTAGGTGTCGTCCACTGGGTCGACCACCTGCAGTAGGTGCTCGGTCTTCGCGATCCGCCTGTACTCCGCGAACGCCGCACCCAGCGGAGTCAGGCGCCGCTTGCATCCGACCGTGCGCAGCAGGCGTCAATGGCCTCCTCGTTCAAGTGCTTCACATCGCAGCTGCCGACGGGAGGCTTCTGATCGGCGTGATGCTGTCGCGCAGCCATACGTCCGAAGCGGCCAGGGCGGTCCCGGTTCGGAGCAAGGAAGCTGGTCAGCACACTCATGCTCTGCCAGGAGCGTTCACAGTGCCAACCACTGCACCGGCGTTTCCCTAGGCCGTGACAGGCGGTGTGGACTATGTCGGGCTCTTGGGCAGCTACCGAAGCTACCGAAGCTTCGAGGCGAGTGACGGGCAGCAGGCGCTGGTTGGGGGTGCGATGCGTTGAGTCGCTTCAGTCGCTGAGGGAACGGAGTCCCAGCGACTGAAGCTCAGCTACTCAGTAATCGTTGGGTAGCTAGTACCTGAGTGAGAAAACCTGCAGGTCAGGGGCGTGTCGACCATGGGGGAGCGACTGAAGCGACTGAGGTGTGGAGTATATGAACGACTCTGCATGTGTGCGTGTGCGCTATATATAGGAGCCTTCAGTCGCTTCAGTCGCTGATCTGGGCTGAAGAGCCTCTTGACCTGCTATTACGTCAGCTGGAGGTGGTAGCGACCGAAGCGCTTCGGTCGCTACCACCTCCAGCTGGGTCGCTGCAGACACGTGCCGGTCTTCTCATCAACACGGCAGTTGGGGTTCCTTCGCATGTACTGCACGACCTCACGAACCACGTTCGCTAGGCTGTGTCTGTTATTGAGTCGCTTCGGTCGCTGATAGGGGGTACACATGCCTGCTGAGCTGCGCTTTTCTCTCAGCGACTCACAGTCGTCCCCTCCTCAGGCTTCAGTCGCTGCTTCATTGGCCACCGCCAGCTGGTGCGCGCGCCGCGGCTGGCCCGTGCATCCCCTGGCCGCTGGGCGCAAGACCCCGGCAGCCAACTGCACCGACTGCCGCTCAAGTTCCCACTCGCCCAGCGAATGCCCGTGCCTGCCCGCAGGCCGCTGGTGTCACGGCTTTCATGCCGCCACCCTGGACCAGCGCCGCATCGCCAACTGGTGGGGAGCACACCCGGACTACGGCATCGGTATTGCGTGCGGGCCAGCCGGCCTGGTCGTCATCGACATCGACGCCCACTCCACCCGACCGCCCACCCGGGACCGAATCCTGCCCGGAATCCCTATCGGTGAACATGTCGACCTCACCGGCCTGGCCAACGGATTCCACACCCTTGCTGTTCTGGCAGCCCTGCGTGGACAGAAAAGCCCGGCAGAGGACAACACCACACTCCGAGTGCGTACCCCCAGGGGAGGTTTGCACGTCTGGTACCGGACCACGGACAACCGCCGCTGGCGCTGTTCCTCCGGCTCCAGTCACGGGGCTGCCCTGGCCTGGCAAGTCGACGTGCGCGCCCACGGCGGCTACATCGTCGCCCCAGGCACGACCACCCGCGACGGCACCTATATGCCACTCGATCACGTCCGAGAGCCCGCAGCTCTGCCTGCCTGGCTGGCCCAGGAACTGGAGCGCACGGGCCACCTGCCAGCCCTCAGCATCCCTGCCCCCCGTCCGGTTCCTCCGCGCGCCCAGCAAGCAGTGCTCGCCGCTGGCGGCGGCCGGGACCGAACCCAGCGGATGCTCGCCGCGATCCTGGCCCCAGTCGAAGCCTGCGGCCACGTCTCCGAAGGAGCGGGCTTCTCAGACACCCTCAACCGAGCCGCCTACACTCTCGGCGGGCTCGTCGCCGCTGGCCGCCTGACCGAGGAAGAGGCTCAGCAGGCTCTCACTCAGACCGCGGCCGCGGCCCGACCAGGGCAGGAACGCCGCGCTGCTCAGATCATCCGCAGCGGCCTGGCCGCGGGCCTACAACACCCCCTCCACACGCGAAGGGGCCCCCGATGACCTCACCTGGAAACGAGACAGAAGCGCTCTTCGACTTCGACCCCGAAGCCGTCGCTGCCCAAATCCGCGACCAGACACGTCCGACATCAATTACCACCGTCGCACTACCTGCCCAAACCGCCAGCGCACGAGAGACCAGCGGCGGCGAGGCCACCGCAGCCGGACTTCTGCCCGACACCCTCACTGACCGCGGCAACGCCAAACTGTTCGTCAAGCTGTACTCCAACGACTACCGGCACGTACCCGGCATCGGCTGGTACCGCTGGGACACCACCCGCTGGCAGATCGACGAGGACGACACCGTCCTGTGGGCAGCAGGAGACCTCGCCGAAGCCATCGCCGCACACGACCCCCGCGGCCTGTTCACCACCCAAGCCCTGCAATCCCACCGACGCCGAGCGCTGTCCACCACCGGCATCAACGCCATGCTCACACAGGCCAAATCCGCCCCCGGCATGGTCCTCAACGCCGCCCTCCTGGACGCCGACCCCTACGCCCTGTGCACCCCCGACGGCATCGTCGACCTGCGCACCGGCCTAGTGAAAGCACCGGACCCCAACAAGGACTTCCACTCACGGTCCACCACCATCGGACCACGAACCATGCCGACCCCGCGCTGGGAACGCTTCCTGGCAGACACCTTCGGCGAAGACGCCGAAGCCCAGCACATGGTCAGATACCTCCAACTCCTGCTCGGCTACTCCGTCACCGGAGACGTCGGCGGACAGGTCCTGCCCTTCCTCTTCGGCTCCGGCAAAAACGGCAAGTCCGTTCTGTTGGACGTCCTGATGAAACTCCTGGGCGACTACGCCGACGCAGCACCGCCCGGCTTCCTCATGGCCCGCCCTTACGAAGGTCACCCCACCGACCTCGCAGAACTCCACGGCCGACGCGTCATCGTCTGCTCAGAGGTCAAACACGGAGACAAATTCGACGAAGCCCGCGTCAAACTGCTCACCGGCGGCGACCGCATCAAAGCCCGCCGCATGCGCCAAGACTTCTTCAGCTTCGAACCAACCCACAAACTCTGGCTCCTGGGCAACCACCGCCCCGAAGTCGGCACCGGCGGATTCGCCTTCTGGCGCCGCATGCGACTCATCCCCTTCGAGCGCGTCGTCCCAGACCACCGAAAGATCGACAACCTGGCAGACCTCCTCGTCACCGAGGAAGGCCCCGGCATCCTGGGATGGCTCATCGACGGGGCCCGCCGCTACCTCGCCGGCGACCGAGACCTCACCGGCCCCGAACGCGTCCGCATCGCCACCACGGCCTACGCCGAAACCGAAGACCACACCGGACGCTTCTACGAAGAATGCTGCACCATCGCCCCCGACCTGCGCGCAGAACAGACTGCGCTCTACGCGGCCTACAAGGACTGGTGCCAGAATGAAGGCGCACCGGCCATGTCCTCGCGAGCCTTCGCTGCCCGCACACGGGAACTCGTTGGACTGGCCTCGCCCAAGGAGATGATCCTGTCCAACCAGCGCAAGCACTACCCCGGCATTGGTCTGCTCACCCACGACGAAAGGGACCCCAGCACATGAGCTCCCTGATCACCGAGGACGAGATCAGCCACGAAGCCGACATCGTCTGGCTGGAAGACATCGACCACCTCGACTACGTCCGCCAGAGCCTGGACAGGCTGCCCACCCGAAAGGGCAAACCCGCCTACCACCGCGACGGCCGCATGGTCGGCTACGCCCTACTTGCTCCCTCCGCCAAGGCCTCCCGTGCCTCTGGCACCTTCCGTCGCCGCGTCTTCTGGCTCCTGCCCCATGACCGCGACAGCCAGCCACAGGGCCTGTACGCGAAGAGCGCCCCCGCCGAAGCCGTCGACCCCCGCACACTCGAACCCCGAACCAAGGGCTACAAAACCGAGCGATCCGAAGGCGGTCCTCCGTCCAATGCCATGCGGGAACTCGGCATAACACTGCCGCTTTGACCGATGAGTGCCGACCGCAAAACGAAATTCACCGGCTGGCCTGCCGGGTCACCGCCCGCCTGACGGGCCTGTTCCTGCTCGATGCCGGCACTGCGCTTGCCTGTGTGGCCAGCAGTCCCCGGTATGGACGTAGACGGGTGCGCTGTGCCGGTTCAGTCCCTGCTCCAGGAACCATACGGGCAGGGCCGGCTTCTTCTCGATGCCGCGTCGCCGTTCGGCGTCCCGGCGTTCTTCGTCGGCGATCCACTGCCGGGTGCGTGCCAGGTCGCGCAGCTACACGCGCTCAAGGAAGCGGAGCAGTGCGAGTCGCGTCGGACCTGAATCGTTCAAACGTTCTATTTCATGCTGTGCTGGTCACGCAGCAATCCCAGGGGTGGGCGAACGGAGAAGGCCATGGAGCACGCTGACCTGCTCACCCGGCACGACATCAACCCCGAGCACCTCAACCAGGCCCCGGCTCCGCCTGCCCGCCCGCAGGCCCTCGCCCGCATCCAGGAGGTGCCGCCCCAACCTTGCACCGTCTGCGGCACCCTGGCAGTCACCGTCCGTGCCGTGGTGTTCCCGGGCGCGGGGTCGCGCTGGGTGGATCTGTGCTGGGATCACGGCATGGCGGTCCGCCGGCGCCACCGCCTCCCGCAGGCGCTGGAGGGCATCACCGCGGACGCGGGACGCGGCCCGGGAGGCGGGCCTGCCCGCCCCAGAGCACCTGCCGTTCTCTTCTTCGTTTGAGACGGCCACCGCCGACCGCCCAGACGAGGATGTCCGGTGACATCGATGCTGGATCGTTTGCCATCGAAGTTGGACTGCCCGGCAGCGCGGCGCGGGAAGGTGCCGCACTACGTCCAGCACAGTTTCAGGTTGCGCTGTCCAACAGGGCTCCTACAGACGCGCGTTGCTCTCCGCATTTCGCCGATATACGTCATGTGCCGCCTGGGTTACGAACCCCGTGACGAAAGCGGCCGGGCTGCCGTAAAGCAGAAGAGGACCTGCCTCGGAGATCCAGTCCCCGATGGCGAGAACAGCCACAACGTCGAGGTAGTAGAACAGGAACAGTGCCCCTTGGCCGAGCTTCGTCATCACCCATCCCCCCTTGTGGTCACCGCTCTTTCGCCCAGGGCATGCCCGGTCCCTTACAGTCCGACACCGCGCAGCACGGCCCGCACCGACCTGCCCAGCACTATGCCGATCTCGCGTGATCGCTACGTTCTCCAACCCCACGGCCGCCCCTTTGGCATCCGAGATCCTCCCTGGTCTTCCACGGGTCACCGAGCTCTAGGTTGGTCCGACTTCGATGGCAATCAGTCCAACATCGCTGTCACCGGACAGAGAAGCCCTGATGACTGCCCCCGTTGCGCCGGTCACCGAGCCGGACACCTCCGCACGCACCTGCCCCGGCGACCAGATCGGCCCGTGCGTCGCATGCCGCCGGCCCACCCACAAATACGGCACCGGGGCCCGCTCGCCGCTGTGCGAGTACTGCGACGCCAAGGCCGCCGAGCGGTGGGGCCGGAAGCTGCGCGCCGACGGTCCCGCGCCGGGCTGACCGGGAGCCGGGAGCAGGCCGGAGCCGGGCGGGACAAGACGGTAGAACCGGCCGATCTCGCGGACAGATGCGGCCATCCTTGGACGACGCAGACCTCTGGGCTGCACGTGCTGGCTACAACCTTGACCAGGGGTCTTCCTGAGCTGGTGGGGGTTGTACGTGCTGACCATCAACGTCGCCGTGCTGCTGGCGGTCATCATCGTCGTGCGGCTGCGCCGGCGGACCCACGCGCGCAGCCGCAACGACGAGAAGCTGACCGTGCTCATCGTCCTGGTCTTCGGCATCCTCGTCGCGCCGACCGCGTTCGGGCAGGGCGTGCTGGACGTCGTGAGCCAGCTGGCATCCGGGATCAACGACGCAGGCCGCTGACCTGCCCCACCCCCTGTTCGCGCTTTCGAGCCGGCGGGAGCACGCTGGAAGACGTGAGTGGCGCGCCCATCGTCGTGCACCGGCCCTCCCTGTCGGGGGGCCGCCGGGTCACTGTGCACCGGCACGGCCGGGACGAGATCCTGGGCACCGCCTACAGCGATCACGACCTGGCGGTGTTCCTCGAAGGCGCCGGCATCGACGATCCGGACGCCGTGGTGGATGACGGGCGGTGGGTGGAGTGGCGCGGCGGTGCGGCGCACGACTTCCGCGCCGCCTGACCCGGCCGCCGCATTCGAGCCACACGGCGTGCAATTGCACATCCGGACCGTACGCACCGGCGTAGCGTTCTTGGTGAAGAACGACCGGCGCGGGGAGAGCGTAGACATGGACATCGACATCGACTTCAGCGCCCACCCGAACGGCGCCCACTACGCCGCCTACCTCGATCACCTCGTGCACTGCACCGAGTGCGGCCCCACGCGCTGCCCCGTAGGGGCGGATCTCTGCGCCCGCTACCTCGACACCGCCGTCCGCATGCGCCGGCGCCGCGAGGAAGCGCTGCGCTGACGGAGCAGCCAGACACACACCCGGCGCCCCGGGCGTGGAAGGCATCCCCCATGACGTGGACGCTGCCCGAGCCGATGCTCACCGCTCCCGTGCCCGGGCCCGACCTTCCGCCAGGCGCCGTTGCGGAGCCCAAGTGGGACGGTTACCGCGCCCAGCTCGCCCGCTGGGCCGACGGGCGGGTGCTGCTGCGCTCGCGGCAGGGAACGGACATGGCCGGCGCGTTCCCGGAGATCCGGGAGGCCGCCCTCGCGCAGCTGCCCGAGGCTGGACTGGACGGGGAGCTGGTGGTGTGGGAGGGCGAACGGCTGGCGTTCGAGCGGCTCCAGCAGCGTCTGGCCCGGCGCCGCGGCGCCGGCGCCCTCGCGGCCGCGCAGACCTGGCCCGCGCACCTGGTCGTCTTCGACGTCACGCACCTCGATGGCACCGACCTCACCACCTGGCCGTACGCCCGGCGCCGGGCCGCCCTGGAGAACTTGTTCGCCGACGCGGCCCTGGAGGCACCGTTCACGCTGTGCCCGTCGACCACCGACCCGGCCACCGCCCGCGCGTGGCTCACGTGGACGTCGGCCGGGCTGGAGGGACTGTGCTTCAAGAGGCTGTCGGAGCCGTACCGCCCAGGGGTGAGGGGGAGGGGCAAGTACAAGGTCCGCGCCACCGAGGACGCGATCGTGGGCGCATTCACCGGCCCGGCCGCCGCGCCCCGCACCCTGTTCCTGGGCCGCTACAGCACCGAGGGCCGGCTGCGCCTCACCGGCCGCACCACCACCCTGCCGCACAGCGCCGGCCGCGCCGTCTCCGCCCTCCTCACCCCGGCCGGACCCGCGCATCCGTGGACGGGCAGGACGTTCTCCGCCGGGTGGGGCTCGCGCGAGCCCCTCGACGTCACGCTCGTTCAGCCGCGGCTGGTGGTGGAGGTCGGTGTCGACGTCGCCCGGGACACCGCGGGCCGCTGGCGGCACGCCGCCCGCTGGCACCGCACCCGCCCGGACCTGTCCCTGGACGCCGTGCCACCGTTTTGCGTGTGACCACACTCGAAGGACCGGCATCGATGTCGATGAGCTGGGCTGGCGAGCGGAGGGGTTCGGGATGAGATGGCGGGCGCGCGGCGAATACGAGTGGGCGCGGGAGGTGATCCGGGACCTGGAGGTGCCCGAGCAGACAAGCCTGGACGATGTGATCGCTCTCGTCTCCCGCCGCATCGGCCAGCCGGTCACGGTCGTGCCGATCGACGCCACCGTCCTGAACGTTGCCCTGGAAGAGGGGCCCGACCGCAGCCTCTGGATCCGCGTGCCGACGGAGACGTCCGCCTTCCACCACCGGCATCTGGTCTGCCGAGGTCTGGTCCGCGCTCTGTACCGGGAAGCCGGCGCCGGGCACGGGCAGATCGACTACACGCATGCCATCGAGCGGGAGATGGAGCACGCGGCCACCCTGCTGACAGCCCGGCTCTCCCGCGGCGACTGACGACGCCGAAACCACCGGGCGGCGATGTTATCTCGGGGTACTGGCTGGCTGTTGGGCATGTGAGCCATGTTGAAGTTCAGCAACATGCCTGACGGCTATCCCAGGGGTGTTCAGGCATGTTGGCGATGTCTGGGACTTGGCTGTCTGTTTCCGGGGCTCGTGCGATTCAGTCCAGATCGTTCCACGTCCACGAAGGGGCGGCACTCCCATCAGGCTCACGCCCGAGTCGGAACTGCTCGCGGTTTTCTCCGAGCTCGATGAACAGATCGAAGTGTCCTGTGGCAGGAAGCCGCTTGGCGAGGGCGGTGACCTGCTCCTGCGCCCCGGCCTTCCGCAGCGCGTTCAGCAGCTCCGCGACGGCGCGCGGGTTGTCGAGGGCGGTGTGCGCGGCGACCCGCTTGGCCAGGGCGGTTGCCTGCTCCTGCGCCCCGGCCCCCCGCAGCATGTTCAGCAGCTGGGCGACGGCGCCCGGGTCGTCGAGGGCGGTGTGCGCGGCGACCCGCTTGGCCAGGGCGGTGACCTCCTGCTGCGCCCCGGCCCCCCGCAGCATGTTCAGCAGCTGGGCGACGGCGCCCGGGTCGTCGAGGGCGGCGTGCGCGGCGACCCGCTTGGCCAGGGCGGTGACCTGCTCCTGCGCCCCGGCCCCCCGCAGCGCGTTCAGCAGCTCCGCGACGGCGCCCGGGTCGTTGAGGGCGGCGTGCACGGCAGCCCATGCAGCAGGGCGGAGGTCGGTGGGGTGCAGGGTGTGCAGGTGGTTCACGAGGTGTGCGGCGGCGTGGGGGTTGCCGTGGGTGATGGCGTTTTTGTGGAGTTGGGCGGCGTCGCGGTATAGGCCGCGGTGCCAAGCAGCGTAGCCGAGCTCGGTCAGGTCGGCGGGGTGGGCGTGGACGGCGGCGGCGGTCCAGAAGTCGATGGGCGGCAGGCTCTCGGCGCGCTGGTGGCGGCCGTGCTGGTCGAGATAGTCGGCCAGCAGGTAGTGCGGTCCCTGCGGACTGGGTGCGGGGCGGTAGCTCTTTCGCTGATTGCGGGGGTCGCCGGTGTTGACGAGGGTGAGGATGCCGGGGATGCCGTTGCAGGGCGTGGTGACGTAGTTGAGGGCCTTGCTCAGCCAGTCGTCGTCGAGAGCGTGGTACTCAGTGTCGGTGAGGTAGCCGAGGGCGGCGTCGGCGAGCCATGCCAGCGGGATGTGGAGGCCGGCGCCAAGGCGGCGGGCGTCCATGGCGGCGTGGATGAGGGCCAGAGTGGCGCCCTCGGCAGCGTGGTAGCGCTCCATCAGGTAGGGCACGCCGGCCAGGTACTGGGTGATTTGCGCATCGTCTGCGTGCTGTGCGGCCTGGGTGAGGCGGGGGTCGGCATCGTCGGTGGCGTTGAGTGTGGCCAGGTCGGCCGGGGTGAAGGCCTTCGGCACGTCGATCTTGTGCCCGCTCAGGAGCGCGCGGGCGCCGGGGTGCCGGTCGGGGGTGGTCAGGGTGTCCCAGTGGTCGGGCCACAGAGTGCCCAGGACCAGTACCGGGGCCCGTGACGGATCGGTGAGCAGCTTCCGTAGGCCAGCCGCGACCTGCTCACCGAGTGGGTCCGGGCTCAGGTAGTGCTGGGCTTCGTTGAGCCATACCACCGTCTTCGGGGCGATGTCTGGCAGTGCGGCCACGGCCGCATCGGGGGCGGTGGGGGTGAGGGGATGCCACAGCCGCCAGCCGTCCGGCAATGCTCTGACGGCCTCCCACAGGGCGCGGGTCTTGCCCGCGGACGATCCCCCGACCAGGACCGCGATGCCGCTGTGTCCGGCCTTCGCCGCGTCGACCACTGCCTTCAGGCGGGCGTCGTGGTCCCGTAGGACATAGTCAGGCAGGTGCCCGAACCGGTCGCGGGCGCCATCGGTGTCCAGCGCCGGGTGGACCCCGAGTCCTCCGTCCAGGACGAGCCGGACGTCGTTGCGGAGGTCGCCGATCGGGCGGCCCACGCCTTGCGCCATCTGGGCCTGCACCCACAGCTCACGCACCCGCTCCGCCAGATCCGGTGCATCCCAGGCGGCCCCGCGGGCCAGCACCTGGGCCACGGCCACCACGTCGGCCTGACGGCCAGGCCGTTGGCAGTCAGAGATGACGCGGTGGACCGTGTCCCGGCTCGGCGCCCCGTCCAGGCCGTCGTCGTCGGCGATGTCCTCAGCGATCTCATCCAGGCTGGGAGCGCCTGCCGCCAAGTACACCTCGTACAGCAGTCCCTTGAGCTCGCGCAGCGCCGGCGGCCATCCCACTCGCGGCCGCGTCAGCTGCCGCGGCCGCCGCGGACTCTCCTTCGTGGCCGCTGTGCCGCCCCCGACCAGCTGGGACTGCTGCAGGGTTGGGTGGCAGCGGCGGCTACGGCCTCGCGGCCGACCTGGCCGGTGGCCGATAATACGGCGCCAGTGTGTGACTCAGATCACGTCGCGGTGACCAAGATTTGTTGCCGGTGGTATCGCTTCACGGGGCCGAGTGGTGAACATCCCAGTTCGTGAAGGGAGCGATACGCCGTGAACCCCGAAATGAGCCAGCGCACCAGCTTCGCCGTCCTGTCAGAAGACACCGGCAACGGACGCGGGGTCGTCACGGCCACCGAGACCGGTATCCGCTTGGTGGAGCATGGCGAGCGTAGCGAGCGCTTCGCGTGGAACACGAAGCGCGGACCGGACCTCGTGCAGGCCTTGACCGTCCGCGGCTTTGTCAGCGGCGCCTGGACGACCGACGGCGAACCCACGTACACCACCGACAAAAGTGCTGCTGAGGTCGACCACTTCGCAGCCACAATCCTTGTGGTTCCTCGAAGTGTGCGGTGGCTGGAGGCCGTGTCCACCGCCCTGGTCGGCAACTGGTGTGCCCCTCTCAGGCAAGCCGGCCACCTGCCTCACACCGCGCTCGGCGCGCTCAAGGCGGAAGCCCGTGCTGTGCACCGGCAGTTAGTGCCGTTGTGGCGGCGCCGGACACGACACGGCCGGGTGCTGTCCCTGGACGCCGACCTGGGTGGCGGGCTGTCGCTCTACGACCTGGTCGCCGCCGACGTCGACCTGCTCGCCCACACGACGGGCGGAGTGTTCGATGACGAGCGGCTCAACGCGGTGCTGCGCTGCCTGTCTCCGGCCGAGCGGCAGGTAGTGATGGCGTACGCCGCGGGCGAGGGCACGACGTGGTCGGAGGCAGCCGCTGCCGTTGGCGCCGCTGCTCCGGAGGCGTTCGGCGAGCGAGTCCGCCGTAAAGCCAAGCGACTGGCCGCCGAGCAGATGCGCCGCATGACGCAGCGCGTCAGCGGGCCTCGCGAATGGGGAACGAGTGGCTAGCCCTCGGCTACCCCACGATCGCGTTTTGCCCGGCCCCTGCCAACACACATGGGGCACCGGGAGCCAGCCTCCATACCCAATCTCCAGAGGAACCAGGTCATGCCCACCATCGCCCTGCTCATTGTCTTCCTGCTCGTCTTGGTCTCCACCCTCGTATGCGGGGCGCTCATCTACGTAGCTCACCGCCACCCGGCTTCCCGAGAGCCGCTGCTCGTCGGCCTGGCTGGGATGGCCGTGCTGGCCGCGTTGGTAAGCCCGATCATCACCCGTTGACGGACTGCAGCGCCATGGAACGCGCACCTGAGGCACGCGTCTGAGGGCGTTGACCCGCCGGCCGCGCTTGCCGCCGAAGCGTCGCGCCGCTCGGTCGCCGACCGCCCGCCGTCCCGTTGGGCCGCCGCCGCGCGTGCTGTTGCGCCGCCTCAACGCGCGGGGTCTCACGTCATGGCCCTCGTGGTCCGGCTGCCGTTTCGTTGGCTGCCGCCCCAGCAGGCCGCCGACCGTCTCCTCCGCTGAGTTCCCCGACGGTGCCGACGGTTGGCCAAGCAACACCAGCCCCGTCCGCACTCAGGGCTGCAGCCAGCAGGCTCCCGTCCAGCTCGCCACTGACGGGGACACCGTCCTGGCCAAGACGCACGACTTCCTGGACCGGCAGGGACCGGGCAAGGCGATCCCCTACGGTATCTATGGCATCGCCGCGAACACCGCTGGATGGTCGGCACTTGCCGCCGCCCTGTGCTGCTACAAGCGACTCGTCCGTCTCACCACGTAGGACACGGTCTTAGTGCATCGCGGTATGCCTCGAACCGGTCGTTGATAAAGCCGGGCTGGAGGCGTCCGCCGCGTTCAGTGATCCAGAGAGCCGGGTGGTCGGGGAACCCGAAGCGCGGCCGGACGTTCTCGACATAGTCCTCAACCGCCTCGACGGCCCAGTCCATCGACGACCGATTCGCCGCCGTTGCAGAACCACAACCGGTACGGCGTCACATAATCGTCGTCGGGCCAGGGCAACGGCTCCAGCAGGCAAGCCCGCCGCTTGCGCCAGCGCCCGCTGCGCGGCCCGTCCTTCGCCCCCAGCACAATGAAGAGCACGTACCCCTCCCTCAGAACGGCTCACTGAAGCATCCGCCCTCCGCCCGCGGCAAGCAGGCGTCAGGGATCCCCCGTCGGCAGACCTGACCGGGAAGAAGTGGCGTTGTGGCAATCCGCGCAGCGGGCGACGCGCAGAAGACACTGGACCGTCATTCCAGTTTCCCGGACCAGGACGCCTGCCCAGGCACGGGGAAGGCGGACCGTCTGCGGCCGGGGCACGTCAGAACAGAGAACGCACCGGCCCCGTGCGAGCGGTGCCGGATGCCGGGCCCTGACGGGTGTCGGGTGGCGGCGGGCCAGGCCCCGGACCGAAGCGACGACCGTTCCGGTGGTTCCAGGCCGGGTCCGGCGGCCGTCTCCTGCTGCCAGGGTGGCGGGCGGGTTACTGCTCGGGGTGGACGGCTTGGACGCCGATGCCTGCGTACGCCTTGGGCGTCAGGGTGAGGAGGTACCGGCCGGCGGGGTGGGCGGTATGGATGGCGTGGACGGCGGCCCAGGAGTCCCCGAAGCGCAGCACTGACCGTGACCCGGGTGAGGTAGCGCCTGCCCGAGACCGCGTGCGATGGTGAAAATGCAGCGCGGGCCCCCTGTGGCGTCCAACCTTCGAGGGCCCACGCGTCATGCGGTTGCGGGGTCCCTGGTCACAGCCAGGGGCCCGCGCCGTATAGGAGTAGAGACTCCCGCACGAAACGCAGCGTCCATACGCCAGCCGCCATGACGGCCGCCACGATGACACAGGCTCCACGAATTCTCTGCCACCACGGACGTTGCTGCTTGGGTCGGTGTGACCGTTCCATCGACACCTCCACTGTGCGCCCGGAAGGGCCGGGTGTCCCGGGCCGCGACTCTCGCGCCCGCGGGTGCTCGAGAGGCATTGCCACCAAGTTGGCGGGCGGCCGACTTCCAGTGGACCACGCCATAGGTGGGACGAAATGGAGCACTCAAACCGGTGCGATAATCACACTATCGGCGGGACTTTGCCCCTATCAACGGGGCTTTGCCCCGGTCGGGGAGCCGTCTGCCCGGCGTAGCGTGGGGGCATTATCAGCCAGTGGCGCCTTCGCTGGCACCGCCGGTGCCTCAGCACTCGGAGGCGGAAATGTTGCAGCCGCCGGGATCGGCTGGCGTCCGACGGGGCTCGGCGGGGTCGCCCACGCCGTAGGCCCTTCCTGCATGGCTGCGCCCGGCCGGGGAGAGAAGGTCAGAGCTCCGAGCGCGGCGTGGGCGCGTTCATCATCGCGGCGATGGGCGTGGCGGACGGTCGAGCGACTGAACAGTCTGCCTTCGGCCGCTCGGCTAGGGTCCCTCACTGCTCGTATTCGCCCGCTCCCGGGCCCTGATGGTCTGCTCCCGCAGGATGCGGGTCCACGTTTCCATGAAGCCCGCCGCACCGCTCTCCTCTCCAGGGAGCTGGAAGAGGTCCGGATCGGCTGCGAGCTGCTCCATGAGCGTCTCGTACAGCCCGTCGAAGAGCGGCTCGAGACAGACGGCCAGGCCTTCGGCGAAGTGCCCGGGGGAGAGGCTCAGAGAGATGACGTGGTCCAGGACCGGGAACATGCCCCACTCGTCGATCCGCGCCCGCAGCGCGGCCAGCGCCGGCGTGTCCGGCATGAACAAAGCATGCATCACGTAGAGCCCGTAGAACATCCGCAGTCCGCCCAGCACCGTCCGGGCCCGCAGCAACTGCTCATCGCTGGCCCGCTGGACCGGTCCCAGCACATCGCCGTTCTCTTGGAGCAGCCCCCAGTCCACCGGCGGACTCTCACCCCGTTCGACCGCCCCCAGCGCCTGCGCCCAGTCCTCGGCTGTCAGACCGAACCAGCCGTAGGCGGCGAACGCCTCGTGCATCCGCCCCCACCTCCTGTGCCCCCAGCCCGATAGCAGCGACCAGATGCACGATCCCCTTGAAGTCCGCTCCTTCCGGCACGTCCTCATCAGCCTCGAGCGCCGCACGCACCAGGGCGGGATGGGCCGCCCCGCGGTACGGCCGGGCCGCGAGAAGCCGGCCGGCGGCCTCGTACAACGCATCGGCTGCCTCCTCACCCGCCCCCGCCGCGTGGGCCGGTGTGGTCGTGAAGACGGACAGGACGGCGAGAGAGGCGGCGGCCAGGCCGCGCAGCACAGAGGTGACATGAGCTGTTGATAGCGGCGGGGGAGGGGCGCGATCAGTGGTTCGCCGAGTGCGCCGCCCGTGTGAGTGCAACGGTCATACCGGCCCCCTTCACCCCGGCGGGCTGCTCTGCCGCCTCCAGTCCCGTCTCAAGTTGCGGCGAGAACGCTGCGACAGTGTCACTGGCCGCTTCATTGCGCTGGTTGCTCAAATCGTGCTCAGAAAAGCCACTTGTGCTGGCTGTGTGCATGCCGTCACGTCTAGTGTTCGGGACACTCGATCGCCACGGGGGCGATCCACCAGGAATTGGTGGCTTCATGAGTAGAGCCCGCATATCCACAAAAATGCTGGCCCTTACCTGCCTGACTGTCCTCGCCGGACTGACCACCGGCGGCACCGCAGTCGCTGAGGAGCCGTCAGCGACGGCCACCGACACCACCGCCGTCGAGACCGCTCCGCCGCCGGAGCCCGAGGAAACCGACCTCATTGAGGGCGCTCCCACCGGCGAGGCCCCTGCGCCAACGACCTCACCCGCACCTGATGCCACCGCGGGAGACGACGAGATCGACCTGCCGACGTCCAAGCCGAGCGACACCCTGGACGCGAGGCCCTGCGAACCGGGCTACCGCTACACGCCCACCAGCAAGGACAAGGACTACCACAAGGGCGTTGGCGCCGAGCAGGCCAACTACAACGGCACCTCGCGCACCGCGAGATCCACCTTCACCTCCGAGGTGACCGGAAAGGTCGGCATCTCTTACACCGGCGAGCTGAAAGTCGGAGCCTCGGTCGTAGTCGCCGAGATCGAGGGCAAGTTCAGCGTCAACGTGGCCGTGGAACTCACGGCGAAGCTGGGCAACACCATCGCCGTCAACACTCCGTCGAAGCGGACCACCCACGCCCGCTACGGCGTGTACCGGCTCAAGTCCTACGGCTACAACCAGTACGTGTACGCCAACTGCACCAAGGGCGTGAAGAAGAACGTGACCATCTACACGCCCCGCCGGACCGGCTGGGTGCTGTGGGAAACCAAGTGACGGTCCGCCGCAGGACAGCGCCGTTGACCCTTCTGCTGCTGGCCCTGGCGGCAGCAGGCTGTACCTCCGGCAACGAGACGGACGACGCTGCCACGACTCCGGCACCCAGGACGTCGGGCCCACCGACCAGTCAGCACAGCGCTACGCTCACGCCGCCGGCGCTCGATCCCGAGGCCGGTGAAGACATAGCGGGTCAGCGCGGCGAAACTCGCGGCAATGCGAGCTTCTCCTACGACGCGGGTTCCCGGGGCAAGGCGCTCATCGTCGCGGTCAGTTGCCGGGGTACGGGCACCGTAAAGGTCTCGCTGCCCGTACTGGGAACGGACTTTCCGCTCGAGTGCAGCACGGCAGAGCCCGCCGTGACCTACAACCAACTCGTCATGAACGCCGCCCACAAGGCCGGCACCGTGGCAGTCACGGCCCCTTCGACCGTCACCTGGGCCCTCACCATCGGACGCGGCAACGCCGCTGAACAGGAACCCCCCACAATGGGATGACGTCCGCCAGCAACCCGGCCCCGCGACGACCAGTCCGCACTATGAGGGCTGGCCGTCACCGTGACTGTCCGCTAAGAAGTCGCTTTCTGGTGTGATCGTTCGTTGAACTGTGCATGATGGATCTCATCGAGCGGTTGGTGCCGGACGAGTTGTGGGTCGGTTATGGTCGGCGAGCGCACCATCCCCCTGGCCGGCGCCGTCCTTAACCGGCTGACCGCCTACCTCGACCACCGCCACCGGCGCTGGCCCACCACCAACAACCCGCACCGGTTCGTGAACCTGCGCACCGCCACCGGCACCACCCACGTCGGCCCCCGCTGGCTCAACCTCCACCTCGGCGAGCACCTGACCTCCCGATCCCTGCGCAGCGACCGCCTCCTGGACGAGGTCCACGCCGTCGGCGGCGACGCCAAACGCCTCGCCGTCCTGTTCGGACTGAGCGTCAGCACCGCCAACCGCTACACCGCCACCCTCCACCACCCCCACCTGCGCGAACAGCCGCCCTGACCCCCTCGTGCACCGCGCCGTACAGACCCAGCCGCAACAAGTCGCCCCACCTGAACCAGCCGAGGAAGACTGGAGACGGGCGGCCAACAAGAGGCTGCACCGACGCGGAACCTGACCACTAGAGGGCGGGGCCACCCTTGGCCCCGCCCTCGCTCGGTACCGCCGCCAAACACAACCTGCTGACGGATTGCCTCATGGATTGCCCGTAGCGGTCGTTGTGCCGGTGGATCAGGTCGGGCTCGCATTGCCCTGGCCATACCTGGAGGAGGAAGACCTCCACAGGGTCTGTGACGTGGGCGTCGTGCGCTCGGTCACGGCCGCGGGCGTGGACGCGGGCTCGGTAGGGACCGGGCCCGAACGGTGTCAGCACGGGCAGTTCGGGAAGGGCATCCATCATGGCGGTGACTCTCATGTCACCCGTGAGGGATTCGATGCTGTGGTCCACCACCTCGTCCCACGCCTCGGCATGGCCGGGAAGCGGGACGGCGCCGCGGTAGATCTCCACGGTCACATCGACGGGGCCGCTGTTCACGCCCGCGAGGACGACGGCGAGCCCCGGCCTGGAGAAGATCAGCCCGTCTTTCGGGTGGAAGGGAGGCTGTGTGTACTGCCCTGCGTCCGCCAGGTGGAAGGCGTGGTACTCCACCTGTACCTGACCGGACGCCCTCGCGATGGGTTCGCTCATGGCCGGCATCGTAGGCGCTGTCTCCTCAGGCGACCCGCCGGCGGCCGCCCGCACGGCGGCGCACCCGACGGCCCTCCCGCAGGCAGCAGCGCGACGCCCAGCTGCTCCTCTACGCCGCGGCGGCCACCGCCGGCATCACGTTGGTCGTGACGGTCGTCAACTGGCTCCTCACCCACTGGTGGGTCCTCGTCGCCCTCCTGGTCCTCGCCGCCCTCGCGGGCGCCGGCTGGGTGTACAACCGACAGCAGCAGGCCCAGTGGGAGGCGGTACGGGCCCAGGGCCTGCGCTATGGCCTGCCGCAGCTGGACGAACTGCACTACAGCCGCTTCGAGGACGCGGTCCGCGAGCTGATGCACCGCGACGGCTGCCAGGACGCCCGGCGGGTCGGCGGCCGCGGCGACCTCGGCGCCGACGTCAAAGCCACCGACCCGTTCGGGCGGCGCTGGGTCATCCAGTGCAAGCACCGCCGCAACGGCGCCCAGGGCTCACCCGTGGGCACCCCGGACCTTCAGGTGCTCAACGGCACCGCCCGCCAGGTCCACGGCGCCGACGTCGCGGTCATCGTTACCAACGGCCGGGTGACCGGCCCGGCGGTGACGTTCGCCCAGCAGCAGCGGCTGCACGTCGTCGACCGACAAACCCTGGCTGTCTGAGCGTCTGGCTCACGCCCCCTGTGGGAGCTCCTTCGGGCGGTGCCACCCCCGCGCCGCCCGACCTCGCTGAGCTGACCTGTCGAAGGAGCGGTCCGGGACGGCGCGGGCCGCCGCCCGCTGGCACCGCGCCCGCCCACGGCGCGGGAGCTGCCCGCGGGCAGCTCCGTGAAGCCGCTGAAACCTGAGCGTCCTATGACGCTCAAGGAACGACGCGCCCGATGCTCACTGCCGAAGGCGCTTCGAAGGTCATGAAGGGAGGCCCTTCAAGACTACGTTCTACAAGAGTGCATCCGACGGCACGTGGTGGACTGTAGACGTCATGGGACACGGGCAGTCTGCCTTTAAGGTGTTTCGCGAAACCAAGAAGGGACTCGAATGGATCGCGGGCGCGGATCGTTACGATACCTATATAGTGGGTAAGTGGAAGGGCGAGACCGGCCGCTTCATCCCTTGGAGCAAGTTGAGCGGCGTGAGAAAGTGATCGAGTCGGCCGAGGAATTCATCAGACTGCGATTCAGTGATGTCGCCGAAGACTACGGCAGGGCGAGTACTGAGCCCGCAGCACCCGATGTCTGGCGAGAGGTCATCGAACAGCATCCGGAAGCACGCTTCTGGGTCGCGCAGAACAAAACAGTTCCCTTGGATATTCTCCAGGTTCTAGCGAGCGACTCGGATCCGAGGGTGCGGTCGATGGTGGCGAGTAAGCGAAAGCTGACGCCAGATATATTGACCACGCTGGCGGCGGATTCTGATGAATCGGTCAGGCTCGCCGCCGCCCGCCATAAGAGTATCCCGAGAGATATGGAGTAAGTGAAATCGAGCTGCTGACGGTGCAGTGAGAAGGGGCGGACCTTATCTACCAGGATGAGGCCCGCCCCTTTGGCTCGGTCCGGGTGGTGTCCGACTGGGCGGCCGAGGCGATGTACGCGGCGTTGACCGCGAGGACAGTCTCGCGGGCGGTGAGCAGGTGGCGCAGGACCGCGGTGATCCGGTCCGGCTCGGCGGGCGCGTACGGGTGGGCCAGCCGGTCGGCGCGGTCGCATGCGGGAAGGTGAGGTCCGTACGGGTTCTACGCGGCCTGGTCCCAGTTGTCCGGGAGGTGCTCCTCGTCGGGTGGGCGCTGTGTGGCCTTCTCGCGGGCGCGCAGGACGGCCCAGGCGGCGAGGGACAGACCGGTGAGGTACCAGGGCACGGGCCACAAGGCGCCCCACCACGGTGCCCGCGGTGCCAGGAGCAGGTCGGCGGCTGCGGTGATCATGCCGGCGGCGAGAGTCCAGCACAGCAGGCGTCCGGCCCACTGCGTGGCCCGGGCAGTCCGGTGTGCGGTGGGGCGGCGGGCGGTGCTGGAGCAGGGCATGCGTCTGCCCAGTGCGTTCATCGGGGAACGTCCTTCACAGCAGGAGTGGTTGCCGCGGGCTGGGGGACCACGCATGCAGGACGGGGAAAGTGTGCATTCCGTGAAGCCGTGCATGCAGGAGTGCGGCACGTCCTCCATACGCTCTGAGACAACTTGTCCAGACAGCGCTTTCCGTCGATGACCGGCGACGACAGCTGGCGAGTGCCGTCCCACAGCGTATGAGGCGGGCCGGAACATGGCCGAAACGAGATGCCCGCTGACCTCGCCTTCTGCAGAGAAGGTCCAGGTCACAAGCTTTCGGTCAAGGTGTCTGCCGGGAGTGGTAACAGAACCATCAATTCCGCCCGTGGCACACGGTGGTTGGTGCAGTTAGGGCCCAATTTGCCCCACTCAACCGGTGGGGCTGATTCCGGACCGCATGCATAGGGCGTTCGGGGGGACGGTGCGTCATTTTGTGTGCTTCTCGTGACAGCTTGTGTGGCGCCGGTGATCGTCGTGGTCGCTGGTTCTGACTGCCCGTCTGACTTCCTGTGGGGGGAAGCTGATGATCTCGCGTGCCGACCGCACGCCGTTTCGGCGTGCCCGGAGAACACACAGAACCGCTCTCGTCTCGGCGATCACCACGGCTGCCGTGGTGATCGCCGCGGCTCCCGGCCTGGCGGCGACACCAAAGCCCGAGCTGCCGCAGCCGGAGGGCCCGTGGACGAAACCGACCAAGGTCGAGGCTCCCGCGACGCCGGCCGGCTCGATCAAGGCGCCGGCTTCGGAGGCCGAAGCCAAGCCGTCGGCCGACGTCGCGGCCTGGCGTGCAGCACAAAAGGCCCGCGCCACGAGTGAGGAGCCGCCCAGGGACTCGGCGTCCCGCTCGGCGCCCGCCGCTGCCGCTTCCGACTATCTGCCCGAGGGGCAGGGAGAGGTGCCCTGGCACCAGATCCTCGACACCCGTCTCAACGATGCCCTGGTGGCGCGGGTGAACGTCTCCAACGGCAACTTGATGCTCGCCGCGACCGACTTCGATATCGCCGGCGTCGGCCAGAAACTCCAGCTCACCCGCACCTACAACTCCCTCGAAGCCCCGTGGGGGAAGGTGTCGCAGCGCTGGTGGCAGGGATACGAGCGCTACCTGCAGATCAACGACGGCGAGGTCGACGTCTTCGACGCCACCGGCGCCCTGCTGCGCTTCACCGCCAGGACCGACGGCGGCTACACCACCCCGGCCGGCTACTCGAAGGACCTGAAGAAGAACGCGGACGGCACCTACACCCTCACCGACCGCAAGTCCGGCACCAAAGACACCTACAACGAGCACGGCACCCTGACGAAGGTCACGGACAAGAACAAGGGCACGATCACCGTCGACCAGCACGACGAAGGCGCCGAGCACAAGGGCTTCAAGCTCACCGAGACCCGCTCCGGCCGCTGGATCGATCTGGTCAAGACCTACCCGAACCAGTGGCAGGCCAAGGATCACACCGGCCGCACCGCCGTCCTCGACCTCGACGGATCCGGCAACCTCGCCAAGGTCACCGACACCGCCGGCAAAGCCACCGCCTACGAGTACGACTCCTCCCGCCGGGTGACGAAGGTGACCACGCCCGAGGGCACCGTCACCCTCTTCACCTACGACAGCCACAACCGCGTCACCTCAATGCAGCGCGCCACAGAGCCGTCGTCGAGCGGCCACACCGGCCCGACCTGGCGCTACGACTACAGCGCGGCCACCCCCTCCGACGCCGGCACGACGATCGTGACGGACCCGGACGGCGACGAGACGGTCTACACGCACAACGCCGACGGTGAGGTCACCAAGGTCACCGACCCGCTCGGCCACTCCCGCCACTCCACGTACAAGAACCACCTCACCCAGACCGCGATCGACGCGATGGGCACCGGCACGGACGGCACCGGCGGCAACACCACCACCTACGGCTGGGACGGTCGCAACAACGCCGTCTCCCAGAAGCTCCCGATGGGCGCGACGGCGTCCGTGACGGCGTACCAGACGGTCGCCGGCACCGACCTGCCCAACGACTTCACCACCGCGGACGGCCGTAAGGACTCCTTCAAGTACGACGCCAACGGCAACACGATGTCGGTGACGACGTCGGGCACCGCGGGCGGCACCCGCGAGTACACCTACAACGAGGCCACTCCGAAGTGCGGCGGGTTCGAGGGCCAGCGCTGCACCGCCGAGGACGGCAACGGCAAGGTCACCTCCTTCACCTACGACGACCACGGCAACCTGTGGAAGGTGAAGCCGCCGGCGCCGCTGGGAGAGACCACGTACACGTACGACGCGCTCGGCCGGGTGGAGACCGTCACCGACGGCCGTGGCATCAAGACCGTCTACGACTACGACAACCGCGACCGCGTGCGCGAGGTCTCCTCGACCAACTCCACCGTGACCTACACCTACGACGGTGACGGCAACGTCAAGTCCCGCACCGACGCCTCCGGCACCACCACCTGGGAGTACGACAGGCTCAACCGCGAGAAGCGCCGCACCCTGCAAAACGGCGCCCAGGCCGTCCTGGCCTACACCCCCGGCGGTGACGTCGACTTCTACACCGACCCGACCGGGAAGACGGACTACACCTGGGACAAGGCCGGCCGCCTCGACCACCTGACGGCTCCGGACGGCAAGAAGACCGACTTCGACTACAACAACAACGACAAGCGCACCAAGACCGTCTACCCCGGCGGCACCACCCAGACCGTCACCATCGACAAGAACGGCCGCCCGGAAAAGATCAAGACCACCTCCGGCACCCAGACCTTCATCGACCTCACCTACAGCTACACGAGCGCGGGCAAGGACACGACCAAGATCCGCACCCGCACCGACAACCTCACCCAGTACAAGACCACCTACACCTACGACTCCCAGGACCGCCTCACCTACGCCCTGGAAGCCGACTCCGCCGGTGCGCGGAAGGCGTCGTGGCTGTACTGCTTCGACAAGGCCGGAAACCTCACCAGCCGGGACGGCAGCAAGAACACCTGCCCCGGCGGTACCACGTACACCTACAACGACGCCTCACAGCTGACCGGCAAGAACGGGACCACGACCGGCTGGTCCTACGACAAGCTCGGCAACGAAACCGCCGCGGCCGACACCACCCCGCGTACCGGCGAGACCTGGACCGACCACAGCCAGCTGGCCGGCATCACCACCGGCGGCAAGACCTACGACCTGGTCCACGCCGGCACCAGCAACGCGGAGCGCACCAAGCTCGGCGACACGTGGTTCCACCACACCGCCCTCGGCCTCGCCTCCACGACCACCAACGGCGTTGACACCGGATTCATCCGCGAACCGGCGGGCACGCTGAACTCCATGACGACTGGGGGGAAGTCCTACTACTACCTCACCGACGCCACCGGCAACGTCCTCGGCCTCGCCGACAACACCGGCAAGCGCACCCACACCTACGCCTACGGCCCCACCGGCCTGCCCCGCACCACGCCGACCGAGGCCGTCCCCCAGCCCTACCGCTACGCGGGCGCTTACGCCGACCCGACCGGCCTGTACAAGATGGGCCACCGCTACTACGACCCCACCCTCGGCCGCTTCACCCAACCCGACCCGTCAGGTCAGGAAACCAACGCCTACCTCTATGCCGCCGGTGACCCCATCAACAACACCGACCCCAACGGCCTCTTGGGCTGCCCTGGGTGGCTCGAGGACGCCTGCACCGTCACGAAGGAGTCCGCGATCGGCCTGTCGATGCTGGCTAAGAGCTTCCAGGAGGACAAGCCTGGTTGCCGAAATGCGATCTACACGGGTGCAGCAGGGCTGAGCGGCATGATGGCCACGCCATACTCAGGTGGTGCAGCGGTGTTCGCGGCGGGCGGAGGATGGTTCACATACCAGGCTGGCCTAGAAGGGGCAAAGGACTCGTGTTAGTCGCCAGGCTTCTATGCGCAGGATCTGCCGCATTGTTTGTGGCTACGTCGATACTCGCAGCGAGCGACTCGATGGCAGCTACATCAGCGGCCGTTTCTACAGGCATTGGGGCCGCTGTGCTTGCAGTTGTGGCCCTCTTGCCCACGCGCATATTGAGCACATTGAGGGCCCGCTCAACCCGAGCACGTATCGTTAGCGTCCTGGTCCTTGTGATCGCCACCGCAGCGACCGCAAATCTGGCCTTTTCGCAGGATCGCGATTGGATGGTTTGCCTCTCTGTCTCGATTGGCGTAATGACCTGCGCTGTCATTGTGCTCAATCAACGCAGCGGTAAAGCCCCTTTCATTCGCCGCACGTAGACCGTTGGTCCTGTGTGTTCTGCTTACTAGGCAAGTAGAACACACAGGACAGTGGCGCGGATGACGGCCCGGGAGAGGAGATACCGTTTAAGGGCTCGCAGAGAATCAACATGTTGGTTTGATCTTTGTGGGGCTGCTGTTGGCGAGGAACGCGGTGACGTCAGCAGGTGCCCGGAACCTGGCCGTCGAGGGTGGAATCGTGTAGCCGTGCTCGGCCAGCAGGGGCTGGACTTGGCGAACGGCCTTGGTGAGGGTGCTGCCGTTGACCCCGAAAAGCTGGGCGAGCAGGTCTCGGGTGCCGAGTTTGCGCAGGTAGAGCACGGTGGCCAGGACTCTGTCGGCGGCGGTCAGCTTGTCCTTGGCACCAGCGCCTCGAGCGCGGATGCGTTCGCCTCCTCGTTGCCGGAGCCGTCCCTGCTCACGTAACGCGTCCAGCTTCTGGGCTAGTTGATCGACGAGTTCGTTCACCGCCGGTTCGGGCATGCCGGTCAGCTCCGGATTGCGCAAGGACTCAGTGCAGAGCTGCGGGGACGGGCCGCCAACTGACCGCGAGTCCTTGGCTCCGCTGGTGATGACGCAAGCTTGAGGGTGGAGGGTGCAGTTCCAGTCTCCGTGGAAGCGGTGCCGGTGTATAGGCAGAGCGTCGATATCACCGTCGGTGACCCTGATGCCGGTGTCGTAGGTGCCAGGGTCCAGCTCCGCGTGGACGGTCAGCCCGGTCCGGGTGGTGGTCGCCGCGATGCTGTTCACGATGACATCGTGGCTGGTCAGCGGGCGTCCGCGCCAGTTCATGGAGATGTGGGAGAACAGCCGGTGCTCGATCTTGTTCCATTTCGAGGTGCCCGGCGGCATGTGGCAGACCGTGATGGCAGGCCCGTCTCGGCGGCCAGGGCGACGAGTCTCGTCTTCCAGGCGCGGGTGCGGTAACCGTTGGACCCGCCCGCGTCCGCAGTGATCAGCAGGCGGGTGGCGGCCGGATAGTCGTGCCGGCCCCGGGCCTGCCACCAGCGGCGGATGGAAGCGACAGCGAACGCGGCGGTGTCGTGATCCGTGCCGACATTCACCCAGCCGGTGTTGGCGGCGATGTCATAGATGCCGTAGGGGATCGCCTTGCCCGGTCCCTGCCGGTCCAGGAAGTCGTGCGTCTTGGCCAGGACCGGCTCACCGGCCGGCCGCCACTGTCGGCCCGCGTGCTTGTAATCACCGACGAGTTCCTTCTTCTTCGCATCCACGCTGATCACCGGCTGGCCGGCACCCATGTGCTGCCTGGCCCGCTCGTTGATGTAGCGGAACTGGTCGTCACGGTCCGGGTGCTGCTTGCCTTCGGTGGTCTTGGCGCCGGCCTGCAGGCTGAAGCCCTCCTCACGCAGCAGGTCAGCGACCGTGTCCGCCCCCACCCGATGCCCCTGCCGGGTGAGCTCGGTTGCCAGGCTCCTGGTCGACTTCACCGTCCAGCGCAGCGGCGACATCGGATCGCCCCGTTCGTCAGGTTCCACCAGCGCCAGCAAGGCGGGCCGCAGTCCCGGATCAAGGTCCACGGCCTTCTTCCGGCTACCCCCGGGCCTGCGTACCCGGCCCAGAGGTTCCTCGCCGGCCTCCAGCTCGTTCACGCCCTTGCGGACCGTCGTCTCGCTGACCTGAGCCGCCCGCGCAACCGCCCGGATACCACCGTGCCCCAGGATCCGGGCCTCGGCCCCCGTCATCAACCGGCGCTGCCGTTCGTCGAGATGTGGGAACAACACCTCGAACCGCACTGAGAGTTGGCCGCGAACCTCGTCGGAGACGCTCATACCACAACAGCGAGCCGTATCACGGGAAGCAACACCTTGATTCTCTGCGAGCCCTAACGAGCTGGTGCGTGATTGCGGTTGAAGAGGGATCGCGCGAGGGTGGGATGATCCAGTCCGTGGTGATCATGGTCGACCGGGACATCCTCGCGCATCAGCTGTTCACCGGTGTCTCCCGGCAGCATCTGGCTTGCTTGGTCGAGGAGTTGGCCGACCCGTGGCAGGCCATGGTCGAGGGTCGTCGTCACGATGCTCGCGGCGGGGCCAGGAAACGTGAGGCGGGGGCCGGTGCCCGGCATCGGCTGGTGTTCGTCGACCGGCTGGTCGTCACGCTGATCCACCTGCGGCACGATCTCCCGCACTCGGTCCTGGCCCTGTTGTCCGGTGTCGACCGTTCCACCGTCACCCGCGCGATCGGAGAGATACGCGGGCTCCTGGCCGAACGCGGATGCGCGGTCCCGGACCGTCCCGGCCTGCGGCTTCGGACCCTGGCGGACGTGTTCGCCTACGCCCCGGCCGAGGGCATCGAGCTGCGGCTGGATGCCACCGAGATCCAGGTCCGCCGGCCCGCGGCCGGCCGCGGCGGACGCCGGGCGTTCGTCTCGGGCAAGAAGAAGCAGAACACGATGAAGGCCACGGTCGTCGCCGACCATCAGGGCCGCACTCTCTGGACCGACGCCCTGCGGCCAGGGCGGATGCATGATGCGACCGCCACACGCAACGAAGGTATCGGAACCTGTTTCCAGCACTTCCCGGACGTGGAAGTGCTTCTGGACGACGGCTACCTCGGTCTCCGACGTGACCACCCCGGCCAGGCGATCACACCGCCCAGAAAACCGAACAAGATCGCTTTGCCGCACGTACACGCGGCCAGAGAAGAGGCCCGGCACCGACACTCATCGAAGCGCATCACCGTCGAGCACGCGCTCGCCGACCACAAACGCTGGAAGCAGCTGACCCGCTGGACGCACCGGCGAGAGGCCCTGCCCGACACCTACCGGGCCATCGCCGGCCTCGTCTCCGACCGCACCGCCAACACGTGACCATGACCCTGATCAGGCAAACACGCCTCAACCGCAATCACGCACCAGCCCGTTACTGATCGTTTCAAAATAAAGTTTGGAGTCGTCTCAAGCAGATGATGCTGCAAGCGAGTTGGAGCAGGTTGAGGTGGATGTCCGCGCGTATGGATGACGCTCGCTGGCGCCGTGCCCGCGCTGATCACCGCGACGACCTGATACCGGGCAATAAGCCGCGAGGCCACCACCTCCCACTCACCCGCATGACCGGCCAAGCTGTGCAGCGGCACGACCGGTTCCCCCGGCCCGCCCCGGTCCCGGCAGACAAGCCGAACCCCGTCGCGCACCACCACACGCTCGGACCACACCACGACTGCCCCCAAGAATCGTCTCGCCCCGATCACGCCCCGACAGCCGCCACGAGCCGAGCTCAAGGCCGCCCTTCTCGGAGGCGCGTCGCCATGAAACACCGGCCACGTCCGCGGCGACGGTGCCTTGCGACCGCAGCGGGGCGACTGCCACTGTCAGACCCAGCTGGCAGCATCACCGAAGTGAACGCCCTGAGGCGTCCTCAACTCACCTCCGTCGCGAACGAAGAGGAGCATTCCCCTTGCGACTGCATCGCGTAGTGCCCGGCATCGCCGCGGGCATCCTTGCCCCGGCCCTCCTGCTCGCCACCCCGTCCTTCGCCGCCACGGCGGCACCGACCGCGGTGACGGTGCCCGCGGTGTCCTCGTCCGCCGACGAGCCGGACGCCGACGACCTGAGGGCGGCCATAGTCCGGATCCTCGCCGACCCGGACAGCGGCCGGCGTGTGACACGAGAAGCCAACGCCCTCCTGGACGCCAACGACCCCGAGGCGATGCGCGCCTGGCTGGAGACCGGCTACCGCATCGCCCAGGCCGAGGACGACCGCGTCGCCATCACGCGTCTGCTCGCCGATTCGTCCATCAGCCCGGCCCTGCGCGCGGCAGCCAACGCCGCCCTGGACGACAACACACCCGAAGCACTGCGCCACTTCCTGGAAGTCGGCAGGTACCAGGTCGCCTGACTGGCACGGCGCCGCACCACAGCGCGTCGCCGGGGTGGCACCCCCCGCCGCACGCCCGGTCGCCGGAACGCCGAGAATCCGGGCGGGGCCGCCTGCACCTCTGTGTGCCGGCGGCCCCGTCCGGCAGGCCCTGTGTCGGCTCGGCGCCCTCCGCAGAGCTCTGTGGCCTCGCAGCCTGGTGCGGCATGGGCCACTGACACCTCCGACAGCAGAAAGCACATTCTTCGATGACCACACAACCCCTACGCACTGAGCGCAGCGGTCCGCAGACCGCTTCCGTCGTGACCGACCTGCCGTTCAAGCCTCAGCTCGTCAAAGCGGTGTTCAGGGACGTGACCTCGTTGCACGTCTCCCGGTCGGCCGCGTGGGCCGCCGCGTCGGTGACGCGGACCGTGCTGACGGAGATCATCGAGGGCGCGAGTAGCGCGGCGGCAGAGGAGGTCAGGAAGAGGCTGATTCCCAAGGACCTCATCTCGGCGATCGACCGGAACGTCGAGGTGGAGGTGGGATCGGCGTGGTACCTGCACAGCCCGACCTTCCACGGCCTGATGGGCGAGGTGCGCAACGCCGATGGTGCGCTCGTGTCTCTTCGTGAGCGCCGCGGGGCGCGTACACCGAGTGGTGTGGCTGGCGCCCACCGGTTCGAGGCCGGGGTGAGAAGGCTGCTGGGGAGCCGGGGGGTGAGGGCGGTCCCGGCGATGGTCCGCGACCTGGACGGAATTGCGAGCGTGTTCCTGACGGCCCTGGCCCGGGACGCAGCCAAGGTCGTCCGCGAGGGCGGGGTCAAGCGTTTCGGGACGGTCAGTCTGGTGGTGCCAGGCGAACCAGCCCCGGGCCCGCTGCTCAAGGACCCTCTCCTCGCCCTGTCCACCCGTCGCGGGGACGGGCGGACTGTTGGCGGGGACGACGTCCTGGCCGCCGTCACGATGCAGCTGTTGGGCGATCTCAGACAACGCGCCATCGCAGAGGCAGTCGAGATGACACGGAACACGTCGGCCAACTGATCGGGCCCGCCCCTGCGCTCTGCCCACTGCGCACGGTTCCCGGAATCTGCCGCCCGCACTCGGCTCCGGTCGGCTCGCGAAGACGGGCTCGTCGCTTGGGCGCGGACCGCCGGCCGCAGGCACCCCACGGGGAAAACCTCCTATTAGGGTCCGTCTTCAAACGGATCTTGCCCAGAGCAGGATTGATGCGAGGGTGACCGCCGCTTCGTAGGAGGTGGCGGTCTTTTCGTATCTGGTGGCGATCCCGCGGAAGCCCTTGAGCCGGTTGAAGCAGCGCTCGATCAGGTTGCGCCGCCGGTAGGTCTCCCGGTCGAACCCTGGTGGTCGGCCGCCGTGGCCACCGCGCCTCAGCCGGTGCCGTCGCTGGTCGGTCTTCTCGGGGATGGTGTGCGCAATGCCGCGTTTTCGCAGGTAGGCACGGAAACCGCGGGAGCTGTAAGCCTTGTCTGCGATGACCTGGTCGGGCCTGCACCGCGGCCGGCCCGGGCCGGTGCGGGGAACGCGGATCCGTTCCAGCAGAGGGCGTGCGCAGACGCTGTCGTGGCGTTGGCCGGGCGTCACCAGGATCGCGAGTGGTTGGCCCTTGCCGTCACAGGCGAGGTGGATTTTGGTGGTCAGTCCGCCTCGGGATCGGCCGAGGGCGTGATCGTCCGGTTCGTCCTGCCGGTGCCGCCCCTTTTTCGGCCCGTGGCGGCGGCGTGCTGGTGGGTGCGGACGATGGTGGAGTCGATCTGGACCAGCCAGTCGATGTCGCCGGCCGCGTCGACGTGGGCCTGGATCTGCTGCAGGGCTTGGGTGAACACCCCGTCGAGGGCGTAGCGGCGGAAGCGGGTGTACACGGTCTTCCACGGCCCGTAGCGCTCCGGCAGGTCACGCCAGGAGACCCCGGTCTGGATCTTGTAGACCATCCCGTTGATGACCTGCCGGTCCTCCACGCGGGGACGCCCCGTCGCAGCCCGCGGTATGAGTGGAGCAAGCAACTCCCACTCCTGGTCTGTGAGTTCATGACGACGTACCACGACACCATGATCCACCACCCGGATGATCTTTGAAGACGGACCCTAGCCCGCCGGGTGGGACGCCCCGCGCGAGACCCACCCGCACCTGTGCGACGACTGCAAGCACCAAGCCGTCACCGCCGAACGCCAAGCCGAGCACGCCGGGCCCGAGCACCAGGAGCACGACCAGGCCGTACCGGGCCAGAAGTCCAGCGGCACATGGCTCTCCCGCTTCCGCGCATGACGGGCGCTGAGGGAACGCGTGGCTGGCGTGGCTTCGGAACGAGTCAGCTCGTGCTTGCAGCTACGACGAGTGCGTCCTGCGCGGAGGGCTCGTAGGCTGGTGTAGCGTCTGGCCGCTCGGGGCACAGGGCATGGTCGTTGACCAGCGTTTCTTCCGCTGTTTCAAGTCGATGGCACAGCCGCTCAGTCTCACGAACGTGGCATTTCTGCGCGGTGTCGGCTGACTTCTTGTCCCGCAAGACCGGGCTGGTTATCTGGTGGGCTGCGTAGCGGGGGTTCGTGAGCGCCAACCAGAGACCTCGTCGGCTGCGACGGTCAGGCAGGCGGCTACCAGGACCAGGTTCTTCAGGACGTACTGGCCTTCGAGGGTGGGCACACCGTGGTGCCACATCTGACCGTGCAGCAGCGCGAGGGAGGTGAAGACCCCGGCCATGTGCCCGAAGAACGCCATCAAGGCGGGCCGGAGGAACAGGCCGGTGACCAGAGCGAGTCCGATCAAGGTCTCCGCGGTGCCGAGCAGAGGCATGGACAGGGTCGTGGGCAGCAGGCCACCGGTGAGCTTCGTCATGGCGGCGGCCGCGATCTCCTCGGCCGGGCTCGCGGCAGGGAAGAACTTGAGCGCCCCGAACCAGCAGTAAAGGACACCGACGCTGATGCGCAGAACCGCGGTGCTGCGCATCCGGTAGTACTCGGCCGCGCGCTGTGTGGCTGTCCTTCGGGTGGATGGGGTGCGCACGGCGGGAAGGAGCCGGTCACGCAGCAGGCGGCGGGGGTGGCTGGTCAGGAGCATGGGTCCTCCGGGAGGCGACCGGTCCGGCCTCGGCAGCCGACCGGTAGAGGGAGGGGGGAAGGCCCCGCGAGGTGTGCACCTCGCGAGGCCGATGTGCCGTGACGTCGTTCAGCTGGGTCGCGCTGGTGTCAGCTGAAGTTGACGTCGCTGCACAGGAAGTACTTCTGGTCCATGTGGGACGCCTTCCACACGGTCACCACGACGTGCCGTCCGCTGTAGCCGGAGGTGCTGACGTCGGTGACGTAGTGCGCCTGGTAGGGGTAGCGGCCGGTCTTCTTCACCAGTTCGAGGTCGTCCCACCCGATCAGCTCGTACTCGGGGTTGAAGCCCTGCTTGGTGACGTAGACCTCGAGCCAGTCCGCGCCGTGGCGGGCCTCGTCGTAGAGGTCGACGGTGAAGTTGGCGCCGGTGTCGGTCATCTTCCACGGGCCGGGGCGGTCGAGCGGCCGATAGTTCGTCTCGCCCTGGCCGCCGGCGCTGCAGATCTGGCCGTCGGGGATGACCTGCTTGTAGTTGTCGCCGGTGTTGTTGGCGTAGACGGCCTTCCACGCGCCGATGGCGTTGGCGTTCTCGTGGTAGGTGCGGTAGCACATGGGGTCCTGGGACTCGTTGGGCTCGCTGTAGCCCCAGCGCTGCAGGCAGCCGTAGTTGCGGGTCTCGGGGGCGATGACCGTGCCGTGTGCGGCGGCCGTCGGTGCCCCGGCGAGCACGCCGATCAGGCTGGTGGCCAGGACGGCGGCGCCCAGTGCGGTGCGGCCGGCCGCGGTTGCGGGTACGCGGTTCATGATGCTCTTCCTCCGTGTGCGTCGGGGAATCACAGACCGATATGGCCCGTGATTTACGTGCTCATGACAGGCTGTTGTGCGAGGTCAGCTGCTGCGCGTGTCGCTCACCTCCTTTCGCGTGTGCTGCTTGCGGTGGGTGGAAAGGGCGAGCAGCTCGGTCGTGGCCCATCGGCCGGGGCCGAGGACGGCGATGAGCAGGAAGGCCCAGCAGAACAGGGCCGCCTGCTCGCCGCCGTTCTCCAGCGGGAACAGTCCGTCGCTCTGGTGGTGGACGAAGTAGGCGTAGGCCATGGAGCCCGAGCACAGAAGGGCGGCCGGCCGGGTGCCCAGGCCGAGCAGGACGAGGGCGCCGCCGACCAGCTGGATCACCGCCGCCCACCATCCGGGCCACTGGCCGGTGCTGGGGGGCTGCCCGTGCGGTCCGCCGAGCACGTCGAAGAGCGTTGCCGCCCCGTGGCAGGCGAACAGCAGTCCGAGCACGATCCGGAACAGGCCCAGCACCGGTCCCTGGTACCTGGTGGGTGTCTCCACGGTGATGCCCTTTCTCAGCGGCGAGCGGGGGAGGGCCGCTTCCTCCAGCGAGGAGCGGGGTGTGGGGCTGGTGGCCGCCGGCGGCGGTTGGTCGCTGGCGGCGGCCACCGGGGTGGATCAGGAGGTGAGGGTCCACTTCTGGCTGGCCCAGATGCCGCAGTCCCACAGGTGCAGGCGGGCGCCGTCGGCGGTGCTCTGGCCTTCGATGTCGAGGCACCGTCCGGACTTGGCGTTCTTCAGGGCGCCGTTGGAATGGAAGGACCACTTCTGGCTGTCCCAGCTGCCGCAGTCCCACAGGTGCGCCTTGGTGCCGTTGGCGGTGGCGCCGCCTTCGACGTCGAGGCACTTGCCGCCGGACTTCAACTGCTGCCCGTCGAGCGCCCAGCTCATCGAGGCCGCGTTGGCGCAGGACCATTGCTGGACGGCGGTGCCGTTGGCGGTGGAGCCGCCGGCGCGGTCCATGCACTTGGACGTCGCACCGTTGACGATCTTGCCGCCGGTGACTGGGTCGGGGCCGGGGTTGCTGCCGCCGGGTCCCCAGGCGTTCCAGTTGTCCCAGTTCTCGGCGTCGAAGCCGATCCGGCCGAGCTGGTCGGCGGACCAGTTGGTGCCGGACTTGCTGATGACGGTGCCGCCGACGGTGTAGTTCTCCAGCTTCAGGCCGCGGCTGTCACGCGTCTCGTTGCCGAGGGTCACCTTCTGTCCGGCGCTGTTGGAGTACCGCTTGAGGAGGCTGACCTGGGAGGACGGGTCGAGCTGGTTCCATGCGCCGATCTTGAGGTTCTTGACGTGGATGTTCTCGGTGCTGGACAGGGCAAAGACGCGGATCGCGCAGTTCGTCATGCCTTCGACGGTGATGTTCTCGAAGGTCATGTTTCTCACCCACGCGCCAGGGTCGGCCTTGGTGGTCGAGCCCATGTCCTCCCAGTGCGATGAGGAGTTGAGGATGCAGGTGTTGTACTTGACGTCCTTCCAGTACATCCGGTTGTGGATGACGTGGGTGTTGTTCACCCGGACGTTGTCGATGTTGCGCGGAGTCCAGCCCCACTGGATGACGGGGCCGTTCTCGTTCTTCCAGATGACGGTGTTATCGATGCTGACGTCGCTGTGGTACATCTTCAGCACGTCGTCGTTGGCGTTGAAGAACGTGTTCTTCATGGTGCTGCCGCGGTAGAGCTCGATGCCGTCGGTCTGCCAGTACCAGGAGCCGACCTGCTTGTAGTTGTCGACCCGCATACTGAACGTCTGCTCGTCGCCGTAGACGACGAAGGAGTGGTAGGGCGGCTCGTTGATGGTCACACCCTGCAGGTCCAGGTGCTGCTGGCGGCCCTGTGCGGAGGCGAACTGCAGCATCTTCACGCAGCTGGAGTGGCAGTTGGACGCGCCGGAGAGGTGGTCGTAGTTGTTGTTGGTGTCCGCCTCGTAGACGTACTGCTCACCGGAGAGCACGCCCTGGCCGGTCACCTTGTACAGGCCCTGGCTGTCGTCGGGGAACCGGATGGCGCCCTTCACATATGCGCCGGGAGCCAGGTAGACCCACTTGACCTGCTTGGGCAGCAGCGCGTGGTACTTGGAGGTCATGTAGTAGGTGCCGGGCCGGAAGTACACGATCTCCTCGCTGATGGTGTTCAGGTTGGTGACCTGGCCCTGAGGCGGGTAGTAGGTGCTGCCGGAGGCCGCCGTCGGGACCAGCCGCTCGGTCTCCGCGCCCGTCGGTGCCGGCTCCGCGAAGATCATCATGGAGTTGCGGGGCTCGGTGTGGATGGCCCGGTTGCCGCCGCCGCCCTGGTCGGTGAGCTTGCCGGCGTCGTTCGCGGGGCCGGACATGTCGTTGTAGGCCGTGTACAGCTGCGGGTCGAACTCGACGGAGAACCGGTAGCCGGCCGAGCTGTAGGGCACCTTGACGCGCACGGTGTTGCTGTCGACCAGCTCCTTGGCGAAGCCCAGGCTGCTCGGCTTGATCTTGACCTGATCGGCCGAGGAGATCGTCTGGCCGGTGCGCAGGGAGACGTCGACCCACGCGTCGGTCGTGTACTGGAAGGACGACCAGCTCATGGTGAGGTTCGCGGACGAGGAGAACTCGGCTCCGTCCTCCTTGGTGTAGCCGATCTTTCCCTTGCCGCTGCGCGGGATGCTCATGTAGGCGAACGAGTCGTACTTCGTCGTCGGGGCCGCCGCGGTGGCGACCTTCACGTCGTAGAACGACGACCGCCGCACCTTGTCGTTCGCCACCGGGCTGGTGGTGTTGAACTCGTAGTTGTCGTGCCACCACGTCTTCAGGGCGGTGCTGTCCGCGGGTGTCGGCTCAGCCGCCGGAGCGGCCAGGGCGTCAGGAGCCGGGCGGCTTGGGGGCGTTCCGGCCGCAGCCGTGCTGACGGGCACGATGACCGAAGCCAGTGCCAGCGCCAGTCCGACGGCGATCGCCGCCAGTCGTCTCAGTGCTGCTGCAGGCATGCTGATGTCCTTCTCCTTGGCAACAGGGGGACCGCCGGCGGCTCTGCACCGCGGTCTGCTCGGGCGGCCCGACCAACGCGCAGGCCGGCGAGACCGCACGCATCAGGGGGAAGCGCGGCCGAGGCGGCCACCGGCGGGTTACTACAGATGTGCCGGGGACGGAAACTAGGTGCCCCCAGCCGGTCCGGGCTACGTACAGGCAGATGGCCGGATGCCCGGCGGATCGGCTGGCCACGGCCTTGTCGCGGGTCGGTGACCGGGCCAGTGCAAGAGTCCTCCCTTCGGCAGGCAAGAACGGGTGGCGCGTGCGCCCGGGTTCATCCGGGGAGGCCGGAACACTCCGGTTCTCCGCCCCACCCGGGCCGGTGGGCGCAGCACGCACTCCGCTGAGAGCACCAACGGCGCAGACAACGGGTCCCTGGATGCCGCGCAAGCGCCGGATGCTGAGCCCAGCGCTGTGCGGTCGCCGGATAACGTCCCGTCATTTCTTCCCCGTGTCAACGAAATGAACAAGATTCGTTGTCGCTCGCCCGTCTCGTTGGCCGAACCGAGGCCCCAGACCGGGACTTCTGGTACAGGAAGCGGGCGCACGAGGCGCGATTACGGTTGCGTAACGCGCTGTTTTCTTTCTTGACGCACGAAAACTGGGGGGACAGACTCCCGTCATGTCCAGCTGGCCCGGGGTACCGGACCAGGCGCCCGGGGTAAGGCGGGAGGAGAGCACGGCGATCGCCCCGGCCCTGATTGCGCCACGGTTTCGCTGTCACCGACGACGGCGTGTTCCGCATCGGGTTCGATGAAAGCGGACCGGACCGACCAGCCCTTGACCGACTACTCCTTTGGAGGCGCGCGTGATGAGCCCGTCCAAGATCCGTTTCTCGGAGCTTGTCGGTGAGCAGACCCGGGCGGAGATTTTCGCGACCGTCCTCACCGCGGGTCCCATCTCGCGCACCCAGCTGGCCCAGCGCCTGGGTCTCGTCCCCTCCAGCGTGACCCGGATGCTTCCCCCGCTCCTGGAGCACGGCTACCTGCACGAATCAGACGCCGCTCCTCAGGGGAGGGGCCGGCCGCAGAAGATGCTCCACGTCAATCCGGACAAGCACATCGTCGTCGGCATCAAGATCGGTCCCGCACAGGTCTCCGGAGTGGTCACCGACATGGCGGCCAACGTCCTGGCCCGCGCCGAGGAACCGATCGCCGACTGCACACCCCAGACCGCCCTGTCCGCCGCTGCAGCCCTGACCAGCAGGCTCCTCTCCGAGGCGCCCGAAGCGGCGGACAGGGTACTGGGGCTCGGAGTCGGCGTCAGCGGCCACGTCGACTCGGGCGCCGGCATCTGCCGCTACTCGGCCCTGCTCGACTGGGACAAGGTCGACGTGGCCAGCCCGCTGAGAGAAGCGACCGGTCTGCCGGTCGTCGTGAACAACGACGTCAACACCCTGGTCGTCGCAGAACGCTGGTTCGGGCAGGGCCGCGACGTCGACTCCTTCGCCGTCGTCACCGTCGGCCCCGGCATCGGCTGCGGCCTGCTGCTCGATGGAACCCTGTTCTCCGGCGCCACCGGCCTGGCCGGAGAGCTCGGCCATCTGCCCCTCGACCCCGCGGGCCCGATGTGCAGCTGTGGCCGCCGCGGCTGCCTGGAAGCTCTCGCCGGGGACCGGGCGGTCCTGCGCCACCTGCAAGACGCGGGCATCCCCTGCACCACGATTTCCGAAGCCACCGATCTCGCACGCTCGCCCGCAGGCGGGTCCGCCCAGACCGTCGCCCGCTCCGCGTTCGCCGAAGCAGGAGCCGCCCTGGGACGGGGACTGGCCGGCATGTGCAATCTCCTGAACCTGCAAAAGATCATCATCGCCGGAGAAGGAGCGGTCGCTCACGACCTCTTCGGCCCGGCAGCGTCACAGGCACTGGAAGCGCACGCGTTCTCCACCGCCGCCCGCGACTGCGACGTCCACGTCGACCCTGTCCGCCACGACCTGTGGGCCAGAGGTGCGGCCTGCCTCGTCATCCGTGACGCGGTGGGCGCGGCCATCTCCTGACCCACGCCGCCGGCCACCACCACGGCCTGCCCAGCCCCTCCCTCTTCACTTTGAGTAGTCGATCACACACGATGAGGTTTGACGTGTCGGAAAACGTAGTCAGCCCTGCCGACTCCTGGTGGAGCAACGCGGTGGTCTACCAGATCTATCCGCGCTCCTTCGCCGACTCCAACGCGGACGGCATAGGCGACCTCCAGGGCATCATCGAGCGCCTGGACTACCTGTCCGAGCTCGGCGTGGACGTGCTGTGGCTTTCCCCGGTCTACCCCTCGCCGCACGACGACAACGGCTACGACATCAGCGAATACCAGGACATCGACCCGCTGTTCGGCACGCTCGCCGACTTCGACCGGCTGCTGGCCTCGGTGCATGAGCGCGGCATGAAGCTGGTGATGGACCTGGTCGTCAACCACACCAGCGACGAGCACGCCTGGTTCACCGCCTCCCGCGACGGCGGACCAGACGGAGCTCGGCGCGACTGGTACATCTGGCGCCCGCCGCGTGAGGGCATGGAGCCCGGAGCGCCGGGAGCGGAACCGAACAACTGGGAGTCATGGTTCTCCGGTCCCGCATGGACGTACGACATCGCCAGCGGCGAGTACTACCTGCACACCTTCTCCCGCAAGCAGCCCGACTTGAACTGGGACAACCCCGAAGTCCGCCAAGCCGTGTACGCGATGATGCGCTGGTGGCTGGAGCGGGGGGTGGACGGCTTCCGCATGGACGTCATCAACCTGATCTCCAAGGACCCGGCCCTGCCCGACGGCATCGTCCCCGAAGGCGCCCGCTACGGTCTCGGCCACCCCTACTACGTGTGCGGCCCCCGCATCCACGACTACATCGCCGAGATGCACCGCGAGGTCTTCGACCGCCACCCCCGCCGGCTGCTCACCGTCGGCGAGATGCCCGGCGTCACGGTGGAGGAGGCCAAGCTCTTCACCGACCCCGCCCGCCGCGAACTCGACATGGTCTTCCAGTTCGAGCACGTCGGGCTCGACCAGGGACCCGGCGGCAAGTTCGACGTCCGGCCCCTGAAACTGACCGACCTCAAGGCCAGCCTCGGCCGCTGGCAGACCGGCCTGGGCGACACCGGCTGGAACAGCCTGTACTGGAACAACCACGACCAGCCCCGAGTGGTCTCCCGCTTCGGCGACGACACCCCCGCCTACCGGGACCGTTCCGCCAAGCTGCTGGCCACCGTCCTGCACCTGCACCGAGGCACACCCTTCGTCTACCAGGGCGAGGAACTGGGCATGGCCAACGCCCCGTTCACCTCCATCGACGACCTGCGGGACATCGAGTCCGTCAACCACTACCGCGAGCAGACCGCGCACGGAACCGATGCCGACGCCGTCATGCAGGGGCTGCGGCACCGCAGCCGGGACAACGCCCGCACCCCCATGCAGTGGGACGCCACCGAACACGCCGGCTTCACCGCCGGCACGCCGTGGATCGCCGTCAATCCCGATCACACGGACATCAACGCCAAGGCCCAGCTCGCCGACCCGGAATCGGTCTTCCACTACTACCGGCGCCTGATCGGCCTGCGGCACACCGAGCCCGCCCTCACCCACGGCGACTTCCACATGCTCCACCCCGACCACGAACAGCTCTACGCCTTCACCCGCCACGACGCGGACCGGAACACCGAGCTGCTCGTCCTGGCCAACTTCAGCGGCACCAACCTCACCGTCGACCTGCCCGACGGCTGGGAGCACAGCGAAACCCTGATCGCCAACGTTCCCGCCACCGGATCCCTCACGACGCCGCACACCCTGCAGCCGTGGGAAGCCCGCGTCCACCGCCGCCGCACCACCAGCTGACATCGCCCGCCCTTGTCGCAACGACGCACACCAAGGAACAGCCATGAACATCCCGCGCACCCCCTCCGTCCTTCGCAGAAGGCCGCTCCTCCTCGCGGCCTGTGCCCTGGCCCTGCTGGCACCGCTGACCGCCTGCGGCGGCTCCGACAGTGCCGAGGGCGACGGCAAGACCCTCCGCCTGTGGCACTACGAACAGGAGGACGGCGCCCTGAGCAAGGCATGGGACGCGGCCATCGCCGAATTCAAGAAGACCCACCCCGACGTCAAGGTCGTCTTCGAGCGCAAGACGTTCGAACAGATCCAGCAGAACGCCGGCATGATCCTCAACTCCGACAAGGCGCCCGACGTCATGGAGTACAACAAGGGCAACGCCACCACCGGACAGCTCGCCAAGCAGGGCCTGCTCACCGACCTCACCCCCCTCGTGAAGGAACACGGCTGGGACGGGAAGATCAGCGACAGCGCCTCCGTCACCGCCCGCTACAACGACAAGGGCGAGATGGGCGGCGACACGTGGTACGGCATACCCAACTACGGTGAGTTCGTCCTCACCTACTACAACGACGACCTGTTCAAGAAGTACAACGTCGACAAGCCCACCGACTTCGCGAGCTTCGAAGCGGCGCTGGCGAAGTTCAAGGCCGCGGGCATCACGCCGCTCGCCAACGCCGGCAACGACCACCCCGCCGGCCACTGGCTCTACCTGCTCGCCCTGTCCAAGGCGAACAACACCTGGGTCGACAACTACCAGCGCTACCTGGGCAAGGTCGACTTCCACGGCCCCGAGATGACCTACGCCGTCGACAAGTACCAGGAGTGGCTCGACAAGGGCTACTTCGACAAGAAGGACGTCGGTCTCAAGGGCAGCGACATGGTCGAGCAGTTCGTCTCCAAGAAGCGGCCCATCATGGTCGGAGGCAACTGGTGGTTCGGCAGCCTGACCACCGACATCAAGAACTTCAAGTGGTCCACCGCCCCCTACCCGGGCAGCGAGAGGACGCTTGGTTCCGGCGGCAACAACTGGGTCATCCCCACCAAGGCCAAGAACAAGAAGCTCGCCGAGGACTTCATCGACATCACGATGTCCGACAAGATCCAGAAGCTGATCGGTGAGGAGGGCAACGTCCCGCTCGCCGCCAAGCCGGCCGACATCACCAACCCCAAGTCCCGCCAGCTCACCGAAGCCTTCGCGCAGACCCAGGAGAACGACGGCCTGGCCTTCTACCCCGACTGGCCGGTCGCCGGCTACTACGACACCTGGGTCGCCGCCACGCAGAACCTCATGAACGGCGGCAAGGCCGACTCCGTCCTCGACGAGCTGGCGGCCCCCTACGAGAAGTACGTCGCGACCCGGCCGTGACGTTCCCTCCCCGGCCGACGCATCGGCGCGCCGCCGGCCGGTAACCACGCGTTCCGGGGGCGGCTGCCCGGGCCCGCCGCGGCAGCCGCCCCGCCCAACCAGGAGCAACAGTGAAAACCAAACGTCACCCGCGGTCCACGGGATATGCCGTCTTCCTCACGCCGGGCCTGCTGCTGAGCCTGCTCTTCCTCGTCGTCCCGCTGGTGATGACCTTCTACTACAGCCTCACGGCGTGGCAGGGCATCGGCGACCCCACCTTCATCGGCCTGGACAACTACACACGCCTCTTCCAGGATGCCGACTTCTGGGCCTCCTTCCGCAACATCGCCTTCGTCATCATCGGCATCGCCGTCGTGCCCACCCTGCTCGGCCTGTTCCTGGCCGCGCTGCTGTTCGACTACATCGGAAAGAAGCACGGCGACGGCATCGTCGGCATCTTCCGCTCCGGCCTCTACCTGCCCCAGGTCATCCCCGTCGCCGTCACCGGCCTGATGTGGGGATGGATCCTCGCCCCCGAAGGAGCCGTCAACAGCATCCTCGACACCATCGGACTCGGCTCCCTCGCCGAGAACTGGCTCGGCGACCCCGACCTCGCCCTCTGGGTCGTCCTCGGCGTCCTCGTCTGGATGCAGCTCGGCTACCCGCTCGTCCTGTTCATGTCCGGCCTGCAGCGCATCGACCCCGAACTCTACGAGGCCGCCTCACTCGACGGCGCCTCCTGGTGGCAGCGCTTCACCCGCATTACCGTGCCCATCCTGCGGCCCGAGGTCTACGTCGTCCTCGTCACCACCACCATCGCCGGCCTGAAGGTCTTCGCCCAGATCTTCGTCCTCACCGGCGGCGGCCCCGGCAACTCCACCCTCGTCCCCGCCTACTTCGCCTACCAGAACTTCTTCGAACGCGCCGACGTCGGCTACGGATCCGCGATCTCCAGCACGATCACCCTGCTCGTGCTGATCATCGCCGGAACGATGCTCAGCCGCCAGGCCCGCGAGGACGGATGACCATGACCACCGACACCACCACCCCCGTCACGTCCCGCACCAAGAAGGCCCACACATCCGGCCCTGCCCCCGCCACGCGCCGGCGCAGGAACAAGGCACCCCGTAAGCGCAGTGCCGGCTCCTACGCCGTCCTCGCCGCGGTCACCGTCTTCGTCCTGGCCTTCCTCGCTCCTTTCGCGATCATCCTGCTCAACTCCTTCAAGACCAGCGCCGACTACCGGGCCAACGGGTCACTGTCCTGGCCCGAGCACTGGAACTGGGACATCATCGGCGACGTCTGGGAACGCGTCGACTTCACCCAGAAACTCGTCAACAGCATCCAGATCAGCCTCGGCGTCGTCCTCATCGCCGTCGTCCTCGCCCTCTTCAACGCCTACGCCATCGGCATCGGCCGCGTCCGCTGGCGCACCGCCTTCCTCGTCTTCTTCCTCGGCGTCAACGTCCTGCCACAGGAAGGACTGGTCTACCCCATCTACTACCTGTTCAAGGAGATGGGCCTCTACGACGGCAAACTCGGCTACACCATCCTCGTCGGCATCACCTACAGCGCCTTCGGCACCTACCTGCTCTCCTCCGTCTTCAGCAGCTTCCCCCGCGAACTCATCGAAGCCGCCTCCCTCGACGGCGCCGGCCGCTGGACCATCCTGTGGCGCATCATCCTGCCCATGAGCTGGCCGACCCTGTCGGTGATGTGCGTGTTCTTCTTCGTCTGGAGCTGGAACGAGTTCCTCTACCCCCTCGTGCTGCTCATCTCCAACGACAACCAGACCGTCCCCCTCGGCCTGTCCGTCATGCAAGGCCAGTACACCAGCGACCCCACCGCCCTGAGCGCCGCCGCCCTCCTCGGCGTCATCCCCATGGTCGTCTTCTTCCTCATCTTCCAGCGCACCCTCACCCGCGGCGTCACCGCCGGTGCCGTCAAATAGGCCCTTCGGGCCCCTGGCCACCCCGGATCCGGCTCAAGCCTGCCCCGCCGCCGGATCCGGGGCTCATCTGTGCCGGTCAGTCCATTGAACGGGTGGTCCGCATGCTTCGCGGCGAAGGCGGGCGCCTTCAGCGATCACGGCTTCCACGGCGGGTGAGCACTGCGGTGCAAGTGTCCTGAGGCGGCCGATCCCGCGTGCCGGGAGCTGGGACAGCAGCCGGATCAGCGCTGTCCGGGGCCTGCAAGCGGTTCCGCCCCCTCACGGCAAGCAGGCGGGCAGAGACAGATCACTTCCGCCGAGAGCGGCCCGGATAAGAGGTCGCGCGGATAGGTGCTCCGCGACGACGAGCTCCCCGCGCCCAAGAAGCTCTGGCGAACGGGCCTTCGAGTGAGGGCATGAGGCATCGGGCGAATGCCTGACCCGGGTGCCCCTCCCTGGTAGCGTTCATGGCATGTCTGCTGCTTCGTGCGCGGCCGCTTGCGCCGCAGTGACCAGGGCGTCCCGCTAGCGGCGGGACGTTCGACTCACACCCTTCCTGGACGTCCAACCGCTTCGTGATCAGACCGGAGCGGCACGTTCGTGCTGCTCAGAGCTTCCTCTGAGCGACGGAGCACCTGATGTTCTCGGGCATCCTTTCTTCACGCGGGCACAGCCCGTCCCCGGCACGCGCATGGCTGGTGCTGTGCGCGATGTCCATGCTGCAGTTCTTCATCGCGGTCGACGTGACCGTGGTCAACATCGCCCTGCCCTCGATCGGCGCCGACTTCGACGTCGACGGGCACACCCTGACCTGGGTCGTGGTCGGGTACACGGTCACCGGCGGCGGGCTGCTGATGCTCGGTGGCCGGCTGAGCGACCTGCTCGGGCGGCGGCGCGTACTGCTGCTCGGCACCGCCCTGTTCGGCACCGCGTCCCTGCTGGCAGGCCTGGCCCCCACGTTTGCCCTGCTGGTGGTCGCGCGCCTGCTGCAGGGCGCCGGTGAGGCCATCGCGCTGCCCGCCGCGATGGCCACCATCGTCCTGATGTTCCCCGAAGGCCCGCGTCGATCGCGGGCCCTGAGCGTGTGGGCGGCGGTGGCCAGCTGCGGTCTCGTGCTCGGATTCGTCCTGTCCGGAATCATCACCGCCCACCTGGGGTGGCGGTGGATCTTCCTGGTCTCGGTGCCGTTCATCCTGATCGTGCTGCTGGCAGCCGTCTTCCTGGTCGAGGGTGACCGGCCCGTGGCCCAGGACGCCCCGCCGCTGGACCTTCCCGGCGCGCTGCTGCTGACCGCCTGCCCGCTGCTGTTCACCTTCGGCGTGGTCGAGGCCGGTGAACCCGCAACGCCCGCATGGGTGGTCCCGGTGGCACTGGCCGGGGCGGTGGCCGCCGGGGCCGGGTTCGTGCGTGTCGAGGCACGCTCGCGCAACCCGCTGCTGCCGCTGCACTTCTTCGCCAACCGCACGCGTGTGGCGGCCAACCTGGCCACGATGCTGCTGAGCGGGGGGTTGTCGACCTCGTTCCTGCTGTTCACCTTCTATCTGCAGGACCGGTTGGGCATCGGCCCGCTGGGCGCGGGCCTGACGATGCTGCCTCTGGCGCTCTCGCTGATCGTGTTCTCCATGCTCGTGCCTCGTCTGCTGGGCCGCTGGGGAGCACGCGCGTGCGTGCTTGCCGGCATCGGGTTCACCGCGGCCGCGATGGCCGCGATCGCGCTCGTTTCGGTCCTGCAGGCAGGCGGGGCGGCGATGATCCCGGCCATGCTCCTGATCGCGGCCGGGATGGGGTTCGGCATCGTGGGGCTGCAGTACGTCGCAGTCAGCGGCGTCACCGAGGACGACGCTGGGGTCGCCTCGGGCGTCCAGCGCGCGGCTGACCAACTGGGCGGTGCGACCGGGGTAGCAGTCTGCGATGGGATCGGGTTCGCTCCGACCCTGCACTCCTTCGACCCGTTCCTGGTCGCCACCCTGCTGGCCGCCGGGGGGCTCGTGACCGGTGCGGTCGTGGCCTGGCGCATGCCCGCGCCTGTTTCCGCAGCGGACCTGCAGGAACAGGCCGGGTGACCTTCGCCCCGCCGGGGTGTGCCGCCGATTGCCAAGGCGGCGCACCCCGGCGGGACTTGCTGGTCAACGTCCTCTACGGCCGAGCGAAGGTCACGTGCCCGTCCTGCCCTCCTCCATCACCGCCCCGTTGTGGGACCAGTTCCAAGCCCTCCTGCCCAAGCGGGAGGCAGTCGCTCATCCGCTGGGCTGCCACCGTCCCCGCATCCCCGACCAGCTCGTGTTCGACAAGCTCCTGGCCCGCCTCGTACTCGGAGGCACCTACCAGCAGCACGCCGACCACACCTGCTCGGCAACCACGATGAGGGCCCGGCGGGATGAGTGGATCGCCGTCGGCGCCTTCGAGCGACTGCACCAGCTGGCCCTTGAGGCATACGACGAGGCCATCGGCCTCGACCTCGAGAACCTCGTGGTCGATGGTTGCATCGTGAAAGCCCCTGGCGGTGGCCAGAACACCGGGCGCAGCCCGGTGGACCGAGGCAAGAGCGGTCTCAAGCGCTCGGTACTGGTCGACGGTGGAGGCCTGCCGCTGGGGTGGGTCCTGGTCGGCGCGAACCGCAACGACTCGCCGCTGTTGCGCCCCACCCTGGAGACCCTGCGCCTGTTCGGGTTCCGTCTGCCACCGTCGATCACGGTGCACCTGGACGCCGGCTACGACTCACAGCCCACCCGGGCGCTACTGGAAGAGCTGGGCTGCGCTGGTCGGATCACCCCGAAGGGGCAGTTCGTGCCGATCAACCACACCCACCGGTGGGTAGTCGAGCGGACCAACTCCTGGCACAACCGGGGATTCAAGGCGTTATCGATCGTGACCGACCGGCGCGCGGTGGTGCAAGACGCATGGGTGGCGTTGGCCAGCGCGGTCATCGTGATCCGCAGGCTGCTACGCCGGGCCTGGACGGCCTACCGGTGGGATGCCCGCCCGGCCCGACGGCCCTGACCTACCCGCGCGACCTCTAAGACGAGAAGCTGTCCGTTCGTCTGACGTGCGCTGACCGTCACAGCGAGATTACTCATGGCACTACCCCCACCCCGAGGAACAGCCAACGAATCCAAGATGCAGGCCGGCTGACGTGGGGCGAGTGTTTATTTGGTGCCGTCACTCGAATGGGCGTCGATACTGAACAGTGGATCTCATGCTGACTGCACAAGCGCAGTCAGAGTGCAATTAGCCCTGAGACTGTGCAGCGAAGTTTGAGATCCCACAGCTGGCGTTGCTCGGGGCTGTCTTGGAGGTACGTCATGCCCCGCACCATCTGGTCCGGCGCCATCAGCTTCGGCCTGGTCACGGTGCCGATCCACGTGGTCAGTGCGACGGAGGACCACAGCATTCACTTCCACCGGGTGCACCTGGAAGACATGGCCCGGGTGCGGACCCGGAAGGTGTGTGAGCTGGAGGACCGGGAGGTCAGCTCGGACGAGATCGGCAAGGGCTACCAGCTCACCAAGGAACAGATTGTGCCGATCAGCGACGAAGAACTGCGGGATCTGCCGCTGCCGACGGCCAAGGCGATCGAGATCGTGGCGTTCATGCCGCAGGAGTCCATCGACCCGCTCCGCGTCGCCGAGGGCTACTACCTCGCCCCGGACGGCCAGGTGGCGGGCAAGCCGTACAAGCTGCTGCGGCAGGCCCTGGAGAGGTCGTCGCGGGTGGCCGTGGCCCGGTACGCGTGGTCGGGCCGGGAACGCCTCGGGCTGCTCCGGGTCCGAGGGGAGGCGATCGTGCTGCACGCGATGCGCTGGCCGGACGAGATCCGCGATCCGTCCGAGCTGCTGCCACCGCCGCTGGAATTGTCCGACGAGGAGATCGACGGCGCGCTCGCGCTGATGGACACCATGACCCGCGACGACCTGGACGCCCCCGAGTTCCGCGACACGTACACCGAGGCCGTTGCCGAGCTCATCGAGGCGAAGCGCGAGCATCGGGAACCGCCTTCGGCGCCGGAGCCGGCCGCCGACTCGGGGCAGCTCGTCGACCTCATGGCCGCCCTGAAGGAGTCCGTGTCGAAGGCCAAGGAGTCCCGCGGTGAGGACACCGGCGAACACGCGGACGTGCACGAGATGCCGACGAAGCGGGCTGCGAAGAAGCAGCCAGCCAAGAAGGCCGCGGCGAAGAAGACGGCACGGAAGCCGGGGAACGCGTGAGGTGAGGCAGGCGTAGAGCTACCGCTCACGCGCCCGCAGGTGTCAGATGACGCGCCTGCCGCACCGGGAGGCTACCGCTACCCGTCGACGAAGCCGAGCGCCGAGTCCGGTCGGCACACGTCGTATGGCTTGACGCCGTCTGCGAGTGCCTGGCGGGCTTGCGCCTGCTCGATGCCCTTGCTGCGCTGGCCTGCGTTCCAGCAGTCGCCGGCGTGGATGTAGACGGGTGGGCTGTGCCCGTTCAGGCCGCGTTCCAAGAGCCAGTTGGGCGGGGCTGGCCTGTCCTCGATGCCGCGGCGGCGTTCGGCTTGGCGGCGTTCCTCGTCGGCGATCCAGCGGCGGGTGCGGTCCAGGTCGCGCAGCTGCACCCCGTTCGAGGAAGCGGAGCAGTGTGAGTCGCGCGGGACCTGAATCGTTCACCTGTTCTATTTTATGATGTGCTGGACACGCAGCCATCCAGGGGTGGGCGAATGGAGAGACGTCATGGAGCCCGCCGACCTGCTCGGCCACCACGGCATCAAGCCCACCGGCCTGGAAGCGGCACCGGCTCCACCCGCGCGGCGGGAGACGATGGCCCGCATCCAAGAGACGCCACCGCGGCCCTGCGTGGTGTGTGGCGACCTGCGGCCACCGCACGGTCCGTGCGCTTCCCGGGAGAAGGACCGCGCTGGGTGGACCTGTGCTGGGACGACGGGATGGCGGTCCTTCCGCGATCCGGTATCCCGGAGACGCTGGAGGGCCTCGCTGCAGACCTGCGTGCGGCGGCCCGGGAAGCTGGCCTGCCAGGGACATCGTCGCTGTCGTTCCATGCTTCGTTCCAAGCGGCCGCTCGTGGCCACCAGACTGGTCAGGAAACCCGATGACCGCCCCTGCGCCGACCAGCGAGCCGGACGCCTCGGCACTCACGTGTCCCGGCGACCAGGTCGGCCCGTGCTCCACGTGCCGCCGGCCGACCCACAAATACGGTTCCGGGGCCCGCTCTCCGCTATGCGAGTACTGCGACGCCAAGGCAGTCCAGCGATGGGGGAGAACGCTGCGCGCCACCTGACTCGGGCCGAGCGGTGAGCGGGTTCGAGCCGGGAGGCAAGACGGCTGAACAGGCCGATCTGGCGGATATATGCGGCCATCCTTGTATGACGCAGATGCCGCGGATGCGCATGCTGGCTACAACCTTGACCAGGGGCGTTCACTGAGCCGGTGGGGTTGTGCGTGCTGACCATCAACGTTGCCGTGCTGCTCGCGGTCATCATCATCGTGCGGCTGCGCCGACGCACCCAGGCCCGCAGCCGCAACGACGAACAGCTGACGGTACTGATCGTCCTGGTCTTCGGCATCCTCGTCGCGCCGACTGCGTTCGGGCAGGGCGTGCTGGACGTTGTGGGGCAGCTGGCGTCCGGCATCAACGACGCTGGCCGCTGACCGCCCCCCACACGCGCTCCTCGCGCTTCCCGGCTGGCAGGAGCACCCTGGAGGGGTGAGTCGCGCGCCCATCGTCGTGCACCGGCCTTCGGTCTCCGGGGGCCGACGGGTCAGCGTGCACCGTCACGGCCGGGACGAAATCCTCGGCACCGCCTACAGCGATCACGACCTGGTGGTGTTTCTCGAAGGCGCCGGAATCGACGACGCAGAGGCCGTTCTGGACGACCGGCGGTGGGTGGAGTGGCGCGGCAGCCCTGCTCACGACTTCCGTGCCGCCTGATTCACAGGCACACGCAGAGCGAGCGCGTGCGTGAAAGGCATCAGGCATGACCTGGACGCTGCCGGAACCGATGCTCACCACACCGGTGGGCAGCCCCGACCTGCCCCCCGGATCCGCCGCTGAGCCGAAGTGGGACGGCTACCGCGCCCAGCTCGCCCACCGGGCCGACGGGCGGGTGCTGCTGCGCCCAAGGCGGGGCACGGGTATGGTCGCCGCGTTCCCGGAGATCCGGGAGGCCGCCCTCGCGCAACTGTCCGAGGCCGGGCTGGACGGCGAGCTGGTGGTCTGGGAGGCGGGCTGCCTGCATTCGAGCGGCTCCAGCAGCGCCTGTCTCTCCGCCGCGGCGCCGACGCCCCGGCGGCCGCGAGGGCCTGGCCCGCTTCACCATCGGGGGTGCCCGGGGCCCGGTGCCTCAAATCCACCGCATCCCAATTGCGGAGAGCCGCTTCACCCGCTCCGGGGACAGCATCGCGGCCCGACTGCGCTGGTTCCCGACCCATGCACCAAGCCGGAGCTCCCGCTCCTCCTGGTCCTCGCCGACGGTCCGCTCGATGTGCTTTCGCGGGACCTGGAGATGGCCCTCGCGCTCGTAGAACTGCTTCGCGGCGGCGTAGTTCATGGCCCATTTGTCGGCCTGGCTGCGGCGGGGCCGGGGCTTCTCCTCCTCGGCTGCGGGGGTGATGCCGAGGACCTGCTCGCACAGCCACTGCTGGACGGTGGTCAGGCTGTCCCAGCCGTGCCGGACGGAGCGCACCCACCGTCCGAGGTCCTCGCCCTGCTGCACGACCTCGCCCGGCGCCGTGGGCAGCGTGCCGCCGGCCTCCAGGTGCTGCCGCACGAGGTGGAAAGCGCGCTGCCACTCCACCGGCCAGGCCGGGCACCAGGACGGATCGATCTCCTCCAGCTGCTCACGCCGCGCCTGCGACAGCGCCCCGGCCACCGACTGAACGGGCAGGCCCTCGGCACGCCGCTGCTCGACCTCCAGCGCCTTGCGCGCGCCGGCCCGGGCGTTCTTCAGCCAGATCCCCACCCGGTAGCCCTGGAACACGGCGTCCAGTGGGGCCAGGAGGTGCCCGGCTTCGGCGGCCCACCCACGCGCGGCCGCCAGACCCTCCTCCCAGGCGACGTCGAAGTGCGACCAGACCATGCCCAGCTTCTCCAGCTGCTCCACCCGGCCCGCGTCCATGTCCCCGCGGGCGTAGAAGCGCCGGTTGTCGGCGGTCCACTGCCCCAGCGGGAAATCGGCGAGCGCGGCCGGCCACCCCTCCGCCTCCGGGCCGTCGCTGCCGGGCACGCGGTAGGTGAACGGCACCTTCAGGTCACCGTGCTGGCGGGCGTAGATGCCCGCTGCCTCGATGCCGCGCCGCCAGTGCTGGTGCTCGGGGTTGAGGACGCGCAGGTTGATGAACGCGGCCAGCTGCGCGGGGTCGCGCGGCGTGGAGAACTTCAAGAGCTGGCGCGCGGGTACCGACGGGCCGCCGTCCCCCTCGCCGTCCTGGCCCTGTTCGGCGACCTGAACGGCTGCGGGAGTGCTTGCGGCCTGCTGCTCGGCGAGCTGCTCGACCACCCGGGCGTCGTGCGCGCGGAGCGCCATCAAAAGCTTGGAGAGTCCACCGAACGCCCGGGAGGTGAGCATGGTGTCGGCGCTCTCGCCGGGCCCGAGCAGGACGGGCACGACGAGGGAGGCGACCTTGCCCTCGCCGGGCTGGATACGCAGCGCGCGGCCGACGGCCTGGACAAGGTCCGGCATGGAGCCGCGCACGTCCGCGAAGTACACGGAGTCGCATTCCCGGGTGTCCAGGCCCTCGCCCAGCACCTTCACCGACCCCAGGAAGCCCTTTTCCACGACCGTGCCGTCGGCGGCGATCCCGGCCGCGAACTCGTCCAGGACCCGGCGCCGGTGCGCAGGCTTGTGCCCACCGCACAGCCAGTTCGCCCAGATCGTTCGCGGGTACAGCGCGGGGTCCTCAGCGCGCAGCTTGGCGGCCACATCAGGCAGGCCGGCCGCGAACGCCTCCGCCTCCTTCACCACGTGGTGAAAGACCAGGGTGCGCCGGAAACCCTCCTCCGAGGCCGCCTTGAGCAGCGCCGTCTGGAGGGCCGCGAGCCGGGCCCCGCGCACCTCGTCCGAGCGGGCCTGAACCCCCAGGAGCTGCGCGGCCTGGAGCTGGCTGTCGGTGATGTCCACGCACACCACCTGGTACGGGGCACAAATCCCCCGATCCACGGCCTCCGAGAGGGTCAGGGTGTACGCCCTGCTGCCAAAGGGCCCATTGGGATCGTCGTCCATGCTCGCCACCAGCTCGCCCGGCGCGCCCTGGTCACCGTCCTCGTCCCCGAGCTGCCACAGCCGCGGGGTGGCGGTCATGTACAGGCGCCGCAGCGAAGGGATCCGCTGGTTGTCGTGGACGACCGCCCACGGCTTCGCGCTGCGGCCCGAAACCCGGTGCGCCTCGTCCACGACGATCAGCGACCACCCCGGCAGGCCGGCCTGATGCGCGCGCTCCAGCGTGCCGAGCCCGAGCGAGGCGTACGTGGCGAACACGGTGACCGTGTCGAACGGCCGCACCCACTCCACCAGCTCCTGAACGTCCGTGGTGCTGGGGAAGGCCGTGCCCTCACCCCGCAGGGAGGAGACGCCGATCATCGGGCCGGTGCGGCCGGCCGCACGCCAGGCGGCCTCGGTCTGGGCGAGCAGGTCCAGCGAGGGCACGAGCACCAGCACGCGCCCGGCCTGCAGTTCACGTGCGCTCTGCGCGGCGACGAGGGTCTTGCCCGAGCCGGTCGCCATGACGACCTGGGTGCGCAGCCCGCGCTCGGGAACGGTGCCGCCCGCGGGCACCCGGAGGGCGGCCAGGACGGCGTCGACAGCCTCACGCTGGTGAGGGCGGAGCTTCGTCATGAGGAGAGCCCTTCATGGTGCCCGGTGGCGAGCGAGGGATACGTGCTCATCTCCTGGTGGGCCGCGCGGGCGGCGGCCTGGTCGAGGTAGAGAAGGTGCCGGCCGTGCCGGGCGGGACCGTCTTCGCCGGGCTGCCGGTGGGTCATGCCGAGGGCGACCTGGTAGAGGGTGACCGGCGTGCCGTCGGCGATGAAGGTGCGGGTGAGGAAGCTCAGCCGGGCCGTGGCGGTGGTCAGCGTCTCGGCGGTGAACGGCTCGATGACGAGAGTGCCGTCGTCGGCCGCGGTCAGCAGGCGACGGAGGGTGGCGTCGTCGACCTCGTGAGCGGGATCAGCGCCCTTCTCCGCGGTGGTGAGGAAGCGGGGCATGTCGTCGGGTGTCAGGGCCCCGTCGAAGATCTCGGGCAGGGCGCGCGCGGCCGCGCGCCGGACCCATGCGGCGCGGCTGAGGCCGGCGAGGTCCGCGCCGGCGTCGATGTCCTTCAGCAGGCCGGCGGGGAAGTTGATCGGGACCTTCGGGCCGATGGCGGGACGGCCGGGCAGGGCAGCGCTCATGAAACCTCCCACTGTTTTGGGTACCCAGAATATACGAAGCGAGGGTTTTAGGTACCCAAAATTCGCCAGGGCGGTGGCCCCGACGCAGAGTTGCTGCCGTCTACCAGGGCTCCCCGGGGCGGCCGGGTGGGGCAGGGGGCTGGCGCAGGTCGAGGTAGCAGCGCAGCCGCACACCCCCCTGCCCGGGCTCGCGGGTGGTGCGCTCCACGGCCGTGGTCGCCCACCGGGCGGCGAGCGCGGTGTGGAAGGTGAACGCGGTCTCGTCGTCGGCTGCGGCGATGTCGACCACGATCAGGCCCGGTTCGGACACGTGCACTTCGTTGATCGCTTCCATGACCGGCATGACGCCCAACTCTGGAGCGGTAGTTCTCGTTCCGCTTCGCGTTCACCCCTGCGGGGCACGACCGGGCGCTCCCGCCCGACGCGCGCCTCACGGGCAGAAGCTTCCGTCGCAATGACGGGCAGTCGCACTTTCTTCACTTCCCCACCACCTGGTGATCACGTCCGGTAGGCTCCGGTCGCTCCATTCGCACCACTGAGGGGGGATTCCTCATGCGCATCCACCGCACTGTGACCGCTGCCGCCACCACGGTGGCCATCACCGCGCTCGGCCTGGCCGTGGCCGTTCCGGCGCAGGCCGCCGAGTACTCCTCGGCCCTGAAGATCAAGGGCGTGCAGTACGACGCCCCGGGTCGGGACTCCAACAAGTGCTCGGGCGGCAACACCGCGGCCGAGTACCTGACGATCAAGAACTACTCGAAGACGGCGACGGTGAACCTGAAGGGTTACAAGGTCAAGGACGCCGCCGGCAACAGCTTCACGTTCAAGAACAGCCACAGCCTGCAGCCCGGGGACCAGGTGAGCCTGCGCGGGGGCCGCGGCACCGACTCGGACGCCAAGAACGTCGTCTACCGCCAGAACTGCAACTTCATCTGGAACAACGACAAGGACACCATCTACTTCTACAAGCCCACCGGGGCCCGCGCGGACGTCCACTCGTACACGCAGAAGGCCAACGACAAGGACCGCAACGGCTACATCACCTACCACGGCTGACCCGGCCGCCCATCGCGAAGAAGCCGGCCGCCGGGTAGAAGCCCGGCGGCCTGCCACGGCGGGGGAGGAGGCTACGCGACGGGCTCGTACGTCACGCTCTGCTCCGGGCAGCCGCCCGCCACCTCAAGCAGTGCCGCGACCTCTGTCTCGTCCGCCGTCAGGTTCCAGCGCAGTTTCGTGCCCACCCACTCGGCGACGTACCGGCAGTGCACCTCGGCCGCCGACGGCAGCCATTGGGCAGGGTCCTGATCCGCCTTGGACCGGTTTGAGCGCGCCGTGACCGCCACCAGACTGGCGGCCGCACCCTGGTCGTTGGCGTACGCCTCACGCCGCTGCGGCGTCCACGCGAAGGCGCCGCTGTCCCAGCTCTCCGCCAGAGGCACCATGTGATCGATGTCGAGGCCGGAGGCCGACGTCACCCACACCTGGTCGTAGTAGGACCACCATTGTCCGCCCGCCAGCCGGCACCCGGGCCCGACCTCAGGCGGCTCGACAGCTTCGGCGATGAGGACCTCGTTGCGGGTGGAGCAGCCGTCGGACGGGTCGTCACCACTCGTCCAGTGGCGGAAGGCGTCACGGTCGTAGCCGGCGCGGGATTCGGCCGCGACCGGTAGACGGGTGACGGCTTCGGCGACAGTGAGCGTCTCGGCCGCGTGGGCGGGAGTGGACGCGGTGATGGACAGGACAGCTAGGAGCGCGGCGACCAGGCCGCGCAGCACAGAGGTGACCATGCACCGTTGATAGCGGCCCGAGCCGGAGCGCGGTCAGAAGTTCGCCGAACGCGCCGCCCGTGTGAGTGCAATGGTCATACCGGTCCCGGCCCGACGCGGCCGCCCAGCGGACACGCGGCGCCGATGCGAAGCGGCCCACCGGCGTCGCGAGGATCGGCAACGCCATGCCTCCCGATGAGCGATGAGCGCATGTCCTACCGGGAAAGCAACCAGCGCGCCGGGCAGGCGCTCTGCCGCGCGCAACGGCAGACTTCTTACGAGGACCCCAAGGGATTCCTGACCTGCCACCACGACGCGTTCACCGCGCCGTGCCACGTGCAACTCCGACCGCGACCGGGCGGGCGACGGCGCCCGTCACACCCGGCTGTCACGTGGTCGGCGGTGCGCGGCGCGGCTCTCACGGCGTGGCGGACGGCAGCGGTGACAGTCCCCCGACCAGGGCGCGGGCGGCGGCGAGTTCCTCGCGGGCGGCCTGCTCGGCAATCTCCAGGTAGGTGTAGGCGTCATCGCCCACCGGGACGCGCAACGGGGTGGGCACGTCGGCGGCGACGATGGCGAGGATCCGGACGGCGAAGTCCTGGGGCCGTCCGGTGGCGGGGTCGCCCGCCATGCCGCGCACCGCGTCCAGGGTTTCGGCGGTGACCGCGGCGTACTCAGGCAGCCGGCGGCCCGACTCGGCGAGCGAGGACCCGTAACGGGTGGCGAAACCACCGGGCTCCACCACGGTGACGCGCACGCCCTGGCCGCCCACCTCCGCGGCCAGCGCCTGGCTCATACCCTCCAGGGCGTACTTCCCGGCGACGTACGCGCCCAGCCCGGGGAACGCCATCCGGCCCGCCAGGGAGGAGATGTTGACGATGTGCCCGCGTCCCTGGGCGCGCATGAGCGGCAGGACCAGGCGGACCAGCCGCCAGGGGCCCACGACCAGGGTCTCCAGCTGGTCGCGCAGCTCGGCGTCGGAGACTTCCTCGACCGCGCCGAACAGGCCGGCGCCCGCGTTGTTCACGAGGACGTCGATCCCGCCCAGACGGTCGGCGGCGGTGCGGACGGCCTCCTCGCACTGGGCGGCGTCGCGCAGTTCCAGCGGGAGGGGGACGATCCGTCCGGGCCAGGCAGCGGCCAGGTCGTCCAAGGCGGCGATGTCGCGCGCGGTGACCGCCACTTCGTGCCCCTCCCGCGCCGCCGCCTCGGCCAGCGCCCGCCCCAGTCCCGACGAGCACCCCGTCACCAGCCAACGTCGCCCCATCGCTGCCTCCCGCACGCTCTCGGCGGCCCTCGCCTGCGTGGCGCGGTCCCGGCCCGGCCCGCTCCCATGGTTGGCGCAGGAGCGCCGACGGTCATCCCCTCACGCGGGGGCGCTCCGGTGCACGACGGGGGCGTTCGACGGCGGGCAGGGGCCTGCAGCCCCAGGGCCGCCGAGCGTTCTGACGGCTCTCAGCATGGCGCTGCTGAGACGGTGACGTGACGGCTTGTCAGGCGCCGCAGGGGGTGTCGTTGTTGCGCAGGCTGTGGGTGGTGTCGTTGAGTTGGTAGGAGCGCAGGTCGCTGATGGTGCCGCCCTCGCGTCCGACGCAGACGTGCCGGCCGAAGTAGTTGTCCTTCTGGTAGACGCGTGCCGTGCGGGTGCTGTTGTTGATGATGGAACTGCCCTTGCCGCGGATGTAATCCGGTAGGTGCCGTACCGACCCGTCGACAGCGCGTTTGACATAGGGCTGGCCGTTGAAGTTGATGTCGGGGTAGATGCAGACGAACCCGCGCGGGCACGCGATCTGGTCCCGGGCCGCGGTGGGGACACTGGCAGCGGTGGTGGCGTGGGCGGGAGCGAGGCCGGTCATTGATGCGGCAAGGACAGCCGGGATGGCGGCGGCGAGCAACCCTGTCCTGCCAGCGTGGGGTCGGCGTGTGCGCAGAAGGCTCATGGCATCTGCGTGTCCTGGCGGAACGGTTCGCCATTCCGCTTCCCGCCGGTGTTCATCCAGACGAGTGAGTCGCTCCTTGGCGGTCGGCTGTATGCGTAGCAGCCCCTTCCTGCAGCTTTGACAAGACCGTCTACCGCCACCCACAACGTCTGAGCAAGCCAGTCGATCGACGGCCCCCGTCCCAACGCGCGCCGCGCGCTCGACGTCACTCGGCGGGCGGCTCGACCGCCTCGTCGATCACCTGTACGTGAAGTCTGCTGCCGCCGCCTGGCTGCGCGACCGAGACCCTGCAGGCCGCCCTCGACTTCGCCCAGCAGCGAAAAATGATCGAGTTCCGTAGCGGACATCCGCTTCCAGCACCGCCGACTGCGCGTACACCTGGACCAGACGGTGGAGCCCGCCTGGGACCAGGACGGCCACGAGCCGGTGCTCGGTCTGTCTGTACCGGGGGACCGGGACACCCTGCTACGCCGCTGGTACGTGCACCGGATCCGGTTGGACAGCGACGGCACCGCCCGACGAGGGTGACCGCGCGAGGACCGTGCCGGGCGCGAAAAGGCGTCCCGAGGTCGCCCGCTTTGCAGGCGCCCAACCCTCGTTCGGCATCCGCGGCAGTGGCCAGCGCCGTACGGGGAGCGAAGCGTCGCTGAGCCGATGGGGTGACACGGTGCCCGGAGGGTGTATGAGGTTGCTCCGGATGCAGCACTCCCTGTCACTGCCCGTTCCTACGGTCCTCGCATGACCCCACAGCTCATCCCGCCCGGACCCGCGCCGGACCTTGTACGCGAACTGCTGGCCGCAACGACATGCGCCACTAAAACCTCCGCCTCTGCGCCCCCTTTCCTCAACGGCCCTTGCCCTGCGAGGGAGCACGTCCGGCAGGTCGCCTGGTGCCTACGGATCCTCGAGCAGCAGTGCTCTGGAGTGCGTAGGGAGCGGTGGGGCTACGCCGCGGCGAACGCGGAGGCAGCAGCCGCAGCCCCGCATCCGTTGGACCTGCGTTCGCTGTGGGCGACAGCTTGTGACTACGCGCGGCGCGCTGCGGAGGGCGGCGGCCACGGCCTCGTACACCCGATGCGGTGGTCTTCATGTACGTCGAGTTGATGCCTCAACGCAGGACGCTGCGCCCTCCTCCTCCCAGAAAGATGATCACTCAAAGTAGGCAATGCGCGACGACAGTTACCCTCCGTGTCCGGTCGCTCGATGCGGGCGGCCTTCCTACCCGGAGGGCATGAGATGAACACGCCGTCCACCTCGATCTGGACCGAACCCCAAGCCGCAGACGACGCCGGCTGCACTCCCACGGAGTTCGAGGAGATCGAACGAATCGTCACTCGTGGTTCGACCACGGGCCGGGAGTTCCGAGCCACACGCTTCGCGGTCGGAGACTGGCTCCTGGCAAAGTTCGGGCCGCCGGCTAAGGCCGGATCCCGCTACGCCACAGAGGCGCAGCTCGACATGCTCAGCACACGGCTGAAGCTGTCGCCCCACACCTTGCGCAAGTGCCGTCTGGTGGCACACCGGTGGCGGCCGGAGCACCGCCAGCGCGTCACGGAATCACCGGTGTACGTCTCGTTCACCACCATGCACCAGGTGGCCCTAGGCAGCGGCCCGGGCGACTTCGACCAGGAGCAGTTCGAGGAGAAGGTCACTGTCCTGCTGGGCCTGATGGCCCTCGCCGAGCAGCACGACATCCTGGAGGTCACCGAGACCGACTACCTCAAGGCCGTCCGCAAGACGATCCCACCCAGCCGCCGTCCCGGTGCCCAGTCCGAGCGCCGCGCGGTCGTCACCGCGGTCAGCCAGTTCGAAGCACACCAGCCTGAGGTGCGCGAGGCGATCGTCGGAGCGGTGAAGTCCGATGAAGACGCCACCCGCGCCGTAGCCGCCTCCTACCTCGCGCAGCGCCCGGCACTGGCCCGTGCCGTGCTCCGTGAAGACCCCGACCTGATCCAAGCGGTCGCGCAGGAAGCCGCTCTGCCCGCCCCGGACGCCGAAGCACCGGACGCCGAACCGGGGGAGATCGTCTTCCGCGAGCTCGTCCAAGTCCTGGGAGGCAACCGGCCCAGCGACGAACTGCTGCTGGCCGAATGGCGGCAGGACTTCGCCCAGGCCGTGGGCCGCTTCACTGCCTTCGTCACCGACTGGTACCCCGCCGACAAGGTCGCCGCCAACGCCGACGACGACCTCCTCAGGCTCGTCTCCCACCTCGCCGAAGACGTAGCGCAGTGGGATGCCACCATCACCAACGCGCGCAAGCCCGGTGGCCTGCGCCTCGTAGAGAGCACGACCGCATGATCAACGACGTCCCCGTCGACAACGCCCCGTTCTTCTTCGACCGCTACCCGTCCGACACCGCTCACTGGCTGGCCGGCATCTGCGACGAGGCCAACGCGAAGGCAGGCGAAAGCTCCTACGAGTTCCGTAGGACCCTGAGCGAGCTGATCGTCATGAACCTGCGTGACGGCATCACCCACGCCTTCCGGGTGGCCGAGCAGGTCATCGTCGCGAACGCCCCCGGCATCAAACACGTGGAACAGGGCTACCTGAAGCTCGACCAGGCCCGTTCCGCGGAGATCCAGACGGGACCGGACACCACCGAAGGCCCCACGGGCGCCGCCGACGCCCGGGGCGATACGCCGGACCGCAGCACTTCCGGCGCAGGCGCCCAGAAGGGGCCTGGAACGAGTGACTCCGGGCCCGGTGCCGGCACGACTTCGAACACCGGACCGCACGTGACGCTCACTGGAGGCTGCGGAGGCGGCCGCACCACACAGGACGACCGGAACACCGGCATCGGCCACCAGGGCACCCTGTTCATCATCCACTGGTCCAATTTCAGGGTCAGCATCCCCACACGCCGCAAGAAGGCCCAAACCGAGCACCGGCGCCTGTACGACATCAAGGCGGATGCCGCCCGGCAGATGCGCGTGCAAACCGACGAGCTGGACTTCCTCGCCCGGGCCGAGAAAGCCGGCCCCGCCCTGGAGGATCTGATCAACACTCACCGCTCCGAGACGAGCATCGCCGGGGTGCTACGCGCCGCCGGCCGCACGCCGGAAGACCTCGGTCTCACCAAGGAGACAGTCACCTGGCTGGACACCCAGCTCAAGGCGGTCTAGCGGCCATGCTCACCACATGTCCCAAATGCGGGGCAGACCTCGGCCCCTCCCGCGTCCGCGGCGAGGGGCCCTGGAACCAGGACTGGCGCCGCAGACTGAGCAGCAATCAGCAATTCGTACCGCGCGGCGAGCTGGAAGGTGACGTCCTCACCCCGTGCGGGCACATCGTGGAACTCCAGTACGGGCCTCTGTCCCGCATCAACATCGAATTCCGTGAGCGGGTCTACGGAACGATGGTCTGGCTCTTCTTCGCCTGCAACGCCCATCGCGAAGGGCGGCTGCGCCTAGGCATGGCCCCCGGCCGACCGCACGCCAACTTCGCCTGGAGCAAACCCCGCCAGACGATCGACGCCTGCCGCCGCCCGGTCTACCTGGACCTCGGACAATCCGATCAGGCCGACGGCCTGCACCTGGTCCTGCGGATCAGCCGGTGCCACCCCAAGCAGCCCGGCCGCCTCTCGGGCAGCGGCGTCCTCTACACCGCAGAGGCCTTCCACAACTGGATGGCACACGGGCTCCCCCTCACCCCCTTCATCTCCGAGGCCCCTGACCATGCCCTCGCCTGACCACCCAGTCCAACTGGGCCACCTCTTCACCCGCACCATCGACACCCAAGACGTCCACTTCGTACGGCCCGGCGACACCGAGCGGCCCACCTGGGCGGTGTACGAAGACACCCGCTACCTGGGCACCGTCCACGCTCAGTACGACACCAGCCGACACTGGCACGTGCAGTCGCTCCGGGAACACCACATCCGCCTGGACGATGCCATCCGCGCGATGCGCCGGCCCGCCTCCTGGCAGGCCGACCACGAACGCGTCCGGCGATGGGCCCGCGGCATCCTCACCGATCGCCGCCTGGTCGTACTGGACGTGCAAACCACCGCCCTCACTGATCCATGGGCCGTGCAGATCAGCCTGACAGACGGCCACGGCAACGTCCTCCTCGACGAACGCCTCAACCCCCTCGCCGACATCGCTCCCGCAGCAACAGCACTGCACGGCATCACCCGCCAACAAACAGCGCGATCCCCGACCTTCGCCGCGCTCACTCCGCGCCTCGCCCAACTCCTCCACGGCCGCCGCTGCCTCACCTACAACGCGGCCTTCGACCGCACCGTCCTGCAACGCGAGCTGCACCGGCACTTCCGCAGCTCAGCGCGAGCTGCGCACTGGCTGGGCAAGTGCACGTTCGTGGACGCAATGCAGCCGTACGCCACATGGAAAGGACTGTGGTCGACCCACCATCGTTCCTACCGGTACCAGCCCCTGGGCAGCAGCTACGAAGCAGTCACCAACTGCCGACTTCTGCTGACGACGCTCAAGCAGGTCGAATAGCACGGCGCTCGCCGCCCGACGGGCCACCACCTCCGTGGAACGCACCACACGGGACCGCGGACCAGCCCGGTGTCCGGCTGCGCTGCTACCTCGACCTGCGCCAGCCCCCGGACCCACGCGGACAGTACCCAACCGCGCCCTGAACGGCCGCTCCCAGGCTGCGTCCTTGCCTTCATCCCTCCCCTTGTTCCGACATGGCTGCCGGATATCGCGGGACGAGGTGAAAACGCCTCGTCCTCGGCATTCGAGCTGCCGAGGAGGAGGCGCGCTTCTCATACTATGGACCACACAGCCCCGGCCCTCGTCGGACCCTGTCGGTAGCGTCAGGTCATGGACCACTTCAAGGACCTCACCACTGATCAGTGGGCAGTCATCGTCACCGCCGTCGCCGCGCTCGTCGCCTCCATCATCGCTCTCCGGCAGACCTCCGCCGCCCGCGCCCAGCTGGCCCTCGGAGAACGCGTCCATCTGGAGCAGAACGAGCCGTACGTCATCGTTGACATCCAGCCCGACCACTACGGGTCGATGATGCTGGTCGTCGAGAACACCGGCCCGACCGTCGCCCGCGACGTCCGCATCTCCTGCGACCCGCCCTTGGAGTCCGGGTGGGCGCCCGATCCGGGCCAGCCGGACCTCACCCAGGTCCTCCAAGAGGTCCTGGGCCAGCCCATTCCCATCCTCCCGCCACATCGGCGGCTCACATTCCTCTTCGACAACGTGGACCGCTTCCAGAACTCCAGCCTGCCCCGCCGCTACACCTTCACGGTGAACGCGGACGGTCCTGCGGGAAAGGTGGAGACAGCGCAGTACATCGTCGACCTCGACGCAGTGAAGTGGTCGATCATCGCCGAGCGTCCCACCAAGAAGGTGGAGGACAAACTGACCAAGATCGAGGCCGCAATCCTCGAACTGGTCCCCAGCGCCCGCCGGAGGCCCCACAACGGTCTGACCGTGCCCGGGAGGCAGCGACGGTCAGAATCCGCTGACGAGTCGTAGTCCGCTTCAACGGCCTTCACCGACGTGGAGCACATCGAGACCGAGCTGTAGACCAGGCCTGACAGGAACGCCGCGCCCTCGGCATTGCAGCTGCCGGGGACGCGGCGTTTTCTCATCTTACGGAAGGAATCGCACGGTCACCCCACGCCGTTCCTGCTTCTCACGGCCAGGGTGACCGCGAACGCCAGCTATCACCCTCGAACGGGCGATAGGCGACCGCATGTGCCTACAACCGGACTGCGCCTGACGGCATTGCTCCGCTGTGCGCCCGCGTAGCTCCGGCGCATGTGTGAGGTACGCCACGGTCATGACGTCTCTTGACCAGCGCCGTCACGGACAGAGGCGGGAACCTGCAGCTCACAGGGCACGAATCGAACATCTACACCAGCAGGATACTCACGTTCCGCTTACGAAGATGATCTCTGCGTAGTAATTTCCGGAGTGCGGGATGAGTTTCCGGCCCCGAAAACCGACAGTGTGGTGCCAGGGAAGCCAACCAACTGACTTTCCACGCAGGCCAGTTGGCCTTCGTATCCCACTCGCACCGGTCTTCAACGGAGAGGACCTGTGCTCGCACCGCCTGGAGGACTGCATGGGCAACGGCGACGTCAGCACTGGCGTATCGCCCCAGGACGGCGGCCACGGCCAGCCCGTCCAGGCCCCTCCCGACCTGCCCCTGGACTTCGAGGCCTTCTACCTCGGCCACCAGGAGTTCTTCCACGACTTCGCGGAAATCCACCTCGGCACCCGGCGCGCCGCCGAACAGGTAGTCCACGAGGTGTTCCTGGAAATCCTGAGCGGCTGGGACTCCCTGCTGCAGCAGGGCGACCTGGAGCAGCAGACGCTCGCGGTGCTGCACCGCGGCGTCACCCGCCGCCTGGCCCAGGACGGCCGCCCGCCGGCCTTCCTCATCAACGGGCCCATAGCGCTCAACCTCCAGGCGGTCCGTAACGAGCTGGAACTCAACCAGGCGGCCGGCGGCCTGTACGAGGCGATCCTGGAACTGCCCACCCGCCAGTTCACCGTGATTACCCTGCGCTACCTGCTGGGCTACCCGACCAAACGCATCGCCCGCTTCATGGGCCTGGACACCCGCACCGTCGACTACCACGGCCGCAAGGGCAAGGAACGCCTCCGCATCCGGCTCGGCCTGCCCGCGCCGGACAGCAAGACCAGGAAGGGGGCAGGACGGTGACCGTCATCGACGACCTCCTGGCCGAAGCCCGCATTCCCACCGCACCCCACGACGGCTTCGACGTCGGTGCCGCCTTACGCCGCCTCGCCACCGACGCGGCCATCGCTACCGCACCCCACCCGGACACCCTGCGAGCCGCCCAGGCCGGCCAGCGCCTGTCGGTGATCTGCCGGTGGATCCTCAACAAGCCCGACGCCGCCGACCACGTCGACCGCCTCGCCCAGGACTCCGACACGGCATCCGAGGAGCAGCTCGACGTCGACGGCGCCCTCGTCTTCGCCTGCCTCCTCCACCTCACCGACCACCACGAGAGCGCCCAGTTCTGGTGGCAGCTCGCCGCCGGCGCCGGACACCGCGCCGCCGCCTACTGCCTGCACCTGCACCACCTCGCCCTCGGCGAGACCCGCGAAGCACGCCACTGGCTCTACGTCGTCACCGACGACGTCATCGACACCGACACCCCCAACGACGTCTTCCTCGCCACCCTCGAAGCGGTCGCCGCCTACGTCCGACGGACCGGCACCAGCAGCGCCAACGCCCCCACCGCCGGCCTGGAGATGGAGATTGACCGCCTGGCCACCACCGAGGCCGGCTCCTGCATCATCGTCCAGCGCCCCGACCGCCGCCTGGCCGATCGGCTCCACGACTTCACCCGCCGCTGACCGAGGTCCCCTCGCTCACACTGGCGATCCCAGACGCCATCTGAAGCCACTGCTGCAGCGACTCGCTCACCGTGCGGGGGAGGAGCTCGAGGATGACGAGGAAAGGCAGGCCAGAGACACGCCGCCGACAGCGTACGTGACGACACTCACACGATTTCCCACCCAAAGCCCCTGACCTGCGCTGCGGTGACGGAATCGGGTCGTTCGATGTCGCTGGATGACGCTCGATGTTGACCCTGGTTGCCTCTGGTTGCCTCCGCACACGCGGATAGCCCAGTGCGTCGGTGACCGTGGCTAGACTCCCTGAAACGCGCAGAAGGAGCCCTACACCCCAACAGGTTTCCTAGGCCTCTGAGTTGGGAGGGCTCCCTGCGCGGTGTTCCGCACGCCTATCAACGAGAGGAACTCCGTATGGATGACAGTAGCGCTAAACGCCGCATAAGCACCCACGCCGCCGGGCCAGGCGCCTTGCCGCAGCCGCCACCCACCTGCGCAAATGGGCACGCCAACAGGGACAGAACCTCCCGGGGGAATTCCTCCAAGGGGTGGCGTACAAGCTGGGCAGCGGCGCCGTGACGCTGCTGATCCTGTGGTGGCAGGCGCGTCACTGACAACGCGGTGGGCCCGTCGCAAGACGGGCCCACCGTCGTCCGCGGCAACCCGCCGTTCGACCCTGCCTGGCTGTGTACAGGACGGGACCTGATGACTGGCGGGGTGCCGTGTCTGTGATGCCTCGCTCTCTTTCCGTCTAGCTCCACCAAGTACGACGTAGCTCTCCGCCAGTGGGTGGGGGACTCTCCGGGGGCGGCGAAGATCGAGATCAGCCGCCGTCGATGTGGTCGAAGCCGCGCAGCACGGGGTCCAACTCCTGCGCCGCGCCGCACAGGGAGCACAGGCGGGTGCCGGGCTGTTCCGCGACATCCAGCGCCCGATCCAGGGGCAGCAGCGGCGCGTCCTGCGGGGCCTCGGTGCAGTCGACCGCATGGAGCACGGCGCCACCGGACCCGCGGCCACCATACTGGTGAAGCGGCAGTGTTCGGCCGTGCACTATTCCAGGCGGAGGAGCAGTTCGGGCGATAACGATCACGATCACTCGGACCCGCTTTCCCAGTCGGGCTGTGTAAAACGTGGCCCGGCGTTACGCTCACCGTGACCACACGGGCTGAGGGGGCTTGGAGTGATTGAGCAGGCATTGATCGCGCTAGCGGCGTCAGGGGGAACAGCGTTGGTGCAGGCGGCGGGGACGGATGCTTGGACGGGGCTGCGTCAGGCGGTGGCGGGTTGGTTCGGTCGCGGTGATGTGCAGCGGGAGCGGGCCGAGCTGGAGCGCCTGGACCAGACTGCGGACATCGTGCAGGCCGCTGGTCAGGGTGAGGTGGAGCGGGTGCGCGACCGCCAGGAGGCTGTCTGGCAGACCCGTATCGAGACCTTGCTGGAGAATCTAGACGCCGCTCAGCGGGAGCAGGCGGCCGAGGAACTCCGTGCTGTACTCGCTCAGCATGCTTCGCAGCCGGGGGTGAGCGCGGGGCAGGGCGGTCTGGCGGCGAACACGGTAGACGTCCGCGCCGACAGGGGCTCGATCGCTGGCGGTGTCATCAACGGCGGGGCGCAGATCAGCAACCCTCGCCTGCCGGATCCGCCGCAGGGCTAAGCGGACCGGCCAACACAAGCCCACCCGACACACCGCTCCCTCCCGGAGCAGACGGCGCCGTGGTCGTCACGGCGACTGACGGCAGCTTCGCCGCTGGCATGGTCACCGGCGGAATTCACCACCACCGGCATACCGGTCCCCGGATTCCTGCGGCGTGGCCGCATCAGGTCGGCGTCATCCCGTCCCGGGCGCAGTACTTTCAGCAGCGCGCCGATGCGGACAGGGTGCGTGCCGCGTTCGACGAGGGCGGCACAGCGGTCCCGTGTCAGGTGCTGACCGGAATGGGCGGGGTCGGAAAGACCCAGCTCGCCGCCGATTACGCCCGCTCCGCATGGGACACCGCCGGCCTCGATGTCCTGGTATGGGTCACCGCCGACAGCCGTTCGTCCGTCGTGGCCGTCTACGCGCAGGCTGGCGTGGAGCTGTGCCGCGCCGACCCCGACGACCCCGAACAGGCTGCCCGCACCTTCCTGGCCTGGCTGGCCCCCAAGCCCCGGCAAAGGCTGTGCCGGTGGCTGATCGTCCTAGACGACGTCGCCGACCCCTCAGACTTGCATGGCCTGTGGCCGCCGCCCAGTCGGCACGGGCGCGCCCTGGTCACCACACGCCGCCGGGACGCCGCCGTAGCCGGTGACGGCCGCCGCTTGGTCCAGGTCGGCCTGTTCACGGAGACCGAAGCCGTCGACTACCTGACTACATCCCTGGCCGCACACGCCCGGAGCGAGCCCTCGGAGCAGCTCAGCTCCCTGGCCGCCGAACTCGGTTACCTGGCCCTCGGCTTGGCACAGGCCGCGGCCTACCTCATCGACACTGGGGCCAGTGCGGCCACCTACCGCCGCCTGCTGGCCGATGAACAAGCCACCACACTCGCCGAGCTTTCCCCCGACGCCCTGCCCGACGAACAAGCCGTGAGACTCGCTGCCGCCTGGTCCCTCTCCATCACCCGGGCCGACGCGCTACGCCCCACCGGCCTGGCCCGGCCCATGCTCCATTTGGCCTCCCTGCTCGACGCCAATGGCATCCCCCATGACGTCCTGACCGGCGAAACCACCCGCGTTCACCTTGCTGCCCACCGCACCAACTCCAGCCTGCGCACCGGCCCTGGCACCACTGCGGATACGGCCCCCGTCTCCCACCTCGACGCGGTGCGCGCCCTACGCGCCCTGGACCGGCTCAATCTCATTGACCACAGGCCGGGCACCCCTCACCAAGCCGTCCGCGTGCACCAGCTCATCCAGCGCGCCACCCGCGACACCCTCACACACGAGCAACAACGCCAATATGCTCGCACCGCCGCCGACGCCCTGATCGCCGCCTGGCCCGACATCCAACGCGACACCGCCCTCGCCCAAGCACTGCGCGCCAATACCGAAGCACTCACACGCCAGGCCGAAGACGCCCTGCACCAGCCAAAGGCTCACGCAGTGCTGTACCGCCTCGGCAGCAGTTTAGGTGGGTCCGGGCAGGTGTTCGCCGCCATTGATCACTTCGATCGTCTAGCCATCACCACTCGCAGCCGCATGGGCGCCGACCACCCCGACACCCTCGCTGCTCGCCACGACCTGGCTTCCTGGCGGGGCGAGGCGGGCGATGCGGCGGGTGCGGCGGCCGTGTTCGCGGAGCTGCTGGAGGAAAGAACACGGGTGCTGGGCCCCGACCACCCCGACACCCTGATCACCCGCCGCAGCCTGGCCGACCAGCGGGGACTGACAGGGGATGCGGCCGGTGCCGCGGCCGCGTACGCCGATCTGCTGAAGGACTCGACACGGGTGCTGGGCCCCGACCACCCCGACACCCTGATCACCCGCAACAACCTGGCCCACTGGCGGGGACAGACGGGTGATGCGGCCGGTGCCGCGGCCGCGTACGCCGATCTGCTGAAGGACTCGACACGGGTGCTGGGCCCCGACCACCCCCACACTCTCACCGCCCGCTACCAACTGGCCTACTACCAGGGGAGGGCGGGTGATGCGGCCGGTGCCGCAGCCGCACACGCCGACCTGCTGGAGGAAAGAACACGGGTGCTGGGCCCCGACCACCCCGACACCCTGACCAGCCGACACCTGTTGGCCTATTACCAGGGGAAGGCAGGCGATGCGGCTGGCGCCGCGGCCGCGTACGCCGATCTGCTGCGGGACAGGACGCGAGTCCTGGGCCCCGACCACCGCCAAACCCTCATCGCTAGCGCCAGCTTGGCTTTCTGGCGGGGGGAGGCGGGGGATGCGGCCGGTGCCGCGGCCGCGTACGCCGATCTGCTGCGGGACAGGACGCGAGTCCTGGGCCCCGACCACCCCGACACCCTGAGCGCCCGCCACCAGTTGGCCTACTACCAAGGGGAGGCGGGGGATGGGGCCGGTGCCGCAGCCGCGTTCGCCGAATTGCTGCAGGACATGACGCGTGTGCTGGGCTCCGATCATCCCCACACCTTGAGCACCCGCCATAACCTGACCTATCTGCGGGAAGAGAGCGGCAACGGAATTTCTGGGTAGCTGATCGGTCAGTCGGTGGCCAGGTGTCATGAGGGCTCGTACCAGGCTTTTCCGGTCGTGCTGACCCGTCCGGAAGCCAGACGTGCGCATCAGGCTTTTGTCATCTGCGAGTATCCGAACTGGCCAGGGGCCGCGCAGTCCCTGCTCCGCTCGCCACCGTGCGACATTTGACTAGGTACGCCCGTTTTACTGGTGAAGGGGCGATATTCGAATCATGCAGTATTCCGGCCTGAGTGCCGTCTCGGCAATCCTTTGCGTGACCGGCGTCCGGCCGTGCGTCTACCCGTGGTTCGAGCAGTCGTGTGTACGGGTTCCAGAGTCGGTCTGGTGCGGTAGTCCGCTCTCGGGCTCGGTCTGAGGGGAAGCAGGGTCGCTGGAAGCCGTGCATTGGCGGCGGTTGTGGCGGCGTTCTGCGAGGGAGAGCAGGGTGCTGGCGATGGTGAGCGCGATGGCCAGGAGAAGTGGGAGTGCGGCGCTCGTGGCGATGAGGGCTCCGGCGGCTGCTGTTCCGGCTGATCCGGCGGTGATCTTGAGGGCGCCGACCCAGACGAAGACCTGTCCGCGGGCGTTGTCGGGGGCGTACTCGTTGCGGGCGGCGAGGGTGGCGGCGAAGAAGTAGGCGTTGGCGATGCCAGCGGCGGCGTAGGTGGTGACGGCGAGCAGGAAGGAGGGGCTGATAGTGATCAGCAGGAGGGTGACGGCGACAGCGGCGGCCAGGTGGGTGGTGAGCCGGTCTGCTTCGGTGCGGGAGGGGCGGATCATGACGCCTGCGGATCCGGCGAGGTTGCCCAGGCCGTAGGCGGCGGTCAGGATGCCGGCCGCGGCGGCGCTGACGCCGAGAGTGTGGGTGCTGGAGACCGCGGTGACAGGCAGGGCGGCGACGCTGAAGGCGACGGTCACGGTCAGGTACAGCGTGCGGCGCAGGGGGCCGGAGGCGAGGATGCCCGTGAGGGTGCGGAGGGGGCGGGGAACGTCCTGGGTCTTGCCGGGGGCCGCGGCGTGGGGCAGGAAGCGGATGACGGCGGCGGCGATGTAGCACCCTGCGGCCAGGGCGAGGGCGGCGGTGGCGGGCGAGGCCCAGGCGGAGACGGCGGCGACGAGGGTGGGACCGACGGTGCCGCTGATGCCGTAGGTGGCCACGTCCCAGCCCTGTGCGCGGCGTTGGCGTTGCTGGCTGTGGCCGGCGATGGCGGGCAGGCGGCTGCTGATGCCTCCGGTGAGCAGGGGCCCGAAGAGCCCGGAGACGATCAAAAGGGCGGCGGTGACGGCGGGGTGGGTGTGGGGGTAGAGCAGGACGGCGGCGGCCAGGGTGGTGCCGTGTGCGAGGGAGGCTGCGGCGATGACGGTGCGGCTGTCGCGGGCGGTGTCCAGACTGCGGGCGACGAAGGGGCCCAGAAGGTGGGGTGCGGTGATGCAGGCACCCAGAGCGCCGGCCAGCCAGCCCGAGCCGCCGCTGGTGTTGACCATCAGCACGATGGCCACGACAGCGCCGCCGTCGGAGGTGCGGGCCAGTGTCGCCGCGATGACGTAGCGGGCCAGGGGGCCCCAGCCTGGCTCGTCGACGGGGTGGTCAGTGCTTGGGCGCATGGCCGCGCGCTCTCCTGTGGTGATGGCGGGCAGGGGGATGGCGCCGCCCTCTCAGGGGTCGAGGGGGCGGCGGGCTGTCAGGGGTTGAGCTGCAGCTGCTCGATCACGGTGGCGAGGTGGGCGCGTTCCTTGGCGTCCAGGCCGCGCAGGGGCAGGGGGAGGTTGCGGTGGGCGGTCAGGCCGAGGTGTGCGGCGGCTGCGGCGACGACGCGCAGGGATCCTCCGTGCTGGGCGAACAGGTCCCAAAGGGGCTGGAGGCGCTGGGATTCTTGGAGTGCCTGCTCGGGCTGGCCGGCCTGGGCTGCGCGGGTGAGGGCGAGTGCCGGTTCGGGGAAGGTACCGCCGATGACCGAGTACCAGGCGTCGCATCCGGCGTTCAGTCCCCGGGCGGCGGCCGCGTCTCCGCTGATGCCGACCGTCACGGTGTCGGGCAGGAGCTGGCGCAGGTGCTCGACACGGGCCCGGGCCTGCTCGGGGTCGTCGGGGAGCGCGGGGATCTTGATGGACGCAACCTGCGGAAGCCAGGCCAGGCGTGTGTACAGCTGGTCGGTGAAGGTGAAGTGGGTGGTGCCGGGGTTGTCGTAGATCACCAGGGGGACCGACAGGTTTGCGGTGACCTCTTCGAACAGGCCGAAGACGTCGTCGTCGGTCAGCGGCTGGTAGGACACCGGTGCCAGCAGAACTCCGGTGGCGCCGGCGTTCTGGGCGTCCTCGGCGGCCTGGAGCACCTGGCGGGTGCGCAGGGCTCCGATGCCGACGATGACCGGCACCCCGTCGGCGTGCTCGACTGCGATGCGGGCGATGCGGGCGCGTTCCTGAAGGGTCAGGTAGGCGTAGGAGCCGGTGGAGCCCAGCGCCCCGATAGAGTCGACGCCCGCCTCGGCGAGCCGCCCGACCAACCGGGCGAACGCCTTCTCGTCGACGCCGCCGTGACCGGGGATGGGAGTGAGCGGGAAGGCGCTCAGACCGGTGAACAAGACGAACCTCCATGGGATGCAGGGTGACCTTCGGCGGTGATGGGCCGTAGCCCGTCACCTGCCCTCGGCCGGCCAGGCCGGCCGAAGGAGTCAGGCGGTGGTGTGGGGGTGTGCCGGGCTGAGGTAGTGCACGGTGCTCTGCTCGCAGTGCGGCCCGAGCAGAGTCCGCAGTTCGTCGGCCGCGGCCTTGAGCAGGTGCTCGTCGCGGATGGCGGCGACGGTCTCCAGGACGAAAGCGACGTGGGTGGAGGCTTCGGTGACGCGGGTGCGGTGGGCGTCGCGGTGGTTCCAGTGCCGGGTGAGTACGTCGGTGGTGTCGGTGTAGATGATCTCGCCGGGCTTGGGGTGTTCGACGGTGTCAGGTTCGCCGAGCGGGGTGAAGGTCTCGCTGCCGTCGGCGTAGCGGATCTCGACGTCGCCGGTGATGTGGTCGAGGTCGAAGGCGCCGGAGGGCAGGCCGTGTCGGACGGAGACGCAGTTGTAGGAGTCGACGGCCGGGTTGATCCGCGGCAGGCTGCCCTTCTTCGCCATGCGGCGGCCCAGGGCGTCGACGCTGGGGCGGATGCGGCGGGGGTTGGTGCCGAAGGAGCGGTAGGCGGTGTGCCACGCCTCGATGCGCGGGTCGTTCTCGTCGGCGGGCTGCCAGGCGCCGTCGGCGAGCTGTTGTTCCAGGTTCTCCAGGGCAGTGGTGGTGGCCGGCCAGGGTTCGTGGCCGCGCTGACCGGTGGCGGTGACCACGGCGATGAGGGTGTCGGGGAAGGCGTCCGCGACGGCGGGGCTGATGCGGAAGTTGGTCATAGGGGGTCCGTTCTCGAGGATGATGCGGGCGCGAGGGCTAATGGTCAGGCTTTCCAGGTGCCGATGCGGTCCAGGCGGCGCCGCTGCTGGTCGGCGGTGGGCTTGTCGAGACCCTGGCCGCGTTCGCTGAGCCGGCGGGCGGTGTCGGTGCGCTGCTCGACGGGTTTGTGATCGTCGTACTTGAACTTCGCGCGGACCTCGGTGACGTCCAGGCGCAGGCCGCGGATGCCGGGCAGCATCCGCCCGTAAGGCGGCTGGTCGATCTCGATGGCGGCGTGGTCGCCGTCGGGCTGGAAGTGGGCCATCTGCCGGCGCAGCAGTTCGGCCTTGGCCGCCGGGTCGTCGATGGTCGTGGCCTGGCAGGTGAACTGGACGGCCGCGTAGTAGCTGGTGGGGACGCCGTCGGTGGGCGGGGTGTCGGGCTTGGCCCGCCAGGGCCCGGGGATGAAGGCGTAGTCGCCGGTGACGGTGAAGGTGACGTTGGGGTCGACGTCGATCGTCTTCCAGACGGGGTTGGGGCGGGCGAGGTGGATCAGCAGGGCGCTGCCGTCGACGGTGAAGTGGGTGGGCACGACGATCGGTGCGTGTCCGAGCAGTCCGTTGACGCTCAGGAGGCCGAAGTCGTGGCCGTCGGCGATCCAGGTCTGCCACTCGGCGTCGTCCAGGGCGGCGTCCCAGGGCTGGATGAACATGCCGGGGTCCCTTCGGGGGTGCGGGGTCAGGTGAGGGCGAGGAGGCTGACGGCGACGGCGGCGGTGCCCAGGCCGATCAGCTGACCGCGGTGGATCCGTTCGGCCAAGACGCTGCGGGCCAGCAGGACGGTGCCGGCCGGGTAGAGGGCGGTGATCACCGCGACAACGGCCAGGTCACCGCTACGGGCGGCGAGCAGGAACAGTAGGTTGGCCACCGAATCCAGCACACCAGCCGTCGCCGACATCGCGTAGGCCGGCTTCTCCGAACCCAGCCGCCGGAACATCACACCGGCGGCGGCCAGCGTGACCGCGGAGGACACGGCGCGGCCGATGATCAGCGGACCGACACCGCTGTCGGACGGCGCCTGGTGCAGGAAGACCAGCTGCAACGCGATGGCGGCCCCCGCGCCGAAGGCCAGCAGCAGCGCGGTGCGCGACGGGCGGGCCGACTTCGCGCCGTGCCCGGCGCTGACCAGCACGACGGCCGCCAGCGCCAGCGGCAGGCCGATCAGCCCGGCCAGGCCCAGGTGCTCGCCCTGCACCAGCCCGACACCGACCGGCAGCATCGCCGACACCAGTGCCGTGATCGGGGACAGCACGTTCATCGGGCCGATCGCCAGGGTCTTGTAGAGCAGGGCGAACGCGGCGGCCGACGCGATGCCGGAGGCGGCACCCCAGGCGAGGGTGGCGGGGGCGAAGGAGGCACCGAGGAAGGGCCACAGCAGCAGCTCGACGGTGAGCGAGGCCGGCGCGGCGATCATCACGGTACGCAGGACGTGGGCCTTGCGGGCACCCAGGCCGCCGAGGAAGTCGGCGCATCCGTAAGCCAGGGAACTGCCGAGGGCCAGCAGCAGAGCGATCACGAGCGGTACATCCCTTACTATCAATGGAACGACTACACCGTACAACGCACCGACCGCGAGTCGTCAACCGAACGACTACGCGGTCCAGTGCAGTGACCTACCTGCTTGGAGGGGTAAGGGCGATGACCGAGACTGAGGCGGCACTGCGGACGCTCGCGCACAACGTCCGCGCGGCCCGCAGCAGAGCTGGACTGTCCCTGGATGAGCTCGGGCGCCGGGCAAAGGTCAGCAAGGGTGCCTTGGTCGGACTGGAGAAGGCGCAGGGCAATCCGAACTTCGCCACCTTGGTCCGCCTTGCCGACACCCTGGGCATCTCGGTGTCCGCGCTGATGGAGGGGCCGGCCGAAGGGCGCGTCCGGGTCGTGTCTGCCGACGCCGTCATGCCCCTGTGGGCCGGGGAGAAGGGCGGCGAGGCGCGGCTCATGCTGACCACGTCGGGGCCGGCCCCGGTGGAGGTCTGGCGGTGGAAACTGGAACCGGGCGAGGAGTACCCCAGCCACCCGCACCAGGCCGGCGTCGTGGAGACCGTCAGCGTCACCGTCGGACAAATGGTGCTCATCGTGGACGGCGCCGAGCATCCCGTCGAGGCCGGGCAGACCGCCACCTTCGACGGCGACGCCCCCCACACCTACCGCGGCGCGGGCACCGAAACCTGCCGTCTAATCATGACCGTTCACATCCCGCCCGGTCCTGGCGCCGCGAGCTGACCTATGTGGGAGGGCTGCGACGGAGTATCCGGACCCGTCATGCTCGGGCTGCGAGGTAGTGGGTCCAACTGTCGTTGGCGTATCTGGCCCACGTCTCCGCTGTGGCGGGGCTGAGGCCGAACAGGTCGGCGACGACGATGGGCGGGAGCGTGGTGACGGCCTCGATCATGGCGGTGTTCCTGGCGCTGAGGACCGGCAGGCCGTGCCGCCTGAGCAGGTTGTCTACCCCGTGGGGGTTGCGGGGCTGATGGGGGAACTTGCCTGGCAGCAGGTAGGGGGAGGCTTCGTCCAGTGCCCGGCACATGCGGGTGGTGGTGCGTGGCTGATCGATCTGGTCCTTGATGAGCTGGCCCAGTCTGGGCGGGAGCAGCACGGGGTGGCGGTCGATGGTCAGGTAGGAGCCGGTGTCGTCTTGGTGGAACCGGTCCGTGGTGATGTCGATGATTTTGGCGACGGGCAGGGCGTAGAGCCGGACCAGGGCACCGATGATGCGGACTTCGCGGGGCAGCGTGCTGTCGTTGAGGCAGCGGCGTAGCTGCTGGTCGTATTCGTCGGCTGTCTGGAAGTTGACGGCGAACGAGCGTCCTCGCCTGGGCAGTTCGAGTGGGCCGGTTAAGCGCCGGGTTGTGGCCCAGCGGATGAAGGAGCCGATCACGACGTGCTGAGTGGGGTGGCTGGCGAGCCAGAGGTCGAAGTCCGCCTGGCCCAGGGTGGCCAGTTGCTGTGTGCGTTCGTCGAGCCAGGTCAGGAATTTGATGGCGGCTTGCACATCCTTGATGTCGCCCGAGGCGGCGCCGTGCGTGTAGCGGCCTCGGGCGGTGCGGCGGCGGGCGTCGCGGACGACGTGCCACTCGGCGAAGGGTCGCACGATGGTTGCCTGGTGGCCAGGCAGCCGGGAGAGTTCACTGGTTACCCAGCGTTCGAGACGGGCGAGGTGTTCATTGCGCTCGGGCAGCACTCCTGCGACGACGAGCAGGGAGCGGACGTGCCGGGTGGTGGTGCCCTGCGGGAGCGTGTCGAGCAGTCCGTGGGTGATCGGCTCGGAGCGGGCGGCGAGCTGGGCGAGCACCTTGGCGGAGGGGCTGCGACGCAGCCAGCCCAGCACGGGATAGGGGTTCTCCGTGCTGTTCAGCGCGTCGGCCATGGCCTGCAGATGGTCCGGTACGTCGCCGTCCTTCCTGCCAAGCAGGTCACGGACCCGTTCGTCCAGGACACAGCGAGGACATCGGCCGTTCTCGGAGAGATCACCGGGCAGATCGCACCTGTCGCAGCGGGCCCCGGGGTCGTTCCGCCCGCAACAAGTGGCACAAAGGCTGCTGCCGTCATCTGCGCGGCCGATCATGATGCGCTGATCCCCGCATGAGGAGCAGGGCGCCGGCGTCGCACGCCGAGTCTGGTAGCAGCCCGAGCAGACTGGCCCGAGCGGCCACACCGTCTTCGTACGCCGATCATGGCCGCACAGAGCGCAGGTACGGATGGGGCGCGGCCAGCAGGAACGACAGTGGTAGGCTCCCTGCCGCTGACTGACCTGTCCGCCGTGGCGCCACCGTCCACAGACGGTGCATTCGCCCTGGGGCCCGCGGTAGCACCGGACACAGATGTCCGGCTGCCCGCCAGTGCCGCCGCGCACCAGGATCTGCTCGACCTCGCCGCACACGCCGCACGGGCGTTTCGGTCCCTCGTAGCAGGTGCCGCAGACCGGCCCTGCGGGGGTTCGGGCGTTGACTTTGCGCATCCGGCCGCAGCCGACGCACGTCCGCTTGATTCTCGGGCCACAGTTGGAGCACAGCGCGGTCCCGTCTGCGCGGCGGTATCCCGGAGGCCGCATTCGGTGGCACTTCGCGCACTCGGTGACGACCAGGGGATCGCTGCGGTAGCAGCGCCGGCAGATCGGCCCGTCCTGGCGGCGGATGACAATCTGGTCGATCCGCCCGCAGCGTCCGCACGGGCGGAAGTTGTCCCGGGCCCGGCACCAACCGCAACAACGCCCTTCAGATGAAAGCTCGGTAGGCAGCGGGTCCGTGCGTCCGCAGCGGACGCACGTCACCCTCGTGACCGCGTCCGCGTGCCCGGCGGCGTGCAGCAGCTTCCGCAGCCGAACCACACTCACCGGGCCGGCGACCACCGGGACGGTCAGCCCGTCGGGCGTCTGCTCCAGATACCGGGCAAGTTCCCGGACCGGCATCGGCCCCCACCCCTTCGCCTGTTCGACAGCAGCCTGCGCGGCCTCGGCCGTCAGCCCCGGTCCGACGGTTCGACACAGGTGGGCCACCACCCAGGCACGCCTGCCCTCCAGCTCTGCCTGAGCTACCTGCTGCCGCGGGGTTCGATAGCTCATCACGGACCGGGACGGCGGACGACAGTGCGACGCGGAGCCGTCGGAGCCGGACCCGGCGTGCCGTCGGCACTTTTGCGGACCTGAGCGTTGATGACCTCAGGCTTGATCAAGTCGTTCGGAGTGCAGCCCAGGATGTCGCACAAGGCGACCAAGGTGTCCATGCTCAGACGCTGCGGCTGCTGCGTGACCAGCCGGTACACCTGCTCACGCGAGAGCGTGACGCCGCGCTCGGCGAGCAGCGGCACCAGATCCGAGGTCTGGAACATCCCCTGGTCGGCCATGAGTTGGCGCAGCTTCCACTGGTAGCCCATCTTCCTGATCACTCCGTCACGCTCCAGTCGTCACCCAGGCGGTCCTTCATCGAAGCCTTCAGCAGCTGATTGCGGTACTCGTTCGAGACGCCCATGTAGATGGCGGTGGTGGCCGCGTGGGAATGACCGACCTGTTCCTGAACGAACCGGGCCGGGTAGCCGAACTCGGTCAGGTGGGTGATGTAGCTGTGGCGAAGGCAGTGCAGGTCGAGGTCCTCATCCAGACCCGCGTCCTGCCGGGCCTCGACGAAGGCTTCGTTGATCGAGCGGGGCGACAGCCGCCCCACCCGTTCGGTCACCCACAGCGCCGGGTGCCGACCCGGTGAGAAGTGCGGCCGGATCTCCGTGATCCACTCATCGAGGACATCAACCGCCCAGTCCATCTCGGGAACGGTCAGCACCGTGCGCCGTTTGGGCGGCGCCCCCTTCGAGGACTTCCCGAAGCGCACCATCATGCTGCCGTAGGCGCCGAACTGCGGGGCCTTCCTGTTGCGCCGCAGATCCACCAGGTCGACCCTGGACGACTCGGTACGCCGGGTGCCGTAGGCGTAGATCGTCTTCAGCACTGCCGCGTCCCGCAGCGCGGTCAAGGCACCCTTCCGCCCCTGCCCGCGCACCCTGGCCGGGCGGGCGTCGGCCGCATCGAACAGCGCCTGGACCTCGTCGTAGTCCAGCGGGCGCCGGCGGGGATCCGCCTCGTACTCCACCGTATGCAGAACCGAGTTGCCTTCGTGGAAGACCTCCTGCGGGGCCTCACCGAACCTCTCCAGGCAGGTCGCGATCCATCCGTAACGCCGGTCGAGCAAGTAGTCCAGGAAGAGAGAGATCGTCACCTCGTACGTGCGGGCTGTGGACATCTGGATCGGCTGCGTACCGCTGCGAAGATGCGCGATGAATGCCTCGCCTTCCGCCGGAGTCCACTGCCACGGGTACAGCTCGGTGAACTCCTCCAGACGCTGCACCAGACGCAGCCGCGGATCGATCGTCTTGGCCTTCAGGAAGCGTGCCGCCTGCTGGCGAGCCCAACCGTCCTTCATCGCCTCGAACACCGCTCCTGCCGGGTCGAGGTGCACCACATTGCGGGGCAGCACAAGCCGTGCTGACCCCGGTGCTTCGGTAGTCACGAAGTCGTTGTATCCAATGCAACATTGTTGCGGCGGCCTCTTCCCTCCCAGGTCACCGCCAAGAGTGAACTCTCGTCGAAGTTCGCCTTACCGCGCTCGGCCAGCGGTATCAAGACTTCTAGCGGCCTGCGGGGTGTTGCATCAGGTGCAATTCATCCTGTTTTCGAGGTCCCGGTACGACGGCAGCCCTACGAGGTACAGCCAGCCTGCCTCGGTCTGCCGCCGCCTCCACAGCCGTGCCACGACCTCCTGCTCCGGGTGCCCGAGCACCGGGTCGGCGGGCAGCACGACCCGCACCGGCACGGGTGCCGGCTCGGGTGCGGCGTCGGAAAGGGGCGTCACGGTTCCTACCGTAAGCAGCCGCCGTGCCTCCGCCGACGCCGCTTCCGATTCAGGGCACCTGGTAAAGCGATCTCCTTTGTCGGTGTGTGCTCGTACTGTGACGACGTGACCTTTACCTACCACGCTCCGGTTCCAGCCCAGCAGGTACGGGAGCTACCGATACGGGATGTCGCCCTGCTTCTGCTCCGGCATCTGGCGAGCGGAAACGGGCGTGCTCTGCAGCTGAACAGCATCGTGGGCTCGACGGCGGCCCGCGCATACGAGGGCGAGCCGGACGTCGACGCGCTCCTCGATGTCCTGACTGATGCCTGGTCGTGGCTCGAGTCCCGGGCACTGCTCGCCCGGGACCGGACCCAGAACGAAGCCTTCCGCCGGGTCTCGCGCGAAGGAATGGAGCTGGCGAAGAACCCCACCGGCCTGGCGCGGTTCGAGGCCGGCGAACGGCTCTCAGGCCCGTTGCACCCGGCCCTGGAAGGGCCGGTGCGTACCAACTTTCACCTGGGCGAGTACGAGCTCGCCAGCTTCGCAGCCATGAAGGCAGTCGAAGTCGCCGTCCGTGAAGCCTCCGGACTCGACAACTCCTTGGTCGGAGTGCACCTCATGCGCGCGGCGTTCCAGCCCCACAAGAACGGCAAGGCGGGCGGGCCGCTGGCTGACGCCGAAGCCGAAGGCGGCGAGCAGGAAGCCGCCTCGGCTCTCTTCGCCGGTGCCATGGGCGCGTACAAGAACCCGCCCAGCCATCGGACCGTGAAGTTCGACGACCCGATCGAAGCCGCTGAGATCATCCAGTTCGCCGACCTGCTGCTACGTCAGGTCGACCGGGCCAAACAACGTGCACAGTCACCGCCTGACGCATCATGACAGCCAGGGAGAGAACGGCCGGGCGGCACATCCCGTACGGCTGACCATCTAGGGGAGGATCTACGTGCGTCTCGCAGACATACGGAACACCATCGAGCAGTCCACCAACGAGGACTGGCATCACATCGGGTGCTGGGGCGGCGGCTCCGGGCCCTCCTTCCACGACAGGTGGGAGCGTTGGGGCACGCTGGGGGGCGACGAGCTGAGTAAGTGGTCCCTGGACCTCGAGTCCCACGGGAACACCCTCGTGAACCGCGAGAACGTCGCGCTCACCATCGCCTGGGGCATCACCGTGAACAAGGGAATGACGCCGGACTGGAACACCTTCCCCGACGACAGGCCGGTGGACTATCAGGTGGGCGACGTCTTCTGGAACGGCGCCCTCGTCGACCGCCACCTGCTCGTCTCGGTCGACGGAGGCCGTGTCATCCTCCCGGTTCCCAAGCCCATCTACGACAAGCGGGAAGGCAAGACCATCGTGGCCCGCTTCGAGGTGACCCGCTTCGAGCGTGCCTTCGCCCGACTGGTCCACAACGCCGAACCGGGCGAGGACTTCGACCAGTACTACAAGGACGCGGGCTTCGTGACCGTCGACAACCCTGCCTGATCCGTGCGTGGGCGGTGCCGCGATGCGACACCGCCCGAACCGCATACACGCAAGCCGTGCGAGCCGTACCCCTACGCCAGGGCGGCGGCCACCGTCTCCAGGACAGCGCGCTGGCGGGTGTCGATAGGCACGTCGGCCTGGCGCAGCGAGCGAAGCGTGGATCCCTCGGCACACAGCCTGCACAGCCCCATCAGCGGGAGCGGACCGGCCCCGATCAGGGTGTGCGAGGAAGAGCTCTCATAGACGGGCCGGTAGCAGCCAGGGCACAGGCGGCAGTCCTCGACGTCGCCGAAGCCGTCGCCGCCCGCGTCGCCCGCTCCCGGTTCCTCTACGAAGGCGGCCACCGCTACGTCGTCCTCATGGAAGAGTCCGTCCTGCGCTACCAAACCGCCGACCCCGAGGCGATGCGCGGGCAGCTGCGCCACCTCCTGGCCGTGATGCCGCTCGCCTCCGTCTCGCTGGGAATCATCCCGTTCACCGCGCACCGCACCGTGCGGCCGCTGGAAGCCTTTTACGTCCACGACGACACGATGGCCGTGGTGGAGACGCTGACGGCGGAGATCAAGGTGACACAGCCGCGCGAGCTCGCCGGCTACGCCAGGGCGTTCGCCGGCCTCGCGGAGATGGCCGTCTACGGCGACGCTGCCCGCGCGCTCATCGCTAGTCCGCGCTCACGGAGCCGTCCGGGCCGCGTGACCCGGCGCGCCTCGGTCGACCAGGAGCACAAGGTTGCGACACAGGTTGCGCCTGGCCGTTGCGCTGGAGGTTGCACCAAGGGTTGCGCCTACTGTTGCGCGACCCAACGGACCGCCTCCGCGTTTGCGCAGGCCACCACCCGATCTCGCCGTAGTCGGGTCGCTGACATCCCCGTTGCGGCCGCTCTGCCCATCTCCCCTGGCTGGAGTGAAGGAGGAAGGGACGGGCGGGATGGGCGGTACGGCTGCGGCCGGGGATCGGGGCGCGCTCAGCCGGTTGCGCGTCGGCCGGGGCCTCCGCGCGTGCCGCCATCGTGCGGCGGCGTCGTCAGGAGGGGAACGTCGGTGGGGGAGAGGTCGGGGCGGGCGCGGTGCCAGCGCGCGGGATGGCGCCACCGGCCGGAGGCGTCACGGGCGACATCGACGCCGACTTCCACCACCAGCCCGGGGTCCACCAACGTGACATCCAGTTGTTCCCGGCTGCCCCACCCGGCGGAGAACGACCAGCCCGTCCACGGATGCCCGCGCAGTGCCGCCTCGAGCAGGCTGGCGACTGCCGTGCTTGCCGCTCGGGCGAGGGTGGTGGTGCGGCCGACGGCCTGGAGGCGGCCTTCGGCGTCGTACCTGCCGAGAAGCAGCGTCCGCGGGTCGGTCAGGGACCCGGTGACCGCGCCGACGATCGCCTCACTCGTCTCGCGGACCTTGTACTTCTGCCAGCCCCTCACCGAGGGCTTGTAGGCATCGGTGAGCCGTTTGAAGACCACGCCCTCCATCCCGACCGACGCCCAGGTCAGCCACTCGCGCACGGTGTCCGGGTCGGTGGTCGACGGGCACTGTGCCCACGGGGCGAAGAGCCGGCGGGCGGCGAACACCGACTCCAGCGCCGCTCGCCGCCGCCAGTAGGGCCATCCGATCGTCACGGTCCCGGACAACCTGAGCAGATCGAACGCCACAAAGTGGGCAGGCCACTCCTCAGCTGCCTGGGCCGCACCGGCACCACGCCGGGCAAGCCGGTTCTGCAACCGCTCGAAGGCGAGACGACCCGCGGAATCCCATACGACCAGCTCGCCGTCCATCGCGGTCGCATCCGGCAGCTGCACCGCCCCGGACACGACCTCCGGAAACGCCGGTCCCATCTCCGTGCCACGCCGGGAGCGCAGCACCACCCGGCCCGCGTCGACCGAAACGGCAGCCCGGAACCCGTCCCACTTCGGCTCGCCCGCCCAGCCCGGCCGCAGACCAGGGCTGGACACGGGGGTGCTCAGCATCGGCTCCGGCAGAATCCACGTCACACCGGATCCCTTCCACCGCGCAGCGACGAACCACTCGCCGTGCCGGACGGCGTGAAGCTGGTCGTGTCCGGCGTGTCACGTGTCCGACTGCGCGCAGGCCGCTAATGTCACCCTGACAGGCCAGGGACGGCCTGGAGGCGAGCGGTCCGCCCGGGCGGACTCGCAGGAGTCTCAAGGGTGGGATGCCCGGTCCCGCAACACGCATCTCGGTGTCCGTGCAGGGCTGGTCCTTCCTCCGCGGCTGCCGCCCGGGCGCAGCCGGAGCAGGAACCTCATGCCGCACACGACCGACAAGCGGACCTACCAGGAACTCGCCCGCCTCCTGTACCTGGGACGCCTTCAGGCCAGGGGCAAACGCCCCGCCCTGGACCCCACCGACCGCGGACAGCTCGCCTTCCAGGCGCTGCTCTTCGAGTGCCTGATGAGTACCCGCGAGCACCCGCATTCCCTGGAACAGCCGCGCAAGAGCGCGATGGCCAGCATCAGCGGCTACCTGAACGCCATCTGCCACCAACCCGAACATCTGGAGATCCACACCAACACGGCCTCCCGCATCGCCAGCCGCATCCTGCCGTACCTCCACGAAGACCACGGTGTCTGTGGCATCCCCGGCCTCCGACTGATCGACGTCACCTGCCGGCGAGTGCGCCTCACCCACCTCCCCACAACGGCGCGCCTCGACCTCGTAGACCCGCAGCGCTGGCACGACATGAACACCGCACGCATGGTCTTCCGGCAGGAAAACAGCTGGCATCACAGGGACGGGCGATCTCCGCTGTGGCGGCACAACGGCCTCACCGACGAAGAAGCCGCACACCACGCGAGCTGGAGGTACACCGCCAGCACACCGCTGCGCAGCGCCCTCCTGATGCGCTCCATGCCACTGTGGTACCGCTTCGACCTGAGCCCGGCCTGGGTCCCCGGCAACCCCACCCGCCCGGACCAGCTCATCTGGGACACCCACTCCGACACCGCACACGATCAAGTAGTCGAGCTGCTGACACGTTCTGCAGCCCGCATCCCAGAAGCTGTCTACCGTCCCAGGACGCCCTGCTCCGGGATCATCCAGCTCGGCACCGGCAGCGCGCAGTTGATCAGTAACTGCTAAGCACCCGGTCGTCGGCCTCGTGTCCGGAGTGCTGCCGCAGGTCCAGGAAACAGCGCAGCCGGACACCCGGCTCGCCCGGCTCGTGGGTCGTGCGGTCCGCCGGGGCGATCGCCCACCGTGTGGCGAGCAACTCCTGGACCGCGAAAGCAGTCTCGTCATCGGCGGCGACGACCTCCACGACCGCGAGTCCCGGCTCCGCTACATGCGCCTCGTTGATCGGCTTCATACCCGGCACGACGCGCCGGCGCCCGCCAAAGTTCTCGCGTCCGGGCAGCGTCACCCGACCGGGTAAGTGCCTGTTTCTGAACCCTCCGGGTGTTGAGGGGGTGCTTTGGGCCGTCTGATGAGCTGGCGGTGTCAGCTCCAGACTGTCTCTGGGGCGCGAACAAGCCCTGCCTAGCTGCCTGTCACTTGACGCAGCTTCAGGAACGAGGGTCTTGAAGGTGGGCGGTCCTGAAGTAGGCTGCCATTGTTCTATTTCAATGAGAACAATGGCACGAGGGGGAGTCATGACCGTCATTCGCAGGTGTGCCCTGACGGCCGTTCCGTTCGGCGTCGCTACCGCCGCCTACGTCGGTATCTTTCTGGCGAGCTACGACCGGCTGCCCGGGCGGATCGCCACCCACTTCTCGGGGGATGGTGGGGCTGACGGCTTCACGGGCCGGACCGCCGCGCTGTGGTTCGGCAGTGGCCTGCTCGTTGGTCTTGGGCTGCTGTTCACAGTGCTGACCCTGGTCTCCAAGGAGAGTCCTGGGGCGCGGTTGACCGCCGCGGTCGGCGCCGGCACAGCAGTCACGCTCGGTTATCCCTTAGTCCTCACCGTCCTTGTCAACACGGACGTCCAGGATCCGGCTGAAGTACAACTGCCGATGTGGCATATGGCCGTTCTACTGCTCGCGGGCCTGGCCACCGGGGCGCTGGCCTGGTTGTTGACGAGCGGCGGGCCGCGCACCGCGCCCACGCGGCTGTCCCCTGCCCTACTGCTGACCGAGGGCGAGGCTGCGGCCTGGAGCCGCACCATAATCTCCCGCGCACTGCTGTTCCCGGCCGGCGTCGTCACACTCTGCGGGCTGTTCGCCGTGGCGTTCGGTCCCTGGCAGGCGGGACTGCTGCCGCTCGTCCTCGGTCTTACCTGCGCACCGTTCGCCGGTGTCCGGGTTACCGTCGACCGGCGCGGACTTACGGTTGCCTCGACGGTCCTGCCCAGGCCTCGGCTGGTCCTGCCGCTCGGCAGCATCGTCAGGGCAAGCAGCATCCAGGTCAACGCCATGGGGGACTTCGGCGGCTGGGGCTATCGGATACGTCCGAACCGGCGGGGCGTGGTGCTGCGTTCGGGGGAAGCGCTATCGGTCCGCACGGCAGGGGGGCGCGAATACGTGGTCACCGTCGACGACTCGACGACCGCAGCTGCGCTGCTCAACGGCCTGGTAAATCGCCACGTGGCGGGAGCGTGAGTAGGAATGCTGTTTCGGGTGCTTCCGAGCTCTCCCGTGCCGCTGGGCGAACAGATCGCCGCCTGTGTACGGGGAGCAATCGCCAACGGCACGGCAGCCCCGGGTGAGCGACTGCCGCCTGCCCGCGAGGTCGCCGAGTCGCTGGGCGTCAACGTGCACACGGTTCTGCGCGGATACCAGCGACTGCGTGACGAGGGCCTGATCGAGCTGCGCCGTGGCCGGGGCGCGGTGATCACCGCGGTGCCCGGCATCGCGGACCAGGCCCGGCTCACCGAGGCCGTGCACGGCCTCATCACCCAGGCACGCGAGTTCGGTCTCACGGACCAGGAGCTCCTGTCTCTGGTGCACGACTGCCTGTCCAGCTCACCCGTCACCACGTCACCCTGAACGCCTCGGGCTTGGGTTCTGCTCCCCGTGGGAGAGTTGAGGGGCAGGGACGCGGTGGAACCCGAGTGGTGATGGTCCGGGTGAACGTCAGTCCCTGTCTTTGTCGCGGGGCGCTGGCTGACCCGTACGGCGGGACTGCCTGCGGGTGATGCGCCTGGTCATGAGGGTGATCGCAGCCCAGGTGATCAGCGATTCGGAGTGCTGGATGAGTCGTTCGTAGTCGCGTGCGTGTCGGCGGGCGTGCATGATCCAGGCGAGCGAGCGTTCGACGACCCAGCGGCGGGGCAGGATGACGAACCCGGGGGTGTTCGGTGGTCGGCTGACGGTCTTGAGCGTCAGGTTCAGGTGTTTCTTCGTCCAGGTCACGAGCTGTCCGGCATAGCCGGAGTCGGCCCAGACGATGGTGATCTCCGGGTGCATCAGCCGCAGCCGGAATAGGACTTCCTTGGCCGCGTCGCGGTCGGTCATGTCGGCCGGGGTGACCAGGACGAACAGCGGCAGGCCCTTGGTGTCCACGACCAGATGGCGCTTGCGGCCGTTGATCTTCTTCGCGCCGTCGTAGCCGCGTGAGTCCTTGCTGACGGTTTCCGCGGCCTTGACGGACTGAGAGTCGATGACGGTGGCGACAGCGCCCGGGGCCCGGCCCATCTCGCGGCGGATGCGCTTGCGGAGCTGGTCGCGGATCTGGCCGACGATGCCGGCGGCGGCCCAGCGGGCCATGAAGCCGTAGCAGGTCCGCCAGGGTGGGAAATCCGCAGGCAGGGCCCGCCACTTGCAGCCGGTGTCGACGACGTAGCGGATCGCGTCGACGATCTCGCGGCGTGGGTGTTTCTCTGGACGGCCGCCGGTCCGGGAGTCGCAGGCCGGCGGCGGTAGCAGCGGTTCGATCAATGCCCACTCGTCGTCGAAGGTGTCCGAGGGATAGCAGCGGCGCCGTGCCAACGGATCCCTCCCTCAAAGGACACGGGGGCGGGGCCACCCCGCCGTCCGGGTGGCCCCGTCGGTCAGGCGTCGATGTAGTCGGCGATCACATCGAGCGTGGACTCGACCGAGCTGAGCTGAGTGTTCAAGTGCCTGATCCACCGGCCCTTCGGCTGGAGGGCCGCGTGCGGGGCGACGACGCCGGTGATGAACCGGCGGATTTCGGTGAGTTTCTCCCGGATGATCGCGACCTCGTATGCCTGGAGCTCGGCGGGGTCCGAGCAGAATTTGTAGCCGTCCGTCCTGGTCCAGATCAGAGGCGGCCAGCCGCGTTCGGCGATGATGTCCCGCAGGCAGGCCAGGCCCGCGCGGGCCTGGCTGGGCGACAGCTCGCTGGATCTGACCAGCTGGTTGAAGGTGAGACCGGCTGGCCGTGCCTCGAAGAGTACGAACCGGACGGTGTCGGCGTGCCGCTGGGCGGAGGGTGATCTGCGCTCGGATGCGCGGGGCATCGCCTACTCGCCTTGCAGTAGGCGGGCCAGCTCGCCGTCGACGTCGACCTTGCCGGTGTCGACGGCCGTCTCGATCCAGTCCAGGGTCGCCCGAACTCGGGCGACGTTCTCGTGCACGATCGTGCGTTCGTCGTCGCCGAGCTGGCGATCCCGCAGGCTCGGGACGACGCGGCCGGCCGCCGCGACGAAGGAGTGGCAGGCGGTGACCAGGTCCAGGAACTCAACCGACCGGTCGATGTTGCGGATCGCGGGTGCGACGGGGCTGGTCTCCTCGAAGTGCTCGCGGGCCTGTCGGCCACGTTCGACCTGGGCGTGGTTGACCTGGTGGCGGGCGGTGTCGTCCGACATCGCGCGGAAGGCGACGTCGGGCCTGCGCAGCAGGCCGGTGGTCACCTCGGCGGCGACGTGGTCGTCGCGGGTCAGTTCCTCGACGGCCCGGACCTTGTCCTCCTGCCTGACCTGCGAGACCACCGCCGGGCGGCGCAGGAAGTCGCTGGTGACGGTGGCGGCGACGTCTTCGTCCCTCGCGAGGGTGTGAATCGCGCTGACCTTCTCCTGCGGCGTGATGGGGCGCTCGACCTGGCGGCCGACCCGGCGCCTGGCTTCGTCAGCCGACCAGCGGGTCTTGCCCGGCGGCGGAGTGAGGACCGCGGCGAACCGCTCCTGTTCGTCGGCGATTCCAGCGAGGATCTTGTGAACCGTGAAGGACACTGCGGTCTGGCGGCGTTCCTTGGGCCAGCGCGAGGCCGTCCACCTGGCCTGGTTCACCGACGAATACGACAGTCCGATGTCCTCGGCCAGGCGGAACATCGACTCCTTGACCGTGAACAGTTCCTCGCCCCGTTCCTGGCCGCCGGCCTCGCGCATCGGCTCGATCTCCAGCGCGTAGTCGCCGATCGTGAACTGGCCCCGGGTCTGGTTCTCCACCACCTTGCGCAGCTCGGCCACGATCTGTTCGTAGCGGCTGAAGCTGACGCTGCCGACCATGTCGGCGCTCTGGATCTCTTCGGGCATGGGATTCACCACCCACCGCGAGCCGGGGCACGGCCCCTCGGCCGTAACGAGACGCGGCCCGCTTCCTGACCGAGAGTCAGACCGAAAATCATAAGATCACAACGAATGACCGGAACTGACCGGAATCTGACCGGCGGTGCGATTCGGATGCGTTCGCGATGCGGTCACCGTGACCGTTCGCAGAACGTTTCCTTCCGAGCCCTCCAGGCCCTCGTCACGCACTTCCGCGAGCAGTAGACGGCGTTCGACCGCCGGTCCACTCCCGCCACCCAGCTGGTCCCGCACTCGGGGCAGACCACCCGGCCAGCATCGCTCAACTCGGCCGCCACCCGCTTACGCAGACGGCAGTTCTTGCGCCACTGACTGGCACGACAGGCCGCCGAGCAGTACGCGGCATCGGGCCGCGCTTCAGGCCTCAGCCGTTCACCGCAGCCCGCGCATACCCGCTCTCCCGCCCGCCCGGCGCCCTCGGACACGACGCCAGCGTAGGACCCAAAGCTACTCAGCAAGGCGGTTCAGAAACAGGCACTTACGGCAGAGGCCCCGCACCCTCGTCATCGCGGCCGCGGTGCCGATCGCCCTGGCCGCGCTCGCCGACGACGTCCGCGTCCGCCGGCGGCTGCACGACGCTCGCCGCGACCCGCTGTCGGGCCTGCCCGGCCGCCCCGAGCTGCTCGCCCACACCGAGCGCCTCCTGGCCCACGGCGACCGTGACGCCGTCCACGTCCTGCTGCTGGACGGCAACGGCTTCAAGGCCGTCAACGACACCTACGGCCACGCCGCAGGTGACGCCGTCATCCGCACCATGGGCCAGCGCCTGGCCCACTGGACGGACTCGCGCCAGGCTCTGGCCGCCCGCCTCGGCGGTGACGAGTTCGCCGTGACCGCCGTGCTGGCACAGCAGACGGCCCTGGCGGACATCACCGCGCTGCGCGACCTGGTGCAGCAGCCGGTGCACCACGACGGGCAGACGCTGCACCTGACCGTGTCCATGGGCATCGCCCGCGCCACCGACCTGCCCGGCGAAGCCGCTGACCGCCTGCTGCGCGGCGCCGACACCGCCATGTACCGCGTCAAGGAAGGCGCGCGGTTCCCCTGCCTGGCCACCACCGCGGACGCCTACGCCCGCACCGTCAACGGCCGCCGCGCGGGCCGCCCCGGCACGCACCTGCCTCTCGCATGACACGGGGGCGGGCACACCCGGTCGCCCACCGGCCCTTCCAGGAGAAGGACTGCGGGAGCGTGCCACCGCCGGGGGCTCTCCTCACGTGGCGCGACGGCCGGCACTACGTCCCCGGCGACGGTGCACCCTGCACCCTGTGCGGCGTCCTCGCACACCTGATCTCGCACGCCGGCGAGTACGTACACAAGGTCTGCGCAGAGGCCTGGCTCACCGAGCACCCCCTCGAAGCACGCCAGGGCCGGTTCGTGTCCGACGCCTAACCGACCCCGCGCCCCGGCCCCGGTGGCGCCTCTGGACGCCCCGCACCCACGGAAAACCGACTCACCCATCCCACGAAAGGACAACCCCTCATGAGCATGGCTGCGTTGCCCCAGGGCGACTGGATCCGCGGCCTCAGCGTCAAGCAGCCCTACGCGGCCGCCATCCTCACCGGCGCCAAGCCGGTGGAGAACCGCCCGCGGCCCTGGAAGCCGGGATGGGTGCTGTTGCACGCGAGCAGGGCCATCGACCAGTCCGCGCTGCGCGTTCCGCTCGTCAGCCGTGCGATCCGCGGCCGCGAGCTGGTGACCGGCGCCGTGCTCGGCGTCGCCCGGATCACCGACTGCCACCAGGACGCCGGCCGGTCCGCCCCGTGTTCGGAATGGGCACACCCCGGGGTCTGGCATCTCGTGCTCGGCGACGTCCAGGAGCTGCCTCTGCCCGTCCCCGCGCGCGGCCAGGTCGTGCCCTGGAAGCCGTCACCGGACCTGATCCGGCGGGTGTTCCAGCAGCTGCCCGATTTCCAGCCGTGAGCACCCACCACGGCGCCGTCTACACCGCACCTTCAGGAGCGCCGTGCCCGGTCGGGCACGGCGCTCCACCGTTTGCGCACCACGAGCAGGAAGGCCTGACCGTCCGATGATCCGTAGCATGTTCCGCCGCTGTGGCCACGCCCCCGGGCGCCTGTCGCCCGAGGACCAGGCCGCCGTCGACGCGTTCCGCGCGATGCTCGCCGCCCTGCGCTCCCCGGAGCCCTGGACCCCGGGCAGCGGTCGCGACGTCGCCGTCAGGGTCGGCCCGTTCATCGAGCGCGCCCACCCCCGGTCCGGCGACGACCACGGGCCCGATCAGATCGCCGTCGCCCTCCAGGACCCGGGCGGCCCGTACCCGCTATACGGCGCCCGCCAGTGGACGCGGGGATGGCTGCGCTGCGAGACACGGAAGATCCTCGGCATGTGGAACCCGGCCTACGCACCCCTCACCCACGCCGCCGCCGGCCTCGACCTGCCCGACGACGTCGGCATGGCCCCCGCGCACTACGCCCTCCACATCGAGGCCCGCAAGCGCCACGACAGCCTCGACGGCTACACCCTGCTGCGCCTCGGCCCGTACACCCAGACCCGGCACGCGCAGCGGGACCACGACCGGCTCACCGCCGCCCTGGACGGACGGGAGACCACCCTCGTGCCCGGCTACCGCATCTCCCCACGGTTCGGGCCTCTGGTCGTGAGCGACCACCGGCTGTACGCCGACCCGTACCAGACCGACGCCGTCGCGCTCCTGGCCGCCGCCGTTCAAGGAGCGACCGCATGACCACTGTCCCCGAGTCCATCGTCGACAAGAACCTCGACGCCGCGTGCGCGGCCGTCACGGGCGAGATCAGCCGCACGGACGCCAAGGCCTCCCTGCTGCTGGCCTTCAACGGCGCGGCATTGGCCGGCGTCGCCTCCATCGCCAGCCGTGACCTACCCACCGCGGCCAACGCCGTCGGAGCACTCGCCGTCCTCGCCCTGGGCACCGCCGCGGTACTGCTGCTCCTGGTCGTGAGGCCCAACCTGCGAGGCGACGACCGCGCGAGCTTCCCGCACTGGGCACGCCTGACCGACGACGACACCGTCCGGGCCTCCATGGACAGCGACACCCGCGCCGCCCGCATCCGCGTCCTATCTGCCATCGCCGTCACTAAGTTCGCCAGGCTGCGCCGCGCCATCGACTGCACCCTGGCTGCTCTCGCTCTTCTCGCATTGGCCGCCATCGGCGCCGTGCTCTGACCTATCCGGCTGGACGGCCAGCTGGACTCCAGGCCCGAGGCCCCGTGCCTCGTACACACACAGGCCCCTGCCCCCCCGGCTTCCGGGGTGGCAGGGGCCCTTTTGCGTTTCGGCTCGACCTCGCGTCGGCACCAGCAGATCGCTATGGCCCAGTCGGCAAGCCGTCGCCGGGCTGCCGCTTCAGCCAGCCGCTGGGGTCAGGCTCTCCACGAGAAGTTCCGCCACCATGGTCAAGTCCTGCGGAGACAGCTGTTCCTTCAACGCGGCAACGATGCACTCCGGGGAAGCGTCGGGGGGCACGACGAGAGCTGAAGGAACGGACGGCTCCGCTGCCAGGGTATTAACGGCGTTAACGGTCTGCTGGGGTACCGCAGAGCCGGAACCAGAAGCGTCAGGACCGTTAACGCCGTTAACGGTCGGCTCCGTGCGTTGGCGGTCTTCCAGCTGCCGACGCGACGGACGCTGACGCGGTGTCGTCGACGCAGTCATGGCTTTCTGAGCTGCGGGCGCCTGCTGCTCCTTGGGGAGGCGTCCGATACGTCGAGCGGGCTCAACTTTGAGTTTGCCAGTCTCCACCTCCTTCTGGAGGTCCGGCGTCAGCTCCAGCAGTGCCAGACGCTGCGACACCCATGCCGGAGTCTTCCCCAGACGCCTGGCCACCTTGCCCTGGGAACCGTGCACGCCCACCAGCTCCTGGAGGGCACGAGCCTGGTCCAGTGGCGGCACGTCCACCCTGTGCACGTTGGCGATCAAGGCCGACTCCAGAATGTCGGCGGCAGTGGCAGCCAAGTCATCGTTTACGTCGATCCGCAGCTCTGCCAACCCCGCTGCACCGGCGGCCTTCAGCCTCCGGTTGCCGTCGATGACTACGTACTCCGCTGCCCCGATCTGTCCCTCCTGGTCAGGATGAGCAAGGAGGAAGGCCGAACGTCGCGCGACGGTGACCGGCTGAACCTGACCCCGGACACGAAGTGACTCCGCCGTCTCCTCGATGTCGGTGTACTCGTCGCGGGGGTTGAACGGATTGTGGGCCAGCTCCGCAAGCGGCACCGAGGCTGGCGGACGCTTGCCCTCGCCGTTCATGATCTGCTGACGCGTCCGCACGCGCCGGGGCGCCCCAGTCGCGCTGTCCTGCCCGTCCTCGTCAACGGTGAAGCCGCGCGTCACACGCTCCGGCTGGCCCTTCGGCTTGGTCTTCCTCATACCGCGAGTTCCTTCGCCAGGTCGCGCATCGCCTGCGCGTGCTCACTATCGGGCGCGTACTCCAGCAGCGGGATCTCCCCATCCGCTGCCTCGCGCCCTTCCTTCAGATCACCGATGACCGCCAGAACCGCCGGCGAACTGCTGCGCTCCCACTGGTCACGGTTCTCCTTGACCAACCGGCCGCGTCGGCTGTCGTAGGCGTTGATGACCAGCCCGAGGTAGTCGACAGTGATGCGGCCCTTACGGCACAGGTCTTCCATCTGCGATCGCAGCAGGCGGAAAGCACGGTGGGACGCCTTGTTGGCCCACACCGGCGTGATGACGCCGGAACGGTCGGACAACTCGCCGTCGCGGCGCCGCACGTAGTACAGCGCGGTGTCCATGTTCAGACCGAGGCTGGGCGGGCCGTCGATGATGATGACGTCGTAATCGTTCTCCAGCGGCTCCAGCGCGCGCTCCAGGGCTGCCTCGCTGAACGAGACTTTCGACAGTGCCACGTCCCGGAGGAATGCATCGTCACTCGCGGGCAGCAAGTGCAGACGTTCCCCGAAGCGTTCATGGTCCAGGGCGACCAGTAGGTCATGGATGTCGCCCTTGGCGGTTCCGTCCATGTGCATCAGCAGCGTCTCGACGTCGTCCTCATACATGAGGTCCTCGAAGCCGAGCTCCGCAGTGAGATGACCTTGTGGGTCATAGTCGACGATCAACACCCGGTGGCCGGCCTCAGCGAGGGCCTGAGCCACGCCGCTGGAGATGAACGTCTTTCCCACGCCGCCCTTCTGATTGGCCACTATGACCCGGATGACCGGCTGCTCGGTGAGCGGCGTGCTGGGGGAGGGGTGCGCCTCCAGCCAGAGCGTCAGTGCTTGGGCCAGTCCCTGGACATAGGTGACTCCGCGCTCGTTGCACGTGTTCTTGAACGTGTCCGGCTCGCCAACTGGCAGGAACGTTCCCCAAGTGCGGGCACCGGCAGTGTCCACCTCGGGGAGGCTGTCCGCCGTGTACCAGGCCTTGATGGCGTGCTCGGCGGCGTCCTGGATGTCCATGCCGTGCTCGAAAGCACGGATCTTCAGATGCCTGCGCAACTGGGGAGTGAGAGCGGTGATTAGCTTCTCTCGCTCCCCTCGGGGGCTGGGGATGCTCATGCGGCCGAACATTACTAGGTCACTCCGCTTTTGAGTCCCTATCCCTGCCGACTGCTGAGCTAGCCGCACCCCGAGGGAGTGATCATCGACCGGAAGCCGTATCCCCTTCCGGCCCGACCGAGGTTGATTGGGGTGTGACACGACTGATGATTGCCGTTGCTGCGACAGCAACGCTCGCCGCGACCGCCCTGCTTGCTCCGGCCGTTCATGCCAACCCCGCCCCTACCTCAGCGACTGCCGCCAAGGACTGCTCCGCTCGGTACGAGGTCACCGGGCGGAAGGTGGCGGTGCGGATGCCTGAAGGCGGTGCGCCTGTCGCATCGCCGAACTCTCCGGTGGTGCGCTACCTGCACCGGGGCGACGTAGTGACGTCGTGCGTTGCAGCGATCGCCCGCACGCAGAGCGGTCCGGCCTACCGCAAGTGCGGAAAGGGTGGGCACGTCTGGCGCATCGTCCGCGGGGGCCAGGTGCCTGCCACGTGCCTGAAGCGGATCTAGCCGACCTGGCACCGTCCTGGTCGGTCACTTCGATCACTGAGGCCGCACTCGCTGGATGCTCCGCAGCGAGTGCGGGCCGCCGATGCGGGGCAGCGTAGGTGCATGAGCGACCAGTGGGAGTACCGGTTCGTGTCGTTCCCCGCTCCGGAGGACGAGCACGTCAACGAGATCCTGGCGGACTGGGGCGCACAAGGGTGGGAGGCCGTGAATCATGCGGCTGCGACGGACCATCACGGCATCCCGACGTTCTACTCGTTCCTGTTCAAGCACCGTCTCGCCTAGTCGAGCATGCGCAGCGCGCTGTCCGGCCGGCAGTGCGGGCACGCTTTGACGCCGTCCGCGAGGGCGCGCCGGGCTTGCTCCTGCTCGATGCCCTTGCTGCGCTTGGCTGCGTTCCAGCAGTCGCCGATGTGGACGTAGACGGGCGGGCTGCCCGCATTCAGGCCCTGCTCCAGGAGCCAGTCGGGCGGGGCCGGCTTCTCCTCGATACCGCGTCGTCGCTCGGCCTCGCGCCGTTCTTCATCGGCGATCCACCGGCGGGTGCGCTCCAGGTCGCGCAGCTGCACCCGCTCCAGGAAGCGAAGCAGCGTCAGACGCGTCGGACCTGAATCGTTCACACGTTCTATTTTATGCTGTGCCGGTCACGCAGCAATCCCAGGGGTGGGCGAACGGAGAAGAGGCCATGGAGCCCGCTGACCTGCTCACCCGGCACGGCATCGCCCCCGAGCACCTCGACCAGGCCCCGGCTCCGCCTGCCCGCCCGCAGGCCCTCGCCCGCGTCCAGGAGGTGCCGCCCCGGCCCTGCACCGTCTGTGGTGCCCCGGCGGCCACCGTCCGCGCCGTGGCGTTTGCGGGCGCGGGGCCGCGCTGGGTGGACCTGTGCTGGGATCACGGCATGGCGGTCCGCCGGCGCCACCGTCTCCCGCAGACGCTGGAGGGCATCACCGCGGATCTGCGGGACGCGGCCCGGGAGGCGGGCCTGCCCGCCGCGGAGCACCTGGCGTTCTATTCTTCGTTCGAGGCGGCTGCCGCCGGCCGCCCAGACGAGGAACCCTGATGACTGCCCCCGTTCCGCCGGTCACCGAGCCGGACACCTCCGCACGCACCTGCCCCGGCGACCAGATCGGCCCGTGCGCCGCATGCCGCCGGCCCACCCACAAGTACGGCACCGGGGCCCGCTCACCACTGTGCGAGTACTGCGACGCCAAGGCCGCCGAGCGGTGGGGCCGGAAGCTGCGCGCCGACGGCCCCGCGCCGGGCTGACCGAGAGCCGGGACCAGGCGCGAGCCGGGCGGGACAAGACGGCAGATCCGGCCGATCTCGCGGACAGATGCGGCCATCCTTGGACGACGCAGACGTCTGGGCTGGACGTGCTGGCTACAACCTTGACCAGGGGCGTTCCTGAGCTGGTGGGGGTTGTGCGTGCTGACCATCAACGTGGCCGTGCTGCTGGCGGTCATCATCGTCGTGCGGCTGCGCCGGCGGACCCACGCGCGCAGCCGCAACGACGAGAAGCTGACCGTGCTGATCGTCCTGGTCTTCGGCATCCTCGTCGCACCGACCGCGTTCGGGCAGGGCGTGCTGGACGTCGTGAGCCAGCTGGCATCCGGCATCAACGACGCAGGCCGCTGACCTGCCCCACCCCCTGCTCGCGCTTTCGAGCCGGCGGGAGCACGCTGGAGACGTGAGTGGCGCGCCCATCGTCGTGCACCGGCCCTCCCTGTCGGGGGGCCGCCGGGTCACCGTGCACCGCCACGGCCGGGACGAGATCCTGGGCACCGCCTACAGCGATCACGACCTGGCGGTGTTCCTTGAAGGCGCCGGCATCGACGATCCGGACGCCGTGGTGGATGACGGGCGGTGGGTGGAGTGGCGCGGCGGTGCGGCGCACGACTTCCGCGCCGCCTGACCCGGCCGCCGCATTCGAGCCACACGGCGTGCAATTGCACATCCGGACCGTACGCACCGGCGTAGCGTTCTTGGTGAAGAACGACCGGCGCGGGGAGAGCGTAGACGTGGATATCGATTTCAGCGCCCATCCGAACGGCGCCCACTACGCCGCCTACCTAGAGCATCTCGTGCACTGCACCGAGTGCGGCCCCACTCGGTGCCCGGTGGGGGCGGATCTCTGCGCCCGCTACCTCGACACCGCCGTCCGCATGCGCCGGCGCCGCGAGGAAGCGCTGCGCTGACGGAGCAGCCAGACACACACCCGGCGCCCCGGGCGTGGAAGGCATCTCCTCATGACGTGGACGCTGCCCGAGCCGATGCTCACGGCCCCCGTGCCCGAGGCCGACCTGCCGCCCGGCGCCGCTGCGGAGCCCAAATGGGACGGCTACCGTGCCCAGCTTGCCCGCTGGGCCGACGGGCGGGTGCTGCTGCGCTCGAGGCAGGGTACGGACATGACCGGCGCGTTCCGGGAGATCCGGGCCGCTGCCCTCGCGCAGCTGCCCGACGACACCGGCCTGGATGGGGAGCTGGTGGTGTGGGAGGGCGAACGGCTGGCGTTCGAGCGGCTCCAGCAGCGCCTGGCCCGCCGCCGAGGCGCCGGCGCCCTCACGGCCGCGCAGACCTGGCCCGCGCACCTGGTCGTCTTCGACGCCACGCACCTGGACGGCACCGACCTCACCTCCTGGCCGTACGCCCGGCGCCGTGCCGCTCTGGAGTCGCTGTTCGCCGACGCGGGTCTGGCGGCGCCGTTCACCCTGTGCCCGTCGACCACCGACCCTGTCACCGCCCGTGAGTGGCTCACCTGGACGTCGGCCGGGCTGGAGGGCCTGTGCTTCAAGAGGCTGACCCAGCCCTACCTCGCCGGGGCCAGAGGGTGGGGCAAGTACAAGGTGAGAGCCACCGAGGACGCGATCGTGGGCGCGTTCACCGGCCCGGCCGCAGCGCCCCGCACCCTGCTCCTGGGCCGCTACGACGCCGAGGGCCGGCTGCGCTTCACCGGCCGCACCGCCACCCTGCCGCAGAGCGCCGGCCGCGCCGTCGCCGCTCTCCTCGCCCCGGCCGGGCCCGCGCATCCGTGGGCGGGGTGGACGTTCTCCGCCGTGTGGGGCTCACGCGAGCCCTTGGACGTCACGCTCGTTCAGCCGGAGCTGGTGGTCGAGGTCGGTGTCGACGTCGCCCGGGACGCCGCGGGCCGCTGGCGGCACGCCGCCCGTTGGCACCGGCCTCGCCCGGACGTGTCTCCCAGCGACACCCCGCGCTTCGAGCCGGGCCCAGCAGGCTGAAGCTCAGCTCAAGTCCGTGCCGGGGCGGGCGCCGCCGACTCCGCCCTTCCCGCTCCCGCCGGCCGGACGCTTCAGCGCCCCAGTAGCGCGGTGCACCGGATGCCTCCGCCGGGGTGCCACTCCATCACCGGCTCGACCGCGGGTCCGTGCTCGGGGCAGTAGGGCGTGAGGACGAGGCCGCCGCAGGTCTGGCGCGCGCACGAGCATTCCGGGCCGGGGGCGGTGTACGGCACGCCGTGGCGGATCTGGCCGCCCGCCTGGCCCGGTGCGAGGTGGCCGCGCAGGGCCCCGGGCCAGGACATGGTCACCCGTAGCCCACCCGCTCCGCGCCGCGATCGGTCGATGACCCGGGCACCGCCGAAGACCGTCAGCGGCAGGGTGCCTGGGGCGGCCAGCCGACGCACGGCTGCGCCCTCCCCCTGCGCGGCAAGGGCCGCCAGGACGTCGGCGTCCTCGTCGCTCATCCAGCCCGAGATCCGGTCGTCGTCGGCGGCGTCGGTGGCCAGCTCCAGCCACGGGTCATCGAGCCGGCACCGCAGCTCCTTGCCCGCGCCGTCCGGGCGCAGCACGAGCGTGGCGGACGGCACACCGGACGGCACGACGAGCTTGCCGTGGCCCAGGAGCCAGACGACAGCCGCGGACCGGTCGAACTCCGGGTGGGTGGCGGTGCCACCGGCCGGGGCGGGGAAGTCGGGGTGGAGGCGGCGCCAGTTCGCCACCGTCGCCCGGCCCACCCCGGCGATCCGCCCGATCCCCGCCAGCAGCACCGTGTCCCGCCCTCCGGCAGCCGGGGCGAGCGCGCTGAGCGGGGAGCGGCGGCCCGGCGCCACCGTGCGCACCTCGTGCCAGTCCACCTCCGGACGAATCACCGGCAGCAGCGCCACGTCCTCGGCCGAGTACAACGGCACGCGGGTCACGCCGCCTTGGCGCTTGTAGTCGATCTCTACCGATCCGGTCGGCGTGATCCATCCGAGGTCGACCACCCGGTCGAAATCCACGCGGCGGACGCCGAGGCGCACGGCCGCCTGGTCAGGACCGAGGGGCACGTGCCGGTCGAGGAGCGCGGGCAGATCCCGGCGCCGGGCCAGGGCCGCGACCTGGTCGGGGTGGACGTCGGGACAGTCGACGTCACCGCCGAGGTAGGTCAGATACCCGGCCCGTACGAGGTGGCCCACCGCCGCAGCCGTCACCCGCGGCCGGCCGAACGGGAGCGGCTCGCCCAGCGCCGCGTTCAGCCGCTCCGCAGTCCAGAACGCAGCGGCCGGTCCCCGCAGTGCAGCCCGTACCGCTTCGGCGTCCACCGCCTGGACCACCGCCCGGGACCACTGCCCGGCCCCCGCATCAGCAGCCGGGACCAGCCCCGAAGCCACTGCCCACCGCCAGGCCGCCACCGTCACCTTCAGCCGGCTCGCCGCCCCGTGCTCGTCGTACGACTCACGCATCGCGATCACTCCTGTCCGTCCACCCGGTCCGATCCGAGCGGTATGCGAAGAAGATGAAGAAAAGTCCCGATACCTGTCAAGTGCCGGGTTTTCAGGGCCGGTTGATGGCACACCGCACAAGCCGCGCACACGTACGCGAGGGACGAATTCACCCGGGCGGTGGACCGGGACCCGGGCCCGTCACCAGAACCGGGGACAGAGCGACAGCGGGGCGCCAGCCTGACGGCCGACGCCCCGCTCAACCCGCTTCAGGCCTGTCGCCTACGTCCACCGCATCCCGATCGCGGACAGCAGTTCCACCCGCTCCGGGGACAGCGTCGCGGCCCTGCTGCGCTGGTTCCCGACCCATGCACCAAGCCGGAGCTCCCGCTCCTCCTGGTCCTCGCACACGGTCCGCTCGATGTGCTTGCGCGGGACTGCCTTCGATTATTGCCATCCTCGGCACCCTCGCCGGCGCCCTGACGGCAGGACTCCTACAACACCGCACGGCGCGCACGGACCGCGCAGAACAACGCGCCGACAGCCACCGCCAGGACCAGCTCGCCGCCGTCACCGAGTTCGCAGCCGCCCTGGACGCACACCGGGCGGCCATGTTCCACCGCGAACGGCTGGCACTGAACGAAGCCGACAGCGAGCACCAACTGGGAGCCAAGACCAAGAGCAACGACACCCGGGCCGCCATCACCGCGCCCCACATCCGCCTCCAGATCCTGCTCCCCGAGCTGGCCGGTGCCGCCCAGCAGGCCGCAGACGCCACGTACGCGCTACGCCATGCCGCCGACCGCCCCGAGCTGGACGCCCGCCGACAGGCAGCCAAGGAAGCCACCGGGGCCTTCATCGCCGCAGCCGCCGCGCTGCTGAACCCCAGCCCTCGCTGACCGACGCGGCTACGACCCCGAAGCCCCGGCCCTGCTCCCTCAGCGGCCGGGGCTTTCGCATGTCGGTAAAGACGCTGCTCGGTCGGTAGACGCACCTTCTGGCGTGGTGGCGGCCCAGGGTGCCACACGGCGGGTCGGGGGCCGTCCGGGAGCGCCCTGCGGGCTCTCCCGGACGCGACGCGCGGGTTCGCTGCGCTCCCTCGCGCTGCGGTCCTGCGCTGCGCGCCGGTCGGACCGCCGGGGCCGGCGCCCTGCGGGCGCACCCACCGGCCCCGGTCGACAGCCCGCTGCGCGGCGCTGTCGAGCCCCCGCCCACCGCGCGGCCTCCTGGTCACCACCACGCCAGAACCAGGACCGAAAGGCGGGCCGCTCCTTCATGGACCCGATCACCTGCGCCCACGCCCACCCCTACACCGCCCAGCCGGACGGGACGTTCGCCTGCGCCTGCGGCCAGCTCCTGGACGTCACCGACATCGAGCCGGACACCGGCCGCGTCTGGACGGTCGACAGCGCGGGTGTCCTCGTCCTGCTCGACGATCCGCGCGCCGCCCTGCACGCGCTCCAGGGCGCCGTACGCGACCTGCGGGAGGCCGCGGAGTACCCGTGCCCGCAAGCCGTCCGCGAGCACGCTACATGGGCGTTGCGGGGCGCGCTGGGGGTACTGCGCGAAGCGGCAGCCCACGGCATCCGCCCCTGAGACACAAAAGCGGCCGGTGCCCTCAGTCCGCCGAAGCGGGTG